>CBDALO010000168.1:0-314420 GCA_965196985.1 Gammaproteobacteria bacterium | reverse complement strand
TTGGAAATTTTTTATCACCTAATACCTTATCAAGAATAACTTCCAGCTCCTTACTGTTTAAGATAGTCGATGAGTGAAATACCTTTAAGCTTTCGATTACCTTGTGGGGTAAGTTCATAGTAGCCAGTAAATTAAAAGCGGCCTCATTTAATGTGAACCCAAAGTGGTCTTTGCTTAACATTTCAATGACGCTTAATCGACTTTTACTGGTCAGCGTAAAGTAAGCTGAATAATACTCATTACCCAATACATTAACATAACGGTTTTTCCCATCCTCTCTAGCGTTGGTGTCATCTAGGTGCTGGTAGTTCGTGGATTGTAAACCTGCCTTCACAACTTCTACCTTCTCGGGCTCAAGTATCGTAGGTGTTTTAATTGTGAAGCTATGGATGGTTGATTTACTAATATCTATGTTGGCGGTTTTATAAAATGTCTCAAGGCTTTCTAGCGTCATACCACCTTGAGTATTTAGGAAGCTTGTCCAGCTTTTAATAGTAGGGCCGAACTGGCCCTCATAACCAGTTGGCAGAGGTGCTGTATAGTGTTTGTTTTCAGAAGGGGAGTAATATTGTTGGCGCAAAAAAAGAGTGTTATTAGCAGCAATTTTTATATCCTGGATAAGTGTTTTCTTAGAGCCATTTGGCACAGCATCGCTGGGCAACGAATCTGGATTAATTGTTAGTGTCACTGTATTAGAGACTTCGAGATTTTTTTTACTAGATTTTGGCTTTCTAGTTTTATTGGTTTTATTTCCTTTTCTATCCTTCTCGGAGGAATGATCCTTGTCCTTGTTAGCGCGCGTTTGCTTTCTAACATTAGGCTTTCCTTGCTCACCTTTATATTTATTTAATGCGTTATTTAACGATTGCACCTTGTCTTCTAGCTTTATGATTTTCTCAGCCTGACTTTCACATACATTGCTAAAATCTGTTTCTAGTGCTGTTGGTGTAACAGTATTATTAAATCTCTCAATGAGATCGGCTAAAACTGATTTGTCAGGTTGTTTTTTCATAGGAAGAGTATACCACGGGTTTGAAAAGGTAAATTTTCCCCACACAGATGGCCGTACTGCTGAAATTATTTTTAAGCCATGAACCTGATCGATGAAAAAATAATCCGAGCATACAGCGTTGTTATAGAGCGCACATCATGCTTTTATGACACACGATGATTCCAATATAAAATTTCCAAATTTGCACGAAAAAGCTGTCAAGAACTTTTTGAATTATTTTCAAATCATGCTGATATTGAACGGATACGAATTTTCCCTAATACTGAATCGTGCCTAAGGCTCGTATCAGCTGTTTTAGTGGAAATTGATGACCAGTGGAGCGGATCACCTAGATACTTAAGTTGAAGTGAATAATAAGGCTTCATAGGGTTTTAGAATAGATCATTCTTGTTCTTATTAACGAGATATAATTGCTATTACCTAAAAGTTAATAATTTATTTTGAGAGGAGAAAAATTTGAGGTATAAATAATTTTTTAGATTGATTAGCATAATTAATTTAAGATATTATTCGATGAGACAGGTACAATAGAGTGCCATTTAGAATTTTAAAGGTTTTTCTAAGTACTGAAGTTGGTTTTTACAGACAAAATAACGCTCTATCATTAAAAAAGACAGAACCCTAACAGAAGATGCGGTTTGCGCTATATTAATGGATGTAACGGAGCAGCCTATTCAGCGCCCCAAAAAGAAGAAGCCACGTAAAGATTATTATTCTGGTAAAAAGAAAAGACATACTCAAAAGGTGGAGATAGCAATGAGTACATCCGGAAAAATAATCAACGTCTCTCAAACAATGCCTGGGAGGGTTCATGATATTAAGATCCGACAACGTGGCAGCCCACTGCCACCAGCAGAAAAATATGCTGATCTAGGATACCAAGGAATTCAACATACTGACCCCTTGGTTAACTTACCTCATAAAAAGCCCAAAGGCGGCAAATTAACTACTCAACAAAAAGAGGATAACCGTAATCACAGCAAGATCCGTATTAGGGTTGAACATCAATTCTCAAAATTTAAAAAATTCCGCATTCTTGGGGAGGTGTATAGGAATTTTCGCAGAAAACACAATATGAGATTTAATATTATTGCTGGGATTCTCAATCTTCAAGCCGGATTCTAAAACTACAAACGAGCATAAGCTCGCCCAGTATTTAGTTTCGCAGAAGGTCTAATGAATTAAATACGTTAGCTGCTTGTCCTCGTTGTGAAATACCAGATCGGGGGCAGCAAACGTCAGCTTGGCAAGAGGGTGTTACTGAGAGAGTTTGTCAGCACTGTCAACAAGCTTATATCGAACCAATCACTAAAAGTTATTGCGCTAGCTGTCATAACGTTAGCTCAACAGCAGAAACGGTTACTCATGCTATCTATAGCTACCATATTAGCGAAACCGGCATGGCATTTATTGAATCTATTAGCAAAGCAAAAAAACTTGCTCAAACCTTTTTGTCAGGCACGGTTCTACGTGAGAATAGTAGATTAACCGCATAATAAATATAGCTTTTTGTTTCCAGTTTTATGATATATAAGCGTTATAACTTAAGCTCACGCGTCTGTGTAAAATAGTCCTGTTTAATAGCCTTTTTTACCTCCACTAATGTTGCTTCAGCAACGGCGTTAGCACGGGCTGTACCTTCTTGCAAAACTTTTAACACTTGCGCTGGATCAGCAGAATAGAGTGCATGGCGTTCTCGCATTGGAGCGGTAAGCTCGACTAAAGCATCAATCAGTTTACGCTTACACTCAACATCACCAATTTGCCCATTACGGTATTTTTCTTTGCTTGCTTCTACCCAAGCTGTGTCATGGTTAAAGGTGTCATGAAAAATCCATAACGGATTTCCTTCAACACGGCCTGGGTCTGTTTTTTTTAGACGATTTGGGTCGGTATACATGCCCATAACTTTCTTTTTAATAGTATCTGGGTCATCGCTTAAGAAGATCGCATTGTTAAGCGATTTGCTCATTTTTAGCAAATTGCCGTCTTTGTTCGGAGCGCCAGTACCGACTAAGCGTGGAGTGCGACCCAATAAAGGCTCGATAATGGGTAACAAGCCGCCAGCTTTTAAATACTCTTTGTCTTCAGTGTGAGAGTCCACGCCGCAATAAAGCTGGTTAAACCGTCTAGCAACTTCACGAGTCATTTCCAAATGAGGCACCTGATCTTCACCGACTGGAACCAGCTTAGGTTGAAAAGCTAAAATATCAGCTACCTGGCCAATCGAATACAGTAAAAATCCAAAAGAATAGCTATCACCTAGGCCTTTATCACGAATTTCAGCTTTAATCGTTGGGTTGCGCATAACACGAGAATAGGGCAGTAACATGCTAAATAAAAAGGATAATTCAGCAATAGCAGGAATCTCTGATTGAATAAAAATAGTGCTCTTAATAGGATCGATACCAGCTGCTAGATAATCTGTTGCAATGGCTAACACACTGTCATGAATGGCTTGTGGCTGCTCTGCACGAGTAGTGAAGGCATGCATATTAGCAATAATAAAGTAGCAATCGTAGTCATCTTGCAAGCGAACCCGATTCTCAAGTGAGCCAACCCAGTGTCCCAGGTGTAGTTTGCCTGTAGGGGTGTCACCGGTAAGAATGCGAGGTTTATTGCTTGTCATATTAGCTCCTTGTTTCACTAGACGTTGTTGCATAAATCCTTCTTCAGGCTTTGTTTTGCTAATTTGTGCATTGCTTTTGCTCCATGGCTCGCTACGCTGCGCTTTACTTACGCAAAAGCAATACACAAATCAGTTTAAGCAAGCTGTCTATCCAGTTTTACTATTTATGCAACAGCCCCTTTTACTGACGGCATTATCGCGGCTTTGTTAATAGAGTCAAGTAAGATGATCGGCTTGATTCTATTTAGTTAGCCCTGTTATGCTCATTGAATTTAATAAGCACATAATAGGAGAGAAGGGATGGTAACAGGGGAAACCGGGGCAAAGTTGCTTGTTGATTGCTTAATAAAGCATCGGGTTAAAACTGTATTTGGTATCCCCGGCGCCAAAGTCGATGCAGTATTTAATGAGCTAAAAAAAGCTGAAGCAGACATTAAGCTGATTGTTTGTCGTCACGAGCAAAACGCTGCTTTTATGGCGGCGGCCCATGGTCGCTTAACAGGCGAGCCCGGTGTAGTAATTGTTACTTCAGGCCCTGGGGTAACTAACTTAACCACAGCTTTACTAACAGCTACTAGCGAAGGTGACCCCGTCATTGCTATTGGTGCGAATGTGCCTCGTTCGATGAGCCTTAAGCAGACCCACCAAGGTTTACAGAATGCGCCTTTGCTTTCTCACGTAAGTAAAAGTAGCGTTGAGGTTTTGGTGCCAGAAAATATTCCAGAAGCTATTGAAACTGCTTTTCGTGTTTCACGTAGTTCACCGGGAGGAGCTGCTTTTATTAGCGTGCCACAAGATGTGCTAATTGCAGCGACACAGGCTCGGGCTAACAATCCAGTGCCTGAGTTTAAGTTAGGCAGCTCGCCTGCTGAACAAATTAAACAAGTAGCCCAGTTAATTAACCAAGCACGCTCACCAATTATTTTGCTTGGTATGTATGCTAGCCAGCCTCAAGTAACTGCTGCTATTCGTCAGTTATTGACTCGCTTTAAATTACCATGTGTAGGTACCTTTCAGGCAGCAGGTGTTATATCAAAAGAATTATTACCTTGCTTTATAGGACGTGTAGGTTTATTTAAAAACCAGCCGGGTGATAGAGCTTTAGATCAGGCTGATGTCATTATTACGATTGGCTATAACCCCATCGAATATGATCCTGAGTCTTGGAACCTAAGCAATAGTCATAAAACAATTGTCCATATCGATGCTGGTCCTGCAGAAATTCATTCAACCTATCTACCTTCTATTGAATTAGTCGGTGATATACCTGCTAACCTTGAAGCACTGGCAGCACAGTTAAACCAACGAAAAGACTTACTCGACAAGCAAAATATCGATGAACTTCGCTCTGAACTGCTAGGTAAGATTGCTAGTGGTGCAAATTATCAAGGGGAATTAATTCATCCTCTACGTTTTATTCATGAGCTTAGCAAGCTAGTCGATGATAAAAAAACTGTAGTTAGCGATATTGGTTCACACTACATGTGGCTAGCGCGTTATTTCTTTTGCTACGAACCCAAACGATTGTTGTTTAGTAACGGTCAACAAACGTTAGGCGTTGGTTTACCCTGGGCGATAGCAACCACTTTATTTAGACCAGGTGAGAAGGTGATTTCTGTTTCCGGTGATGGTGGTTTTTTATTTTCAGCCATGGAGTTGGAAACAGCAGTGCGCGAAGGTTGCAACCTCGTACATTGTGTGTGGCGCGATGGTTCTTACAATATGGTTCTCGAGCAAGAGATGATGAAATATCAACAAGCAAGCGGTGTGTACTTTAATGACATTGATTTAGTAAAGTTTGCTGAAAGCTTTGGTGCGACAGGTTATGCGGTAGGCTAGTGCGCCATCCTTTCTGTAAATTCCATTGACTTGCTGAAAATAAGCAGGCGACTCAGTCAGATTAGAAATTCCTTTTAAGGTAAACTTAACCAAAAAAGAGGAATGACAATGAGCTGCTATAAAAATGAGAACTTAATCGAAGAAGCCATACATGTTTTAGCGATGGAGGGGTTTGAAGCTTTACCTAAGCTTGTCTCCAGGTTGATGAATGAGGCTATGTTAATAGAAAGGGAGCGCCATTTAAATGCCAGTCCTTATGAGCGAACTGGCGATAGAAACGGATATGCGAACGGCTTTAAACCAAGGTTAATTAACACAGGTCAAGGTCAGCTTGAGCTACAGATACCGCAGGTTAGAGACTCCAATGAAGCCTTCTATCCATCAGTCTTAGAGCGAGGTGTACGCTCTGATAGAGCACTTAAGCTGGCTGTCGCTGAAATGTATGTGCATGGGGTTTCCACGCGCAAAGTTGAAAAGGTGCTAAAGCAACTCTGTGGAACAGATATTTCAAGCACAGAGGTAAGCCGTTGCGCTAAATTGTTGGATGAAGATTTAAAGAAATGGCGAAATAAGCCGTTAGGAAAGATAAAATATCTTTGGCTAGATGCACGTTATGAGAAGGTGCGCACTAGCGGCACAGTACAAGACTGTGCGGTATTGATAGCCTATGGCTTTGATGAATCAACCGGCAAGAGAACAGTGCTAGGTGTTTCTGTTGCGTTATCAGAGGCTGAGGTACATTGGCGTGATTTTCTTCAGCAGTTGGTTGAGCGAGGTATACATGGTATTGAGTTGATTACTAGCGACGCTCATACTGGCCTAAAAGCCGCTAGAAGAGCTGTGTTCCCCAGTGTTCCTTGGCAACGCTGCCAATTTCATTTGCAGCAAAATGCTCAGGCTCACATACCAAAGCGCTCAATGAAGGAACCAGTAGCTGAGGAGATTACAGCTATATTTAATGCCTCAAACATTCATGAGTCGGAAAGACTATTGGCTATGGCGGTAGATAAATATCAGCAAACAGCACCAGAGCTTTCTTCTTGGTTGGAAGTGAATATACCGGAGGGCTTAGTAGTGATGAACTTTGACAGGCCGCATCAAAAAAGATTAAGAACCAGTAACATAGCTGAGCGCGTAAACAGAGAGGTAAAAAGAAGGACGCATACAGTTGGAATTTTCCCTAATACTGAATCGTGCCTAAGGCTCGTATCAGCTGTTTTAGTGGAAATTGATGACCAGTGGAGCGGATCACCTAGATACTTAAGTTGAAGTGAATAATAAGGCTTCATAGGGTTTTAGGATAGATCATTCTTGTTCTTATTAACGAGATATAATTGCTATTACCTAAAAGTTAATAATTTATTTTGAGAGGAGAAAAATTTGAGGTATAAATAATTTTTTAGATTGATTAGCATAATTAATTTAAGATATTATGCGATGAGACAGGTACAATAGAGTGCCATTTAGAATTTTAAAGGTTTTTCTAAGTACTGAAGTTGGTTTTTACAGACAAAATAACGCTCTATCTGCGGTAGCGCATAGCAATGAACTGTTGCCAACTTTACAACAAGCATTAACACAACCAGGCCCAGTTTTAATCGATGTACCTATCGACTATTCAGATAATGCAGAGATGTTTCTAACAGTGGATGAGTCGGCAGGGAATTGATAGAAGATTGATTGATCTTGTAGCTCTCCTTTTGTTTATTAATTTGCGCACTGCTTTTACTCCATGGCTCGCTACGCTACGCTTTACTTACGTAAAAGCAGTGCGCAAATTAAGTTAGGCCAGTAACCTGGATTGAAAACACATAGTGTTTGATAATTCAGAGTTAATGACCTTTAACCTAAGCAAACTACAAATAACCTAAGCAAACTACAAAACAATCAATCATTAGCCAAACGGCCTATTTTACTTTATTATTGCCCGCTTTAATGAGGTGATTGCATGACTCCTGAGCAACTAAAAAAACTAGTCGTACAAAAAATGCCAGCAGCTGAGGTGGCCACTGAAGGAGATGGTGCGCACTTTGCTATTCGGGTTATTTCAACAGAGTTTGCTGACCTTTCAAGTCTAAAACGTCAGCAACACATATATGCTTTAGTTAATGACTTTATCGCTAACGGCGAAATTCACGCTTTAACGATTAAAGCTTATACTCCAGAAGAATGGGCAAATCAGTAAAGGGCTGAACAATGGACAAATTCTGGATAAAGGGCGGCAAGCCATTAGCCGGAGAAGTTAAAGTTTCTGGCGCAAAGAACTCCGCTTTACCCATCTTGGCGGGTGCTTTATTAGCGGATGGACCGGTAGCTATTAGTAACGTTCCTCACCTTAAAGACATTACTACCATGTTGGAATTACTCGGTCGCCTAGGGGTTGGCTTGTCAGTTAATGAGCACATGGAAATTAATATCGACCCTCGTTCAATTAATCATTTTGAGGCTGCTTACGACTTAGTAAGAACTATGCGAGCTTCCATTGTGGTACTAGGGCCTTTGTTAGCAAAGTGTGGCCAGGCTGACGTGTCCTTGCCAGGAGGCTGTGCGATTGGTACTCGACCTGTCGACCTTCATATAAAAGGCCTTACTGCAATGGGGGCTGATATTAACATTGAGAAAGGTTATATCCGTGCTCGAGCACCTAAAGGCTTGCAAGGGATTAACTATCATATGCCGGTTGTTACGGTAACAGGCACAGAAAATTTAATGATGGCAGCAACTTTAGCAAAAGGGACGACAGTACTAACTAATGCGGCTCGCGAACCTGAAGTTGAAGACCTGGCTTTGTTTTTAAATTCAATGGGAGCTCAAATTGAGGGCGCAGGAACTTCAACTATCACTATTCATGGTGTTAATAGGCTCACTGGTGGGCAATATCACGTTATTTCTGATCGTATCGAAGCAGGAACTTATTTAGCTGCCGCAGCAATCACTCGTGGCAAAGTAAACCTAAAACACACTCGACCTGACGTTATGACAGCTGTCTTGGAAAAGTTTGAGAATGCTGGTGCGCACATTGACACTAGCGATGACAGTATTAGTTTAGATATGCGTGGTAATCGACCTTACTCAGTTGATATCGTCACTGCACCTTATCCTAATTTTCCTACCGATATGCAGGCTCAGTTTATGGCGATTAATACAGTCGCACAAGGAGATAGCAAAGTCGTAGAAACCATTTTTGAAAACCGCTTTATGCACGTACAAGAGCTAAAGCGGATGGGGGCTCAAATTAGCCTAGACGGTAATACTGCTACCTGTCATGGCGTTGAGCATTTAACTGGTGCACCTGTTATGGCAACTGACTTACGTGCTTCAGCGGGTTTAGTATTAGCAGGATTAGTTGCTGA
This sequence comes from Gammaproteobacteria bacterium, assembly GCA_965196985.1. Classification (GTDB taxonomy): domain Bacteria; phylum Pseudomonadota; class Gammaproteobacteria; order UBA12402; family UBA12402; genus 2-12-FULL-35-23. The sequence goes on along the minus strand of CBDALO010000168.1, from coordinate 305,587 downwards.
TGGTGAAACAATCGTTGATCGAATTTATCATGTTGATCGTGGTTATGACTGTATTGAAGAAAAGCTTTCGCAACTTGGCGCGCAGATTAAGCGGATATGATAGCAGGGTGCTGTTTGTAGGATGTTAAAAAACAGCCCCCTTTTTTAAAGGGGGCGACCGAGCGAATGCGAGGCAGGGGGCTTAAAGGAAGTTGATTGTTTTTATAATCCACCCTGTCCCTCCTTATTCTAAGGAGGGAACGTGCTGGTCAGGTGTCAGTTGGAAGGTATCAGGGTGCAGGTTTTAAAAATTTCTACTATGAGCCTCTGCTTACTTATCGACTTAGAAAAGCGCGCTTGCTGCGCTAGTTTTTATTGGGTAAGCAGGCCAGGACGGCCTGGTTAGCAAAATCAAATAGGAAGTTTGTTTTTTGCGACCCAATAAAAACCAGCAGCAAGCGAATGAAGCTTTTCCAGAAGATAAGTAAGTAGAGGCGAAAGTTAGGGCAGCTGAGCGAATGCTAGGCGGAGAATTCAAAGGAGAAACTATGCAGCGCAACGAACTAGTCACTTACCTTGATAACCTATTAGAAACAAAGCGTTTCAACGACTACGCACCTAACGGTTTGCAAGTAGCAGGGTGCAATGAAACAAATAAAATTATTACCGGTGTCACCGCTTGCCAAGCCTTACTTGACGAAGCTGTAAAGCGACAAGCCGATTTAGTATTAGTGCATCACGGCTATTTCTGGAAAGGTGAGGACCCTTGCGTCACTGGTATAAAGAAAAATCGCTTGCAGAGTTTGCTCATTAATAACATTAACTTAATGGCTTATCATTTACCACTCGATGCACATCCTACATTAGGTAATAACGTTCAGCTAGCTGAACGCTTAGGAATTGATGTTATTGGTCCTATCGATGAACAAAGTATTGTTTGGCAAGGACGTTTATTAAAACCACTTTGCGCAACTGATTTTGCTAAACAGGTTGCAGCTTCATTAAATCGTGAACCTCTATTAGTTTCGGGTGGTGAACATACTATCGAAACCATTGCTTGGTGTACTGGCGGCGCACCTGATTATATCGATCTTGCTGCACAAGCGGAGGTTGATGCTTATCTAACGGGGGAAGTCGCCGAGAGAACGACCCATAGTGCTCGTGAGCTTGGTATACATTTTTATGCGGCTGGGCATCACGCTACTGAGCGTTACGGTATCGAGGCCTTAGGTCAGCACTTACAACACGAATTTGGCCTTGAAGTTGAGTTTGTCGATATTGATAACCCGGTTTAATGTAACTAACCTATTAATTCTAATAAAAATTTTTGTAAGTAGTAATACAGTGCTGTCACTGCAGAATTAGAAGCGAAAAGCATTTTATATACCCCTACGGCCCACAAGATGGTTTAAATCTAGTCATTTTTTATATATAATCCTTTCGCTTAATAATAATATTTATATAAGGGTGTGTTATGCCAGCAGGTGAAAACCCTATAGAGAAGGCAAGAGAAATCCTCACAATCAGTAAGGTGCTCGACGAAGGGAAAACCTATCCCACTTGGAGTAGTGAAGAGTATATACGTTTCAGGCTAAGGACTTTAGCTGAGGGATTTCGATGTGCAGTGATCCAAAAACATAACCCTGACAGCTCGCCTACTGACATTAATGCTGCAACTACATTAGCTGATGATATATTAAAGGCACTTGCTATCGTCCTAAAGCACGGCTCCTTTCCAGTTAATTTAACAGCTTTGTTTTTATTTATGGACTTTGCCGAAGAACTTGAAGGTGAAGAATTAAGTTCTAATCCTCGTTTAGAAGAAGAGCTACGAGTTCCTCTTAAGCATGCTTGGAAACTTTGTCTATATAAGTATTATGAAAATCAGTCTAGGGTAGGTTTGGAAATCTTAACAAGGTTATTTAGATACAACCGTGGTTTATTAAAGGCAGGTTCTAGACTTCAAGAAAGTTTACAAGCCGAGTTGCAAGCCGAACTACAAGTTAAGTTACAAGTAGCGATAAAGAAAGAAAAACATAACCTTATCCGCTTGCTGGCTTATGCTGGAGCCCGAGAGGAAGAAAATCAATTTTTAGAAATAAGCTCTTTTTGCCTCTTTTTAGATAGCTTCTCCCCAAGAGAAAACTTCCAAGCACAACAAAGCCATTTTACTATGGCTGATAGAATGGTTGGGCTTGCTTAGTGCTAGTGCGCCATCCTTTCTGTAAATTCCATTGACTTGCTGAAAATAAGCAGGCGACTCAGTCAGATTAGAAATTCCTTTTAAGGTAAACTTAACCAAAAAAGAGGAATGACAATGAGCTGCTATAAAAATGAGAACTTAATCGAAGAAGCCATACATGTTTTAGCGATGGAGGGGTTTGAAGCTTTACCTAAGCTTGTCTCCAGGTTGATGAATGAGGCTATGTTAATAGAAAGGGAGCGCCATTTAAATGCCAGTCCTTATGAGCGAACTGGCGATAGAAACGGATATGCGAACGGCTTTAAACCAAGGTTAATTAACACAGGTCAAGGTCAGCTTGAGCTACAGATACCGCAGGTTAGAGACTCCAATGAAGCCTTCTATCCATCAGTCTTAGAGCGAGGTGTACGCTCTGATAGAGCACTTAAGCTGGCTGTCGCTGAAATGTATGTGCATGGGGTTTCCACGCGCAAAGTTGAAAAGGTGCTAAAGCAACTCTGTGGAACAGATATTTCAAGCACAGAGGTAAGCCGTTGCGCTAAATTGTTGGATGAAGATTTAAAGAAATGGCGAAATAAGCCGTTAGGAAAGATAAAATATCTTTGGCTAGATGCACGTTATGAGAAGGTGCGCACTAGCGGCACAGTACAAGACTGTGCGGTATTGATAGCCTATGGCTTTGATGAATCAACCGGCAAGAGAACAGTGCTAGGTGTTTCTGTTGCGTTATCAGAGGCTGAGGTACATTGGCGTGATTTTCTTCAGCAGTTGGTTGAGCGAGGTATACATGGTATTGAGTTGATTACTAGCGACGCTCATACTGGCCTAAAAGCCGCTAGAAGAGCTGTGTTCCCCAGTGTTCCTTGGCAACGCTGCCAATTTCATTTGCAGCAAAATGCTCAGGCTCACATACCAAAGCGCTCAATGAAGGAACCAGTAGCTGAGGAGATTACAGCTATATTTAATGCCTCAAACATTCATGAGTCGGAAAGACTATTGGCTATGGCGGTAGATAAATATCAGCAAACAGCACCAGAGCTTTCTTCTTGGTTGGAAGTGAATATACCGGAGGGCTTAGTAGTGATGAACTTTGACAGGCCGCATCAAAAAAGATTAAGAACCAGTAACATAGCTGAGCGCGTAAACAGAGAGGTAAAAAGAAGGACGCATACAGTTGGAATTTTCCCTAATACTGAATCGTGCCTAAGGCTCGTATCAGCTGTTTTAGTGGAAATTGATGACCAGTGGAGCGGATCACCTAGATACTTAAGTTGAAGTGAATAATAAGGCTTCATAGGGTTTTAGGATAGATCATTCTTGTTCTTATTAACGAGATATAATTGCTATTACCTAAAAGTTAATAATTTATTTTGAGAGGAGAAAAATTTGAGGTATAAATAATTTTTTAGATTGATTAGCATAATTAATTTAAGATATTATGCGATGAGACAGGTACAATAGAGTGCCATTTAGAATTTTAAAGGTTTTTCTAAGTACTGAAGTTGGTTTTTACAGACAAAATAACGCTCTATCTGCTTAGTTTAACCTCCCAACAAAAAGCGGAATTGATTATAGGTTTTTTTTCTGATGCAAAGGCACTAACTTTTACTCTGTATTGTGGAGATGATGAAGTCAACGAAGCAATTTTTGCTAAATTTGAGGACTCTAAAGAACAATACGCAAACTATTCAAAGGCTCTCTCTATTGATGAAAGAAAAGAAAACCTTTTTATGATTCATTTAGCAGCGAGAGAGGATGCTCTAGCCCAGTACGCAGGCTCAACTCTAATGCATTCAGGGTTTTATAATGCTACTTGCTTTAGATTCGATTTTGACCAGGTAAAACACCTTAAATCAACAGGCAACCCTATTGTTGCTTTGCGATTCGCAGCGGCTTTTGGTCAAGGGGCTGTAGCTGTTTCAGAAATCTTAGCTACCATGTTTGATTCTGATGAGGCTAGAGTGAGAGCTTTGCTGTCTACTGATAAAGAGGGTAACAATATTTTAGCTCTTGCTATAAAGAGCAAACTCAAACCTATAGTTTCTATAATTATAAAAACCTTAGCTGATCTAATGCCGGCAGAGGAAGTTAGTGTGATGCTTATAAGCTTGGCTCCTGAGCACGCATTAGCTCTTTCAATTTGTAGTGGCAGTCAAGAAGTATTCGAAGCTGTTCTAACAAAAAAAGAAGCAAGCACTTTAACAACCAAAACAGATTATATTAGCGATAGGGTTTTTTGGTTAGCGGCAAGAACAGGTAACGTAGAGTTCTTTGGTTACTTTAAGAATAGATTAAATGAGATCTTATCTGCTGAAGCCAGCAAACAACTACTTGATAGAGAAACACGGGGTGAAAGGAACTTATTATATGACGCATTCCCTAAGCCTGCTATGTTGGAGGCTATACTTGACACCTTAAGTGAAAATTATCCAAACACATATATAGTTAGTTTACTCATCCAAGAACACTGTCCTCCTTTTAATTTCACAGCGCTAAGTAGAGCGTTATTTGCTAGCGATTTTCCTCAACAGCTAAAGGACAAAGTTTTAACTAAACTATGTGAAGCTTTGCTAGCCTCTGATCCTGATGAAGGGCAGGCTGTTTTAGGTTTTCTGAAAGACCAGGTGGTTACTTACCCGGAGCTTGCTTTGTTACTCCTTCGCAATTTAGATGAAATTATTTCAAAGGAACAAACTGAAAACTACCCAAAATTTAAATCAGCAAAATAATGCTGAAATATTGTGTAAAAATGACTATGCTTTGTCTTTTTAACAAGACTAACGAGATGAGTATAAATGTTAAACTTCGCCGATTACGCTGCCCCTCTTTTTTCAAAATTAACTGGGAAAGTTGTTTTAAAAAAATCTATCGACGATTGTAGGAAAGCTATTAACTGAAGGTAGTTGTAAGTTGTTCAGTTCATCAAAAGATAACAATGAGTATAAAAAGATGATTCGTACACTTACCGGTGAAAATAAAAGCACCGATTTAGATCCAATAAAAACAAATGATGTATTGCTAGAACAGAGCTGTGAAAAACTTTCACACGCCAGTAAAATTGATGTTCTTCATGATCCTTCTGATATTAGAAAGCCACATAGCAAGCAAACTGAAAATCTAGGTAAAGTAAGGAGTCTGGACGGGGATATTATCAATGGTTACAGCACGCATAACGCAGTTGCATTAGTACCTGGTGATAAGGCTGTGCATCTACTATCGCATGTAAGCTACAGCAATAAAGACCCTAAGTTTTTAAAAGCTGAGCATATTAAGAAAATAGAGGCTGGAAAGCTATTTGAGGGAGATAAAGAGGCCAAGAGTCTTTATGAATCTGGTGATTACTTTAATAAAAAGCTGCTGTCTATTCGTGAAATAGAAAAAATAGGAATCTGCCTAAAATCAAAGAATGAAGATGCAACCATTACCCATATTCTAGATAGAGAGTTTGATGATAATGACTATCTCTCACTAATTGATACAAACCTAGATCAAGACTTTATTATTCGCTCAAAAATAACAAGAACAATAGAAGGTAGAGGTGATGATGGTAAAAAGCTTAAGCTGATTAACGCTGATTTTGATGCTCAAGGCGAAAAGCAATTCCAAAAGTTAACAGTTGGAAAGAATTGCGTACAAGACGGAAAAATAACTATTTATTTTGGAGAGTTTGAGAACATCAATGCAATTAAAATCCAAATTACAGGCAGAGATGGTAGGAGAATTTTTAAGAATGACATGCTGCTATTAACTAATAAAAAAGTAACGACTTTTGATGAGGCGTATGAGGTATACATAGCCTATCTATCTCGTGCGAAAATTGAATATGTTTTTAAATTTCTCAAGGAAGGACTAGGCTGGGAAAATATGCAGATAAAAAATTTTAAAGGGATACAAAATCTACTGGCTGTATGTTTTTATGTGGCCTCATATTTGTATGAGATAGGTAAGGAAAAAGCTTATGACGATTACGCAATTATGCTAGCTAAATTAGGAGATGGTAAGGGCAAGGTGACACGACACTTTATTGCGAAGGGTATAGAAAACTTCTAACGTATCACTTAGTAGAGCAATTTTTTAAAGAAAATAGTGTTTCTCAAGAAGAACAAAAAGAATTATCGAATTCAGTTCAGGTAGGGAGATAACAATTTTGGGTAGTTCTCAGGAACAAAAGTTGGAGCTTTTAACTCTCCGTTTAACAGCGAAGGATTTTGATCACAGGGAGCCTGGTGAACTTTTTATGCTTCTCTTTAATCAGTTAAAGCCATACTTAACCAAAAAACAGTGCCAAGAATTTACAAGGCGCATGCAAGAAACACAAAAAGAAAAACGAGAAGCCATAGATGCGTACTCCTCTGACTCTTTTGCTATGGGCGGAGTGGCTGCTGCCGTTGATGGTCCTAGGGCAGAGGCAGGTGATATAAGGGAGGTGAGGCATTCTCCAATTAATCATTGCTTTATAAGGTGTAACGTCCCACAATAATTTAGAGAAACCATCTCAACCTATTTTGCGTGAGATGGTGTCAAATAGTTAACCTTTTAGCTCATGAATTGCCTGATTAATGACATCATCCGGTATATGGTTTAAATTCATATTAGCGGCGATTAGCAACGCATGTCGCATGAGCCTATCAACATAACGAAGCCTACCTTTTGTGGCCATGTGTACTGCACGAATACCTGTTTCAGTGAATAAGCTGCTGCTCATTCCTGCCTTCTCAAAAGCAGCGTGAATAATGCTCTCAAAATCCCTGCTATCTTCAATTGCATGCCACCTAATAAAGCACTGAATTCTAGAGTTGATAGGTTCATAGGCTGGTCTCTGCAATGTTGCTAGAAGTGATGGGAGTCCACATAAGATAATCGTCATGACGTCTTTGCTGTCAAAACTGAAATTAAGGAAGTCAGGTAATCGTAGAATGAAATCATTACTAAGCTGATGCGCCTCGTCTAGGATCCAAATAGGCTGAACGTTTTTATCATGGTAGAGCGCGATCAAGCTCTGCTTCAAGTCTCTCCAAAGTTTAGAGAATCGGTAATAGTTTTCTAAACCTAGATTTTCGGCAAGCTGAGAGTACACATCAAATGACCGAAAGTGAGTGTCTGATTGATAAATGACTTGATGGGTCAGCGGGTTGAGTTTATTGCTCCAGTATCTTAGCGCCGTGGTCTTTCCTGTCCCTGAGTCGCCAGTAATCACTGCTAAGCCGCGTGTTTCTAGCAAACCATTAAGTTGCTGTTCTAGTCGCTTTGACTGCGCCAATTCAATAATGTTTGATTTACCCAATGGATCAAATTTCAAGCCAAAATGTTGAAGATACATCTTACTCATCCTTGTATCTTAAATAACTGTAGAGATATGACAATATTGCTACAATCCCAAGGATGCTTGGGTAGGCGGAAGGTGAAGCCGTGTTCGTCCTTAGGATTTAATCCTGTTGAGGAGATTTAGCTCCCTTCCACCCTCATAAGTTCATGAGATCGAACGGTATCTTAGGCCATTGTGAGCCTGTATTTGCAAGGTTGATCCGAACTATGATTTCCCAAGTTTGTTAGTGTAATAAAATTTAAGAGGCTCTAGCAAATGAAAAAAAATTGTGTTGGTATTGATATTGCAAAATCTGATTTTGTTGCTGCTATCACCACTAGCGGAAAAGATCACGTTAAACATTTTAATAATAATCCTGAGGGCTTTTCTGAGTTATTAGAATGGACGCAATCTTTATCTGATCAGTCACTTCATTTTTGCATGGAATCAACAGGTAAATACGGTAATGCATTGGCTCTTTATTTACATAGTGAGAAGTGTGATGTCAGTATAATTAATCCTGCACGAATAAAGTTTTTTATGAAAGGACAGCTAATACGAAACAAGACCGACAAGGCCGATGCGGTCAGTATTAAGGACTATTCAAATCATTTTACTCCAACGCTATGGCAGCCTTTGCCAGCTAATATAGAGGCTCTAAGAGCTTTGATACAGAGATCTGAAGTATTAACCTCCCAAGTCAGCAATGAACAAAACAGGCTGGAGCTAGCGGAAGAAACAATTATTAGCTCTATACAAAATCATATCGATTATATGGAAAAAGAAATTTTACGACTGCAGGAAGAAATTAGTAAGCTGATCGCGAGTGATGATGATCTGAAGAATAACACAGAGCTGCTTAAAAGCATCCCAGGCATTGGTGATAAAACCGCTCAAACACTAACTGCTTTTTTTAATAATATTGAAAGATTTTCTGGCGCAAAACAATTGGCTGCTCATATTGGTTTAAATCCCAGCCAGTCACAATCAGGCACTTCATTGAATTCATCACGGCTCTCAAAGGTTGGTAGTGCTTGGTTGCGAAAGGCGCTTTACATGCCGGCATTAGTGGCTATAAGGCATAATCCTATTTTGAAGAAATTTTATGAAAAGCTGCTCAAAAAAGGCAAGCCAAAGAAGCTAGCCATTTGTGCTGTTATGAGAAAAATGGTGCATATGATTTATGGCATCCTAAAAACACAGCAGCCATTTTCAGCGGATGCCTAGTAAAAATTTTACAATTTATTGTTGACGTTTAAGACGGTATCTCCTCAGTGATATCCAAATCCTCTTTAACTTGGTTATAAACAATCTCAACTAGCGAGGTTTTTCTTGCTGGTTGTTCCGGCATCTGAGGTCTAGCTCGGGTTCTAGAAAGGTTGTTATGTTTGTCCAGCTCTCCCACTGCACCAAGGTATTGATATTCCAATGATTCGACGTGACGGGCGGAGTCACTATGCGGATCAACCACTAAATAAACCTCTTGTTGAGCCAGTTCAAATGGAACTTCAAAGAGTCGATTATTCCAGCTTACCGTGCCATCCTTCCTGACTCGGCGCTTAATGCGATGCAGGAAGTAATCATCTAGCTTATCGGCCAAACAACCTAACGGCTGAATTTTAGTGAGGTCTTGCTGATAGCGTTGTAACGGGGTCATCTTGTCAGGCAGGGCGCTTTGCGAGGCTTGATGATAAACACGCTCAACCCAAGCCCAAAATCGATCATTCAGCGCATTGAAACTATGAATGGAATCCAGGTTGCATTCAGCTAGGAATTGCTCGCGTACTGTTCTATGCCAACGCTCTAGTTTGCCTTTGCTTTGCGGTTCATAGGGCCTGCCGTAAATCAATTGAATTTTCAAACGAGCACAAATGGTTTGCAACGTTTTAGCACGGTAGGCAGGGCCGTTGTCAATGATGAGCTTAACAGGAAGCCCACGTTTGAGTAATGCCTCTTTCAACACATGCTCAATAGTAATGGCACTCTCATCAGTACAAAATTTACTGTGACAGACCAACCTTGAGGCATCATCAAAAATACTCACCAAATAGCTTTTAACTCTTCTTTGGCCATCGTAAATCGTTGGACCATGCATGACATCGCCATACCAAATATCACAAGCTGTGAGCGCCTCAAATGAGCGGCGCTCAATTTGGTTAGAAGGTGTGACTGTTCTTTTAGACAGGCCGTGTTTTACTAATAAGCGGTGAACTGTTGCGTGAGATAATTCACCTCGTGCTACCTTCCCTTGAGTTTCTAAGAGTTTAATCACGGTCGGAATTGATCTTGAAGGGCTTTCCTGTTTAGTGGAAATAATTAACTCTTGTAGCTCTGGATTGATGTGACACTGGCCTTTGTCTCGTCGAGTTTTAGGAACTAATCCATCAATACCCTGCTTTAACCAGGCGTAATACCAATTCTCAATTGTTTTAGCACTGAGGTGAACACGCTTACTACCTGGAATGTTGTAGGTTTGCTGGGACAACCTTTTAATAATGCTCTTGAGCTCACCATGCTCAAAACTATTTCGGCTACATAGCTCACCTAAAACACTTAGGCGAAACAGTGCTGTTGGGTGAATGGGCTTGGTCATTTTGCAATTCCTGTGTGATTTAACTACTTGCAATGAGTTAATCACAACTTGAGTTGAGAATGCTACGCTCAAACTGTGTGGGGTCGTGAGGTTTACAGAAAATATCCATCTCAACTTTTTTTCACGTTAATTAATTATGGGATGCTCACTCCTGTGTTGTTAAGAAAAAGCATGATGCTCGATAAATCATGCTCACCAAGGCAGGCCAACCAAAACGCTTGTGGATCACTATGTCGCCCAAGCTGTAACCACAACGGATGTGCTTTGATATGGAAGGAGTAATCAACGAAGTGGTCAACCAACCAGTGAAACCACCTAGCAACGGTGTGTCGACTAACACCTTGCTCCTGACCTGATGAGCTAATACTTTTCCCAGGAGCACGCTCATTAACACTGCCTGCTGAACTGACCAGCAATACCAACGCTTTGGAGAAAGTATCTCAGGTAGGGTTGAACAAGTACGTTTACATTGATGACAATAAAATCTCAAAACAGGGGTGGGATTTAAAGAGCGTCCTTTACCTGGGTTCCTATCTGGTTTTCGATCATATGATCCATGTGACCATAGTCCACCTGCACCGCAATGGCTGCACTGCTCTGGCCTTAGTAGCTCTGGATTTTTTTTCAGCAGGATCAGGTAATCACTCAGGCTTTTAATCGCTTTTATGATTCTGCGCATGACTAATTTCACTATAGTTTTTATATCAAGTTATTTTACCTTGATAGGTTACTAAAAACCTTGTTTATTATGAGATAAAACTAGCTCAATTCCCCTAAATAAAGATAGACGTAACAATCGGTCGAAGTTTAGAAAAATTATTGTTGCCAGAAAATGATTCTGGTTTTCTTTGTATCCCGCTCATGCTTGGCAGCATTGCTCGCGTACGTCAAAAAATAAGAAGGGGTAGGCATTCACCACGGCAATCTAGAAAGCCGGTTACAAAATGGTTAAATATTAGTGGAGGATCTGCCAAATATGCTTAACCGAATGCCATTGCCTTTTTAGGGCCCCAGTTTCATGTGGATAAGTTGCGGGCCGGTGCCAATGGGCAGCAAGGGGTTTTTGATGTGTGTTTTAGCTCACCTAAAATGACAAAAGTCTAACCAAGTGAAAATTCAACTTTTACTTTACTTCGGTTTAGTGTTGAATTCTTCGTAATCACTTTAATTAATCAGTGACTTACAATAAAAATTCTGCCCTCTCTGTTGAATCTTGCGATTCAACAGAGAGGGCAGAAGCAATAAGCACCCGCAGTGGCACGTGGCCTGTGCATAATAATAACGCATCCGCTGGAAAAACCCTGTGGCTTACTCAAGACTAAGGAAGGTCATTTGCAGTGAGCCAGCCAATCAAACTAGCGAGCAGGGTGACTATTTCTTAGCCTTTTTGCCCTTCGAGCTCACCTCAAAAATGGCTAGCAATTCAGCAATGAGCTGGCTCAGTGTGTCAGTCATTAAAGCAAAATCCGCATCAAATTGTTGCTCAGGGGTTTCGGTGTAGGCTTCTTTGGCAGCGGCCAAGAGTTCATCTTGGTAGCGGATACTGCGAATAGTGAGTTGCTCATCTAAGCTAAACATCAGGTCATCATCAAAGCTAAGCCCTAATTGTTTCACTTGGCAGCCGTCTTTAATCAAGGCTTGGATACTTTTATCGAATAAGTTTTGCTGCTGGCATCGAATCACACGGGTTTCTTGTTCCGGGTCTTGCAAGACACACGACTTTTCGATGTGAAGCGAGCCGGGGGCTTGCTTGGTTTGTAGCCATTGGGTCATGGTATAGCTGGGCTTTTTTGTTTCCAAGGCAACCAGCTGGCAGTTTTCAAACGTCCGCTTAAACAGGTGAATGAATTTCTCAGCCTGAGAAGCAGTGCAGGTATTGAGCACCAATAGTTGTTGTTTGGTGTCAATGTAGGCATAGAGTTTGGTGTATTGGGTAAATGCTTTGGGTCGCAGTGCAACAATAATATCCTCTTTCAGGTCGCGCTTTTCTTTAGCACGTACCACCCGTTGCTCGGCTTGTTCAATTTGTTTGACCCGTTCATTGACTTTTTGGCGAATCACCGTGGCGGGCAGGAGCTTCTTTTCACTCTGCAAGCACACCATTAAATAACCATTGGCGGCATAACTTAAGGGGCTGTCTTCCAGCTCAAGCGGAGGTAGCCAGCCCACACTTTCTTCAAAACTGGGCAAGCAAGGCGTAAAAGCAAAGCGTTGTAACTCATTTTCTAATGCCTCAGGACTGTATTTCATTTTAGAGGAAAGACGGAAAAGCTGGATGTTTTTAAACCACATAGGATCATTGCCCTTTGATCGAAGTTAGTCAGGACGGACATTCTAACGAGTGTTGAGCTGGATGAAAATAACCAACCCTTAACTTCTGGCTTCACGGAGTGCGGCTTTTAAAATCACGGTAACGTATTTTGTGTGAAGGGCAGGGGGAAGGCTATCAAATGTTGGATAGGTTGTTTTGCCCGCCGTCATTTTAGTTACTTGGGTCATGATTTTATCTCGAATGTGATTCATCGAAAACGCTGCACCAGTGGTGGTAATGTAGTCATCTAGATGTAGGGTGTTGGTAGCCAACAAGATACCTGTTGAATTTTGATTCGAAAGAGCCTCATCCATCAACAAGAGTTGTTGCTGGGCTAATACATCATAAACCAACACGCCAGCGTGAGATAAAGGTTTAATCACGATCATTAACCGATAAACGGAACCCTCGAGCAGTGTCACTAATGTCATCTGTTCATCAGTTAATTGCTCTTGGCCACTTTGGCATCGCTCATAAAAGTGATGCATGGGATTGTGTGCCCCAGTGTACCAGTTATGCAGGATAAAATCGAGCAGCGGGCCGGTCTCTTTTTCTTCATCAATGTTAAGCGTCCCTTTCTTTAAAACCCCTAATGCCTTAGCTGCTTCACGAAAAGTGCGTTTAGGGATAACCGTACTGTCTATGACATCAATAACCAAGGTCTCTAAACCCAACCGCAGGAGTAGGTACTGTTTGCAGAGCGATTGATTACTAGCCTGCAGGTTCGTACTAAACGGATAGGCTTGCAGTTCGCCCATCGCGTTAGTGTGAGGGATGAATGGATCCACGCTGTCCTTTCCTTTGAGTCGTTATGTTGTTAAGTTGGCAAATTTTACACGAAAAAAAACGGGTTGCCCCGTTTTTTTCGTTGAGTGACTCAGTCCGATGGCTTGAGTAATTGTTGTTGATACTGCGTTAGATAAGCCACTTGCGCTTGCAAGCTTTGAATCTGCATCGCCAGTCCATTCAATTGCTCGGTAATTGGCAAGGCGGTGAGCACTTGCTGAAGTCGTTGCGTTAAGTGACCGCGTGCCTGACAAGTAATTTCCTGTCGCCCATAAATCGGATAAAAGACGAGCTCGCCTAAAATATGATGTGGGTTTGCAAAAAAATACTCATTCAGCCATGCCCGTTCACCGTTGACCCCGCGGTACGGTTTCGCGTGTAACCACGCCACCGATCCCGGTGCTTTTCGCAACAAGATGACATCCACCGTCACCTTCGCCTCTGAGAACAAATGATCCGGTAACCGATACGCCGCAAGTAAGCTGGCCCCTTCACGACTGGCAATCTCACGGACATGCTTGCGCGACGCATCCAAAAAATACCGTGGGACTAGCATTGCTAACAGACCGTGCGGTTTTAAAAGTCGCAAGCTTTTTGCAACAAAGTAATGATGAATGCTAAACGGACACAAGTCCGGATGTTGTTCATCGTGTACTGTTACCTGACCAAACGGCGGGTTACCAGCCACTAAATCATACCGGGTGGTGGGATGAAACGCTTCAAACCCGCTGTGCACAATGGTTGCCTCAGGATACAGTGCTTGTAAAAACTCACAGCTCACCGAGTCAATTTCCACGGCGTTCATGTGCGCTGATTGCCAACAGCGTAACCCTTGCAACCGTTGCATACCGGCTAGGAATGCACCATGGCCCGCGCTTGGTTCAAGAATGGTGAGCTTGCGGCAAGCATGTGTGCATTAGGTCAGCTAGTTACTTTATCCTAAAGGACCGATAGTAAAACTATTTAGAAAGGTCCTATTATGTTTGGCAAAACATTTGATAAAAAAGTCGTTACACCCAAGTCAGCAACACCTTCAACACTAGATAATATTGCTCAATCGCTCAAGTCATGGCGTTCATCATCAAAAGAGCCATGGGAGATTCCAGAAGACCTTTGGGTGAAAATTATTGCGCTCTATCCTGCTTATACAAAAAAGGGCTTGGTTCAATTACGGTGTATTTTAGGTATCAGGGCGCATAGAAATACCTACCCAATTAAAGCATAATAACTACTGCTCTTTAAAAATTAGATTGCGTTATGCTGCTCGTTGAAAACGTTTGAAGCCCAGCATTTCTACCCAGTGTGGATGCTCCTGACCAGTTAAAATATGTGCTGGAGTTTTCTGATGACGAAAGCTTTTTTCGCTACGCTCGATTTTCTCATGATTTAAAAAGAAGCGTAGTAAATTAAGAAATCCATTCCCTACTTGCTTACGTACAAATAAGTAGGGAGATATACGACTATGCAGGTTTTCTGCCATAGAGCTTGTGCGTTCCGTGCCCTCTAGCACTCGAGTCACAAGTTCTTCTATGTCATAGAAATCATCACCCAATTCATCTTGTAAGGGTAACGCACGAACAGCATATTTCATTGACCCTTCCTTACACCTTTGTAATTCAGCTATTTTCCACAAAGTATTTACAGAGATATTATTAGATTCAGCAATTACCTGAAATTTATTATCAATTGTCATCATAAATGATAAAGCTAAGTGTTTGGCATTCTCCAACATAACTCGAATTGATTTAATACGATGAGGATGAATTAACTCAAGGGTTTTTAGTTCATTAACAATGAAGTCATATAACTCACTACGTTGCTCTGGTGCTGGGCCTGCTTTTACTAAAACATCATGACACAACCAGTCTACTAACGTGTCAATAGAGCTTGATAAGTGCCCAGCTTGTCCTGCCTCTTTTACCGCCATGAATAACTGCTCTTCATGTAGCGCTTCATTACCTTTAGTAATTGCCTTGTAATACTTATTCTCTCGTTGGTTTAGATATGTGATAGAACTTTTTTTCCTATTTCTAAAGTAACGGCGAACCTCAAGTAACTCATGGATGATGTGAAAATGATCTCTGTGGTAAGGAACATCTGGCATTACAAGTTTATGTCCAGCATACAAACCACGGCCATCGTCACCATAAACAGCCTCTGGTAAAAAATGTTTTTTCTTCAGCTCTAGTAAATTTCTTGCCCACGTATCTCCATCACGTGTGTCTTCTAGGCGAAGCAAATAACAATATAAAGAACGAATATCGGTTCCAGAAAGAATTGGTTTATTAAGGTGAAACTTTTCATCATTAGCTACTAGTTTGGCTTGGCTTAAGTCTTCCTGAGAATTAATCTTCTCCGCTCTTTGAATCGCAACAGCTGCAATGTTATGAATTCCACCTTGAGAGATCTCATAGTCTAAACAAACACTTAAAAATCGTATCCGTCTTATTTCAGCATGATGCTCATGCTGCGCTCTCTTTAGTTTACTGCGCCTGTGATGAGCGGATGGTAATTAATTCCGCTAGCGAAGGCATAGAATAGTTTTT
This sequence comes from Gammaproteobacteria bacterium, assembly GCA_965196985.1. Classification (GTDB taxonomy): domain Bacteria; phylum Pseudomonadota; class Gammaproteobacteria; order UBA12402; family UBA12402; genus 2-12-FULL-35-23. Next base: position 289,864 of record CBDALO010000168.1, on the reverse strand, counting down.
TGTAATTCTGTCATATATATAATCGAAGACATTAACTGCTAGCTTTTTACATGTCTCAGTAATTGTAACCATTGTATCCTTAGCTTTCGTTCCTTCTTCACTCATAGTATGAAGGTGTACATCGCGCATTCTAGCCTGCTTCCGAGCCATCAACTCTGCTGGATTGTTATGTAGAGGAAGCTCTGGCTTTTCCAGCACTAACAATAGCTGCCTTTTCTTTTTTAAGGTGAGCTCAATTTGTTTATCTAGTTTCTCGTAGCCAGTGATTGTTGAGAATAACTCAGTAAACTCATTGGATAGCTTATCTATCTCATCTTGCCCTGGGTTCTTTTTATATTCAATGAGCTTATGATAATAATCCCAAAACCTATCCAAGAAGCTGTCAACAGAGTCTTGGTGCTTCTTAAAAATTGGCGTCAGCTTTTTATAATGCCTACCCTCATGAACCCAGCACAAGGCGAGTGATTCAGTAATGAGCTTAAACTGTGGCGCATCATCGGTAATGAGTGTTTCTATCGCATAAGGACTCTTTCTATATGTTGAGATAGCTGCCGCATCAGTAATCAGCTTTCTATATTTTGGAAATTTTTTATCACCTAATACCTTATCAAGAATAACTTCCAGCTCCTTACTGTTTAAGATAGTCGATGAGTGAAATACCTTTAAGCTTTCGATTACCTTGTGGGGTAAGTTCATAGTAGCCAGTAAATTAAAAGCGGCCTCATTTAATGTGAACCCAAAGTGGTCTTTGCTTAACATTTCAATGACGCTTAATCGACTTTTACTGGTCAGCGTAAAGTAAGCTGAATAATACTCATTACCCAATACATTAACATAACGGTTTTTCCCATCCTCTCTAGCGTTGGTGTCATCTAGGTGCTGGTAGTTCGTGGATTGTAAACCTGCCTTCACAACTTCTACCTTCTCGGGCTCAAGTATCGTAGGTGTTTTAATTGTGAAGCTATGGATGGTTGATTTACTAATATCTATGTTGGCGGTTTTATAAAATGTCTCAAGGCTTTCTAGCGTCATACCACCTTGAGTATTTAGGAAGCTTGTCCAGCTTTTAATAGTAGGGCCGAACTGGCCCTCATAACCAGTTGGCAGAGGTGCTGTATAGTGTTTGTTTTCAGAAGGGGAGTAATATTGTTGGCGCAAAAAAAGAGTGTTATTAGCAGCAATTTTTATATCCTGGATAAGTGTTTTCTTAGAGCCATTTGGCACAGCATCGCTGGGCAACGAATCTGGATTAATTGTTAGTGTCACTGTATTAGAGACTTCGAGATTTTTTTTACTAGATTTTGGCTTTCTAGTTTTATTGGTTTTATTTCCTTTTCTATCCTTCTCGGAGGAATGATCCTTGTCCTTGTTAGCGCGCGTTTGCTTTCTAACATTAGGCTTTCCTTGCTCACCTTTATATTTATTTAATGCGTTATTTAACGATTGCACCTTGTCTTCTAGCTTTATGATTTTCTCAGCCTGACTTTCACATACATTGCTAAAATCTGTTTCTAGTGCTGTTGGTGTAACAGTATTATTAAATCTCTCAATGAGATCGGCTAAAACTGATTTGTCAGGTTGTTTTTTCATAGGAAGAGTATACCACGGGTTTGAAAAGGTAAATTTTCCCCACACAGATGGCCGTACTGCTGAAATTATTTTTAAGCCATGAACCTGATCGATGAAAAAATAATCCGAGCATACAGCGTTGTTATAGAGCGCACATCATGCTTTTATGACACACGATGATTCCAATATAAAATTTCCAAATTTGCACGAAAAAGCTGTCAAGAACTTTTTGAATTATTTTCAAATCATGCTGATATTGAACGGATACAGTTAAACCTTCTTCAGGCAGTTCACCTTGGTAAACAACTTCGTCGGAGTCGGCCAGTAGAGTTTCAGTAGATTCCGAACCTTTTTCCGCTTGATCCTGTACTTTCTCTTGTTTATTTTGGTAGTGCAGGTCTGCAATCGCCCTTGAACCAATCAATACAGCTAGATCACTGCCATCACTATGTTTAAATATACGCTTGCGGTATTCATCTCCAGTTTGCAATGTAAGTGTGCGTAACCCGAGCGCGAGAATATAGCGCAGACTATCACCATCTTCAGAGAGTGCCATCATGAGTTTCGCGTTAGCAAAGGTTTTGCCACAACCAGTACTAGCCATGTTTATTGCGAAAAAACCTTTTCGTGTTCCACCCCACGTTGTGCGCCAATCTCGCACTTTTCTTGCAGCAGTATCTTGCCAGGTATAGGGCTGTGGGCTTTTGCGTTTCAACTCAGCAGTATTAAAACTGGGATCCAAGTTGTTTTCGATAGCTGGTAACTTTCCTATAATCTTTTTGGCGCTCTCGCAAACACCGACCAAATGCTGGTCCAAAGCTTGTTTGGGTGACTTATCTTTCTGGGTATTGGCGATCAATTTGGTGATACTTTTCCAATTACGAGTTTTACTAATATCAAGCGATGAAAAGTAATGATCGCCTAACATCAAGGCCAAACGAGCATGGTGCAACAAGACTCGATAACTACCATTGTCGATTGCTTGAGCAATAACATCTTGTAAATCTAATAATTTGGCAGACCAGCGTTTTATTTGTGACACCCATGTATTAGCGTTAGTTAGTAGGCCTTGAGGGAACTCTAAACATGCTGCAAGTTCTTTTATATTTTTATTTTCATATCCCCATGTCTTATCAATCATCTTAAGCAGACCATCGAGACCAGTACATGGGCTACCTTTAGGCGCTTCTTTCTCATTTAAAATCGGAAGTTTATGGTGGGTAATAATTAGCCATGCAATTAATTTTGCTATGCTGGGTAAATCGGCTAACGACACTTGTTCAGTATTATTGTGTAAGAATCTTTTAATCGCATCTTCATTGATTCTTCCCTCTTTTAATGTGGTTAACCAGTCATGGTCTATATTTGGGTTTTTGGTATTGTAGATTAGTGCCTTGAGCAATAAATAGGACACCCATTCATGGCGTAACCGATCCGCCTGAGTGCCTTTGTAGTTTTTGGAAAGTTTATTCTGGAAGCGAATACTGGCTTTACCCCAATCGTGCAGTAAAGCTGCCAAAGAAGTTAACGCTCGGATAAGGGGAAGCAACTTCCAATCTAACAAATCGTCTTGGTAAACTAAATCATTTTTGGTGCGGTTTACAGGTACGCGACCTTCACGATTAAACTCCAGTTTATTCCCCACCACCCATACCAACTCAGTTCTTGCTCTAGATCTAATCCAATGACAAGCCACAGCTGTATTTTTACTAGCAGTTTTTCTTAATAGTTTTTTAACAGCACTTAATCCTTCCAGTGTAATCACTGTCTGCCAGGTATTATCTCCAATACGATTAGCAAAAGCATCCAGAACTCTACGTGTTTTTTTCAGTGAATTTTTTTTACATTGGGATATAAATGTCACCATCATCTGTTATCACCATCAAAAGTCTTGCTCTGTAATGCTACTGCTTTTACTTGCTCAAACATAAAATCCAATGCTTTGTGACCGGTAAAGACTTGTAGGCACTGCTGACGAAATTCCTGATCGGTCGTGCGCTCCTTAGCGCAAATAAAGGCTAATGGAAGTACAATCGCATCTTTAATCAAATCAGCAACATCAAAAACCAAAGCACCACGCCTAGTTTTGACGTGCATAACTGCGAACCCATGAGGAATCCCTAGTACCCAAAGGGTGGTTGCAGATAAGCCATAAGCTAAATAATTACCATGATTTAAAAATGCATTTGCCTGGTCAGATGCATTATGTTCGCGGGAAAAAGAAGACAAACCTACTTTTCCTGCCGCATACTTATAAAGCATTTTAGTTAGCTGAGCTTCAGTTAGTAATAAATCAGAAGATTTTAACGCACTGGTTGTAGCTTCGTTAAAACGGTGTAACGCGGACTCGATATCAGCATGAGAAATATCAAAGCCAGCCTCTTTTAGGTCACGATCTTTTGACCAAACCTTTTTTAAATACGCTATACGTGCTTGCTGAAAAAGTTTAGCAGCTTTTAATCGCTTCACATCATCAAACCAGAACGATAGCCACCCTTGTAAATACTCAGTGGGTCTATACTCACTTTGTGGTGTCATCCACTCAATTTCTGACCCCATAAATAATGGTGTTGCTCCAGCACCGCAAAAGCCAATTAAAACACCTGCTGATGCCAACATTTTCACCGCTGCCTGCGTAATAGATGTCCCTACACCAAGTAGAATAACTGTTGTATTCGCGATAGGAATATTCCAATACTGATTTTCTTGCTTAGCTTCGGTAAGATAAAGAACACGTCCATCTTTTTGCATTACCCTGCATTTTTCTAGGTAGTAAATATTTGCGCGTTTTGAGTGTAAAATGGCTTTAAGATCCGTAAGCGGCTTCACAATCTTCGAGTATCCTTACGATAGAGCGTTATTTTGTCTGTAAAAACCAACTTCAGTACTTAGAAAAACCTTTAAAATTCTAAATGGCACTCTATTGTACCTGTCTCATCGCATAATATCTTAAATTAATTATGCTAATCAATCTAAAAAATTATTTATACCTCAAATTTTTCTCCTCTCAAAATAAATTATTAACTTTTAGGTAATAGCAATTATATCTCGTTAATAAGCTGAAAACTACCCAAAATTTAAATCAGCAAAATAATGCTGAAATATTGTGTAAAAATGACTATGCTTTGTCTTTTTAACAAGACTAACGAGATGAGTATAAATGTTAAACTTCGCCGATTACGCTGCCCCTCTTTTTTCAAAATTAACTGGGAAAGTTGTTTTAAAAAAATCTATCGACGATTGTAGGAAAGCTATTAACTGAAGGTAGTTGTAAGTTGTTCAGTTCATCAAAAGATAACAATGAGTATAAAAAGATGATTCGCACACTTACCGGTGAAAATAAAAGCACCGATTTAGATCCAATAAAAACAAATGATGTATTGCTAGAACAGAGCTGTGAAAAACTTTCACACGCCAGTAAAATTGATGTTCTTCATGATCCTTCTGATATTAGAAAGCCACATAGCAAGCAAACTGAAAATCTAGGTAAAGTAAGGAGTCTGGACGGGGATATTATCAATGGTTACAGCACGCATAACGCAGTTGCATTAGTACCTGGTGATAAGGCTGTGCATCTACTATCGCATGTAAGCTACAGCAATAAAGACCCTAAGTTTTTAAAAGCTGAGCATATTAAGAAAATAGAGGCTGGAAAGCCATTTGAGGGAGATAAAGAGGCCAAGAGTCTTTATGAATCTGGTGATTACTTTAATAAAAAGCTGCTGTCTATTCGTGAAATAGAAAAAATAGGAATCTGCCTAAAATCAAAGAATGAAGATGCAACCATTACCCATATTCTAGATAGAGAGTTTGATGATAATGACTATCTCTCACTAATTGATACAAACCTAGATCAAGACTTTATTATTCGCTCAAAAATAACAAGAACAATAGAAGGTAGAGGTGATGATGGTAAAAAGCTTAAGCTGATTAACGCTGATTTTGATGCTCAAGGCGAAAAGCAATTCCAAAAGTTAACAGTTGGAAAGAATTGCGTACAAGACGGAAAAATAACGGGTGCTGCCTTTATATAATGTAGAATATATAGCATAATATACACTTTAACATGATGAAGGATGGTGTTTGGATGTCAGCTAGAATTATCTCTGATGAAAATAATGAATTAACTATTGAACTCAAGCTTCCACTAAAAGGATCCATGCTTGAATGTGAGGACGCAATTCTTGATGGGCTTAATGAGGTTGGAACATTAGCCACTGAAAAAGCTTTAAGTAAGTTTGATGCAGATGGCTCTCCTATCCATGTTGGAAAAATAAAGCTAACAGCACGAAGTAGAGATGAAGCAAATTACCAAACGCCTTATGGAGTTGCTCGAGTTAAGCGTTATGTTTATCAAACCTCTAAAGGCGGTAAGATCTTTTGTCCTTTAGAAGATAAGGCTAGAATTATCCAAGGATCAACACCGCGATTTGCAAAAATAATCTCACATAAATACTCAAACTTACCTGCTCCTAGTGTTATTGATGATCTCAAGGTCAATCATAACCGTAAAATCTCACATTCATACTTGCAACGGGCAACTGATTTTGTTGGCGGTATTGCACAAGCCAAAGAGGCTGAGTGGGAATATGAAGAGCCAAAGCTTGATGCAGGCGTTGAGATGCTAAGCATTAGCTTAGATGGTGCATATGTCCTCACCGTTGATGATGGTTATAGAGAGAGCATGGTTGGAACTATTTCCATGTATGGTAAGCATGGTGAACGCCTGCACACAACCTACGTTGCAGCATCACCAGAATATGGAAAAGATGAATTCTTTAATAGGCTTGAAAAGGAAATAAAGCTGAAAAAAAAATATTACCCTGATGCTAAAACAATTGGCGTTGCTGATGGAGCAAAAAATAATTGGCCATTTCTAAAAAAACATACTGATACGCAAATTTTAGATTTTTGGCATGCAACTGAATATCTCGGCGAAGCATCAAGGGCAATATTTACCAAAAAATCTGAAAGAGATGAGCGTGATGTTTGGCTCGAAGAGCGATGTCATGATTTAAAGCACAAGAAAGGTGCGGCAGGTAGAATACTTGCTGAGCTTAAAGAGCATGTAAATAAAAAACTGAATAAATCGCTTAGAGAAAAGCTAGAAGGAACAATTACGTATTTTGAAAATAATATTAAAGAAAAGCGAATGTCGTATCATAATTTGATTAAGCAGAATGCACCAATTGGCTCTGGCGTCACTGAAGCAGCATGTAAAACAATTGTTAAACAAAGATTAGGCGGATCAGGAATGCGCTGGAAAGACAAGGGAATGAAAATTGTTTTATGCTTGAGAACACTAGTAAAGACTAAAGGAAGATGGGATCAGTTTTGGGAGAAGGTTAATGATTTTGGCGTGCCAGCAGTAATATAGCCTACATTATATAGAGGCAGCACCCAAAATAACTATTTATTTTGGAGAGTTTGAGAACTTCAATGCAATTAAAATCCAAATTACAGGCAGAGATGGTAGGAGAATTTTTAAGAATGACATGCTGCTATTAACTAATAAAAAAGTAACGACTTTTGATGAGGCGTATGAGGTATACATAGCCTATCTATCTCGTGCGAAAATTGAATATGTTTTTAAATTTCTCAAGGAAGGACTAGGCTGGGAAAATATGCAGATAAAAAATTTTAAAGGGATACAAAATCTACTGGCTGTATGTTTTTATGTGGCCTCATATTTGTATGAGATAGGTAAGGAAAAAGCTTATGACGATTACGCAATTATGCTAGCTAAATTAGGAGATGGTAAGGGCAAGGTGACACGACACTTTATTGCGAAGGGTATTAGAAAACTTCTAACGTATCACTTAGTAGAGCAATTTTTTAAAGAAAATAGTGTTTCTCAAGAAGAACAAAAAGAATTATCGAATTCAGTTCAGGTAGGGAGATAACAATTTTGGGTAGTTCTCAGTAATAAGAACAAGAATGATCTATCCTAAAACCCTATGAAGCCTTATTATTCACTTCAACTTAAGTATCTAGGTGATCCGCTCCACTGGTCATCAATTTCCACTAAAACAGGTGATACGAGCCTTAGGCACGATTCAGTATTAGGGAAAATTCCAACTGTATGCGTCCTTCTTTTTACCTCTCTGTTTACGCGCTCAGCTATGTTACTGGTTCTTAATCTTTTTTGATGCGGCCTGTCAAAGTTCATCACTACTAAGCCCTCCGGTATATTCACTTCCAACCAAGAAGAAAGCTCTGGTGCTGTTTGCTGATATTTATCTACCGCCATAGCCAATAGTCTTTCCGACTCATGAATGTTTGAGGCATTAAATATAGCTGTAATCTCCTCAGCTACTGGTTCCTTCATTGAGCGCTTTGGTATGTGAGCCTGAGCATTTTGCTGCAAATGAAATTGGCAGCGTTGCCAAGGAACACTGGGGAACACAGCTCTTCTAGCGGCTTTTAGGCCAGTATGAGCGTCGCTAGTAATCAACTCAATACCATGTATACCTCGCTCAACCAACTGCTGAAGAAAATCACGCCAATGTACCTCAGCCTCTGATAACGCAACAGAAACACCTAGCACTGTTCTCTTGCCGGTTGATTCATCAAAGCCATAGGCTATCAATACCGCACAGTCTTGTACTGTGCCGCTAGTGCGCACCTTCTCATAACGTGCATCTAGCCAAAGATATTTTATCTTTCCTAACGGCTTATTTCGCCATTTCTTTAAATCTTCATCCAACAATTTAGCGCAACGGCTTACCTCTGTGCTTGAAATATCTGTTCCACAGAGTTGCTTTAGCACCTTTTCAACTTTGCGCGTGAAAACCCCATGCACATACATTTCAGCGACAGCCAGCTTAAGTGCTCTATCAGAGCGTACACCTCGCTCTAAGACTGATGGATAGAAGGCTTCATTGGAGTCTCTAACCTGCGGTATCTGTAGCTCAAGCTGACCTTGACCTGTGTTAATTAACCTTGGTTTAAAGCCGTTCGCATATCCGTTTCTATCGCCAGTTCGCTCATAAGGACTGGCATTTAAATGGCGCTCCCTTTCTATTAACATAGCCTCATTCATCAACCTGGAGACAAGCTTAGGTAAAGCTTCAAACCCCTCCATCGCTAAAACATGTATGGCTTCTTCGATTAAGTTCTCATTTTTATAGCAGCTCATTGTCATTCCTCTTTTTTGGTTAAGTTTACCTTAAAAGGAATTTCTAATCTGACTGAGTCGCCTGCTTATTTTCAGCAAGTCAATGGAATTTACAGAAAGGATGGCGCACTAGCATCCTTACTATCCTTAACGGCTAAATCTTCTATGAGCAAAAAGAGAAAATACTTTACATTATTGATACAAATAACACTACTGATTTGTTTAACCCTATAAGGAACCTTATAGGGTCTTAACTATTTTTTGTGTATCGCACATAGTTTTGCCTACCTGTTGAGCATCTATTTCCATAGTTAGTGTTTGTATGACCACGCTTGAAAAAAGTTGAGCTGTTGTTTGATTGGTGGGCGCCACTATTTAATTTTAACACTCTGTTATTAGGATTGGTGTATTGATTGTTTATCAATGGTTGCCTAGATTGATCAGGCCATGAAAAGGCTCGCCAGTTTTGTCGTGCAGAAAAACCACGTTTATTTTTTTTATCTGGATCTGCGCCTTTCGATAAAAGAATGGTGCAAATACTAGAAAACAAAGTAGTAGTATTTCTTCTTTGCTTAGCTGAAGTTGCTGCAGCATTTAATGGAGTAAAGCCATGATTATTTATTTGTTCTAAAAAAGCATTAAATTGAGAGCTGTCCTTGCCGCCAAAGGCGGTGTCGGCCGCCGCGATTAAGTCTTTCACCACCTCGAGGTGACCTTCTTTCGAAGCAGTATTCAAGGGGGAGAACTGATCTTTATTCGGTTGAGTCAGAAACGCGCGAAAGCCGTCAGTGTTCTTGCCGCCAAAGGCGGTGTCGGCCGCCGCGATTAAGTCTTTCACCACCTCGAGGTGACCCGCACAAGCAGCAGAATTCAAGGGGGAGAACTGATCTTTATCTTTATGAGTCAGAAACGCGCGAAAGCCGTCAGTGTTCTTGCCGCCAAAGGCGGTGTCGGCCGCCGCGATTAAGTCTTTCACCACCTCGAGGTGACCCGCACAAGCAGCAGAATTCAAGGGGGAGAACTGATCTTTATTCGGTTGAGTCAGAAACGCGCGAAAGCCGTCAGTGTTCTTGCCGCCAAAGGCGGTGTCGGCCGCCGCGATTAAGTCTTTCACCACCCTGAGTTGACCTTCTTTCGAAGCAGTATTCAAGGGGGAGAACTGATCTTTATTCGGTTGAGTCAGAAACGCGCGAAAGCCGTCAGTGTTCTTGCCGCCAAAGGCGGTGTCGGCCGCCGCGATTAAGTCTTTCACCACCTCGAGGTGACCTTCTTTCGAAGCAGTATTCAAGGGGGAGAACTGATCTTTATCTTTATGAGTCAGAAACGCGCGAAAGCCGTCAGTGTTCTTGCCGCCAAAGGCGGTGTCGGCCGCCGCGATTAAGTCTTTCACCACCTCGAGGTGACCTTCTTTCGAAGCAGTATTCAAGGGGGAGAACTGATCTTTATCTTTATGAGTCAGAAACGCGCGAAAGCCGTCAGTGTTCTTGCCGCCAAAGGCGGTGTCGGCCGCCGCGATTAAGTCTTTCACCACCTCGAGGTGACCCGCACAAGCAGCAGAATTCAAGGGGGAGAACTGATCTTTATCTTTATGAGTCAGAAACGCGCGAAAGCCGTCAGTGTTCTTGCCGCCAAAGGCGGTGTCGGCCGCCGCGATTAAATCTTTCACCACCTCGAGGTGACCCGCACAAGCAGCAGAATTCAAGGGGGAGAACTGACCTTTATTCGGTTGAGTCAGAAACGCGCGAAAGCCGTCAGTGTTCTTGCCGCCAAAGGCGGTGTCGGCCGCCGCGATTAAGTCTTTCACCACATCGAGGTGACCCGCACAAGCAGCAGAATTCAAGGGGGAGAACTGATCTTTATTCGGTTGAGTCAGAAACGCGCGAAAGCCGTCAGTGTTCTTGCCGCCAAAGGCGGTGTCGGCCGCCGCGATTAAGTCTTTCACCACCTCGAGGTGACCTTCTTTCGAAGCAGTATTCAAGGGGGAGAACTGATCTTTATCTTTATGAGTCAGAAACGCGCGAAAGCCGTCAGTGTTCTTGCCGCCAAAGGCGGTGTCGGCCGCCGCGATTAAGTCTTTCACCACCTCGAGGTGACCCGCACAAGCAGCAGAATTCAAGGGGGAGAACTGATCTTTATTCGGTTGAGTCAGAAACGCGCGAAAGCCGTCACTGTTCTTGCCGCCAAAGGCGGTGTCGGCCGCCGCGATTAAGTCTTTCACCACCTTGAGGTGACCTTCTTTCGAAGCAGTATTCAAGGGGGAGAACTGATCTTTATCTTTATGAGTCAGAAACGCGCGAAAGCCGTCAGTGTTCTTGCCGCCAAAGGCGGTGTCGGCCGCCGCGATTAAGTCTTTCACCACCTCGAGGTGACCCGCACAAGCAGCAGAATTCAAGGGGGAGAACTGATCTTTATTCGGTTGAGTCAGAAACGCGCGAAAGCCGTCAGTGTTCTTGCCGCCAAAGGCGGTGTCGGCCGCCGCGATTAAGTCTTTCACCACCTTGAGGTGACCTTCTTTCGAAGCAGTATTCAAGGGGGAGAACTGATCTTTATCTTTATGAGTCAGAAACGCGCGAAAGCCGTCAGTGTTCTTGCCGCCAAAGGCGGTGTCTAATTTTTGCAATGCAATGTTAATGATTTGACCGTTACCATATTTTGCGAGAGAGGTTAAAAAAGTCCACCTTTCTTTTTCATCAAGCCATAAATGTGGTGTGTCCTTCTCCTTCACTAGGAAATGTTTGTTATTTATTAGTATGATGAGGGTTTGATCAAGACTGGGAGTTTTTTTCATCCTGTGCACAAAAACATACACGCTTTCTTGTAAAAACAAACTTGCTTCAAGTGCATTATTTTGAAAGTGGCTAACTATCTGTTCATCAGTAATCTGTTGTAATAATATTTGCTTGCGTAATGTGCTTATTGCTTCATCGTTGCGCGAACTTCTTAAGTGATAACTAGGCATGTGGTTTAATATATAAAATTATTTTCTAAAGTAGATATTCGAATATAATAAAGGATAAAAATTAACAGATTATTTAGTTATTATTCAGGCTACTACAGAATATACCGATGGCATTGCCTTAAAGTAGCGGTAAATACCCGTGATAACCACAAATTATCACGGGTATTGCGTCTTAAAAGAGCGCATATATAAAAGTAGTGTCACAGGTAGCTTTAGTGTTCGGTATCTGATTTTGGGGTTACAACTTTATTGAGTGTAAACTCTTCATCGGCAGCTTTTGATAAAAACTCTTCGGAATTATTTTCTCCAGATAACGTAAAGCGGAAATACTCTGTCTGACCACTAAAGTCCATTTTAGTGACGCAAATTAACCCCTGGCTGATTTTTGGTAGATAAAAAAAGAGGGTTCTGTCGAAAAATTTACACCTAGATGAGGTAGCCTATTTTTGGGCGCAACTAGTCTGCGAGCGTGTAGAACTGCTGCCAGGCTGGCATCATGCTATTGCCTCGCATCTGCCCTTTTTTTAGCATATGGCATAACTCAATACCAGCTATTGTTGCCTTAGCTGAATTGAACTTTTTAAAACCCAGTGTATATTTCGTGATACGCTTTATCGATCGATGGTCTTGTTCGACCAGATTATTGAGGTATTTAATGCGCCTAACCTCGATCATCGCAAACCAGAATCCAGATAAAAATAATAAGGTATTGAGTCTTTCCAACGCTGCTGTATTTGCACCACTTTTATCAATGTTAACCTTTTTGGGTAACCCGCTTGATCCAATCGCTTTATTAAAAAAAGCTAGCACTGCCTTACGATCACGCTTCTCTGACAGCATAAAATCAACGGTGTTACCGTACTTATCAACTGCACGATAAAGATAAACTTGCTTGCCATTGACCTTAATATAAGTCTCATCCATCTTCCAACTATCAGCAAGTTTGCGCTTGCTTTTACGAAACTCTCGCTCAAGCTGGGGCGCATAGCGAACCACCCATTTTTGTACTGTAGAGTGATCAACGCTAACACCACGTTCTTCCATGAGCTCTTCAATATTTCGGTAACTTAATGGGTAAGCAAGCTTCCAGCGTACTGCTGTTAAAATAATCTCTTTGGGGAAATGTCTTCCTTTAAAACTAATCGCCATAATAACTCCATTATTATTCAATGCTAAATTTGGTCGGTATTATATCAAATAACCATTAATTTGCGACAGAACCTAGGTTTCTGAGGAGTGGTAGAGGAAGCGGTAGACTTCTCTAAATATTGTTTACGCTTTGTCTCATACTGATTAGGATGTGTAATGTAGTAGGTTTTAACAGCTATCTATGATATTGTGCTGCAGTCGATTGAGAAAACTACTGGAGCGTCAAAATGAACAAAGGATACCGCATAATCTTCGAATCTATTGATCTCGATAATCCCAGCACAGTTGTTCGCCAATCTACGTTAATAGAAGAGTCGGTCAAGGTAGCAACAAACTGTTTAGATTTCTCATTAGAGCATGAGAAACAAATTAAACTATTGCAGGCTGCGCTTGATAATATTCTGATAGAAAAAACTGAACTAATCAATAATGATTTACATTTGTGCCCAAAATGTCCAGGTGAATTAATTAAGCAAGGCAAGCGTAAGTCGACATTTCACGACGTATTTACTGACCATGAAGTAAAAATGCAACGAGCAAAATGTAATCAGTGTGGCTTTGAACCGGCCTCAACAGTTAGGACTTTTCTTGGTGGCACAACGATATCAGGAGACCTTGCAAAACTTCAATCTGAATTAGGGGCCGAACAGACCTTTAGAGATGCCGAGGATATTTTTAATAAATTTTCAACTGCACAACGCAAAGTTAACAATCATAATCGAATCAAATGTATCCGTTCAATATCAGCATGATTTGAAAATAATTCAAAAAGTTCTTGACAGCTTTTTCGTGCAAATTTGGAAATTTTATATTGGAATCATCGTGTGTCATAAAAGCATGATGTGCGCTCTATAACAACGCTGTATGCTCGGATTATTTTTTCATCGATCAGGTTCATGGCTTAAAAATAATTTCAGCAGTACGGCCATCTGTGTGGGGAAAATTTACCTTTTCAAACCCGTGGTATACTCTTCCTATGAAAAAACAACCTGACAAATCAGTTTTAGCCGATCTCATTGAGAGATTTAATAATACTGTTACACCAACAGCACTAGAAACAGATTTTAGCAATGTATGTGAAAGTCAGGCTGAGAAAATCATAAAGCTAGAAGACAAGGTGCAATCGTTAAATAACGCATTAAATAAATATAAAGGTGAGCAAGGAAAGCCTAATGTTAGAAAGCAAACGCGCGCTAACAAGGACAAGGATCATTCCTCCGAGAAGGATAGAAAAGGAAATAAAACCAATAAAACTAGAAAGCCAAAATCTAGTAAAAAAAATCTCGAAGTCTCTAATACAGTGACACTAACAATTAATCCAGATTCGTTGCCCAGCGATGCTGTGCCAAATGGCTCTAAGAAAACACTTATCCAGGATATAAAAATTGCTGCTAATAACACTCTTTTTTTGCGCCAACAATATTACTCCCCTTCTGAAAACAAACACTATACAGCACCTCTGCCAACTGGTTATGAGGGCCAGTTCGGCCCTACTATTAAAAGCTGGACAAGCTTCCTAAATACTCAAGGTGGTATGACGCTAGAAAGCCTTGAGACATTTTATAAAACCGCCAACATAGATATTAGTAAATCAACCATCCATAGCTTCACAATTAAAACACCTACGATACTTGAGCCCGAGAAGGTAGAAGTTGTGAAGGCAGGTTTACAATCCACGAACTACCAGCACCTAGATGACACCAACGCTAGAGAGGATGGGAAAAACCGTTATGTTAATGTATTGGGTAATGAGTATTATTCAGCTTACTTTACGCTGACCAGTAAAAGTCGATTAAGCGTCATTGAAATGTTAAGCAAAGACCACTTTGGGTTCACATTAAATGAGGCCGCTTTTAATTTACTGGCTACTATGAACTTACCCCACAAGGTAATCGAAAGCTTAAAGGTATTTCACTCATCGACTATCTTAAACAGTAAGGAGCTGGAAGTTATTCTTGATAAGGTATTAGGTGATAAAAAATTTCCAAAATATAGAAAGCTGATTACTGATGCGGCAGCTATCTCAACATATAGAAAGAGTCCTTATGCGATAGAAACACTCATTACCGATGATGCGCCACAGTTTAAGCTCATTACTGAATCACTCGCCTTGTGCTGGGTTCATGAGGGTAGGCATTATAAAAAGCTGACGCCAATTTTTAAGAAGCACCAAGACTCTGTTGACAGCTTCTTGGATAGGTTTTGGGATTATTATCATAAGCTCATTGAATATAAAAAGAACCCAGGGCAAGATGAGATAGATAAGCTATCCAATGAGTTTACTGAGTTATTCTCAACAATCACTGGCTACGAGAAACTAGATAAACAAATTGAGCTCACCTTAAAAAAGAAAAGGCAGCTATTGTTAGTGCTGGAAAAGCCAGAGCTTCCTCTACATAACAATCCAGCAGAGTTGATGGCTCGGAAGCAGGCTAGAATGCGCGATGTACACCTTCATACTATGAGTGAAGAAGGAACGAAAGCTAAGGATACAATGGTTACAATTACTGAGACATGTAAAAAGCTAGCAGTTAATGTCTTCGATTATATATATGACAGAATTACAAAAAACTATTCTATGCCTTCGCTAGCGGAATTAATTACCATCCGCTCATCACAGGCGCAGTAAACTAAAGAGAGCGCAGCATGAGCATCATGCTGAAATAAGACGGATACAATCAAATTAACAACAGAGCGTGTTGGCAGCTCATTAAAGTTAGTCAATAAAGAAGAAAAAAACATGTTAAAAGCAGATGAGGCAGAAGAATTAATTTTAAATGTTGATGGTGGTCATGTAAATTCAAAAGAGCCTAATTATAGAAGTTTTGAAGCGATGACGGCTGTTTTTTACAAGCCAGATGCTGTCGAAAGCAGTGCGAAAGGCACTAGAAATTTTCTATCCAGTAAATCATGCGCTGCATCAACTGCGAACGATAGTGGGAAAGAGATGATTGAAAACACTGTTATAGCTGCTATTAGAGAAGGGATGACACAAAATACTCATATTACTGCTCTATGTGATGGTGCTGCAAATTGCTGGAGTATAGTGGATGCATTAAAACCATTATGCAAAACAATCACCTCAATATTAGATTGGTTTCATATCTCCATGAAAATGCAAAATATCTCATTACCAGATGACATAAAGCCTAAATTCTTACGTATCAAATGGCATTTGTGGCGGGGAAATGTGTCTGCTGCAATAACTAGGCTTGAGCAATTAAAGGAGCATGCATTTTCTTCAAAATTGTCAGATAAGATTAAAAAATTCATAACATATATTCAAAATAATAAAGACAAGATTGTTAATTACCGAGAAAGGAAAAAAAATCATCTAGTCTTCACAAGTAATCTTGCGGAGTCCACAGTGGAAAGCCTGATTAACCAAAGGTGCAAGGGTCAGCAGCACATGAAGTGGACTAGGGAAGGGTTAGACCCGATCCTTCAGCTGCGTGCTCAGATTAACAGTAAAGCATGGTGCTCTAAATGGAAAACTGCTGTGCTGGGAGCAATATAAAACCTACTACATTACACTTCCTTTCTAAGCTGCCTGTGCGGCAGTTAACTTCTATCTGAGCTGGGCAAATCGCTTGAGCAGTTTCTAAGCTGCCTGTGCGGCAGTTAACATCTAGCGAATCACGGGTTCGCGAGTATAGAATTTCTAAGCTGCCTGTGCGGCAGTTAACCCGTCCCTTACACAATAGTTTTTCTCTTTAGCTTTCTAAGCTGCCTGTGCGGCAGTTAACACCCGCAACCGCAGCGCAAGTTGCAAGTAAAATTTTCTAAGCTGCCTGTGCGGCAGTTAACATTTATATTGTCAGATGAGACTCATTGATAAATTTCTAAGCTGCCTGTGCGGCAGTTAACCTCCATTAATCCTAGATGTGACCGGATTGACGTTTCTAAGCTGCCTGTGCGGCAGTTAACATGGCGCGGTTACAGGTCGCTATACCGCTACATTTCTAAGCTGCCTGTGCGGCAGTTAACGTTATTACAACCCTCTGCAAGCAGATCAAATTTTTCTAAGCTGCCTGTGCGGCAGTTAACACACAACAACACTAGATGAAGTTGACAAGTTCTTTCTAAGCTGCCTGTGCGGCAGTTAACTTAGCCCGACTAACTCGGGCGGCTATTACTTCTTTCTAAGCTGCCTGTGCGGCAGTTAACCCTAATTATAGTGTAAAATTTGATAGTTACAACAAGCACTTAGCTAAAAAAAACCTTTTTATCCGATATTTTTAAGCTATGATGTAACTTATTGAAATTTAAACTAATTTTTAAAGAACAAAATTTATTGGTTAAAACCAGGGTACAGTAGCGGTCTTTGATAAACCAAACTGATCAAATTTGCCATAAACTGGCTGATCTAGCAATTCGCCAAACTCAATATAACGCCTGTACTTTTTCCTATTAGAAAGACTCAGCAATTCTAAATAAGGCTCATTTAATTTTTTAGAAAACATTTTTTCTTTGTATCTTTTAGTTTCTTCTTTTGATATAGACTCACGTTTTATTATACGTCTGAGTTTTGCTTGGCTCATTGTCGTTTGTTTACGTGAAGCAGTACGAAATTTTGAGTTTTTAGGAACAAGCATGATCTCGCTCACGTCACAATAGCCTTTCATGCCACCTATCCAATTGATGCTTTGAAGATTATGTAAAACTGATTTTTCACCATGAATACGCAAAACATTTCCCAAAGTAACCTTGTACTTTGGGAAGCTAACGCCAATATTTATAGAGCTTAAATCACACAAGGTTTTGTGGAGTTTAGTGTAAAGTGCATTCAGTAAAACTGTTGCTGAAAACTCCGGATCAGAAAGGATGAATATATCTATATAGTAATTCATAAAGCCCTCTTATTTATCACTTTCACCGAAAACACCTCCTCGTACTAAAACTGCCATCACGTAATGTTCATCTTCAATCCGTCGTAACTTACAGCCACGTGCCCACTCATCAAAAAAAGTGTAGAAGTCTTGTTTGTCTTTTGGTGTTCTAAAGGCCTTACCCAAATGGGTGACAGCGCCGTATGGCTCGACAGCAATTGGGCCAACAGAAGCATCCTCATCATTATAATCAGGGTACCAAGTATCGATAGTACGTAGAGCATTACCAATTTTCTGCGAGTGCATAGCTGCAATGCCATCAACTGCATATAATACCTTACCTTTCTTTCCTTTACCTTTTTCCTTATTCTTATCAAAGACCATCTCTTCGCTAGGATACACATCCTGGGCTGTACCGACTTTTGCATAACAAGTAATGTTCAGCATTAAAAAATCATGCTCACTTGCTAATACTGAAGCAATATGTTCTGCCAAGCTATCGATATCGCTAGTTGTAGTTTTCATATCACGTGGATTAAATGCTAATGCATCAAATTCCCAGCTTTGCTCGGAATCAGTATTTAAGGCGTCAACTTTTACCAAAATATTTTCCGCTCCAAAACGATTACGCCATAAAAAACGAGCATTAGCAATATTCAATACATAGCGTTTCGAAAGCTCTTCCATACTTTGTGTATTGAAGTAATTGTTTACAGCTTGCTGATAGTTTTGTTTAAACGCTGCATTATTGCAGGCTGAAGGCTGAACCAACCCACCTAAGACCTTGAGTGTAAAATGAAGCTTCAGTGTATCCTGTTCTATGCCTAGCGAACAGGAATCAACCGTTTGTAGGTTAGGATTTTCAACTTTTTTTCCAAGAGCCATTGGATCATCAACCAAGACTTTGTCTTTTTTTCCAAATCGATTTGAAATTGTTCCGCGAACAGACTTTACCTTTAAAGGAAGCGGTAAGAATTGGGATTTGTTCTCCCACTGGCCACCATACATATAAGCGTCTGATGGAACTAATTTTTTCTCAAATGCCAGTACAGATGCGCTATTGCCTTTCTTAGCCATGTTAGTTCTCCTTAATTTAATTAATAATCACAGTTGGTTATTTCAGATGCAGGTGTTCGTTGAACGCAAAGGTAGAGATTGTTATCAGGTTCTACATGATAACGCCATAGCAGGTCTTCTGCAGATTGTAAGCGATAAGGCATTTTAAATTCACCCAAGGTAACTACACTTTCAGCAAAGCGATGTGGTACTTCAGGATCGCGCTGGTTAAGTGCATGATCCAATTCGCTAATACCATGAAAGCCGGTGGCAATGGGCACGATCCAACCCGTTTGATTGTCTGGTTCGATGGGCTTGCGCTGATCCTGCCAACTAACACGCTCTTCACCGCTGATTTCAGTCTTAGTGCATGTGTGATGGATGGCAAGATAATCAAGCAGTGCATCGATTGCATCTTGACCCTTCTCCATTGCTGATTGCATCAAATCTCGCCTTTCAATTAAAGCATACCCTGGCATTAATTGACGTTTTGCTATATTAAAATCACGAACTATTTTGGGTTCGTTGCAATTTAAAATATCACCTCCTGCCAATTTCATGCTACCAAGTATTACTTGATACAGTTGCTCTAACATTCGTTTTTCATCCTGAGCCTCAATACCGATGTATTGAATAAGAATGCTGGCTTGTAAATGACATCGAGCTTCTTCAATGAATGATGATCGGACGGCATTGCCTTTAGGTTTACCCTTTTCAGTTTTTGGCTCCAGAGGGTTGCCCGTCCCAATAATAGAATACTTAGAATCACCCTGTCCTTTATAGGTTTTCAAGTCAAAGTGATGTACCACGACACCGGCGGCAGAAAAAACTACAGCTATATTTATCGCGTTCAATTTTCGTTGCAATGCATGCACCGCACCCATCCAGGCTGTCATGGCTGGAAAACCAATTGTAAAAGGACTAGACAATGCATTAGCATTTTGAACTTTGATATGCGGTATAAGAATCAGATTATTGCTCACGTCTTAGTTCCTCCTTGTTATTTTCTATAAATTCTTTAATATAGTATCGTTCTGCCTCACCTAACATAACATGATGCTTAACGCTATTTTTATATGCGTCATTTATCCAGAGAGAAATGTTTTCGCACAGTGTATTGAGCCAATGGTCATTTTCAAACCTTTGTTCATTATATATTTCACAGAGCCAGATCTTCTGCCAAGTTGGTAAGCCACTAGTTTTTGGCCAAAATTGTTTAAACGATGCTTTACGTATAGCGATCATTTTCAGCAAGATTACATCTAGGATATCACTAAGGCAGCGATCTCTTGCTTTACGAATACTGTCTAATGGCATTTGATCTCCGTATCCTGCTTTCAAGATGTTATCGAAACACACTAGAGTTTTTTTGCAGTCATTGTAACGTAAAGTCTGAATAAAAAAATCTTTGGTAGGGAATTTTATATGCCAAGGTTCTATAAAGGGTGGGCGCGAATCAAGTAAATAGCAGGTTTGATATCTGTTATTTAACCCACTGATATTTTTAGGATGATCACCACCATGCTTAATAAGCGTAAGATTTAGGATGGTTTTATAACCTTTTTCATAGTACGTGTTATCTTTGTAGGCTTTTTTTCCTACGTAGGTATCTACCGAACGGTGATTCATTTGGTCAATTCGCTCTTTTAATTGAAAAACCAGGCCGGAAGGTTGTAATAAAGAAAGTTGGTGGTAACCATTTTCAATAGGAAACCAGACTTGCTTGACAAGATGGTGAGTATGGTAAACTTGTGATGTTATGCATGTTTGTAGTTGGTTACACCAAGTGTTTGCAGTTTCAGTATCTATACCAAAAATTAATTGCAACGATTTGGAATTTTTAGCTTTTAACTGCTCAAATATCGTACTTTGTTCAAGTGGAAGTGTAAGAAATTTAAAGACTTTCAGTTTAGCAGCATCAATGTGCAAATCAAAATCTGTGGTTATATTACCAGAACGAATTAATCCATCAGGCGCTCTTATCCCATCATTAAAATAAATTCTAGGGAATTTACAGGCTGGGTTGGTCATTTTGGAGGAGTGGCTAATTACAGTGCCACACTTGCTATCTCTGATAATTTTTTCCGCCAAATCAATAACAGGCTTCATTGAAAATTCTTCTAGGTCAATAACCTCTTTAAATAGCTGGAAATAGCTTAAACAATCTTTACTATGAGCCTTGATTTTTTCAACAATTTCTAAAGTTTCTTGCTGTTCTAAACCAAGCTCGCTTAAAGCTTCATACGCAATTGGATGGTCGATATCGCAGGCAGCTTTAAGTGTGATTTTTGGTTTTATTTCAATAGCAAGAAGTGATATCAAATAATAGTCTCTGTAATTTGTGACTGACAGAAAACGAAAGCCTTTTATTTTCAATGAATGGTCATGAAGATTTTCAAAAAACAGCACTTTCGTTTTCCAGCTATTTACAGTTATTTTCGATATAATGCCTTAATCTTCGAATTTTTCGCCACAGAAACTCTTCACTGGAAAGCAAGAATGACAAGACTAGCCCAAAATCCACAAATTTGGCCAAGTAGATATTTCTAAAATTCAAATCAGCTCTAAATCACGGGATGACATTCCAAAATTATTAAAAGGGCTACAGTTTATTTATAGTACACCCTCTGTACGGAAGGAGATTTTCGAACTACTAGAGGCTCAGATTGCACCTGAGGTTGACAAGAATAATGGACCCCTGGTATGGAATTATGGAAAATATTGGTCATGGGAGTACTCCGCCTGAGTCTAAATTGTGATTAATCGACTGCATTCGGATAAAACCATTCGTGAAATGCTTGCATGCTGATTTTTTGATAAAATAGAGTCAGCTTAAACCTTTGTCTCGCTACTCACTCCCGAGTTGTTAGATGAGATTAATCAAGTTGTTGTGAAAGCTGGTCATTCATTGTTAAAAAAAAGTGAGCCTTGCGAGGCCGTTTTTTGTGGTTGAAACAGACGTACATTTTCCAACAGATACGCAATGCGCAAAATTTCAGCAGGTGGCCAGAATCTGGCGCAATTTATAACATCAAGCATCTCAGCTCAACTAAAAAAGCGCAGTAAGAGCAAGCAAGCAGATCAACAAAACAAAAAGGACAAGGCAATCAAGGATGCTCATCAGGAGTATCTCAATATTGCGCAAAAATATTTAGATAAAGCACTGCCTCAATAAACGCTATCCAGAAAGCCGATCTACTGAAGCCGCAAGATGCGCCATGGTTGAAAGTATAGAAATGTTCACGGTTCATAGATCGTCAAATTAAACGCCGAATATTATTGGACTAGCCCGCATGAAGAAAAAGTCTTTTCTGTCTTTCAGCCACATACTGAATGGATTGTAAAAGGAAAGGCTGGTGTACCAGTCGAATTAGGAATGAAAGTCTTGTCTTGGAGGATCAACACCAATTTATATTGCATCATCGTGTGATGGAGAATGAGACTGATGACAAGGTCGCCGTATCTATGGTTCAAGAGACCCAACAAAAGTTCCCAGAGTTAAACACATGTAGTTTTGATAAGGGCTTTCATTCAAAAGAAAATCAATCTGCGTTAGCAGATATTTTGGAAGTTGTTGCATTGCCGAGAAAAGGTCGACTCTCAAAGGAAGCACAGAAATTGAAAAGTCAGACTCGTTTGTGAAAGCGAAACAAAAGCATTCTGCGGTAGAATCCAGTATTAATGCTCTTGAAGTTCATGGGTTGGATCAATGCCTAGATCACGGCATTGATGGCTTTAAGAGTTATGTTGGCTTAGCGATTGTTGGAAAAAACATAGATCGTATCGGAAGTCTTATACAAAGAGCTGAGCAAAGGAAAGCAGCGCGACTAAAAAAACGCATTCGAGGTCGCAGCCCACCGTTAGCTGCCTAGTCAGCCTCAGAATATCCCATTGTATTCCAGAAAGCAGGATGCTTTTTTTCGTATCAAAACAGCGAGATTTCATTTTTTTGTACGCGGCCAGGGCTTAACATGCTATTTTTATTATGATCTCGCGCGGATATAAAAAAATGAAAGTGTAATAAAACAACAAAGACTAAGAATTAGTAGGTTTTCTGTCAGTCACTAATTTAAAGCGAATCGAATATTTTTTTTACCGTTGAGTAAAAACAGAAGGGTATTCTTATAGACATTCTTTTTGGAATAACCACCAAAAAGAATGTCGTAAAATTCGGAAACGTACTGTTGTTTTTTTGACTTCTTACCTTTAGCAAGTTCCTTAATCTTTTTTTCCAGTTTTTTGATAAAATTTAGAATCTCGCTTTTATCATCTGTCATGTTATTTTTTCCTTTTCATATAACCCTAGCTGATCATTGTATTCATACGTCCTACTAGCTGCTTCTTGATAAATGTCGAAACTGATTTCGCCATAGCAAATTGCAACTTTATTTATTGGCAGTTCATGCTGCTCACTTTGTAGCTGCAATAACTTCAGATAATCACGCTGCATCCAAAGCCGTTCGCACTGTTCCGCTGTAAGTGAGCTAGTTGTTATTTGATAAGCTTCGTCTTGTCGAACAAATTCACCTGTATTGACATAATTAAATTTACCTCTTGAGTCGCGTTCGGTGAAGTAGGCATCACCATCGTCATTGATTACCCGGTAAAGTTGAATCGTTCTTACACTTTGGCGAAATCGGTTAAGGTGTTGAGGCAAGGCCGTAAGGTGCCAATACCACTGGATATAACCTTGTAATGTCTCCGGTCCTTTTCCTTCGTAATAGGTCAAATGATTATTGATTACTGCATGCTCTAATAAAGCCATAGCAGTTTTACTTTTTTCTTGTCTCTCCTGAATTCTTGGGACAGCATCCAGTCTTTTACATATTAATTCATTATCCACAACTTTGAAAAGATCGTGATTCTGCATAGAGCCTTCCTTGTTATCTTTAGGTAACTTCCCAGTAGTTTCATACCCAGGCCTGTAAAAGCGAGGTTTTCTTGGTTTGTCACCATACCTCATGGTTCGCCAGTTATATTGCAAAATCCCGATATTTGGTTTATTTACTTCACCATCACGATGTCGTTTCACGCGACCAGCCAATTGAATAATAGATCGATAGGAGGAAGGTTCGATAACAGCCCAGTCAAAATCATGGTCGCGGCCAACCTCTTCAACGGGCGTGGCTATCAGAATAAACAAGATGTTTGTAACGTTAGTCTTCTGGCTCTCAATAGTGTCGAGATGTTTTCGAATAGTTTCGTCATAAAATGCTTCCGGTTGGTCATTGCACTTTTCTTTTCGCTTTAAAATATTATCTAAGTGTTTTTCCTGTTCATGACGTAGCAACAGCACCTGTTTACTGTGATAAGCCATTACTCGTGCTTCAGTATTTTCATGCCAGTTATAATTCAATAAAAATCTAGTGAGTTGAATACAGGGTTGAATATTGGCAATACGTACTACACCAAAGGAAACCTTTATACCGGTTTTATTATCTATCGTGTGGTGGTGCTCATGCTTTTCCAAAGTTGCCTGTGCAATCCGGTTAAACCAAAACTCTTTTTTATTGGCTGTAATTAGTTCATCGTTATAATCCATAGCCTGCTTACAACTGATCACATTGGCTTTACGCTTAGCTGGCTGTATGCTTAATTTTTCCACTCTCTTGTAAATAAACTTGTCATGGTGTTTACGATAGTCGTTGATTCCGTCTTCCTGATTATCAATATCTTTAACTTGAGATGAAAACTCATCTATCCAGGCACAACCTATTGACGGCCTGGCGTTACGGGTTTTGCAGTAAAGCAACCAGCCTTCTCGGTAAGTATTGAAATATCCTTCTGCCATTGAGGGTGGAATAGTAGCCGATGAGATCATTACTTGACGACCCAGCATACCTGCTAAGTGAATCAAGCGACCAATAGCAATTAAATCACCACTTGTGAAATCATCCACTTCATCAATAACCAAGTCAGATGATAGTAATCGCAATGCAGGCAAAATGTAACGTCCACCGCTTGTAGTCTCAGTTGCGGCAATAATGTGGTCAATGGTACAGACCAGAACCGGCGCATAGAGTAACTGCCTATCTTTATAGCTATGCAAAATAGTAGTTAAACCTTCTTCAGGCAGTTCACCTTGGTAAACAACTTCGTCGGAGTCGGCCAGTAGAGTTTCAGTAGATTCCGAACCTTTTTCCGCTTGATCCTGTACTTTCTCTTGTTTATTTTGGTAGTGCAGGTCTGCAATCGCCCTTGAACCAATCAATACAGCTAGATCACTGCCATCACTATGTTTAAATATACGCTTGCGGTATTCATCTCCAGTTTGCAATGTAAGTGTGCGTAACCCGAGCGCGAGAATATAGCGCAGACTATCACCATCTTCAGAGAGTGCCATCATGAGTTTCGCGTTAGCAAAGGTTTTGCCACAACCAGTACTAGCCATGTTTATTGCGAAAAAACCTTTTCGTGTTCCACCCCACGTTGTGCGCCAATCTCGCACTTTTCTTGCAGCAGTATCTTGCCAGGTATAGGGCTGTGGGCTTTTGCGTTTCAACTCAGCAGTATTAAAACTGGGATCCAAGTTGTTTTCGATAGCTGGTAACTTTCCTATAATCTTTTTGGCGCTCTCGCAAACACCGACCAAATGCTGGTCCAAAGCTTGTTTGGGTGACTTATCTTTCTGGGTATTGGCGATCAATTTGGTGATACTTTTCCAATTACGAGTTTTACTAATATCAAGCGATGAAAAGTAATGATCGCCTAACATCAAGGCCAAACGAGCATGGTGCAACAAGACTCGATAACTACCATTGTCGATTGCTTGAGCAATAACATCTTGTAAATCTAATAATTTGGCAGACCAGCGTTTTATTTGTGACACCCATGTATTAGCGTTAGTTAGTAGGCCTTGAGGGAACTCTAAACATGCTGCAAGTTCTTTTATATTTTTATTTTCATATCCCCATGTCTTATCAATCATCTTAAGCAGACCATCGAGACCAGTACATGGGCTACCTTTAGGCGCTTCTTTCTCATTTAAAATCGGAAGTTTATGGTGGGTAATAATTAGCCATGCAATTAATTTTGCTATGCTGGGTAAATCGGCTAACGACACTTGTTCAGTATTATTGTGTAAGAATCTTTTAATCGCATCTTCATTGATTCTTCCCTCTTTTAATGTGGTTAACCAGTCATGGTCTATATTTGGGTTTTTGGTATTGTAGATTAGTGCCTTGAGCAATAAATAGGACACCCATTCATGGCGTAACCGATCCGCCTGAGTGCCTTTGTAGTTTTTGGAAAGTTTATTCTGGAAGCGAATACTGGCTTTACCCCAATCGTGCAGTAAAGCTGCCAAAGAAGTTAACGCTCGGATAAGGGGAAGCAACTTCCAATCTAACAAATCGTCTTGGTAAACTAAATCATTTTTGGTGCGGTTTACAGGTACGCGACCTTCACGATTAAACTCCAGTTTATTCCCCACCACCCATACCAACTCAGTTCTTGCTCTAGATCTAATCCAATGACAAGACACAGCTGTATTTTTACTAGCAGTTTTTCTTAATAGTTTTTTAACAGCACTTAATCCTTCCAGTGTAATCACTGTCTGCCAGGTATTATCTCCAATACGATTAGCAAAAGCATCCAGAACTCTACGTGTTTTTTTCAGTGAATTTTTTTTACATTGGGATATAAATGTCACCATCATCTGTTATCACCATCAAAAGTCTTGCTCTGTAATGCTACTGCTTTTACTTGCTCAAACATAAAATCCAATGCTTTGTGACCGGTAAAGACTTGTAGGCACTGCTGACGAAATTCCTGATCGGTCGTGCGCTCCTTAGCGCAAATAAAGGCTAATGGAAGTACAATCGCATCTTTAATCAAATCAGCAACATCAAAAACCAAAGCACCACGCCTAGTTTTGCCGTGCATAACTGCGAACCCATGAGGAATCCCTAGTACCCAAAGGGTGGTTGCAGATAAGCCATAAGCTAAATAATTACCATGATTTAAAAATGCATTTGCCTGGTCAGATGCATTATGTTCGCGGGAAAAAGAAGACAAACCTACTTTTCCTGCCGCATACTTATAAAGCATTTTAGTTAGCTGAGCTTCAGTTAGTAATAAATCAGAAGATTTTAACGCACTGGTTGTAGCTTCGTTAAAACGGTGTAACGCGGACTCGATATCAGCATGAGAAATATCAAAGCCAGCCTCTTTTAGGTCACGATCTTTTGACCAAACCTTTTTTAAATACGCTATACGTGCTTGCTGAAAAAGTTTAGCAGCTTTTAATCGCTTCACATCATCAAACCAGAACGATAGCCACCCTTGTAAATACTCAGTGGGTCTATACTCACTTTGTGGTGTCATCCACTCAATTTCTGACCCCATAAATAATGGTGTTGCTCCAGCACCGCAAAAGCCAATTAAAACACCTGCTGATGCCAACATTTTCACCGCTGCCTGCGTAATAGATGTCCCTACACCAAGTAGAATAACTGTTGTATTCGCGATAGGAATATTCCAATACTGATTTTCTTGCTTAGCTTCGGTAAGATAAAGAACACGTCCATCTTTTTGCATTACCCTGCATTTTTCTAGGTAGTAAATATTTGCGCGTTTTGAGTGTAAAATGGCTTTAAGATCCGTAAGCGGCTTCACAATCTTCGAGTATCCTTACGATAGAGCGTTATTTTGTCTGTAAAAACCAACTTCAGTACTTAGAAAAACCTTTAAAATTCTAAATGGCACTCTATTGTACCTGTCTCATCGCATAATATCTTAAATTAATTATGCTAATCAATCTAAAAAATTATTTATACCTCAAATTTTTCTCCTCTCAAAATAAATTATTAACTTTTAGGTAATAGCAATTATATCTCGTTAATAAGAACAAGAATGATCTATCCTAAAACCCTATGAAGCCTTATTATTCACTTCAACTTAAGTATCTAGGTGATCCGTTCCACTGGTCATCAATTTCCACTAAAACAGCTGATACGAGCCTTAGGCACGATTCAGTATTAGGGAAAATTCCAACTGTATGCGTCCTTCTTTTTACCTCTCTGTTTACGCGCTCAGCTATGTTACTGGTTCTTAATCTTTTTTGATGCGGCCTGTCAAAGTTCATCACTACTAAGCCCTCCGGTATATTCACTTCCAACCAAGAAGAAAGCTCTGGTGCTGTTTGCTGATATTTATCTACCGCCATAGCCAATAGTCTTTCCGACTCATGAATGTTTGAGGCATTAAATATAGCTGTAATCTCCTCAGCTACTGGTTCCTTCATTGAGCGCTTTGGTATGTGAGCCTGAGCATTTTGCTGCAAATGAAATTGGCAGCGTTGCCAAGGAAAACTGGGGAACACAGCTCTTCTAGCGGCTTTTAGGCCAGTATGAGCGTCGCTAGTAATCAACTCAATACCATGTATACCTCGCTCAACCAACTGCTGAAGAAAATCACGCCAATGTACCTCAGCCTCTGATAACGCAACAGAAACACCTAGCACTGTTCTCTTGCTGGTTGATTCATCAAAGCCATAGGCTATCAATACCGCACAGTCTTGTACTGTGCCGCTAGTGCGCACCTTCTCATAACGTGCATCTAGCCAAAGATATTTTATCTTTCCTAACGGCTTATTTCGCCATTTCTTTAAATCTTCATCCAACAATTTAGCGCAACGGCTTACCTCTGTGCTTGAAATATCTGTTCCACAGAGTTGCTTTAGCACCTTTTCAACTTTGCGCGTGGAAACCCCATGCACATACATTTCAGCGACAGCCAGCTTAAGTGCTCTATCAGAGCGTACACCTCGCTCTAAGACTGATGGATAGAAGGCTTCATTGGAGTCTCTAACCTGCGGTATCTGTAGCTCAAGCTGACCTTGACCTGTGTTAATTAACCTTGGTTTAAAGCCGTTCGCATATCCGTTTCTATCGCCAGTTCGCTCATAAGGACTGGCATTTAAATGGCGCTCCCTTTCTATTAACATAGCCTCATTCATCAACCTGGAGACAAGCTTAGGTAAAGCTTCAAACCCCTCCATCGCTAAAACATGTATGGCTTCTTCGATTAAGTTCTCATTTTTATAGCAGCTCATTGTCATTCCTCTTTTTTGGTTAAGTTTACCTTAAAAGGAATTTCTAATCTGACTGAGTCGCCTGCTTATTTTCAGCAAGTCAATGGAATTTACAGAAAGGATGGCGCACTAGCATCCTTACTATCCTTAACGGCTAAATCTTCTATGAGCAAAAAGAGAAAATACTTTACATTATTGATACAAATAACACTACTGATTTGTTTAACCCCATAAGGAACCTTATAGGGTCTTAACTATTTTTTGTGTATCGCACATAGTTTTGCCTACCTGTTGAGCATCTATTTCCATAGTTAGTGTTTGTATGACCACGCTTGAAAAAAGTTGAGCTGTTGTTTGATTGGTGGGCGCCACTATTTAATTTTAACACTCTGTTATTAGGATTGGTGTATTGATTGTTTATCAATGGTTGCCTAGATTGATCAGGCCATGAAAAGGCTCGCCAGTTTTGTCGTGCAGAAAAACCACGTTTATTTTTTTTATCTGGATCTGCGCCTTTCGATAAAAGAATGGTGCAAATACTAGAAAACAAAGTAGTAGTATTTCTTCTTTGCTTAGCTGAAGTTGCTGCAGCATTTAATGGAGTAAAGCCATGATTATTTATTTGTTCTAAAAAAGCATTAAATTGAGAGCTGTCCTTGCCGCCAAAGGCGGTGTCGGCCGCCGCGATTAAGTCTTTCACCACCTCGAGGTGACCTTCTTTCGAAGCAGTATTCAAGGGGGAGAACTGATCTTTATTCGGTTGAGTCAGAAACGCGCGAAAGCCGTCAGTGTTCTTGCCGCCAAAGGCGGTGTCGGCCGCCGCGATTAAGTCTTTCACCACCTCGAGGTGACCCGCACAAGCAGCAGAATTCAAGGGGGAGAACTGATCTTTATTCGGTTGAGTCAGAAACGCGCGAAAGCCGTCAGTGTTCTTGCCGCCAAAGGCGGTGTCGGCCGCCGCGATTAAGTCTTTCACCACCTCGAGGTGACCTTCTTTCGAAGCAGTATTCAAGGGGGAGAACTGATCTTTATCTTTATGAGTCAGAAACGCGCGAAAGCCGTCAGTGTTCTTGCCGCCAAAGGCGGTGTCGGCCGCCGCGATTAAGTCTTTCACCACCTCGAGGTGACCCGCACAAGCAGCAGAATTCAAGGGGGAGAACTGATCTTTATTCGGTTGAGTCAGAAACGCGCGAAAGCCGTCAGTGTTCTTGCCGCCAAAGGCGGTGTCGGCCGCCGCGATTAAGTCTTTCACCACCTTGAGGTGACCCGCACAAGCAGCAGAATTCAAGGGGGAGAACTGATCTTTATTCGGTTGAGTCAGAAACGCGCGAAAGCCGTCAGTGTTCTTGCCGCCAAAGGCGGTGTCGGCCGCCGCGATTAAGTCTTTCACCACCTCGAGGTGACCTTCTTTCGAAGCAGTATTCAAGGGGGAGAACTGATCTTTATCTTTATGAGTCAGAAACGCGCGAAAGCCGTCAGTGTTCTTGCCGCCAAAGGCGGTGTCGGCCGCCGCGATTAAGTCTTTCACCACCTCGAGGTGACCCGCACAAGCAGCAGAATTCAAGGGGGAGAACTGATCTTTATCTTTATGAGTCAGAAACGCGCGAAAGCCGTCAGTGTTCTTGCCGCCAAAGGCGGTGTCGGCCGCCGCGATTAAGTCTTTCACCACCTCGAGGTGACCCGCACAAGCAGCAGAATTCAAGGGGGAGAACTGACCTTTTTCGAAAGAAGGTCACCTCGAGGTGGTGAAAGACTTAATCGCGGCGGCCGACACCGCCTTTGGCGGCAAGAACACTGACGGCTTTCGCGCGTTTCTGACTCAACCGAATAAAGATCAGTTCTCCCCCTTGAATTCTGCTGCTTGTGCGGGTCACCTCGAGGTGGTGAAAGACTTAATCGCGGCGGCCGACACCGCCTTTGGCGGCAAGAACACTGACGGCTTTCGCGCGTTTCTGACTCATAAAGATAAAGATCAGTTCTCCCCCTTGAATACTGCTTCGAAAGAAGGTCACCTCGAGGTGGTGAAAGACTTAATCGCGGCGGCCGACACCGCCTTTGGCGGCAAGGACAGCTCTCAATTTAATGCTTTTTTAGAACAAATAAATAATCATGGCTTTACTCCATTAAATGCTGCAGCAAATTCAGCTAAGCAAAGAAGAAATACTACTACTTTGTTTTCTAGTATTTGCACCATTCTTTTATCGAAAGGCGCAGATCCAGATAAAAAAAATAAACGTGGTTTTTCTGCACGACAAAACTGGCGAGCCTTTTCATGGCCTGATCAATCTAGGCAACCATTGATAAACAATCAATACACCAATCCTAATAACAGAGTGTTAAAATTAAATAGTGGCGCCCACCAATCAAACAACAGCTCAACTTTTTTCAAGCGTGGTCATACAAACACTAACTATGGAAATAGATGCTCAACAGGTAGGCAAAACTATGTTCGATACACAAAAAATAGTTAAGACCCTATAAGGTTCCTTATAGGGTTAAACAAATCAGTAGTGTTATTTGTATCAATAATGTAAAGTATTTTCTCTTTTTGCTCATAGAAGATTTAGCCGTTAAGGATAGTAAGGATGCTAGTGCGCCATCCTTTCTGTAAATTCCATTGACTTGCTGAAAATAAGCAGGCGACTCAGTCAGATTAGAAATTCCTTTTAAGGTAAACTTAACCAAAAAAGAGGAATGACAATGAGCTGCTATAAAAATGAGAACTTAATCGAAGAAGCCATACATGTTTTAGCGATGGAGGGGTTTGAAGCTTTACCTAAGCTTGTCTCCAGGTTGATGAATGAGGCTATGTTAATAGAAAGGGAGCGCCATTTAAATGCCAGTCCTTATGAGCGAACTGGCGATAGAAACGGATATGCGAACGGCTTTAAACCAAGGTTAATTAACACAGGTCAAGGTCAGCTTGAGCTACAGATACCGCAGGTTAGAGACTCCAATGAAGCCTTCTATCCATCAGTCTTAGAGCGAGGCGTACGCTCTGATAGAGCACTTAAGCTGGCTGTCGCTGAAATGTATGTGCATGGGGTTTCCACGCGCAAAGTTGAAAAGGTGCTAAAGCAACTCTGTGGAACAGATATTTCAAGCACAGAGGTAAGCCGTTGCGCTAAATTGTTGGATGAAGATTTAAAGAAATGGCGAAATAAGCCGTTAGGAAAGATAAAATATCTTTGGCTAGATGCACGTTATGAGAAGGTGCGCACTAGCGGCACAGTACAAGACTGTGCGGTATTGATAGCCTATGGCTTTGATGAATCAACCGGCAAGAGAACAGTGCTAGGTGTTTCTGTTGCGTTATCAGAGGCTGAGGTACATTGGCGTGATTTTCTTCAGCAGTTGGTTGAGCGAGGTATACATGGTATGGGTGCTGCCTCTATATAATGTAGGCTATATTACTGCTGGCACGCCAAAATCATTGACCTTCTCCCAAAACTGATCCCATCTGCCTTTAGTCTTTACTAGTGTTCTCAAGCATAAAACGATTTTCATTCCCTTGTCTTTCCAGCGCATTCCTGATCCGCCTAATCTTTGTTTAACAATTGTTTTACATGCTGCTTCAGTGACGCCAGAGCCAATTGGTGCATTCTGCTTAATCAAATTATGATACGACATTCGCTTTTCTTTAATATTATTTTCAAAATACGTAATTGTTCCTTCTAGCTTTTCTCTAAGCGATTTATTCAGGTTTTTATTTAGATGCTCTTTAAGCTCAGCAAGTATTCTACCTGCCGCACCTTTCTTGTGCTTTAAGTCATGACATCTCTCTTCGAGCCAAACATCACGCTCATCTCTTTCAGATTTTTTGGTAAATACTGCCTTTGATGCTTCGCCGAGATATTCAGTTGCATGCCAAAAATCTAAAATTTGCGTATCAGTATGTTTTTTTAGAAATGGCCAATTATTTTTTGCTCCATCAGCAACGCCAATTGTTTTAGCATCAGGGTAATATTTTTTTTTCAGCTTTATTTCCTTTTCAAGCCTATTAAAGAATTCATCTTTTCCATATTCTGGTGATGCTGCAACGTAGGTTGTGTGCAGGCGTTCACCATGCTTATCATACATGGAAATAGTTCCAACCATGCTCTCTCTATAACCATCATCAACGGTGAGGACATATGCACCATCTAAGCTAATGCTTAGCATCTCAACGCCTGCATCAAGCTTTGGCTCTTCATATTCCCACTCAGCCTCTTTGGCTTGTGCAATACCGCCAACAAAATCAGTTGCCCGTTGCAAGTATGAATGTGAGATTTTACGGTTATGATTGACCTTGAGATCATCAATAACACTAGGAGCAGGTAAGTTTGAGTATTTATGTGAGATTATTTTTGCAAATCGCGGTGTTGATCCTTGGATAATTCTAGCCTTATCTTCTAAAGGACAAAAGATCTTACCGCCTTTAGAGGTTTGATAAACATAACGCTTAACTCGAGCAACTCCATAAGGCGTTTGGTAATTTGCTTCATCTCTACTTCGTGCTGTTAGCTTTATTTTTCCAACATGGATAGGAGAGCCATCTGCATCAAACTTACTTAAAGCTTTTTCAGTGGCTAATGTTCCAACCTCATTAAGCCCATCAAGAATTGCGTCCTCACATTCAAGCATGGATCCTTTTAGTGGAAGCTTGAGTTCAATAGTTAATTCATTATTTTCATCAGAGATAATTCTAGCTGACATCCAAACACCATCCTTCATCATGTTAAAGTGTATATTATGCTATATATTCTACATTATATAAAAGCAGCACCCCATGGTATTGAGTTGATTACTAGCGACGCTCATACTGGCCTAAAAGCCGCTAGAAGAGCTGTGTTCCCCAGTGTTCCTTGGCAACGCTGCCAATTTCATTTGCAGCAAAATGCTCAGGCTCACATACCAAAGCGCTCAATGAAGGAACCAGTAGCTGAGGAGATTACAGCTATATTTAATGCCTCAAACATTCATGAGTCGGAAAGACTATTGGCTATGGCGGTAGATAAATATCAGCAAACAGCACCAGAGCTTTCTTCTTGGTTGGAAGTGAATATACCGGAGGGCTTAGTAGTGATGAACTTTGACAGGCCGCATCAAAAAAGATTAAGAACCAGTAACATAGCTGAGCGCGTAAACAGAGAGGTAAAAAGAAGGACGCATACAGTTGGAATTTTCCCTAATACTGAATCGTGCCTAAGGCTCGTATCAGCTGTTTTAGTGGAAATTGATGACCAGTGGAGCGGATCACCTAGATACTTAAGTTGAAGTGAATAATAAGGCTTCATAGGGTTTTAGGATAGATCATTCTTGTTCTTATTAACGAGATATAATTGCTATTACCTAAAAGTTAATAATTTATTTTGAGAGGAGAAAAATTTGAGGTATAAATAATTTTTTAGATTGATTAGCATAATTAATTTAAGATATTATGCGATGAGACAGGTACAATAGAGTGCCATTTAGAATTTTAAAGGTTTTTCTAAGTACTGAAGTTGGTTTTTACAGACAAAATAACGCTCTATCACTAAAAATAATGGGTGATATCCTTTGTAGTATTTTAAGTGATTCACTGGGGTCTATAGTTGAAAGGTGTCTCACTGCCTCTAAAGTTTCATATGCTGTCATATCTTTGTGATATTCGTATCCAAGAACAAAGTCCCAAGAGATTTTTAGGTATTTTTTAAAAAGATCATTTTTTCCATGCATGTTTGCTATATACGATAGATCAAGGTAGGCAATGGAACTTTGGCTTGTTTCTTCTATTTCTTTCTTTTGACGATTAAGTTCATGCTCTATTAATAAGTCTACTGCTTCTATAGAAAATAAGTTAATTTCTAAATTTCTATACCATGATCTTATTAAATCAGAGTTGAAAAGACCAATGCTAAGAACATTTCCTAAACCCTCTGCAGATACTTTTTTACATCTTGTCATTAAATGCAGGTCTGTAGCAATTTGCAGCCATGTTTTTTTTAGTTTTTTATTAGCTTGTGCTATTTCCCATAATGCTGGATTGAGATTTATCTCTGAAGGGAAGAGTGAGCAGACTAAGTCAAAGGTTAATTCTCTTGTTGTCATTATTATATTTGATATGTCATCAGCTAATTTATTTAATAGATAATAGTGAAATGAAATATCAGCGCGATTTTCCTTTATAATTATTGGAATCCAAGTAAAGTCACCTGACGCACTAATCTTTATTGAGAGTGAGCGGAAAAACCATGAGTGGTAATCTTTCTTACTTCCTATATGAAAAACATCTTGTGCATTACCCAGGTAATTTCCTGCTTTAACACTAATAGATCCAGAATTACATCCTCTATTAAAAAATCTCAGTAGACCCTTAAATGAAAGTTGCTTATATTCTGGATGACAAGTTATATCTATATTTTCTAAAAAAGCTAGCCTAATTACTGTAAACTCTATTTTGCCTCTTATGGTGGTGTTTTTTGGGATGTGATTTAAAGCATATAAAGGTATTGATATATCCTTTTTTATAAGACAAGCAGATAAAAAACTATTTATACAGTCATCTGGCCATTTTATAAATCTTCCGCTAGTTAAGATATCCTTATAATTTAAAGTATCAGTCAACAGGGTAGATTTAATTAATGTTGAAAACTCTAGCTCATTTTTATATGAACTTTCTGAAGGCTGTATCTTTCTTTCCTCACGAAATCGCTTTATAGCTAGACATGACAATTCAATTGCAGTCTTATATTCATTTCTGAAGAACATAGCCATCGATACTGTTGCTAATTTAATTGCAGAGTATTCATTCCTTCTTGAAACTATCTCATTTAATGTGGAATTATCAGATGAAATTAGCGAGAGTGTTTCTAAGGTGGGTTTGTCATAAATTTGATAGTCAGGGCCATTAATTAATTTGTATTTCAAATTGCGATGATAATAGGCTTCATGGTAACAAAGATCTTGAAAGGAGTAGCGCTCAGCTTCAGATAGAAGCCTGACACACGAGTCAATTGGCATACCAGTAATTAAATTATTTAATATCCAGTCACGAGTCACCCCTTCTCGTAATGGTAAAGAATCACCATTCTTAGCTAAACAGTACCACAACCAGTTATTTTTAAGATATATAGAAGCATTGGTATTTAACCATTTGCAGACATCATGAAGCATAGCCTGTATTCTTTCTTGGTGCGTATTATGATTTTTAACAAACACAATAAGGCTTTCATGGAATGGTCTGACTCCCGCAATATCTTCAGTTAAAAGATGTGTTACTTTATTGATACTTGGTGCATTGTCATGGTCATCGTGAATAACTTGGCTTATCCCACTTCGTGGCCAAGCAAATTGAAAACCGCAGGTAAGATGAAGAACAGCTTGTTGTTTATATGTAAGCCTGTTCCATAATCTAGTATAGTAATCTGAAATTCTATCAATTTTAGGGAAGTTTAATTGATTTATTTCATACGAGTTAAGCGTGATCCGATTATTTGCTATATATTCAGATAAATAAACCAGATAAAGAGGGTATCCTTGTGTTGACTTTTGTAAGACATTAGCACATTTTTTAATTTCTTCAAATTTCTCATCGTTGTGACAATTAAGAAAGAATCTTTTAGATTCAACATGTTTTTTAATGTAATTACAGATTGAATCAGGAGACATCGGAGGTATTGAATGCCACGTATTCATTGGTGAAGCTGTTAGTAGTGAATTAGGCAAAAACCTATCATCAATTTGCTGAGTACCAATAAGCACAACAACGTTTTTTCTTTCTGGCAGAATATGTTTAAAGATATCATCTAATGGTCTCGTATCTTCTAAGTTATCACGCCAAACATGATCTAAACCATCTATTAGTATTACGAGAGGCTTGTTTTGTTTTTTATAATAATGCGCACATCGTCCAATTACATCGGATA
Organism: Gammaproteobacteria bacterium; assembly: GCA_965196985.1. GTDB lineage: Bacteria > Pseudomonadota > Gammaproteobacteria > UBA12402 > UBA12402 > 2-12-FULL-35-23. The sequence continues at coordinate 253,266 of CBDALO010000168.1, read as the reverse complement.
GACTTTCATCTGCACTAGACTCTCTCTCTATTGAGTTCAAATTGTTAATTTGATGAATTAACGATTCAGTAACAATTCTCGAGCTAATTCTATCCTCTGTACTATCACCAGCAGAAAGAAAATAATGATGTCTCACTAAAGGTATATCTAATTTATTTAACTCTTGGCATAGATATGAAAGGTAAGTACTTTTACCAAAACCAGGCTTTCCTGTCAGTGTAATAACCTCACCTTTAGAATTTATTATTTTCTCTCTTAGCATGTTATGAAAATCTAAACACGGAAGACAGTAGTCATTCGACACTGAAAACATTTCAGGTATTGCTTTTGGTCTGAGCGTGGACAGCACTTCTTTTACATGCTGAATTTCAATCCAGCCTGACTCTGACGGACAGTGTTTATGTATTGCCCATTCCCGAGATCTAGAGCAAAGTCGGTTAAAACCAGCTTCATCTGAAAAATTCAGAAAGCCATCTTTAATTATTCTTTGTAAGTCTTTTAAGCTGTGATCAGTGTGTTGAATTGTTAATTGTGATAAAAAAACGAGTATCTTGTCTCGTGTTCCTATTTGGCTAATAATCTTTGCCTGAGTTTCTTTCTTTATTTCTTCAAAATTAATTTTTTTATTATTTAGACAAAGATCCATATCTCTACTCGGGCACTTATTTGTCAGTAGAGTAATCATGCCAAGTTGATCGGGTGGAATTTCTTCAAAAGCATCATGTAATTTTTGAAATATAGAGCGTGCACGACTCGTTTTACCATTTATTTTTAAAAGCCACTCCCAACTTAATTGATTACTTGTTTTTTGCGGCGAAGGTGTCCACTTGATTTGCCAAAAATCTTTAATACCATCTGAACGAATACAAACAATATCATCTAGACCAGATGGCGCATCATTCAAATCACTATCTGCTTCAAATAGTACTTTTGCATATCTAGCGGGATTATTAAGCCAATCTAAAAAGTATCCTCATGCCCTGTAGTGTCTGGTATTCATACCCAGTATACGTAATGGATGTTGTCTTTACAGTCAATGCGACACCATTTTGTCGAGTTTATATAAAGAGTGAGCAAAAATATTCAATTCCTTTTGCTTTAATGCCTTACATCTCACTGCTTTTGGTTTACGAGCCATCATGATTAATACTCTTCTGAACTAGATGATGAGAGATTATTTTTAGTGGTAGGTTGGATGAGATTTTTAGTTATTTTTTGTTGCTTAGCTAATTGACGCACCTGTTTCTTTGTAATCTTTTGTTCCAGTGATTTTTTTGAATAGGCTTTTTCACTTTCCGTTACGCTGCCGTTAATGTGACCGGCTAAGTCATAACGATACTCTGACTTCATGACGAGCTCGTAATATTGAAAGGTTGAAGTATAAGCATTAAGTGCGCGACCCAGTTGTTTTTTGGATTGCTCAGGGTGTGCTTTGGCTAGGTCATGGAGAATCTTAACTTTTAAGGGTTTGCTTGGTGCTTTGTAATTAAAAATCTCAGGGTATTGTTTACAAATCCAACACACGGTTTTAATAACGTCGGTGTAGGTGATTTTTTTCGGTGGCGGTTGTTTGGGTTTGACTGCTGGTTGAGGATCGGGTTCCGTTTTTTTTAAAGTGAGCTTTTGTCGTTCTGTCATAGTGAATGCGTTTTACTGCTGGTTAATTTCTTTTTTGAGTTGCGCTAATACTTCTGATGAGACACCTGTAGTTTTAGTGACAACAGGATCCTCAAAGCCTTCTTTTAGCATGTTGGTCGCAATTTCTTTATTACGTTGTTCAATGCCTTGTTGCATTCCTTGTTGCATTCCTTGTTGCATTCCTTGTTGCATTCCTTGCTGGACTCCGCGTTGTATTAATTGATCAGCTGCTGACATAATCTTTTCCTCTTCACCTGGTGCTGCAAGTTTAAATGCTTCCAGTAAGTCTTCGGGCTCGTTGGTATCTTCATACTTCATCCCGTATTCTAGCAATTTTAGTATATGTTGGCCTTCTTTTAAACCTTCAAGTACTTCGAGTAGCCCATGCTCCATCAGCTTTTGAATCACTGGAATCAGATCGCGCTGAAAAGCGTGTTTTTGAAACATCTCTAATGCGGCCACATACCCGTGCTTGAGTAGCTCTTCATCAGGGATTACAGTTAAATCTACCAGATGAAAGGGGCTGGTTAATACAGTTTTAGCGAGTTCTGGCTGGCTAAATAATTGAAAGAAATCCACTGGAAACGGGTAGGGGCTCACGCGCCCATTGTAGAAAATCATCGGATAAATAATAGGCAGTTTATCTTTTGGCTTTTTCTTACCGCGCTCAGGCTGATGGCGATCCGCTTCCCAGATAGCCCCCATGTATTGCCAGAGTTTCAGCGGTAAAAAAAGCTCTGGATGGCTTTTAGCCTCATTGAGTAGGTAAAAATAGGCTGGCTCTTCAGCCAGTTCAACACCGTAAAGCAAATCAGTCAAATGCTCTTGGCTGTTCTGATCAATAAAGGAATTCTTTTGGAGCTTTAATGATTGCCAGTTCACTTGCTGTTGTAGTTCTTCAGGTAAGTGCGCCTTAAAGAAATCCAGTGCAATGCGCTTATCCCGCATTAAGCTGCGGAACAGACGATCATGATTAATCAGTGAAACGATTTTACCCATCGATTGCTAACCGCCTAGTCTTTATAGTTAATCCCAGCTGCACAACGCGCTGAGTCACACAACCTGTCATTACTGAGTGAGCCAAGCGCTGAATCCGGTTAACACGGGGTGCGTGTGGAGTGAGGTGCGCCACGCTCATTAAAACCACACAGCCTAACTGATTTTTCAAAAAGGAAAAGGCTGATTTTCTTGTGAAATTCACTGCGCAATAAATGCTCATTAGCTCGACTTGTCCTTATCATCAATATGGCTATTTAACTGGGTTAAAGCGTAGCAAAAATCCCTCAAAAAAGCGAGAAAAAAACAGCTAAAAAGTGCGTTAAGTTAATGATTTTTATTGACATTTCTCTCATTTTTGATAGACTGATCAGGTCGTTAAAAATTGGTTTTAACGGCGCGTGTTAAAGGTGCGGACAACACCAATAACACGCTAAACATTACTAACTATTTAGGAGTTATAATGCCTATGATTATCATATCTAAGCTTAGTCCTCACGTAAATCACAATTATTTAACTACTGATCGCATTCGGGCGCTTGCACCGTCGGTTTTTACTGCTGACAGTGCCGAGCGTACTAGCGAGAAGTATCAACACATCTCTACCAGTCAATTGGTGGCGCGTTTGGAAGAGGAGGGATTCTATCCGGTTCATGTCCAGCAATCCCGCTCGCGTAGTCAGGATAAGCGCTACTATGCGAAGCACTTACTGCGCTTTCGTCACATTAATACGCGGCCAACTGAAGACGGGTTATTCCCTGAGTTAGTGCTCATTAACTCGCATGATGGCTTATCTTCTTATCGCTTATTGGCTGGTCTTTACCGCTTGGTGTGCACTAACGGCCTCGTGGCGGGTAAAACCTACGACGAGGTACGTGTCAGGCATCAAGGCGATATTTTAGGGCAAGTCATCGAGGGGACTTATCAAGTCATTAATGAAGCCCAGCGGATGATTGAGTCCAGCCAAGCTATGAGAGAGATCGCGCTCAATCCTGAGCAGCAGCAACGCTTTGCTGAGGCTGCACATGCCTTGCGTTTTGGTGCCAGTGAAGTCGGCAAAGGCTTTGAAGCGCAAGCCTTTTTAAAAGCAAGACGTCACGCCGAAGTCAACCGCAACGATTTGTTTAGCATTTTTAATATCGTGCAAGAAAATCTGTTGCGGGGCCAGATACGTGGCTGGCGTCGTGATCATCACGGTTGGCCTCGCCGGACTCAAACGCGAGCGTTAACGAGTATCGATCAAGGTACCCAGCTCAATCAAGCACTGTGGTCACTGGCTGAGCAAACCTTGCAAACGCATTAATTGCTAGGTAAGCCCCTAAAATAAGGGGCTTACCCCTTCACAAAACAGTAAAAAGGCAAAACACTATGAACACAAACACGAATTGTTATCAATTAAACAACGGTAAAATGATGCGGGTTATTGAACGGGATGACTGGAACCGTCTGATCGTGCAAATAGAGGGTTTCGAGGATGTGCTAGTCTGTGTGGTTGATAATTGTTTGACTTCGATGAATGATCCCGAAGGCTACGACCCTGAACCCGATACCCGTTTAAAACATGCTTACCAGCTGACGCCTGAATCACTCAAGGCGTTAAAGGCGCATTTTGGTAAAACCACGGCTTCTTTGTATTAACCGATGAGTGAACTAGCAACGCTTGTTGAACAGGGTTGCTAGATCGACTCATGCAAAAGGTTATAACCCCAGACTGATTGACCAGGAGATCGACTATGGCAAGAGATTACACCAAAACCACAATACGACTCGAGAAAATTCATGAAAGAAGTTTGAAAAAAACCTACAGGGGATTAACACCCCTTGAGAAGCGCGTGATTAAAAATGCAGAAGGCTTCGAGCAAGTGAGTAAAGAGCTCGATTTTTTCTGGCGCAAGACAGCCGTTTATAATCAGGTGAACGGGCGATACGTTGCCGACCAAGAAAAAACAGATTGGACTGATTTTGAACGACTCGATAAACAGATGACCAAGCTCTCAAAACAGCGTGATCGGTTTGAAACTCAGCACGGACTCACACCGGAACAACTTGACAAAATCGAGGAAAAATTTTACTTACTCAATCGAGGCCGATTTTATGGTGGTTCCTTTTAGTGAGTAAACTCCATTGATTCCCTGAGCGAGACGGGCAGTCAAGGCTGCCCATTTGGGTGAGTGTTTTTTAAAACCCGCGAGCATTTCGCGTGGTACTTTCTCATCAAAACCCTATCAAATAAATGGTATCAAAGTAACCACTCAACAAGTGCCTGTCATAACAAACTCGCCGCGAGCATTGCAAACTTTTCTGCGCTCACATTCACCAATTTGTTAAAGAGCAAAACGCACTGATTCATCAGCACAATAAATCCAAGCAAACCACAAGCCAGCTCACAAGACAACCTCAACATTAACAATCACACTTGGCGCGTCAAGACTGTCAACGACAATAACCAAGCAAGCGATAGCAAAAAACTCGACACGAGGATCCCGCCTTGCTAGAGTAGCCTGACTAGAAAAACCCAACAAAAACCCATCGGTTTTTACCTTCTAAACGGGCATAATTAGCCCAATAAATAATCGAGTAAAGAATGCCAACCCTGAATTAAGGAAGAAATGCCCTCGTTTTTTCACCCACACACTACGCGGCTAAAAGCCGACAACTTTTTCAGAAAAAGAAACAATAAAAACAGTGGGTTACAAGTGGGTTTACTTTTTTATGACCAGTCCTTTTTTTTCAGAAATGCGCACAGAATAATCAAAAAAGCCGTTTACATATGTTTTCATCTTTTAGAAGAAATAACCTTTAAAATCAGCTAGTTACCTAACTGTTAACGTATGTTTTCTAAATTTATCATATGATAACAATGTTATCCTATGTTTGCAGATTGCTGACATATGTTTGCATTGTTATCCTATGTTTTACTGTAAATCAACAAGTTACAATTGATGTAACGTGCTGAAAACATAGGTTAACAAATGTTGACATAAGATAACATGGTGTTATTATATGTTAACAGTAAAAGCTAGTTTTTAATACAAAGAGAGGGGGAAGAATGAAGGCAATTGGCACACGGGTTTCAGAAAAAACCTATGATCGATTAACCATGCTGGCTCAAGAACAGGGAGTAACCCTCGGTAACTTTTTGCGACAAATGGCTGATTATTTTTGTCAGCACCAACTGGATTTGCGCGAGCCTGTTTACCAAGGCAAAGACCACTTATGTCATATGGTTGAGCAAATTCATGCTGCCTTGCCTCACTTGATGCTCTATTCGAGAGCCACCTATGCGAATGCTGTGGAGCCACTGAATGAGCAAAAGTACAACCAATTACTCGAGAGTAGTCTCCAGAAAATCACTGAGATTTGTGGTGGCTTTCAAGGCGTTCATTATCAAATGACTTTGACTTCTTGTAGTCCGAAAGGCATTAAAACGATTCCCATTGACCCACACAAAAGCACGTGGCGATAGAAGTGACTCGTTAAAACTGTCCTCAAAGTGATCAGCAAAACCGGCAGAGTCACCTTTCTTTTTGTGGGCTACGGTGCTAATAATGGGTAAAGAATAACCTTTTACAAAGAGCCTACTTCATTCAAAAGGGCTTGTTGGATTTAAATTTTGTCATTGGGCGGGTTAGTGTTGCGTGATTGATTTGCAATTAATGCTTGTTCATTGAGGCTGGCTTAGCTTTTCTATCATGCCAGTTTATCGCTAATAAAGGTATCTAATTGAGGGATAGTGACCTAACTCTTATCCTTTTACCGATGGTAGAGTACTCAAACTGTCAGTCGTCTCAGAGGGTGTTGCACTCTGATCAATGGCTCAAGTGGTCGTTATTGTCTAGCAACCATTGAGATGGGTAACGTGTGCTACCCAATTAAATCGGGTTCTCTTTGATCAACCTGTTAAAGAGCGGTGTGGCCATAAAAGCCAGTCTACCACAGCGGAGTAGACTAGATATAGCGTGACGTGTATGAGCCAGTTGTTAACGATCTGTCGCCTGGGTTACTTTTTTGGACTGCTTGGTCGTTTGATCAGACTTTTGTTGACTCGGCTTTGCTGCATCTGATAAAGCGCGACCACCACCTTGCAAGTCTTCACCAAAGCCGTGTACTGTGTTGCACCCAGCGAGCGTGAGACAGGTGACTATCATTCCTACGACTAACCCTCGAAGCAGGCCATTTTTCATCCTTCACTCCTTCTGTTGCAATTGCAGCACGTTACATCAATGCGTCATCGTCACCAAATTCCATGTCCTTGCGTAGCATCGCCATTAAGCTTTGCAACGGCGAGACGGTTTGAACATGGGTCAAGCAACGATCATACAAAGCCAGCACACTTTCCTCTGTGGGCTTTTCCTCACGGCCCGCTAAAATCATGTCCATGAGTTTTAAAGTGGTTTTATCTTGCGCTTTAGTAGCAGCAGTGAGCATGTTAACGAGTTCGGCAATCTCAGCGGGGTCAGGGGCTTCTTCACTCAGAAAATCAATCATGTCTGTGACAAACGCGTCGCCAGAAGCTTGGGTGAGTTCGTTGGTTTTTTTGGGTCGTTTTCCCATTGCATGGGCTCCTTGTCTCTTCTCGGTCTCAATCATTGGTTGCGCAGTGTAGCGCGTCAGCCCATTTTCAACCAGCTTTTTTACTCAATGCTTGGTACTACTCAAGCAGCACCGCTGGTAGGGTAATCCACTGCCACAGGGACACGGGCTATCCTGACCCGTGAAGACTGTGCGGGTTGGCTCGCTCACCAACCCTTGCTCAATGTGGCGAAGTAGGATGGCTTCTTTACTGAAAACTACCCAAAATTTAAATCAGCAAAATAATGCTGAAATATTGTGTAAAAATGACTATGCTTTGTCTTTTTAACAAGACTAACGAGATGAGTATAAATGTTAAACTTCGCCGATTACGCTGCCCCTCTTTTTTCAAAATTAACTGGGAAAGTTGTTTTAAAAAAATCTATCGACGATTGTAGGAAAGCTATTAACTGAAGGTAGTTGTAAGTTGTTCAGTTCATCAAAAGATAACAATGAGTATAAAAAGATGATTCGTACACTTACCGGTGAAAATAAAAGCACCGATTTAGATCCAATAAAAACAAATGATGTATTGCTAGAACAGAGCTGTGAAAAACTTTCACACGCCAGTAAAATTGATGTTCTTCATGATCCTTCTGATATTAGAAAGCCACATAGCAAGCAAACTGAAAATCTAGGTAAAGTAAGGAGTCTGGACGGGGATATTATCAATGGTTACAGCACGCATAACGCAGTTGCATTAGTACCTGGTGATAAGGCTGTGCATCTACTATCGCATGTAAGCTACAGCAATAAAGACCCTAAGTTTTTAAAAGCTGAGCATATTAAGAAAATAGAGGCTGGAAAGCCATTTGAGGGAGATAAAGAGGCCAAGAGTCTTTATGAATCTGGTGATTACTTTAATAAAAAGCTGCTGTCTATTCGTGAAATAGAAAAAATAGGAATCTGCCTAAAATCAAAGAATGAAGATGCAACCATTACCCATATTCTAGATAGAGAGTTTGATGATAATGACTATCTCTCACTAATTGATACAAACCTAGATCAAGACTTTATTATTCGCTCAAAAATAACAAGAACAATAGAAGGTAGAGGTGATGATGGTAAAAAGCTTAAGCTGATTAACGCTGATTTTGATGCTCAAGGCGAAAAGCAATTCCAAAAGTTAACAGTTGGAAAGAATTGCGTACAAGACGGAAAAATAACTATTTATTTTGGAGAGTTTGAGAACATCAATGCAATTAAAATCCAAATTACAGGCAGAGATGGTAGGAGAATTTTTAAGAATGACATGCTGCTATTAACTAATAAAAAAGTAACGACTTTTGATGAGGCGTATGAGGTATACATAGCCTATCTATCTCGTGCGAAAATTGAATATGTTTTTAAATTTCTCAAGGAAGGACTAGGCTGGGAAAATATGCAGATAAAAAATTTTAAAGGGATACAAAATCTACTGGCTGTATGTTTTTATGTGGCCTCATATTTGTATGAGATAGGTAAGGAAAAAGCTTATGACGATTACGCAATTATGCTAGCTAAATTAGGAGATGGTAAGGGCAAGGTGACACGACACTTTATTGCGAAGGGTATTAGAAAACTTCTAACGTATCACTTAGTAGAGCAATTTTTTAAAGAAAATAGTGTTTCTCAAGAAGAACAAAAAGAATTATCGAATTCAGTTCAGGTAGGGAGATAACAATTTTGGGTAGTTCTCAGATACTTAAGTTGAAGTGAATAATAAGGCTTCATAGGGTTTTAGGATAGATCATTCTTGTTCTTATTAACGAGATATAATTGCTATTACCTAAAAGTTAATAATTTATTTTGAGAGGAGAAAAATTTGAGGTATAAATAATTTTTTAGATTGATTAGCATAATTAATTTAAGATATTATGCGATGAGACAGGTACAATAGAGGTATCCGTCTTATTTCAGCATGATGCTCATGCTGCGCTCTCTTTAGTTTACTGCGCCTGTGATGAGCGGATGGTAATTAATTCCGCTAGCGAAGGCATAGAATAGTTTTTTGTAATTCTGTCATATATATAATCGAAGACATTAACTGCTAGCTTTTTACATGTCTCAGTAATTGTAACCATTGTATCCTTAGCTTTCGTTCCTTCTTCACTCATAGTATGAAGGTGTACATCGCGCATTCTAGCCTGCTTCCGAGCCATCAACTCTGCTGGATTGTTATGTAGAGGAAGCTCTGGCTTTTCCAGCACTAACAATAGCTGCCTTTTCTTTTTTAAGGTGAGCTCAATTTGTTTATCTAGTTTCTCGTAGCCAGTGATTGTTGAGAATAACTCAGTAAACTCATTGGATAGCTTATCTATCTCATCTTGCCCTGGGTTCTTTTTATATTCAATGAGCTTATGATAATAATCCCAAAACCTATCCAAGAAGCTGTCAACAGAGTCTTGGTGCTTCTTAAAAATTGGCGTCAGCTTTTTATAATGCCTACCCTCATGAACCCAGCACAAGGCGAGTGATTCAGTAATGAGCTTAAACTGTGGCGCATCATCGGTAATGAGTGTTTCTATCGCATAAGGACTCTTTCTATATGTTGAGATAGCTGCCGCATCAGTAATCAGCTTTCTATATTTTGGAAATTTTTTATCACCTAATACCTTATCAAGAATAACTTCCAGCTCCTTACTGTTTAAGATAGTCGATGAGTGAAATACCTTTAAGCTTTCGATTACCTTGTGGGGTAAGTTCATAGTAGCCAGTAAATTAAAAGCGGCCTCATTTAATGTGAACCCAAAGTGGTCTTTGCTTAACATTTCAATGACGCTTAATCGACTTTTACTGGTCAGCGTAAAGTAAGCTGAATAATACTCATTACCCAATACATTAACATAACGGTTTTTCCCATCCTCTCTAGCGTTGGTGTCATCTAGGTGCTGGTAGTTCGTGGATTGTAAACCTGCCTTCACAACTTCTACCTTCTCGGGCTCAAGTATCGTAGGTGTTTTAATTGTGAAGCTATGGATGGTTGATTTACTAATATCTATGTTGGCGGTTTTATAAAATGTCTCAAGGCTTTCTAGCGTCATACCACCTTGAGTATTTAGGAAGCTTGTCCAGCTTTTAATAGTAGGGCCGAACTGGCCCTCATAACCAGTTGGCAGAGGTGCTGTATAGTGTTTGTTTTCAGAAGGGGAGTAATATTGTTGGCGCAAAAAAAGAGTGTTATTAGCAGCAATTTTTATATCCTGGATAAGTGTTTTCTTAGAGCCATTTGGCACAGCATCGCTGGGCAACGAATCTGGATTAATTGTTAGTGTCACTGTATTAGAGACTTCGAGATTTTTTTTACTAGATTTTGGCTTTCTAGTTTTATTGGTTTTATTTCCTTTTCTATCCTTCTCGGAGGAATGATCCTTGTCCTTGTTAGCGCGCGTTTGCTTTCTAACATTAGGCTTTCCTTGCTCACCTTTATATTTATTTAATGCGTTATTTAACGATTGCACCTTGTCTTCTAGCTTTATGATTTTCTCAGCCTGACTTTCACATACATTGCTAAAATCTGTTTCTAGTGCTGTTGGTGTAACAGTATTATTAAATCTCTCAATGAGATCGGCTAAAACTGATTTGTCAGGTTGTTTTTTCATAGGAAGAGTATACCACGGGTTTGAAAAGGTAAATTTTCCCCACACAGATGGCCGTACTGCTGAAATTATTTTTAAGCCATGAACCTGATCGATGAAAAAATAATCCGAGCATACAGCGTTGTTATAGAGCGCACATCATGCTTTTATGACACACGATGATTCCAATATAAAATTTCCAAATTTGCACGAAAAAGCTGTCAAGAACTTTTTGAATTATTTTCAAATCATGCTGATATTGAACGGATACCAATAGAGTGCCATTTAGAATTTTAAAGGTTTTTCTAAGTACTGAAGTTGGTTTTTACAGACAAAATAACGCTCTATCTAGTAAATCTGAGCGCTACATAGAAGATCAGTTGCCACTCTTCGGTGATCTCTCAACACCGGAGGATCAAGAAGATGATGAAGCAGTTGTTGTCTCTTCTCACAAACGTAAGAAGAAGGTCAAGAATGAATTACCTGTGACGGTGAGAATCATTCCAGTACCTGATGACCAGCGTATTTGTCCTTGCGGTAAAGAAAAATGCCCAATGGGTTTTGAGACTAAAAAAATACTGAACTACAAACCAGCTGTCTTTGGAATGATTGAAGAGCGCCGTGAAAAACTAGGCTGTGATTGCGAGCAAGGTGGTGTTACGGTTGCACCTAAGCCTTTACATATCCTACCTAAGGCCGAGGCGTCTGAATCATTACTAGCGCATTTAGTGTCTAGTAAAATCAGGGATAGACAACCCTTTTATCATTTAGAAAAACAACTACGCTCACAATACGGCGTCAATCTATCCAGGCAAACTATGTCACGTTGGTTTATTGAGCTGACTAAACCTTTACAGCCGATTTATAATCTATTGAAGGATGAGCTGCTGGATTATGAAATAGCAAGTTGTGACGCGACTAAATTACAAGTCTTAAAAGAGCCTGGTCGACGGCCACAAACTAAGTCACTGATTCATTGCATGCGAGGTGGTGCTCCTGGTCGTGAGGTTATCCTGTTTGCCTATACGCCAAGTGACCACAGTGAGTTTCTAGTAGAATGGTTTCAAGGGTGGACTGGCAAGCTTCATACTGATGCAAGCCCTATATTCGACCAATTAGAAAATACCGGCGTTACGATCATTGCGTGCAACCTTCATGCCCGCAGGAAATTTGAAGAGATCACCAAGGCGACCAAAAAGAATGGGTTAGCCGCTCATGCTATGCGGGTCTATAAAAAACTCTACCGGATTGAAAGAAAGGCGAAAGAAGAAGAGATGTCGCCTGAGCAACGCCTTGCGCTTCGGCAGAAAGAATCAAAACCGATTATGGATGAGTACAAGGAGTGGCTAGAGGAGTATTATCCAAAGGTTCTACCACAATCTCATCTTGGCAGGGCAATGGAATATGTCATCAAGCATTGGGAAAACATGACTCGGTTTCTTGATGATGGTAGATGTGAGATTGATAACAATCACACAGAGAGAGACATTAAGCTCTTAGTGCTTGCAAGGAAGAACTTTCTATTTTGCGACACAATGCCAGGCGCTAACGCACTAGCAATGCATGCAAGTCTAGCTCTAACTGCTGAACTGCATCATCACAATGTCTGTCGATACTTCACCTATCTTTATGAGCGCCTACCACATTGCAAAACATTAGAAGATATTGAGGCACTGCTGCCATGGAATGTGCCGCCGGATAGCACCTAGCACGTGTTAGCTACGGAAGCAAGGACGCCCGTGGATCGCTTACGATTCCATGAGGCACAGTTAATTGTTAAAGAGCAAGCAATGACGTTCGACTAAAATGAACAAAACCGTATCACACTGCAAACATAATCAGAATAAATCTATCTTTATAAAAAAGAATTTCAACTTGCGAAGCGTGACATGGTCAAAAAAATGAATGACACATGGAAAGAATCCTAAGATGTTTCACTGTCCCGGGTTATGGAGATACCCGAACTATGCGTAAGAAATACCACATAAACAACCATGATTTTATCATATTATATTAACGATGAGCGATTATCATGAAATATATTGTTGATTGTTTTGAGGAAACTTAGTTATGGGTGCTGGCTCTGATTTAAAAGATAAAATTAAACGTGATACAGGAATTACAGTATATAAAATTACTGATTATGAGGTTGAAGACGCTAACAAACTTTATGACTTATTAACAGATGAAACCAATCAAATAAAGAGTTGGTTGTTATCTATTTCTCAGAATGGTAGAGAAACTATACCGTTTGACATAGCGGTAAATTTAGCTAGCGACAAACAAGTACTAAATTACCTTACTTCAATGGTTCAATCCAAACATATTTCAATTTCAAATAATACAGATTTAAAATTGATTAGGGATATTATTGTATCTTCACGCCCAGATTATTTCACTTGCTTATTGTTAGTAGCAAGAAATAATGATCTTGACGCCTTATATAACATGGTAGTAATGGATATACAAGCTAGTGGCTATCGGGGATAGAGCGTTATTTTGTCTGTAAAAACCAACTTCAGTACTTAGAAAAACCTTTAAAATTCTAAATGGCACTCTATTGTACCTGTCTCATCGCATAATATCTTAAATTAATTATGCTAATCAATCTAAAAAATTATTTATACCTCAAATTTTTCTCCTCTCAAAATAAATTATTAACTTTTAGGTAATAGCAATTATATCTCGTTAATAAGAACAAGAATGATCTATCCTAAAACCCTATGAAGCCTTATTATTCACTTCAACTTAAGTATCTAGGTGATCCGCTCCACTGGTCATCAATTTCCACTAAAACAGCTGATACGAGCCTTAGGCACGATTCAGTATTAGGGAAAATTCCAACTGTATGCGTCCTTCTTTTTACCTCTCTGTTTACGCGCTCAGCTATGTTACTGGTTCTTAATCTTTTTTGATGCGGCCTGTCAAAGTTCATCACTACTAAGCCCTCCGGTATATTCACTTCCAACCAAGAAGAAAGCTCTGGTGCTGTTTGCTGGTATTTATCTACCGCCATAGCCAATAGTCTTTCCGACTCATGAATGTTTGAGGCATTAAATATAGCTGTAATCTCCTCAGCTACTGGTTCCTTCATTGAGCGCTTTGGTATGTGAGCCTGAGCATTTTGCTGCAAATGAAATTGGCAGCGTTGCCAAGGAACACTGGGGAACACAGCTCTTCTAGCGGCTTTTAGGCCAGTATGAGCGTCGCTAGTAATCAACTCAATACCATGTATACCTCGCTCAACCAACTGCTGAAGAAAATCACGCCAATGTACCTCAGCCTCTGATAACGCAACAGAAACACCTAGCACTGTTCTCTTGCCGGTTGATTCATCAAAGCCATAGGCTATCAATACCGCACAGTCTTGTACTGTGCCGCTAGTGCGCACCTTCTCATAACGTGCATCTAGCCAAAGATATTTTATCTTTCCTAACGGCTTATTTCGCCATTTCTTTAAATCTTCATCCAACAATTTAGCGCAACGGCTTACCTCTGTGCTTGAAATATCTGTTCCACAGAGTTGCTTTAGCACCTTTTCAACTTTGCGCGTGGAAACCCCATGCACATACATTTCAGCGACAGCCAGCTTAAGTGCTCTATCAGAGCGTACACCTCGCTCTAAGACTGATGGATAGAAGGCTTCATTGGAGTCTCTAACCTGCGGTATCTGTAGCTCAAGCTGACCTTGACCTGTGTTAATTAACCTTGGTTTAAAGCCGTTCGCATATCCGTTTCTATCGCCAGTTCGCTCATAAGGACTGGCATTTAAATGGCGCTCCCTTTCTATTAACATAGCCTCATTCATCAACCTGGAGACAAGCTTAGGTAAAGCTTCAAACCCCTCCATCGCTAAAACATGTATGGCTTCTTCGATTAAGTTCTCATTTTTATAGCAGCTCATTGTCATTCCTCTTTTTTGGTTAAGTTTACCTTAAAAGGAATTTCTAATCTGACTGAGTCGCCTGCTTATTTTCAGCAAGTCAATGGAATTTACAGAAAGGATGGCGCACTAGCCTATCGGGAAGACAGAGCTAGTCGATACTATGACAGCATTATTGCTGTAGCTAATGGTAATAACGGTATGATAAGTCATGACCAGCTGAGATGGTTATCAAACCAAAGTCAAAGTTTTCAAAGTATGATGAACTCTATAGCAGGAGCGCAAAGTAACAGCATCAATCAAGAGGGCCTTAAAAAATTACATGATGATCCTAGTAAAGACTCATTTTATAATGATGTAGATGTTTTATCTATATTTAATAAACGTGGCGTTGTGGGTCTTAGCCACGCTAATTCTTTATACGATACGGCAATAGCGCTTTACGAGAAAGAGATTAAGCTGGGTAATGCCACTGCGATGTGTAATCGCGCATATATGCATCAACACGGCCTGGGTGGCTCAAAAGATTACGCGGCGGCAATAGTGCTTTACGAGCAAGCGATTAAACTGGGTAATGCCTCTGCGATGCGTAATCGCGCATATATGCATGAACACGGCCTGGGTGGCTCAAAAGATTACGCGGCGGCAATAGCGCTTTACGAGCAAGCGATTGAGCTGGGTGATGCCTGTGCGATGTGTAATCGCGCATATATGCATCAACACGGCCTGGGTGGCTCAAAAGATTACGCGGCGGCAATAGTGCTTTACGAGCAAGCGATTAAACTGGGTAATGCCTCTGCGATGCGTAATCGCGCATATATGCATGGACACGGCCTGGGTGGCTCAAAAGATTACGCGGCGGCAATAGCGCTTTACGAGAAAGCGATTAAGCTGGGTAATGCCACTGCGATGTGTAATCGCGCATATATGCATGAACACGGCCTGGGTGGCTCAAAAGATTACGCGACGGCAATAGCGCTTTACGAGAAAGCGATTAAGCTGGGTAATGCCACTGCGATGAATAACCGCGCATATATGCATCAACTCGGCCTGGGTGGCTCAAAAGATTACGCGGCGGCAATAGTGCTTTACGAGCTAGCGATTAAACTGGGTAATGCCTATGCGATGAGTGACCGCGCATATATGCATCAACACGGCCTGGGTGGCTCAAAAGATTACGTGGCGGCAATAGTGCTTTACGATCGAGCGGCTGTATCGTTCAGCAACTTCCTAGATCGCGAAATAAGCGATCTTCTGAGCACTGGTAGTCAATTCTTTACGCCGAATAACTTAATAAATGCTCTTCTTCCACGATTGAAAACTGGAGAAACGGTTTCTACTTCTATTTATCAGTGGTTAATAAGGCATAAAAAAGAGTTACTGAAACAGATTTTAGTTGGCGAGGATGATGATACAGCAAAGTATAAAGTAATTCATTCTGCACTTACTGATCAGGACCATGTTTTATATAAAATATTTTACAAAACGACTGGGTTTACACCTGTGAGCGTGGATAAGCCAAAATCAAATTTAGGACAGCTTAGAATAAAACATGATGAGCTTGCTACAAATCTTAACCTTCCTGTATATGACGCAGGTAAATTTATGTCTAACAGTTCAGCGTCTTTTTTTACGAATGCTTCTACTGCTAAAGTTGATACCTGTTGCGAACCAAGAGATGCTGTAGATGATTGTGAAGGATATGGGTCGGTTTTTAATAGTATTACAGATGCAGGATTGTAAGAGCCTACCTGGAAAAGAGAAGGCTCTCTTGGGTTTTATTATATAGTGACTGACAGAAAACCTACTAATTCTTAGTCTTTGTTGTTTTATTACACTTTCATTTTTTTATATCCGCGCGAGATCATAATAAAAACAGCATGTTAAGCCCTGGCCGCGTACAAAAAAATGAAATCTCGCTGTTTTGATACGAAAAAAAGCATCCTGCTTTCTGGAATACAATGGGATATTCTGAGGCTGACTAGGCAGCTAACGGTGGGCTGCGACCTCGAATGCGTTTTTTTAGTCGCGCTGCTTTCCTTTGCTCAGCTCTTTGTATAAGACTTCCGATACGATCTATGTTTTTTCCAACAATCGCTAAGCCAACATAACTCTTAAAGCCATCAATGCCGTGATCTAGGCATTGATCCAACCCATGAACTTCAAGAGCATTAATACTGGATTCTACCGCAGAATGCTTTTGTTTCGCTTTCACAAACGAGTCTGACTTTTCAATTTCCTGTGCTTCCTTTGAGAGTCGACCTTTTCTCGGCAATGCAACAACTTCCAAAATATCTGCTAACGCAGATTGATTTTCTTTTGAATGAAAGCCCTTATCAAAACTACATGTGTTTAACTCTGGGAACTTTTGTTGGGTCTCTTGAACCATAGATACGGCGACCTTGTCATCAGTCTCATTCTCCATCACACGATGATGCAATATAAATTGGTGTTGATCCTCCAAGACACAGACTTTCATTCCTAATTCGACTGGTACACCAGCCTTTCCTTTTACAATCCATTCAGTATGTGGCTGAAAGACAGAAAAGACTTTTTCTTCATGCGGGATCTTTTCATCCAATAATATTCGGCGTTTAATTTGATCAACTTGGCGATCTGCATGAACCGTGAACATTTCTATACTTTCAACCAGTGGCGCATCTTGCGGCTTCAGTAGATCGGCTTTCTGGATAGCGTTTATTGAGGCATGCGCTTTATCTAAATATTTTTGCGCAATATTGAGATACTCCTGATGAGCATCCTTGATTGCCTTGTCCTTTTTGTTTTGTTGATCTGCTTGCTTGCTCTTACTGCGCTTTTTTAGTTGAGCTATTCGCATGAGCCGTTTCAGATGCTTGATGTTATATCGATATAGACGCCAGTCACTCAATCCGCTGTGTTCACACAGCTTGGCCACCTGCTGAATTATTTTGCGCATTGCGTCAAACAGTAAGCTTATGTCTGTTGGAAAATGTACGTCTGTTTCAACCACAAAGGAATCGCAACGGCCTCGCAGAGGCTCACTTTTTTTTAACAATGAATGACCAGCTTTCACAACAACTTGATTAATCTCATCTAACAACTCGGGAGTGAGTAGCGAGACATTGTCTTTAATTGTTTGCAGCTGATACTCTATTTTATCGAAAAAATCAGCATGCCCTAGCATTTCACGAATGGTTTTATGTTGATTCACAAGTTCATGCAGTCGATCATAATCACAATTTAGACTCAGGCGGAGTACTCCCATGACCAATATTTTCCATAATTCCATACCAGGGCGTCCATTATTCTTGTCAACCTCAGGTGCAATCTGAGCCTCTAGTAGTTCGAAAATCTCCTTCCGTACAGAGGGTGTACTATAAATAAACTGTAGCCCTTTTAATAATTTTGGAATGTCATCCCGTGATTTAGAGCTGATTTGAATTTTAGAAATATCTACTTGGCCAATTTGCATTTGTGGATTTTGGGCTAGTCTTGTCATTCTTGCTTTCCAGTGAAGAGTTACCATGCTGTGGCGAAAAATCATCGAAGATTAAGGTATTATATCGAAAATAAGCTGTAAATAGCTGGAAAACGAGTATTTAGTGCTGTTTTTTGAAAATCTTCATGTGACCAGTTCGCCCCGAAACATTGAAAATAAAAGGCTTTGCGGGTTTTCTGTCAGTCACTATATAGTTCCGGTGAGTTGGTGTGACAGCCTTTTAACTTAAAACTACTCTAGTTGCTTCTAAAATCCAAGCAACTGGAGAGCCAACGCGCGAGGCAGGAAAGCCGAGGGTTCTGTCGCAAATTAATGGTTATTTGATATAATACCGACCAAATTTAGCATTGAATAATAATGGAGTTATTATGGCGATTAGTTTTAAAGGAAGACATTTCCCCAAAGAGATTATTTTAACAGCAGTACGCTGGAAGCTTGCGTACCCATTAAGTTACCGACGAATATTGAAGAGCTCATGGAGGAACGTGGTGTTAGCGTTGATCACTCTACAGTACAAAAATGGGTGGTTCGCTATGCGCCCCAGCTTGAGCAAGAGTTTCGTAAAAGCAAGCGCAAGCTTGCTGATAGTTGGAAGATGGATGAGACTTATATTAAGGTCAATGGCAAGCAAGTTTATCTTTATCGTGCAGTTGATAAGTACGGTAACACCGTTGATTTTATGCTGTCAGAGAAGCGTGATCGTAAGGCAGTTCTAGCTTTTTTAATAAAGCGATTGGATCAAGCGGGTTACCCAAAAAGGTTAACATTGATAAAAGTGGTGCAAATACAGCAGCGTTGGAAAGACTCAATACCTTATTATTTTTATCTGGATTCTGGTTTGCGATGGTCGAGGTTAGGCGCATTAAATACCTCAATAATCTGGTCGAGCAAGACCATCGATCGATAAAGCGTATCACGAAATATACACTGGGTTTTAAAAAGTTCAATTCAGCTAAGGCAACAATAGCTGGTATTGAGTTATGCCATATGCTAAAAAAAGGGCAGATGCGAGGCAATAGCATGATGCCAGCCTGGCAGCAGTTCTACACGCTCGCAGACTAGTTGCGCCTAAAAATAGGCTACCTCATCTAGGTGTAAATTTTTCGACAGAACCCAGGAAGAGTCATGATTAAGGTTTAGAGTTTTTAAAGCATTAATTGCTTCTAGCACATGATTCTCGCTTCCTAAGCCATCATTAATCAGATCAATGGCATTGAGTGTTAATTAGCGTGCAAAACTGACCCCTTTAGCGTTGAAATCAGCGTCGAATATTGACCCCCCCCGATTAAAAACTATACACTTCAGGTTTAATAATCTGGGGTGAATAAAAGGTGATATTAATGGAAACTAAAACAAAGATTAGAAGATTGCATTTTGTGCAAGGTCTCTCAATTAAAGAACTTGTAAAAAAAACTGGCCTATCAAGAAATACAATTAGAAAAATATTGCGTGCAGAAACTGCTGACCAAGAATATGTTCGCTCTACACAAGTAAAACCGAAATTAGACGCTTATACTGAAACCTTAGAGGCCTGGCTTATTGAGGATAGTAAACTTCCTCGTAAGGAACGTCGCACAGCATCCCGTTATTATTCCTTGCTTGAAAAAGAAGGCTACACGGGTGCTTATGACAGCGTTCAACGCTATGTGAAATTATGGAAACAAGAACATAGGCAAAATAAGTCTGCTTATATTCCATTAACGTTTGATCCAGCAGAAGCTTATCAGTTTGATTGGAGTGATGAAAAAGTAGAATTAGATGGGTGCTGCCTCTATATAATGTAGGCTATATTGCTGCTGGCACGCCAAAATCATTGACCTTCTCCCAAAACTGATCCCATCTGCCTTTAGTCTTTACTAGTGTTCTCAAGCATAAAACGATTTTCATTCCCTTGTCTTTCCAGCGCATTCCTGATCCGCCTAATCTTTGTTTAACAATTGTTTTACATGCTGCTTCAGTGACGCCAGAGCCAATTGGTGCATTCTGCTTAATCAAATTATGATACGACATTCGCTTTTCTTTAATATTATTTTCAAAATACGTAATTGTTCCTTCTAGCTTTTCTCTAAGCGATTTATTCAGTTTTTTATTTAGATGCTCTTTAAGCTCAGCAAGTATTCTACCTGCCGCACCTTTCTTGTGCTTTAAGTCATGACATCTCTCTTCGAGCCAAACATCACGCTCATCTCTTTCAGATTTTTTGGTAAATATTGCCTTTGATGCTTCACCGAGATATTCAGTTGCATGCCAAAAATCTAAAATTTGCGTATCAGTATGTTTTTTTAGAAATGGCCAATTATTTTTTGCTCCATCAGCAACGCCAATTGTTTTAGCATCAGGGTAATATTTCTTTTTCAGCTTTATTTCCTTTTCAAGCCTATTAAAGAATTCATCTTTTCCATATTCTGGTGATGCTGCAACGTAGGTTGTGTGCAGGCGTGCACCATGCTTATCATACATGGAAATAGTTCCAACCATGCTCTCTCTATAACCATCATCAACGGTGAGAACATATGCACCATCTAAGCTAATACTTAGCATCTCAATGCCTGCATCAAGCTTTGGCTCTTCATATTCCCACTCAGCCTCTTTGGCTTGTGCAATACCGCCAACAAAATCAGTTGCCCGTTGCAAGTATGAATGTGAGATTTTACGGTTATGATTGACCTTGAGATCATCAATAACACTAGGAGCAGGTAAGTTTGAGTATTTATGTGAGATTATTTTTGCAAATCGCGGTGTTGATCCTTGGATAATTCTAGCCTTATCTTCTAAAGGACAAAAGATCTTCCCGCCTTTAGAGGTTTGATAAACATAACGCTTAACTCGAGCAACTCCATAAGGCGTTTGGTAATTTGCTTCATCTCTACTTCGTGCTGTTAGCTTTATTTTTCCAACATGGATAGGAGAGCCATCTGCATCAAACCTACTTAAAGCTTTTTCAGTGGCTAATGTTCCAACCTCATTAAGGCCGTCAAGAATTGCATCCTCACATTCAAGCATGGATCCTTTTAGTGGAAGCTTGAGCTCAATAGTTAATTCATTATTTTCATCAGAGAGAATTCTAGCTAACATCCAAACACCATCCGTAATCAAGTTAAAGTGTATATTATGCTATATTTTCTACATTATATAAAGGCAGCACCCAATTAGATGGAACTATTGTCAATATTAAAGTTGCTCACTTTAGACTTTGTTATAGCCGTAAATTTTTTGTAGTTGCCTATCATAGAGAAAGTCAGGAGATGCTATTTGATGCGCATAACAAAGCCTTTGCCTTTTTTGGTGGTCTTTGCAAACGAGGTATTTACGATAATATGAAGACGGCGGTGACATCAATTTTCGTTGGTAAAGAACGAGCATTCAATCGACGTTTTCTAGCGCTTATGGATAATTACTTAATTGAGCCTGTTGCTTGTTCACCAGCTGCCGGTTGGGAAAAGGGGCAGGTTGAAAATCAAGTTGATACACTGCGAGACTGGTTGTTTAGACCGAGACTGAAATTTGAATCATTAGAGAAGTTAAACGAATACCTATTACAACGTTGTGAGCAGTTAGCTTGCAAGCGTAAGCATCCACAGTTTAAATCACAGTCTATTGCACAGGTGTTCGAGCACGAGAAGAAAAAGTTGCTGGAATTAAAGCAACCCTTTGAAGCTTATAAAGAAGTAAATGCTAGTGTTACTTCCCTTGTCTAATTAATTTTGATAGAAACCGTTACAGCGTTGACTGCGCTTATGCTAACAAAACTGTTATTGTTAGAGCGTATGCCAATGAAGTTGTTGTTTATGCTAACAATCATGAGATAGGGCGTCATAAACGCTACTTTGGACGTGATCACACTGAATTTAATCCGTGGCACTATGTGCCTTTATTGGAAAGGAAGCCAGGTGCTTTACGAAATGGTGCACCCTTCAAGGATTGGAAGTTACCTCAATCAGTACTGAATGTGAAGAAGCAATTACTAAAACGTAAAGGCGGAGACCGTGATTGCGTTGCTGTTCTGTCAGCAATGCTTGAGCATGGAAGTGAAGCAGTAGAGGTTGCATGTGAACTAGCCTTAGCAGATAAAACTGTAAGCAAGGATGTAATATTAAATATCATTAATCGCTTGCGTGAGCAACCACGTCCTGAGGTAATAGCAACGCCAGTGAATCTCACATTAAAAAAAGAGCCTACTGCTAATTGTGAGCATTACAATATGTTGTTAAAGGAGAGAGAGCATGTCAGTTAATAAGGTTGAAGAATTACTTAGAGAGTTAAAGCTGTTTGGTATGCTTTCTGAATTAATAGAGCAGAAAGGTAAAGCAAATAAAAAGCTGTCAAATGAAGCATGGTTGATAAAGCTGTTGCAAAGCGAGCTCACACAACGTGAAACACGCTCTATTAACTATCAACTGGCTGCCGCAAAGTTTCCTGTGAACAAAACATTGCATGAGTTTAAATTCCAACAAAGTGAAGTTAATAAAGAAGACATTGATGTTTTGTATGATGGAGAATTTATTAACGCCAATCGTAATATTATTTTTGTTGGTGGAACTGGCACTGGTAAAACACACTTAACAACTGCAATAGCAACAAATTGTATCTACAAAGGTATGAAAGCGCGATTCTATAATGTGGTTGACTTAGTAAACCAGCTAGAGCAAGAGAAGCAGAATAATTTATGGGTGCTGCCTCTATATAATGTAGGCTATATTACTGCTGGCACGCCAAAATCATTAACCTTCTCCCAAAACTGATCCCATCTTCCTTTAGTCTTTACTAGTGTTCTCAAGCATAAAACAATTTTCATTCCCTTGTCTTTCCAGCGCATTCCTGATCCGCCTAATCTTTGTTTAACAATTGTTTTACATGCTGCTTCAGTGACGCCAGAGCCAATTGGTGCATTCTGCTTAATCAAATTATGATACGACATTCGCTTTTCTTTAATATTATTTTCAAAATACGTAATTGTTCCTTCTAGCTTTTCTCTAAGCGATTTATTCAGTTTTTTATTTACATGCTCTTTAAGCTCAGCAAGTATTCTACCTGCCGCACCTTTCTTGTGCTTTAAATCATGACATCGCTCTTCGAGCCAAACATCACGCTCATCTCTTTCAGATTTTTTGGTAAATATTGCCCTTGATGCTTCGCCGAGATATTCAGTTGCATGCCAAAAATCTAAAATTTGCGTATCAGTATGTTTTTTTAGAAATGGCCAATTATTTTTTGCTCCATCAGCAACGCCAATTGTTTTAGCATCAGGGTAATATTTTTTTTTCAGCTTTATTTCCTTTTCAAGCCTATTAAAGAATTCATCTTTTCCATATTCTGGTGATGCTGCAACGTAGGTTGTGTGCAGGCGTTCACCATGCTTATCATACATGGAAATAGTTCCAACCATGCTCTCTCTATAACCATCATCAACGGTGAGGACATATGCACCATCTAAGCTAATGCTTAGCATCTCAACGCCTGCATCAAGCTTTGGCTCTTCATATTCCCACTCAGCCTCTTTGGCTTGTGCAATACCGCCAACAAAATCAGTTGCCCGTTGCAAGTATGAATGTGAGATTTTACGGTTATGATTGACCTTGAGATCATCAATAACACTAGGAGCAGGTAAGTTTGAGTATTTATGTGAGATTATTTTTGCAAATCGCGGTGTTGATCCTTGGATAATTCTAGCCTTATCTTCTAAAGGACAAAAGATCTTACCGCCTTTAGAGGTTTGATAAACATAACGCTTAACTCGAGCAACTCCATAAGGCGTTTGGTAATTTGCTTCATCTCTACTTCGTGCTGTTAGCTTTATTTTTCCAACATGGATAGGAGAGCCATCTGCATCAAACTTACTTAAAGCTTTTTCAGTGGCTAATGTTCCAACCTCATTAAGCCCATCAAGAATTGCGTCCTCACATTCAAGCATGGATCCTTTTAGTGGAAGCTTGAGTTCAATAGTTAATTCATTATTTTCATCAGAGATAATTCTAGCTGACATCCAAACACCATCCTTCATCATGTTAAAGTGTATATTATGCTATATATTCTACATTATATAAAGGCAGCACCCTAATTTATCAGGTAAATTAGCCAACCGACTTAAAAAGGTTGACCTAATTATTCTTGATGAACTCGGTTATTTACCATTCTCTGAAACAGGTGGAGCACTACTATTTCATTTGATTAGTCAGCTTTATGAAAAAGTTTCGTTAATCATTACTACAAACTTAACATTTGGAGAATGGCCAACCGTTTTTATGGATGCAAAAATGACAACGGCTATGCTGGATCGATTAACACATCATTGTGCAATTATTGAAACAGGCAATGAGAGTTTTAGATTTAAAAATAGAAATTAAAAGGAGGCGGCGAGCATTTAATATACAATAAATTTGATGGTCTGGGGGTCAATATTCGACGCTGATCAGGGGGCAATTTTAGATGCTGATTGACACTGCAAAGCTAAAAGCTGTTCATCGTGTGGTAAAAAAGCCACAGAAGTATGGATACAACAACAGATGGCAATCTTACCCAACACTACATGGCAACACATCACATTCACCATGCCCTCTACTCTTTGGGACTGCTTTTGGACAAACAGAGAGCTTCTTAATTTACTCCCACCATTAGCAGCAAAGGTGTTACTCAAGCTTGCTAAAAACAAGAGGGTTAAACCCGGTGTATTTATCGCGCTTCACACCTTTGGCAGAGATCTAAAGCGCAATGTGCATCTTCATGCGTCAATCACTCTGGGTGGTATCAACAAAGAGTTAACACAATGGAAAAGCCTCTACTTCCATCAACCTACACTAATGTCCATGTGGCGTTATGAGGTCATTAACCTTTTTAGAAACCACCACCAGGACAAAGGGCTTATTCTGCCAAATCAGTTAGCCTCTACACTGAACCACACTTTCAACTTTAATCAACTGCTTGATCAGCTTTACCAAAAACGATGGGTAGTACATTGCGCAAAGCCCTCAAAGAATCACAAACAAAACGTTAAATACTTAGGTCGATACACCAAACGTCCTCCTATTGCTGAGTCAAAAATTAAAAACTTTGATGGGAGCAGCCTCAGTTTTAATTATCTTGATCACGTCTCTAAAACCTACAAGCAATTTAAATTAACCGCGGAAGAGTTTATTGCTCGATTTATTCAACACATTCCTGATGTTGGCTTTCGTATGGTGCGTTATTATGGGTTTCTTGCTAACCGGGTGCGAGGTGAGATGCTACCCAAAGTCAGACTCCTATTAGGTGAAACTGATCCAAACACACCCCAGGTCAATTACCGCACCTTAATGCAAAATAATTTTAACATTGACCCCTATGAATGTGTTCTATGCGGTAGCCAAATGTTTTTAGCTAACTGCTGGTATAGACAACCTAACCGTTACAAATTGCTATCAAAGCATCGTGAACTCGCCTTACTGAAAAAAATCTAATAACTTCCTAGGGGGGTAGTCCGTCCAAAACAACAAATAACAGCTAGTTTTGGCTATTGTTTGTCATAACTAACCCTGCCCCACCACTAAATCGATTTTATAAAAAATACCTGTGCTAAAATTACTCATTTTAATTGGTGGTATTTTTACCAATTGACACATTGAAATTCCTTAATATCAAGTCGGTAGGTTGCGTAAGGCTCACCTGTCCGAGGACTCTTTTGTGTAGAGGTTCGAATATACATAACTCAATACTCTCATCACCTTACCAGCCCATGCAACCCCTTATTAACATTATGTGTCACTACATCCGAGAATTCATGTTACTAGGCAAGTAAAATCAATGGGTTGAGTTAAAAATAATGCTGAAATTTTTGATTTTCAGGGTGAAATGGCCAAACTTGGGTTAATATCAAGTTATTGAGCTTGATTTCTAAGCTGCCTGTGCGGCAGTTAACCTTCGACGCAATAATAAATTATCTCAAAGAGATTTCTAAGCTGCCTGTGCGGCAGTTAACAAATATTTTATTATTCTCGACCACCGGCTGATTTTCTAAGCTGCCTGTGCGGCAGTTAACCGATCGGCTAGTTTAGCCGGAAGTGCGCAAGTTTTCTAAGCTGCCTGTGCGGCAGTTAACAAGGTTGTGTAGAATTTTACGCGCTCATTACCTTTCTAAGCTGCCTGTGCGGCAGTTAACACCCGACGGAGCACCCGCCACTACTATTATCTTTTCTAAGCTGCCTGTGCGGCAGTTAACGACACTAAACCGAAAGTATCGGGAGTTCAAGATTTCTAAGCTGCCTGTGCGGCAGTTAACTCTCAAGGTTTTGTAAAAACTCAAAACTTAGATTTCTAAGCTGCCTGTGCGGCAGTTAACGAAAATGCGGTTAATTTAGACAACATGAACGATTTCTAAGCTGCCTGTGCGGCAGTTAACACCTGATGGTGCACCGGCTACTACTATTATCTTTTCTAAGCTGCCTGTGCGGCAGTTAACATCGATTTGTCGGTTTTGTAGCGGCCGCTTTTTTTCTAAGCTGCCTGTGCGGCAGTTAACATTTGCATGAGCTGGGCACTCAATGATGGTGATTTCTAAGCTGCCTGTGCGGCAGTTAACGATCACCGTTTTGCCAACGGGCGTTATGGTTTTTTCTAAGCTGCCTGTGCGGCAGTTAACTGAATGGGATTCAGCGCAGGAATATTTTATAGTTTCTAAGCTGCCTGTGCGGCAGTTAACTCTTATGTCTACCCACGTAAACCCCTTTCTCCTTTCTAAGCTGCCTGTGCGGCAGTTAACGAACAACACGCAATATACCGGCTTCATCCACATTTCTAAGCTGCCTGTGCGGCAGTTAACTTCCCATTATTTTGAACAGGCAATAGCGTAAATTTCTAAGCTGCCTGTGCGGCAGTTAACGATTGAGAATAACCTGCTACCCAAGAACTAAATTTCTAAGCTGCCTGTGCGGCAGTTAACATTTACGATGAGCAAATTATCAGCGAATTACATTTCTAAGCTGCCTGTGCGGCAGTTAACTTTTAGCAAAAATACCCACACGCTGACCATCTTTTCTAAGCTGCCTGTGCGGCAGTTAACCGGGCATAATCGCTATTGAGTCTTTAATAATATTTCTAAGCTGCCTGTGCGGCAGTTAACCTACCATGCTCCCTTTACCCCCCATGTGCGTCGTTTCTAAGCTGCCTGTGCGGCAGTTAACATACTCAAGCTTTGAGTAATGCGTTGACTATCTTTCTAAGCTGCCTGTGCGGCAGTTAACCCCCATTAATCCTAGAGGTGACCGGATTAATATTTCTAAGCTGCCTGTGCGGCAGTTAACAGACGCGTTTAAAACTGGCGGCTTTGGTATGTTTTCTAAGCTGCCTGTGCGGCAGTTAACAAGTTAGCATTATCGTTGCGTATCTTATTTGCTTTCTAAGCTGCCTGTGCGGCAGTTAACATTTAGCGTGCGTTCACGATCTTTAAGTATTGTTTCTAAGCTGCCTGTGCGGCAGTTAACTTTTTCACAAATTGAAGCCAGAGTATTACCCTTTTCTAAGCTGCCTGTGCGGCAGTTAACATTTCTCAATAAAATAATTTCCGGCGTCTACTTTTCTAAGCTGCCTGTGCGGCACTTAACGCGGATACGACAGTAAGCGTAGAAGTTGCGCCTTTCTAAGCTGCCTGTGCGGCAGTTAACAATCCATTAACGATCAATCGTTGGATTTGAACTTTCTAAGCTGCCTGTGCGGCAGTTAACTTAGTGATTTGCGAGCTTTCTACGATAAAGGATTTCTAAGCTGCCTGTGCGGCAGTTAACTAACGTCACGATGGCTAATTCTATTTTTATGATTTCTAAGCTGCCTGTGCGGCAGTTAACGCTACCTCTATTTAAATCAACTTATTTGCACATTTCTAAGCTGCCTGTGCGGCAGTTAACTTGAGCAATATAAAGCTAATGTAGTCATCATGTTTCTAAGCTGCCTGTGCGGCAGTTAACTCGCGTTATATTCACACGTAATAGTTAAATCATTTCTAAGCTGCCTGTGCGGCAGTTAACCGTTTCAAACTGCATCCGCGTTTAGATACGCCTTTCTAAGCTGCCTGTGCGGCAGTTAACGCACTTTACGTCCTCGTATTACGCCACAACTATTTCTAAGCTGCCTGTGCGGCAGTTAACGTTTTTACCGCGTTATAGCGGAAGAAGTAAAATTTCTAAGCTGCCTGTGCGGCAGTTAACGCGCTGCGGGCGGCTATCAAAAACTACCTTCTTTTCTAAGCTGCCTGTGCGGCAGTTAACGTGCTAATGTATTAATTAATTAAAACATGAGATTTCTAAGCTGCCTGTGCGGCAGTTAACAAGGTCCAGCTAACGGTGCTGATGCAATAGATTTTCTAAGCTGCCTGTGCGGCAGTTAACTAAAATTATAAAAAATTAATACGCTCTCGTCTTTTCTAAGCTGCCTGTGCGGCAGTTAACTCAACTTGATTTTAGAAACCGCTATTTATTTATTTCTAAGCTGCCTGTGCGGCAGTTAACTCGCACATAACGTGTTACCCCCTTCATTCCCGTTTCTAAGCTGCCTGTGCGGCAGTTAACCGAATTAGTAAGCGCGATTGAATCTAAAGCATTTTCTAAGCTGCCTGTGCGGCAGTTAACAAGACTCAATAGCGATTATGCCTGACGCACATTTTCTAAGCTGCCTGTGCGGCAGTTAACTAACTAACAAAGGCTGTACGGACTTCGCACTGTTTCTAAGCTGCCTGTGCGGCAGTTAACTAGTTCAACTTGATTTTAGAAACCGCTATTTATTTCTAAGCTGCCTGTGCGGCAGTTAACCCCTGATCGATGATTTTAAAACGCGATTTTTATTTCTAAGCTGCCTGTGCGGCAGTTAACACCCAATCAACGCTAAAGGTAAATTCATAATCTTTCTAAGCTGCCTGTGCGGCAGTTAACGCATCATACGTTTAGCGGCTTCGGTGGCGTATTTTCTAAGCTGCCTGTGCGGCAGTTAACCGACACCGCACCCACCCCAAGCGTTTCATAGCTTTCTAAGCTGCCTGTGCGGCAGTTAACCAATACCCTGTGTTGCGTTGTTTACTATTGTCTTTCTAAGCTGCCTGTGCGGCAGTTAACTTTACTATTCAAACCGCGGGTATTTATCAAGCTTTCTAAGCTGCCTGTGCGGCAGTTAACAGCGGATAACCCTTTATTTAACGGCTATGTTGTTTCTAAGCTGCCTGTGCGGCAGTTAACTTGAAGAAACGTTGATTAAACGAGTTATTACATTTCTAAGCTGCCTGTGCGGCAGTTAACTCAAAAACTACCGTCGGGGGTTATCTTACAATTTTCTAAGCTGCCTGTGCGGCAGTTAACAGTGACAACACACGTTAACCCTCTTTATTTAATTTCTAAGCTGCCTGTGCGGCAGTTAACTAGCTTGTCATAATGACGATTCAATGACTCTATTTCTAAGCTGCCTGTGCGGCAGTTAACGAAATTACTTAGTGATAAAGCTATAATTATGTTTTCTAAGCTGCCTGTGCGGCAGTTAACGAGCAAATCAAGTGCTGGATGACTTTAGGGAATTTCTAAGCTGCCTGTGCGGCAGTTAACTGCTGTCATATTCGGCATTAATTGTGCTGTTTTTTCTAAGCTGCCTGTGCGGCAGTTAACGTGCTGTGCGAGCCCGTCTCGATTGTGCTGTGCTTTCTAAGCTGCCTGTGCGGCAGTTAACGCCTTTCAATCAGAAGGGCGCAGATTATTAGATTTCTAAGCTGCCTGTGCGGCAGTTAACGTAGTACCTCCTAGATGCTCATGCACTTCAACTTTCTAAGCTGCCTGTGCGGCAGTTAACATTTATATTGTCAGATGAAGTTAATCGATAAATTTCTAAGCTGCCTGTGCGGCAGTTAACTGGATTAACTATTTAGGCAATAAAGGTACTAATTTCTAAGCTGCCTGTGCGGCAGTTAACTTTTACTATAGCATTCGATTTCCTCAAGTCTATTTCTAAGCTGCCTGTGCGGCAGTTAACCCAATAAAATACTCTTGCGCAATATCCCACTCATTTCTAAGCTGCCTGTGCGGCAGTTAACTTGGCAGCATTACTGAGAGACCTACGGTTGTCTTTCTAAGCTGCCTGTGCGGCAGTTAACCTTGTTTAATTCTCTCAAACGCATCGCCGTGCTTTCTAAGCTGCCTGTGCGGCAGTTAACCAATAACCGCAGCGCTAAAAATTAAAACACTATTTCTAAGCTGCCTGTGCGGCAGTTAACGGAAGCGTTTAAAACTGGCGGTTTCGGTATGTTTTCTAAGCTGCCTGTGCGGCAGTTAACAAATTTGATTTTAAAGGGTCGTTAGCCCCCTTTTTCTAAGCTGCCTGTGCGGCAGTTAACTTTCAGATACAGAGGCTAAACGTTTCGACCACTTTCTAAGCTGCCTGTGCGGCAGTTAACTAGCTTGTCATAATGACGATTCAATGACTTTATTTCTAAGCTGCCTGTGCGGCAGTTAACTTCTTGAAACGTATCAGCCATGCCTCTCATACTTTCTAAGCTGCCTGTGCGGCAGTTAACTTTTAGACGCTAGCAGAGCGCGTGTGGCTGAATTTCTAAGCTGCCTGTGCGGCAGTTAACAGATCAAACTTAGATTTACCTTTAATGCTTGTTTTCTAAGCTGCCTGTGCGGCAGTTAACCCTAATTATAGTGTAAAATTTGATAGTTACAACAAGCACTTAGCTTAAAAAAAACCTTTTTATCCGATATTTTTAAGCTATGATGTAACTTATTGAAATTTAAACTAATTTTTAAAGAACAAAATTTATTGGTTAAAACCAGGGTACAGTAGCGGTCTTTGATAAACCAAACTGATCAAATTTGCCATAAACTGGCTGATCTAGCAATTCGCAGTCTCTTCCAATGCAAGATGAGCCTGAAATAGCCCCCACTTTCCAATGCAAAGTGGGCCTGAAGTTGTTGCGTGATCGTTCATCCTATATGGATGAATATCAATATGAACGACATAGAATTAAACACACTTGCCCAGATTGAGCAATTTCTATCCTCATCAACCCAGCTTACCTTTGAAGCTACATCACGAGCAGAATCTTACCTATGCCCAACTTTGCCCTTTCTAAAATTAAACCTATCCAAATCAATGACTTACATTTTAAAAAAACGTTTAGGGTCACTACAACTTAACAAATTGTTTTTTCAGTGTGCCCAGGTTGTGAATTCATGCCTAACGATTTATAGATCACAACTTGCTCTGGAGTTGCCTTAGAGGTTCTTCTAATAGAAAGCAATTTATTATTTTCAAGCTGCATTGTAGTAGTGATACGAACCTGAGTGCTAAAAATCTGCCGTATAGTTTGCCAGCTACTATCAATGTTCTGCAATTTAAGTTGATGGCGAATAGTGTGTAGTAAGTGATAAGCAAGAATACTAATAAACAGATGGGCATCAACTCGCTCTTGCTTTTGATGGTAGATAGGACGCAGGCCTAACTCTGATTTTAATGATCTGAATGCCGATTCAACATCAGTTAGAGTTGTATAGATTCTCCAAATTGTTTTTTCATCTAAATCCATTCTGTTACTACGCAAACAATATGCGCCCAGATTCTCAGAGTTAACTTTACTCCAACTGATTTTCGTAACCTTATCAGCCTCTGAATCAAGCGTGATAGTGTATCGACCTGAAACACGTTTATGGCGCTCCTTTATTCGACCTAAACGCAAGGTTACTTTCTCAATTGCTTTCATTCCAGTTTTTTTAGTGAGTCCATTAGCTAACTTAATTAATTCCTCTTCGAAACGAGTCTCAGCCTTACTAATCATATTTAAGCTTTTTTCTTCCTTAGCCTGAGAATGGCAGTACAGTAAGACTTCATTTGCTTCAGTATCTTTAATTAATTGCGCTGTAACCGTATTATTTACTGATTCTTTTACTAGCACTTTATCAATGTTTTCATCGACAACAGGCAATGCTCTACGGCTGACTACGATATAATGGAAACCTTTTTCAGTAAGCCATGAAATATTTTCTTCAGTTGCAAAACCAGCATCTAGGACAATTGTTGCCTCTGGCTGTGCACGAAGCTCAGTTAGTATTTCGGGTAATGTTTTAGGCTCGCTAACATTTCCTTTGAAGAATTCACTCCGTTGCGGGAACCCTGATCCATCCAGCACAAGACCTAAAGAAACAAGCGGACAATCAGACCGCTTCTCCTTTGATCGACCATGCTGTGCGTGATCATTCTGTAATGCTCTACCCTCAAAGTAGGTATTGGTTATATCGTAGAGAGTGATCACCTGATTTAAACTAAAGAGATTTTTCTCACGTTCGAATAATTGATCTTCAATCATTTGCTTATGTTTGAGTAACTCATCAGCAGTCTTATAGAATTTCTTGAGTGATAGTTCTGAGAAATCAGTACCCAGTAATTCATCTAACGCACTTTGATTGCTTAAATAATAGTGCGTACTTAAATCACTTCCTGGGGCAACTAGCCGCCCAATGATGGTAGCAAGCATCAGGTGACATTGTTTTTGATTAAAGCCCAAAGCCCTGAACAATTCCTCAAGTTGTAATTGCCTGGCAGCATGTAAGCCCAACGCCTCAGCTCCAACGTGTCGTATGTCCGCGCTCTCAATGGAGTTAACATCCACTGTTTTAAAGTCAGGTTCTACCGCGCTTACTGAATTGAGAGTAATGCTTGTCTCATTCTCTTCTGCACGCTTTGCACGAATGCGTTTTACATACATTTGAGCCTGTTTTTCTAGATGCGCTGGTATTGAAATTAACGAGCCTTGGCCCGTTAAAATTTCCTCAATACGGTCAGCTAGCAATTTCCAACTGTCCTTCTTTACTGAAAAATTTGCACCAAGATTTAAAATCAGTCTTTGACGTACTTTGCCGTCAGCAGTGCGATGAGTATCAACAAGTCGGTAGGTTGCGTAAGGCTTACCTGTCCGAGGACTCTTTTGTGTAGAGGTTCGAATATACATAACTCAATACTCTCATCACTTTACCAGCCCATGCAACCCCTTATTAACATTATGTGTCACTACATTCGAGAATTCACGTTTCTAGGCAAGTAAAATCAATGGGTTGAGTTAAAAATAGTGATGAAATTTTTGATTTTCAGGGTGAAATGGCCAAACTTGGGTATGGGTTACGAACACATTAAAAAAATTTGCTTATTGCGGTATGAGGGTACTAAGGAATTTCTTGTAAAAAAGCGCCTGATCTGTGGATAACTTGGTAGAACTGGCTTATTCCTAAGCAATCGCCCGTTTTCGTTTCTTCAGGTAATTATAAAAAGAAGGCCGGCTAATCCCATAAATCTTGCAAATTTCTGCAACGGTTATCTTCTGTTCATCATAACGTTCCAGCATTTTTTTGACCTGATGTTCCTGTAATAGAGGTGGTCGTCCTCCTAAACGTCCCCGAGCACGAGCGGCTTTGAGTCCAGCGCGTGTTCGCTCTTGAATCAGGTCTCGCTCAAACTCGGCTAAGGCACTGAAAATATGGAAGATTAGCTTACCACCACTGGTGGTAGTATCAATATTTTCCTGCAAGCTTTTAAAGCCAATCCCTTGTTGGTTTAAGGTTTGAATGGTGTCAATGAGGTGAGGCACAGAGCGGCCTAACC
This sequence comes from Gammaproteobacteria bacterium, assembly GCA_965196985.1. GTDB lineage: Bacteria > Pseudomonadota > Gammaproteobacteria > UBA12402 > UBA12402 > 2-12-FULL-35-23. The sequence goes on along the minus strand of CBDALO010000168.1, from coordinate 219,545 downwards.
GATCAAGCTTCCAAACCACTAGGAGATCCCCTTCTCGTAAATAAGCCAGGGCTTCTTCTAGCCCCGGCCTGGCAGTACGGGCACCACTGGCAATATCTTTATAGATGCGTTGGCACCCCTCAGTTTTCAAGGCATCTTCTTGCAAGCTCAGGTTTTGGTCAGCGGTTCAGATACGCGCATAGCCTGCTTTCATGGGTGGGCTGTTGCTCCAGTTGGTCTATTTTTGTCTGGTAACTCAATAGTGTTATTAAATTCATTAATATTGAAAACTAGACACCTTTCTTAGGCAAGAATCTTACGGGTTTGGGCGGGAAAAGGCAATCGACTCGCGTGTAAAGAAAACCTACGTTTTTTGGATGCTTAAAAATGAAACTACTTGATCAGAACCCAATTTTAGTTCGTAAGGAAATTATTACTTTAGGAAAATTAACTCTTCAGGACAGTCAAGTTATTCGCCAATGTAAAACTCCCGAAAACCAATTAGGTTTTGCTTACCAGCTTGCTTTTGTTAGAACCCGTAACTACCTGCCTAAGCAAGTTCCCTTAGAATTAGATACCGTCTTGCTCCACTACGTAAGTAATCAGCTTAGTTTACCTCCTGACCTCATGCAGTCTTATCAGCTTAATCGTCGAGTTATTCAACGACATCAACACAAGATCAAAACCTACCTCGCGGTAAAAGAGTATACTGCTAGCAATCAAGAAGAGTTGGCTGACTATCTCATTAAGCAAGCAAGACAAACTGATCAGATTACTTTGCTCGTTCCTAAGGTGCAGTGCTTTCTGAAAGAAAAAGGTATTTTGCAACCAGCTTTATCAACCTTGCGTCGTCTTGTTGGTAAATACCGTGACCTTGCTCGTCGAGAGATAGAATCAAATTTTTTAAATGTGCTGAAGAATACCGTTAGGGAAAAGCTTGATGTGTTACTCAAGGTTAATAATAGACGCTCTATTTTATGGCACCTTAGGCAAACACCTGGTGTACCTTCAGTAGAGGGTATCCTGCTGTTAATTAAGAAGTTACAAGCCATTGAATCCCTAGGTGTTTTAACGATTGATTTAAGTTGGCTTAATAAAAATTATCAGCAGCGATTAGCCCGCAGCGCGCGCTACTATTCTGTATCTCGAGTTGAAAAACTACGCCCAGGGAAAAAGTATGGTATTTTAGTCTGCTTGTGCCAACAACTTTACCAGGATCACACTGATTCTATTATTGAGATGCTGATTAAACTGATCCATAAGGCAGAAAAAGCTGTTAATAAAAGTATGGCAAGTGCTAGCAAGAAAAAGAAGAAAGAGACGCTGGCAACACTGCATGATTTTATGCTGATTGGCAAATTAATTTTAGACGAGGAAATTGCTAATGCTGATCTAAGAGAGGTCATTTACGAGTCTATTTCCAAAGAGTTATTGGCTAGTAAAGTTGAGCAAACCGATAACTGGTTGGAAAGTAAATATAATCATGAGTTTCTGCTATTAAAAGATCGGTACAGTTATTTTAGGCAATTTTTTCCTGTATTCCTCAATGCCATTGATCTGATTAATGATGGCTTAGGAAGCGAGAATCATGTGCTAGAAGCAATTAATGCTTTAAAAACTCTAAACCTTAATCATGACTCTTCCTGGGTTCTGTCGAAAAATTTACACCTAGATGAGGTAGCCTATTTTTGGGCGCAACTAGTCTGCGAGCGTGTAGAACTGCTGCCAGGCTGGCATCATGCTATTGCCTCGCATCTGCCCTTTTTTTAGCATATGGCATAACTCAATACCAGCTATTGTTGCCTTAGCTGAATTGAACTTTTTAAAACCCAGTGTATATTTCGTGATACGCTTTATCGATCGATGGTCTTGTTCGACCAGATTATTGAGGTATTTAATGCGCCTAACCTCGACCATCGCAAACCAGAATCCAGATAAAAATAATAAGGTATTGAGTCTTTCCAACGCTGCTGTATTTGCACCACTTTTATCAATGTTAACCTTTTTGGGTAACCCGCTTGATCCAATCGCTTTATTAAAAAAAGCTAGAACTGCCTTACGATCACGCTTCTCTGACAGCATAAAATCAACGGTGTTACCGTACTTAGTGACTGACAGAAAACCCCGAAACCGTTGCTACGTAAGGCATACAGGTTGTTTTAACAAACGAAGATTTACTGTTTAACCACCATTAGTGTCTAAATTGACCGCTTTTAATGAATTTATAGCAAAAAAGTCAAAATCTTCGTTTATGAAAATCCTCTACAAGCGTTGATGCGTAAGGCTTTCGAGGTTTTCTGTCAGTCACTACTTATCAACTGCACGATAAAGATAAACTTGCTTGCCATTGACCTTAATATAAGTCTCATCCATCTTCCAACTATCAGCAAGTTTGCGCTTGCTTTTACGAAACTCTTGCTCAAGCTGGGGCGCATAGCGAACCACCCATTTTTGTACTGTAGAGTGATCAACGCTAACACCACGTTCTTCCATGAGCTCTTCAATATTTCGGTAACTTAATGGGTACGCAAGCTTCCAGCGTACTGCTGTTAAAATAATCTCTTTGGGGAAATGTCTTCCTTTAAAACTAATCGCCATAATAACTCCATTATTATTCAATGCTAAATTTGGTCGGTATTATATCAAATAACCATTAATTTGCGACAGAACCCGCTAAAGTGACTGTGGATATTGTCTTTTTACAAAAGACCGCCGGCACACTGCCTTGGCGAGAAGCCAGGCGATTTAGCCGTGACGGAAAAAGTGCTTATTTGAATGAGTATTTTTTTACGTACCCCAGTCATATTTTAGGGCGACTCGAATTTTTTGAAGTCTATGGCAGAAATGAATTGACCTGTAAATCGACAGGCGATTTGGGTCAATCCTTAGCGATGTCACGCAGGTGTTTGCAATTGCAGTTAGAACTGCAATGCCTACACCCAAGTTTGGCCATTTCACCCTGAAAATCAAAAATTTCATCACTATTTTTAACTCAACCCATTGATTTTACTTGCCTAGAAACGTGAATTCTCGAATGTAGTGACACATAATGGCAATAAGGGGTTGCATGGGCTGGTGAAGTGATGAGAGTATTGAGTTATGTATATTCGAACCTCTACACAAAAGAGTCCTCGGACAGGTAAGTCTTACGCAACCTACCGACTTGTTGATACTCATCGCACTGCTGACGGCAAAGTACGTCAAAGACTGATTTTAAATCTTGGTGCGAATTTTTCAGTAAAGAAGGACAGTTGGAAATTGCTTGCTGACCGTATTGAGGAAATTTTAACGGGTCAAGGCACGTTAATTTCAATACCAGCACATCTCGAAAAACAGGCGCAAATGTATGTAAAACGCATTCGCTCTAGGTTTGCTGATGACAATGAGACAAGTATCGCTGTTAATTCAGTAAGCGCGGTAGAACCTGACTTTAAAACAGTGGATGTTAACTCCATTGAGAGCGCGGACATACGACACGTTGGAGCTGAGGCGTTGGGCTTACATGCTGCCAGGCAATTACAACTTGAGGAATTGTTCAGGGCTTTGGGCTTTAATCAAAAACAATGTCACCTGATGCTTGCTACCATCATTGGGCGGCTAGTTGCCCCAGGAAGTGATTTAAGTACGCACTATTATTTAAGCAATCAAAGTGCGTTAGATGAATTACTGGGTACTGATTTCTCAGAACTATCACTCAAGAAATTCTATAAGACTGCTGATGAGTTACTCAAACATAAGCAAATGATTGAAGATCAATTATTCGAACGTGAGAAAAATCTCTTTAGTTTAAATCAGGTGATCACTCTCTACGATATAACCAATACCTACTTTGAGGGTAGAGCATTACAGAATGATCACGCACAGCATGGTCGATCAAAGGAGAAGCGGTCTGATTGTCCGCTTGTTTCTCTAGGACTCGTGCTGGATGGCTCAGGGTTCCCGCAACGCAGTGAATTTTTCAAAGGGAATGTTAGCGAGCCTAAAACATTATCCGAAATGCTAACTGAGCTTCATGCACAGCCAGAGGCAACAATTATCTTAGATGCTGGTTTTGCAACTGAAGAAAATATTTCATGGCTTACTGAAAAAGGTTTCCATTATATTGTAGTGAGCCGTAGAGCATTGCCTGTTGTCGATGAAAACATTGATAAAGTGCTAGTAAAAGAATCAGTAAATAATACGGTTACAGCGCAATTAATTAAAGATACTGAAGCAAATGAAGTCTTACTGTACTGCCATTCTCAGGCTAAGGAAGAAAAAAGCTTAAATATGATTAGTAAGGCTGAGACTCGTTTCGAAGAGGAATTAATTAAGTTAGCTAATGGACTCACTAAAAAAACCGGAATGAAAGCAATTGAGAAAGTAACCTTGCGTTTAGGTCGAATAAAGGAGCGCCATAAACGTGTTTCAGGTCGATACACTATCACGCTTGATTCAGAGGCTGATAAGGTTACGAAAATCAGTTGGAGTAAAGTTAACTCTGAGAATCTGGGCGCATATTGTTTGCGTAGTAACAGAATGGATTTAGATGAAAAAACAATTTGGAGAATCTATACAACTCTAACTGATGTTGAATCGGCATTCAGATCATTAAAATCAGAGTTAGGCCTGCGTCCTATCTACCATCAAAAGCAAGAGCGAGTTGGATAGAGCGTTATTTTGTCTGTAAAAACCAACTTCAGTACTTAGAAAAACCTTTAAAATTCTAAATGGCACTCTATTGTACCTGTCTCATCGCATAATATCTTAAATTAATTATGCTAATCAATCTAAAAAATTATTTATACCTCAAATTTTTCTCCTCTCAAAATAAATTATTAACTTTTAGGTAATAGCAATTATATCTCGTTAATAAGAACAAGAATGATCTATCCTAAAACCCTATGAAGCCTTATTATTCACTTCAACTTAAGTATCTAGGTGATCCGCTCCACTGGTCATCAATTTCCACTAAAACAGCTGATACGAGCCTTAGGCACGATTCAGTATTAGGGAAAATTCCAACTGTATGCGTCCTTCTTTTTACCTCTCTGTTTACGCGCTCAGCTATGTTACTGGTTCTTAATCTTTTTTGATGCGGCCTGTCAAAGTTCATCACTACTAAGCCCTCCGGTATATTCACTTCCAACCAAGAAGAAAGCTCTGGTGCTGTTTGCTGATATTTATCTACCGCCATAGCCAATAGTCTTTCCGACTCATGAATGTTTGAGGCATTAAATATAGCTGTAATCTCCTCAGCTACTGGTTCCTTCATTGAGCGCTTTGGTATGTGAGCCTGAGCATTTTGCTGCAAATGAAATTGGCAGCGTTGCCAAGGAACACTGGGGAACACAGCTCTTCTAGCGGCTTTTAGGCCAGTATGAGCGTCGCTAGTAATCAACTCAATACCATGTATACCTCGCTCAACCAACTGCTGAAGAAAATCACGCCAATGTACCTCAGCCTCTGATAACGCAACAGAAACACCTAGCACTGTTCTCTTGCCGGTTGATTCATCAAAGCCATAGGCTATCAATACCGCACAGTCTTGTACTGTGCCGCTAGTGCGCACCTTCTCATAACGTGCATCTAGCCAAAGATATTTTATCTTTCCTAACGGCTTATTTCGCCATTTCTTTAAATCTTCATCCAACAATTTAGCGCAACGGCTTACCTCTGTGCTTGAAATATCTGTTCCACAGAGTTGCTTTAGCACCTTTTCAACTTTGCGCGTGGAAACCCCATGCACATACATTTCAGCGACAGCCAGCTTAAGTGCTCTATCAGAGCGTACACCTCGCTCTAAGACTGATGGATAGAAGGCTTCATTGGAGTCTCTAACCTGCGGTATCTGTAGCTCAAGCTGACCTTGACCTGTGTTAATTAACCTTGGTTTAAAGCCGTTCGCATATCCGTTTCTATCGCCAGTTCGCTCATAAGGACTGGCATTTAAATGGCGCTCCCTTTCTATTAACATAGCCTCATTCATCAACCTGGAGACAAGCTTAGGTAAAGCTTCAAACCCCTCCATCGCTAAAACATGTATGGCTTCTTCGATTAAGTTCTCATTTTTATAGCAGCTCATTGTCATTCCTCTTTTTTGGTTAAGTTTACCTTAAAAGGAATTTCTAATCTGACTGAGTCGCCTGCTTATTTTCAGCAAGTCAATGGAATTTACAGAAAGGATGGCGCACTAGCGCGAGTTGATGCCCATCTGTTTATTAGTATTCTTGCTTATCACTTACTACACACTATTCGCCATCAACTTAAATTGCAGAACATTGATAGTAGCTGGCAAACTATACGGCAGATTTTTAGCACTCAGGTTCGTATCACGACTACGATGCGGCTTGAAAATAATAAACTACTTTCTGTTAGAAGAACCTCAAAGGCAACTCCAGAGCAAGTTGTGATCTATAAATCGTTAGGCATGAATTCACAACCTGGGCACACTGAAAAAACAATTTGTTAAGTTGTAGTGACCCTAAACGTTTTTTTAAAATGTAAGTCATTGATTTGGATAGGTTTAATTTTAGAAAGGGCAAAGTTGGGTACAGGCTCGTTGTGAAACGTTAGTCGCTAATGAGCGTTGGTTGCAAGCTCTGCAAGCAGAGTTAAACCAGCGTTTTGCTAGTAAGACGAAAGTTTAAGAAAAGAAGCGGGAGCATTGATTAGTAATAATCAAGGCATCTCGCTTTTTTTTCGTGTACAATCCGCGCTCTTAATCAACCAGAAGGAAAAACTAATGCCTGCTAAGAAAAAACCCGTTAAAGCCAAACACGCTGCAACCCCTTTACAACAAATCACCGAGTTTAAGCAAACACTATCGGCCACTGAATTAAAACTCGAAGGCGTGTGTGAGAAAGCCGTGTATGATTGCACCCAATCAGTGGCGAAGCTGAAAGAGAAGTTACTGGGTGCGAAAGAGAAACTCACTACCCAAAAAACAGCCTTAAAAGAAGCCAAAGCCCAACATAAAGCAAAGCCAGGCAAACAAACCGAAAAGCGGGTTGCTAAAGCAAAAGAGACTATTGAGGCCATTGAAGCACTGATTGAAGTTCTTAAAACGGAAATAGACACACTGAAAGTCCAGCAGGTAGAGATCACGCAAGAATACAGCTTGGTGCTTAATCGCAGCAAAGCGTTAGCAAAGTTTAAAAAAGAATGGGCGAAACAAAGCAAGCAAAAAGCGCGAGCCAAAAAGAAACCTGCTAAAAAAAGCAAAACGACTGTCTCTAAAGTCAAAGCTGAAGAGCCATCAGCCGAGGCTAAGGTGTCATCAACCGAGACTGATGCGTAACGCTCGCTTGATGATGTCGTGAGTCATTGGCATGGATGAGTTATCTGCTAAATTAACCCAATACAACATTGCGCCCACTCGCTACCAGGACGAGTGTCGTCAATTAACTGCGTTAGGGTTTACTGAGAAGCAAGCGGATAAGCTCATCCTAAAAAAAGCCTCACGCGAAACCGTGACAACCATTCTAGAACAGTGTGCCTTATTTGAAGTCCGATTAACTAAAGCAGAGATTACGCGGCTAGGTTCCATTGATGCAGGTGGGTTAACACTGACTAAATTGATCAGCGTGTACCCGCAATTAATAGAGCTAGGGTACACCCATGACCAGCTCATTAAATTAGGGAGTAATACCGGTGGCTCGCAAGCATTGAATGCCGTGCTCACCCATCACCACACCTTAATTAAGCGTGGCTTAACCCCTACTGACATTGTTCGCATTGCAGGGAATATGGGTGGCGCACAAGCGGTCACGGCATTTCTCGACCATCAACAAACCTTATTGCGGTTAGGCTTTTCCACCACCGATTGCTTAAAAATCACTGGCACAATGGGAGCGAATCAGACGATCACTGCTCTGCTTACTCACTACCCCGCCTTGATTCAATGCGGGTATACCCGCGCTGATTTAGTGAGTATTAGCAGTAAAACCGGCGCAGCACACACGCTGGCGGTGTTAGTGGAACAGCATGCCGCACTGAAAAGTTTGGGCTTTTCACACGCAGAACGGGTGAAGATTGCTCAACAAAACAGTGCGTCCAACAGCTTCAAGGCGTTGTTGCAACATCACTCGGCTTTATTGGAGTTAGGTTTCAGTGTCACTGACTTAGTGCGTATCGCCAGTCAGGACGGGGCAGCGCAAGCGTTCCAAGCGGTACTCGAACACCACGCGTTATTGGCTCAATGGGGATTTAGCCAGTCTGAAATCGTGGCATTATTGAGCAAGGATGGCGCAGCAAAAACCATTACAACGTTACTGCATCAGCCGGAACTCTGGCAAAACACAGGCTTAACCCATGCGGAATTAGTGCAATTAGTAACCCAACGGGGAGCGTCGTTAGCCTTGCAAGCCATGCATCAATATCGCGCTGTGTTACAGACCTTGGGGTTTCAGCACGCTGATTTGGTTAAGATCTTTTCGACTGAGGGTTGCACTCAGGCCGTGGAATCCTTACTCACTCATGACCAACAGCTTCAAAGCTGGGGCTTTACCACCGAAGAATTAGTCCATATTTTAAGCCATTCCGGCGCAACCAAAACACTCGATGCACTCGCTAAGCACTACCCCGCTCTGCTAAATCTGGGTTTTCAGCACAAACAAATTGTCAAAATTCTCAACAAACGAGGACGTGCGCCTGCCATCCAAGCCCTACTCACGCATCACACCACTCTGCTAAATCAGGGTTTTAATGACTACGATTTAATCAGAATAGTCAACCAAGACGGAGCCAGAGTCACCCTCACGTTACTTGCTGAGGAGCAAAATGCGTGGCAAACCCTCTCACTCACACCCGCTGATTTGGTCAGTATCACCGCAAAAAGTGGCGGAGCCAAGACTCTTCAAGCCCTGCAAACTCACGCTAAAAAATTGCTAGGGTGGGGTTTTTCGGAACCAGAACTTGCACAAATTGCACGTTGTCGCAGTGCCGGATCCACGCTCAACACCCTCGCCAGCCATTACAACACCCTCCGCCAGCAAGGCTTACCGCATCAAAAAATTGTCCAGCTTGCGAGTCAACCAGCGGGTTTTGTTGTCTTGCAAGCTGAGTTATCTACTCGCTAGACGCTTTCCAAGCACCTCGATTTTCAGTCCCGCCAACCGCTCCATCGGTTGGCTTCGGCCCCCGTTTTCGCACGGGGGCTGGGCTTGATTCGTTGCGCGTCACTTCGCAATTAGCGAAGCGACGCGCAAGCGTTTTCCGGCGATTTTTTAATAAAATCATTAAGTTAGCAAGGAAATTATAGCATAATAAATAATGCTCAATGGATTAGGCGTAAAAAGGCTAGAAATGAAGCAGGGTTACGCATTGAAAAACCCATGGGCACAGGGCCTCAATTTATGCACATGAAGAGGGGGATCCTTTAAAAAAATCCCCCTCGATTGTGTGTAAATTGTCTGCGCCACCCTTGGCACTTGGTGGCCCATTGCCACGAACCCAAGTTGTTCACAGCAATCAGGGATCCTAATAAATCCCTGACAATGAGGGCAACTTGTCATGCTGCGTCTGCTGCGGCTTTGTGTATTAGACCTTCTGCGAAACTAAATACTGGGCGAGCTTATGCTCGTTTGTAGTTTTAGAATCCGGCTTGAAGATTGAGAATCCCAGCAATAATATTAAATCTCATATTGTGTTTTCTGCGAAAATTCCTATACACCTCCCCAAGAATGCGGAATTTTTTAAATTTTGAGAATTGATGTTCAACCCTAATACGGATCTTGCTGTGATTACGGTTATCCTCTTTTTGTTGAGTAGTTAATTTGCCGCCTTTGGGCTTTTTATGAGGTAAGTTAACCAAGGGGTCAGTATGTTGAATTCCTTGGTATCCTAGATCAGCATATTTTTCTGCTGGTGGCAGTGGGCTGCCACGTTGTCGGATCTTAATATCATGAACCCTCCCAGGCATTGTTTGAGAGACGTTGATTATTTTTCCGGATGTACTCATTGCTATCTCCACCTTTTGAGTATGTCTTTTCTTTTTACCAGAATAATAATCTTTACGTGGCTTCTTCTTTTTGGGGCGCTGAATAGGCTGCTCCGTTACATCCATTAATATAGCGCAAACCGCATCTTCTGTTAGGGTTCTGTCTTTTTTAATATGAATATGCTTGGCCACTAAGGGTTCTAAGCGTTTAAATAAGCGGCAGACATTACTGTCATCCAAACCAACAAAGTAACCTAAGAATTCATGTGTTACATAAGTGCGATAGTACATCATGAGAAGCAAAAGGCGATCATGGTGCGTGGTGAGTTTCGGGCGCCTTCCCAGCTTACTAAACTCATCATCAAGTGATGACTTCACTTGTTGGTGTATCGTTTCAAAATCATCAAGGGTCAAACCAGTTAACTTTTTAAAAATACGCGGGCGGTTACTGAGTTGCTGATAGCTTAATAGCATATGCCTTTCCATGAATGATTATTAATCAGGCAATTATAAGCAAATTTTAGCTAGTTTCTAGAACTGCCCTTAGTTACGCAGAAGGTCTACTATTGGCAACCGTCTTGCTTGCTGCTAATTTAGCTGCTGCTTTTTTTATTTTTTTTCGATTTGATTTTATGGAGTCAGCTCGGTAACATGAAGTCTGGTAATACTGAAGATGGCCTACAGCCTGAAACGCTTAACGCGTCTATTACTTCGTCACCGCCGCCCCTTGTGTCGTGAGCCTAACGAAAGTTAGTGGGGAATTTCTTAGAGAACCAGTGTTCGTGTGGCAATGGAAGCATTGTCCTAAAAGTTCGGGTGAGCCAGTGTGCAACCAGTACCCTTGAGGTATAAACGAATGACGACCTGTGAGTCTCTGACATTAAGTCGATGAATGGTGTCGTTACGTCACACCATTGATCTTCCACCTTCGCCAAGGCTAAGGCAGTCGCAGAAGGGACTTAATGATTCAGCGGCTATCAACCAACGAGTTGATAGCATTTTCTTAGCACACTGCTAAAGCAAGTGTGATGTTACTGTTATGGCTTGAGCCATCAAACCGCTTGAGAGCAGACTTGCGCCTGTTTGGGCAAGAGAGCATGAAGTATACGCTCAAGAGGTTTGAAGTCATAGCAGGTGCAACCCCGTTCTTACTCGAACAGCGTGAGTGAGTGATTCAGTGTGTTGCCCATCCTTCCTGTGCGTTGGGGCTTCAGCTCGCAGGAAACTTGAATTGATGAAACCGATCAAAAGGAGAGAAGAAAAGACAAGAACAGATAAAGTTATAGTTCGTGTTTTTGACAAATGGTAGACCCCTGTCAAAGACCCTTGCCCTGTTTGGGATTAATGGCATTGCTTAGTGTCATTACTGGTCTTCATAGCACTAAGCCTTTAAGTTTAGGTCTAATAGTTCAAGCACACGCTGTGATTGTTTTTTTCTCTCCTTCGGTCAGTGACGCGAAGGCTTGCGAGGGTTGCATGGCATTCGGTGCTGCGAATCGCACCGTTCACTTCCAGTGGGCAGGCGGTTGCGTCCTTGTTAGGCGTGCGAGCCTGAGCGAGCCTTCACGTCACTGGCTGGAAAACTAAAAGGAAGACCAGGTGAGTCGACAACACAGTTTATTAAAAACCGCCAAGCGATTGTTAGCCAAATGTAACGTCCCACAATAATTTAGAGAAACCATCTCAACCTATTTTGCGTGAGATGGTGTCAAATAGTTAACCTTTTAGCTCATGAATTGCCTGATTAATGACATCATCCGGTATATGGTTTAAATTCATATTAGCGGCGATTAGCAACGCATGTCGCATGAGCCTATCAACATAACGAAGCCTACCTTTTGTGGCCATGTGTACTGCACGAATACCTGTTTCAGTGAATAAGCTGCTGCTCATTCCTGCCTTCTCAAAAGCAGCGTGAATAATGCTCTCAAAATCCCTGCTATCTTCAATTGCATGCCACCTAATAAAGCACTGAATTCTAGAGTTGATAGGTTCATAGGCTGGTCTCTGCAATGTTGCTAGAAGTGATGGGAGTCCACATAAGATAATCGTCATGACGTCTTTGCTGTCAAAACTGAAATTAAGGAAGTCAGGTAATCGTAGAATGAAATCATTACTAAGCTGATGCGCCTCGTCTAGGATCCAAATAGGCTGAACGTTTTTATCATGGTAGAGCGCGATCAAGCTCTGCTTCAAGTCTCTCCAAAGTTTAGAGAATCGGTAATAGTTTTCTAAACCTAGATTTTCGGCAAGCTGAGAGTACACATCAAATGACCGAAAGTGAGTGTCTGATTGATAAATGACTTGATGGGTCAGCGGGTTGAGTTTATTGCTCCAGTATCTTAGCGCCGTGGTCTTTCCTGTCCCTGAGTCGCCAGTAATCACTGCTAAGCCGCGTGTTTCTAGCAAACCATTAAGTTGCTGTTCTAGTCGCTTTGATTGCGCCAATTCAATAATGTTTGATTTACCCAATGGATCAAATTTCAAGCCAAAATGTTGAAGATACATCTTACTCATCCTTGTATCTTAAATAACTGTAGAGATATGACAATATTGCTACAATCCCAAGGATGCTTGGGTAGGCGGAAGGTGAAGCCGTGTTCGTCCTTAGGATTTAATCCTGTTGAGGAGATTTAGCTCCCTTCCACCCTCATAAGTTCATGAGATCGAACGGTATCTTAGGCCATTGTGAGCCTGTATTTGCAAGGTTGATCCGAACTATGATTTCCCAAGTTTGTTAGTGTAATAAAATTTAAGAGGCTCTAGCAAATGAAAAAAAATTGTGTTGGTATTGATATTGCAAAATCTGATTTTGTTGCTGCTATCACCACTAGCGGAAAAGATCACGTTAAACATTTTAATAATAATCCTGAGGGCTTTTCTGAGTTATTAGAATGGACGCAATCTTTATCTGATCAGTCACTTCATTTTTGCATGGAATCAACAGGTAAATACGGTAATGCATTGGCTCTTTATTTACATAGTGAGAAGTGTGATGTCAGTATAATTAATCCTGCACGAATAAAGTTTTTTATGAAAGGACAGCTAATACGAAACAAGACCGACAAGGCCGATGCGGTCAGTATTAAGGACTATTCAAATCATTTTACTCCAACGCTATGGCAGCCTTTGCCAGCTAATATAGAGGCTCTAAGAGCTTTGATACAGAGATCTGAAGTATTAACCTCCCAAGTCAGCAATGAACAAAACAGGCTGGAGCTAGCGGAAGAAACAATTATTAGCTCTATACAAAATCATATCGATTATATGGAAAAAGAAATTTTACGACTGCAGGAAGAAATTAGTAAGCTGATCGCGAGTGATGATGATCTGAAGAATAACACAGAGCTGCTTAAAAGCATCCTAGGCATTGGTGATAAAACCGCTCAAACACTAACTGCTTTTTTTAATAATATTGAAAGATTTTCTGGCGCAAAACAATTGGCTGCTCATATTGGTTTAAATCCCAGCCAGTCACAATCAGGCACTTCATTGAATTCATCACGGCTCTCAAAGGTTGGTAGTGCTTGGTTGCGAAAGGCGCTTTACATGCCGGCATTAGTGGCTATAAGGCATAATCCTATTTTGAAGAAATTTTATGAAAAGCTGCTCAAAAAAGGCAAGCCAAAGAAGCTAGCCATTTGTGCTGTTATGAGAAAAATGGTGCATATGATTTATGGCATCCTAAAAACACAGCAGCCATTTTCAGCGGATGCCTAGTAAAAATTTTACAATTTATTGTTGACGTTTATGACGGTATCTCCTCAGTGATATCCAAATCCTCTTTAACTTGGTTATAAACAATCTCAACTAGCGAGGTTTTTCTTGCTGGTTGTTCCGGCATCTGAGGTCTAGCTCGGGTTCTAGAAAGGTTGTTATGTTTGTCCAGCTCTCCCACTGCACCAAGGTATTGATATTCCAATGATTCGACGTGACGGGCGGAGTCACTATGCGGATCAACCACTAAATAAACCTCTTGTTGAGCCAGTTCAAATGGAACTTCAAAGAGTCGATTATTCCAGCTTACCGTGCCATCCTTCCTGACTCGGCGCTTAATGCGATGCAGGAAGTAATCATCTAGCTTATCGGCCAAACAACCTAACGGCTGAATTTTAGTGAGGTCTTGCTGATAGCGTTGTAACGGGGTCATCTTGTCAGGCAGGGCGCTTTGCGAGGCTTGATGATAAACACGCTCAACCCAAGCCCAAAATCGATCATTCAGCGCATTGAAACTATGAATGGAATCCAGGTTGCATTCAGCTAGGAATTGCTCGCGTACTGTTCTATGCCAACGCTCTAGTTTGCCTTTGCTTTGCGGTTCATAGGGCCTGCCGTAAATCAATTGAATTTTCAAACGAGCACAAATGGTTTGCAACGTTTTAGCACGGTAGGCAGGGCCGTTGTCAATGATGAGCTTAACAGGAAGCCCACGTTTGAGTAATGCCTCTTTCAACACATGCTCAATAGTAATGGCACTCTCATCAGTACAAAATTTACTGTGACAGACCAACCTTGAGGCATCATCAAAAATACTCACCAAATAGCTTTTAACTCTTCTTTGGCCATCGTAAATCGTTGGACCATGCATGACATCGCCATACCAAATATCACAAGCTGTGAGCGCCTCAAATGAGCGGCGCTCAATTTGGTTAGAAGGTGTGACTGTTCTTTTAGACAGGCCGTGTTTTACTAATAAGCGGTGAACTGTTGCGTGAGATAATTCACCTCGTGCTACCTTCCCTTGAGTTTCTAAGAGTTTAATCACGGTCGGAATTGATCTTGAAGGGCTTTCCTGTTTAGTGGAAATAATTAACTCTTGTAGCTCTGGATTGATGTGACACTGGCCTTTGTCTCGTCGAGTTTTAGGAACTAATCCATCAATACCCTGCTTTAACCAGGCGTAATACCAATTCTCAATTGTTTTAGCACTGAGGTGAACACGCTTACTACCTGGAATGTTGTAGGTTTGCTGGGACAACCTTTTAATAATGCTCTTGAGCTCACCATGCTCAAAACTATTTCGGCTACATAGCTCACCTAAAACACTTAGGCGAAACAGTGCTGTTGGGTGAATGGGCTTGGTCATTTTGCAATTCCTGTGTGATTTAACTACTTGCAATGAGTTAATCACAACTTGAGTTGAGAATGCTACGCTCAAACTGTGTGGGGTCGTGAGGTTTACAGAAAATATCCATCTCAACTTTTTTTCACGTTAATTAATTATGGGATGCTCACTCCTGTGTTGTTAAGAAAAAGCATGATGCTCGATAAATCATGCTCACCAAGGCAGGCCAACCAAAACGCTTGTGGATCACTATGTCGCCCAAGCTGTAACCACAACGGATGTGCTTTGATATGGAAGGAGTAATCAACGAAGTGGTCAACCAACCAGTGAAACCACCTAGCAACGGTGTGTCGACTAACACCTTGCTCCTGACCTGATGAGCTAATACTTTTCCCAGGAGCACGCTCATTAACACTGCCTGCTGAACTGACCAGCAATACCAACGCTTTGGAGAAAGTATCTCAGGTAGGGTTGAACAAGTACGTTTACATTGATGACAATAAAATCTCAAAACAGGGGTGGGATTTAAAGAGCGTCCTTTACCTGGGTTCCTATCTGGTTTTCGATCATATGATCCATGTGACCATAGTCCACCTGCACCGCAATGGCTGCACTGCTCTGGCCTTAGTAGCTCTGGATTTTTTTTCAGCAGGATCAGGTAATCACTCAGGCTTTTAATCGCTTTTATGATTCTGCGCATGACTAATTTCACTATAGTTTTTATATCAAGTTATTTTACCTTGATAGGTTACTAAAAACCTTGTTTATTATGAGATAAAACTAGCTCAATTCCCCTAAATAAAGATAGACGTAACAGCCAAAGAAAAAGGCTTTGCACCCAGTACACGGCGCATTCATCAAAGCACGTTGATGTTGTGCTTAAAAGACTTAGCGAGCCTTCGCAGTTTGCCCAGCCGTTTAGAGCAGCTCACGGGCACGCACGTACAGCAGCTCGTTCACTATTACCGAGAAAAAGGCAACACCGATCAAACACTGCGAAATAAATTAGGGGTGTTACGACAACCCCAGTTCGGAGTTAATAGTGATCAAGTAATTAAATTCTAATTGCTTGGCAACCTTTTCACTGCAGTAATTGTTAATGGCTCAATAATATAAGCAGCCAACCCAGCAACAAGATGTGTAATAGCATTTGCAACCGAGCGATGTCTGGTGTGCCAAATATGAAACTTATGTTTCAAGCAGCCAAAAACAGTCTCAATGATCCCTCGCTGATTTAATAACTGTTGCTCGTGATCGCTAAGTGGCTGCGCATTTTTCATATTTTTTCTTTTGCGTGTAATTAACTTCAAACCGCTATCAAGTAGTTTTTCAAAAACAGCCTTCCCAATATAGCCTTTATCTCCGAAGGCCAAACCCTCCAGCCCTTCAAACAATGAGACACCTGCAGCTAAATCATGATGATTGCCGGGCGTGACTTTAAAGGCGATTAACTCACCTATGTCATTGATTACTAAATGAAGTTTCAGACCAAAAAACCAACCAACAGATGTTTTTCCAAGTTTTGCAACCGCTTTAAATGTGCGGTGGCGTTTAGTGCGTTTAATGTGACAGTTTGGTAGGCAACTTGAGTCAATGTAGTAAATGCCACTACGCCTGCCACCGTTAAGAGTAATAAAAATTGTCAGTGGCATTAGCGCTCCAGGCATCAATTCAATAAAACGTGAGTAACTGGGTAAATTAGGGAAGTAATGTCCCCGTATCCGTTCAATATCAGCATGATTTGAAAATAATTCAAAAAGTTCTTGACAGCTTTTTCGTGCAAATTTGGAAATTTTATATTGGAATCATCGTGTGTCATAAAAGCATGATGTGCGCTCTATAACAACGCTGTATGCTCGGATTATTTTTTCATCGATCAGGTTCATGGCTTAAAAATAATTTCAGCAGTACGGCCATCTGTGTGGGGAAAATTTACCTTTTCAAACCCGTGGTATACTCTTCCTATGAAAAAACAACCTGACAAATCAGTTTTAGCCGATCTCATTGAGAGATTTAATAATACTGTTACACCAACAGCACTAGAAACAGATTTTAGCAATGTATGTGAAAGTCAGGCTGAGAAAATCATAAAGCTAGAAGACAAGGTGCAATCGTTAAATAACGCATTAAATAAATATAAAGGTGAGCAAGGAAAGCCTAATGTTAGAAAGCAAACGCGCGCTAACAAGGACAAGGATCATTCCTCCGAGAAGGATAGAAAAGGAAATAAAACCAATAAAACTAGAAAGCCAAAATCTAGTAAAAAAAATCTCGAAGTCTCTAATACAGTGACACTAACAATTAATCCAGATTCGTTGCCCAGCGATGCTGTGCCAAATGGCTCTAAGAAAACACTTATCCAGGATATAAAAATTGCTGCTAATAACACTCTTTTTTTGCGCCAACAATATTACTCCCCTTCTGAAAACAAACACTATACAGCACCTCTGCCAACTGGTTATGAGGGCCAGTTCGGCCCTACTATTAAAAGCTGGACAAGCTTCCTAAATACTCAAGGTGGTATGACGCTAGAAAGCCTTGAGACATTTTATAAAACCGCCAACATAGATATTAGTAAATCAACCATCCATAGCTTCACAATTAAAACACCTACGATACTTGAGCCCGAGAAGGTAGAAGTTGTGAAGGCAGGTTTACAATCCACGAACTACCAGCACCTAGATGACACCAACGCTAGAGAGGATGGGAAAAACCGTTATGTTAATGTATTGGGTAATGAGTATTATTCAGCTTACTTTACGCTGACCAGTAAAAGTCGATTAAGCGTCATTGAAATGTTAAGCAAAGACCACTTTGGGTTCACATTAAATGAGGCCGCTTTTAATTTACTGGCTACTATGAACTTACCCCACAAGGTAATCGAAAGCTTAAAGGTATTTCACTCATCGACTATCTTAAACAGTAAGGAGCTGGAAGTTATTCTTGATAAGGTATTAGGTGATAAAAAATTTCCAAAATATAGAAAGCTGATTACTGATGCGGCAGCTATCTCAACATATAGAAAGAGTCCTTATGCGATAGAAACACTCATTACCGATGATGCGCCACAGTTTAAGCTCATTACTGAATCACTCGCCTTGTGCTGGGTTCATGAGGGTAGGCATTATAAAAAGCTGACGCCAATTTTTAAGAAGCACCAAGACTCTGTTGACAGCTTCTTGGATAGGTTTTGGGATTATTATCATAAGCTCATTGAATATAAAAAGAACCCAGGGCAAGATGAGATAGATAAGCTATCCAATGAGTTTACTGAGTTATTCTCAACAATCACTGGCTACGAGAAACTAGATAAACAAATTGAGCTCACCTTAAAAAAGAAAAGGCAGCTATTGTTAGTGCTGGAAAAGCCAGAGCTTCCTCTACATAACAATCCAGCAGAGTTGATGGCTCGGAAGCAGGCTAGAATGCGCGATGTACACCTTCATACTATGAGTGAAGAAGGAACGAAAGCTAAGGATACAATGGTTACAATTACTGAGACATGTAAAAAGCTAGCAGTTAATGTCTTCGATTATATATATGACAGAATTACAAAAAACTATTCTATGCCTTCGCTAGCGGAATTAATTACCATCCGCTCATCACAGGCGCAGTAAACTAAAGAGAGCGCAGCATGAGCATCATGCTGAAATAAGACGGATACGTTGTTTGGACCTTGCTCTTTGGTTGACCGAGGTGCTTCAACAGCAGAAAATTACAATTAAACAATTACGTGAACTTATTTTTGGAGCTGACAGTAATCAGTCACCCAAGAAGAATCAGGAGAATAAGGGTCAAGAATCTGAAAGTAATATTGAGGGTGTTGGCAATAACTCTGACGATAATACATCAGGCAATAAAAAAGGTGATAGTCAATCAGATAAGAAAGGGAAATCCGGTCATGGCAGGCGAGTTAATCAGGATTACCGGAATGCCACTGATGTTTATTGCCATGTTGCTGACCATGCATGTGGCGATGCCTGTCCTGGAGGATGTGGTGGGAAACTGTATAAGGTTAAAAAAGCCGGTGTAGTTATTCGTATAACTGGCAACTCATTAGGCACGGCAACACGGTATCATTTGGAAAAGCTTCGCTGCGCCTTGTGTGGGCTTATTATCACTGCCCAGTTACCCACGGATGTTAGGAAGCAACCAAAGTATGACGCTAAGTTTAAAGCAATGCTGTGCTTGCAAAAGTATTACATTGGCGTGCCTTTTTACCGTCAAGAAAAGTTCCAAGAGTTACTAGGCTTTCCGTTACCCTCAAGTACACAGTTCGAGCTTTGTGAGCAGGTGGCTGATATCGGCTATCGTGTGTTTGATGTTTTAGAACAGTATGGCGCGAACGGTGATATTATTCAGCATGATGACACATTCGCAAAGATACTTTCGATACTATCTGATAACAAGGCGGACCTTAATAAACCAAGAAAAGGGATGTATACAACAGCCATTTTAAGCAAGACTATTGGTGCTCACCAGGTTGCTCTATTTTATGCAGGCGAGCATCACGGCGGCGAAAACTTATCACAACTATTAGCAAACAGGGTGGCTGAAAAAAAGAAGGTGATTCAAATGTGTGATGCGTTAGCAGCCAACATGCCGAAAGAGTTACAAACTATCATCTGCAATTGCTTAGCTCATGGTTTTAGAAAGTTTCGTGATTTACTTGAATATTATCCTGAGCCTTGTTTGCACGTTATGCAAATCCTGGGTGAGGTTTATCGAAATGATGAGCAAACAAAGCAAATGGACCCACATCAACGCTTACTTTATCATCGAAAGCATAGCAAACCATTGATGCTTAAACTGCATGGTTGGCTCAATAAGCAATTATCTAACAAAGTGGTAGAACCAAATAGTCACCTTGGTAAGGCGATGAGGGTGCTGCCTTTATATAATGTAGAAAATATAGCATAATATCTGAGAACTACCCAAAATTGTTATCTCCCTACCTGAACTGAATTCGATAATTCTTTTTGTTCTTCTTGAGAAACACTATTTTCTTTAAAAAATTGCTCTACTAAGTGATACGTTAGAAGTTTTCTAATACCCTTCGCAATAAAGTGTCGTGTCACCTTGCCCTTACCATCTCCTAATTTAGCTAGCATAATTGCGTAATCGTCATAAGCTTTTTCCTTACCTATCTCATACAAATATGAGGCCACATAAAAACATACAGCCAGTAGATTTTGTATCCCTTTAAAATTTTTTATCTGCATATTTTCCCAGCCTAGTCCTTCCTTGAGAAATTTAAAAACATATTCAATTTTCGCACGAGATAGATAGGCTATGTATACCTCATACGCCTCATCAAAAGTCGTTACTTTTTTATTAGTTAATAGCAGCATGTCATTCTTAAAAATTCTCCTACCATCTCTGCCTGTAATTTGGATTTTAATTGCATTGATGTTCTCAAACTCTCCAAAATAAATAGTTATTTTTCCGTCTTGTACGCAATTCTTTCCAACTGTTAACTTTTGGAATTGCTTTTCGCCTTGAGCATCAAAATCAGCGTTAATCAGCTTAAGCTTTTTACCATCATCACCTCTACCTTCTATTGTTCTTGTTATTTTTGAGCGAATAATAAAGTCTTGATCTAGGTTTGTATCAATTAGTGAGAGATAGTCATTATCATCAAACTCTCTATCTAGAATATGGGTAATGGTTGCATCTTCATTCTTTGATTTTAGGCAGATTCCTATTTTTTCTATTTCACGAATAGACAGCAGCTTTTTATTAAAGTAATCACCAGATTCATAAAGACTCTTGGCCTCTTTATCTCCCTCAAATGGCTTTCCAGCCTCTATTTTCTTAATATGCTCAGCTTTTAAAAACTTAGGGTCTTTATTGCTGTAGCTTACATGCGATAGTAGATGCACAGCCTTATCACCAGGTACTAATGCAACTGCGTTATGCGTGCTGTAACCATTGATAATATCCCCGTCCAGACTCCTTACTTTACCTAGATTTTCAGTTTGCTTGCTATGTGGCTTTCTAATATCAGAAGGATCATGAAGAACATCAATTTTACTGGCGTGTGAAAGTTTTTCACAGCTCTGTTCTAGCAATACATCATTTGTTTTTATTGGATCTAAATCGGTGCTTTTATTTTCACCGGTAAGTGTACGAATCATCTTTTTATACTCATTGTTATCTTTTGATGAACTGAACAACTTACAACTACCTTCAGTTAATAGCTTTCCTACAATCGTCGATAGATTTTTTTAAAACAACTTTCCCAGTTAATTTTGAAAAAAGAGGGGCAGCGTAATCGGCGAAGTTTAACATTTATACTCATCTCGTTAGTCTTGTTAAAAAGACAAAGCATAGTCATTTTTACACAATATTTCAGCATTATTTTGCTGATTTAAATTTTGGGTAGTTTTCAGATAATATACACTTTAACTTGATTACGGATGGTGTTTGGATGTTAGCTAGAATTCTCTCTGATGAAAATAATGAATTAACTATTGAGCTCAAGCTTCCACTAAAAGGATCCATGCTTGAATGTGAGGATGCAATTCTTGACGGCCTTAATGAGGTTGGAACATTAGCCACTGAAAAAGCTTTAAGTAAGTTTGATGCAGATGGCTCTCCTATCCATGTTGGAAAAATAAAGCTAACAGCACGAAGTAGAGATGAAGCAAATTACCAAACGCCTTATGGAGTTGCTCGAGTTAAGCGTTATGTTTATCAAACCTCTAAAGGCGGGAAGATCTTTTGTCCTTTAGAAGATAAGGCTAGAATTATCCAAGGATCAACACCGCGATTTGCAAAAATAATCTCACATAAATACTCAAACTTACCTGCTCCTAGTGTTATTGATGATCTCAAGGTCAATCATAACCGTAAAATCTCACATTCATACTTGCAACGGGCAACTGATTTTGTTGGCGGTATTGCACAAGCCAAAGAGGCTGAGTGGGAATATGAAGAGCCAAAGCTTGATGCAGGCATTGAGATGCTAAGTATTAGCTTAGATGGTGCATATGTTCTCACCGTTGATGATGGTTATAGAGAGAGCATGGTTGGAACTATTTCCATGTATGATAAGCATGGTGCACGCCTGCACACAACCTACGTTGCAGCATCACCAGAATATGGAAAAGATGAATTCTTTAATAGGCTTGAAAAGGAAATAAAGCTGAAAAAGAAATATTACCCTGATGCTAAAACAATTGGCGTTGCTGATGGAGCAAAAAATAATTGGCCATTTCTAAAAAAACATACTGATACGCAAATTTTAGATTTTTGGCATGCAACTGAATATCTCGGTGAAGCATCAAAGGCAATATTTACCAAAAAATCTGAAAGAGATGAGCGTGATGTTTGGCTCCAAGAGCGATGTCATGACTTAAAGCACAAGAAAGGTGCGGCAGGTAGAATACTTGCTGAGCTTAAAGAGCATGTAAATAAAAAACTGAATAAATCGCTTAGAGAAAAGCTAGAAGGAACAATTACGTATTTTGAAAATAATATTAAAGAAAAGCGAATGTCGTATCATAATTTGATTAAGCAGAATGCACCAATTGGCTCTGGCGTCACTGAAGCAGCATGTAAAACAATTGTTAAACAAAGATTAGGCGGATCAGGAATGCGCTGGAAAGACAAGGCAATGAAAATTGTTTTATGCTTGAGAACACTAGTAAAGACTAAAGGAAGATGGGATCAGTTTTGGGAGAAGGTCAATGATTTTGGCGTGCCAGCAGCAATATAGCCTACATTATATAGAGGCAGCACCCGGCGATGAAGTATATGTTAAAGCACTGGAAAAAGCTTCGGCGATTCTTAACGACACCAGGAGCGCCACTAGATAACAACATTGTCGAGGCGATACTAAAGATTCCTATTCGCATTAGAAAAGCTGCAATGTTTTATAAAACTCAGCATGGCGCTAACATCGGTAGCATCTTATTATCTCTTATTGTTACAGCTCAATTGTGCGGGGAAAACCCACTCGATTACTTAGTTGCCTTGCAGGAAAATAAATCAAGTGTTTTTAAGGATCCCTCCTTATGGTTGCCATGGAATTACCAGATTGAAGATAAAGGAGGTTTGGTCGATGAAGAGGCCGCTTGACTTATTACAGGAGGTTGACTAGCGAGCCTTCTCCATGGCTCACCGAGATGACTAGTGATAGGGTTACCTTGGTTAAGCAGAATCATTAGCTGCGTGCTATCGATATGGTACGTGGCTGAGTGGGAGTTTGGCCACCATTGTAACTTTCCTTGCGAAAAACGCTTTAGACAAAGCCAGAATCCATTGCCATCATAAACTAGAAGTTTCACTGAGGTACGGCGGCTATTCGTAAAAGCAAAGACCGTACCAGAGAATGGATCCTCACCCAGCTGTTGCTGGCAAAGCGCAACTAAAGCATCAATAGCCTTTCTAAAATCAGCAGGTCTGACTGATAACAATAGCCTCATTTGAGGCGTGAATTGCAGCATACACTACCCCTTGCAAAAAGTAAGAATCAGATTAATGGTTTCAGCATACTCCGGCTTAGGCAGTTGTAACACGACGCCATCAGTTCTTGTAATGCTAATCAGTTGCTGTGAAAGCACAACTGAATCCTGAATAGTGGCTTCAACAAAACATTCATCGGATAGAGCGTTATTTTGTCTGTAAAAACCAACTTCAGTACTTAGAAAAACCTTTAAAATTCTAAATGGCACTCTATTGTACCTGTCTCATCGCATAATATCTTAAATTAATTATGCTAATCAATCTAAAAAATTATTTATACCTCAAATTTTTCTCCTCTCAAAATAAATTATTAACTTTTAGGTAATAGCAATTATATCTCGTTAATAAGAACAAGAATGATCTATCCTAAAACCCTATGAAGCCTTATTATTCACTTCAACTTAAGTATCTAGGTGATCCGCTCCACTGGTCATCAATTTCCACTAAAACAGCTGATACGAGCCTTAGGCACGATTCAGTATTAGGGAAAATTCCAACTGTATGCGTCCTTCTTTTTACCTCTCTGTTTACGCGCTCAGCTATGTTACTGGTTCTTAATCTTTTTTGATGCGGCCTGTCAAAGTTCATCACTACTAAGCCCTCCGGTATATTCACTTCCAACCAAGAAGAAAGCTCTGGTGCTGTTTGCTGATATTTATCTACCGCCATAGCCAATAGTCTTTCCGACTCATGAATGTTTGAGGCATTAAATATAGCTGTAATCTCCTCAGCTACTGGTTCCTTCATTGAGCGCTTTGGTATGTGAGCCTGAGCATTTTGCTGCAAATGAAATTGGCAGCGTTGCCAAGGAACACTGGGGAACACAGCTCTTCTAGCGGCTTTTAGGCCAGTATGAGCGTCGCTAGTAATCAACTCAATACCATGTATACCTCGCTCAACCAACTGCTGAAGAAAATCACGCCAATGTACCTCAGCCTCTGATAACGCAACAGAAACACCTAGCACTGTTCTCTTGCCGGTTGATTCATCAAAGCCATAGGCTATCAATACCGCACAGTCTTGTACTGTGCCGCTAGTGCGCACCTTCTCATAACGTGCATCTAGCCAAAGATATTTTATCTTTCCTAACGGCTTATTTCGCCATTTCTTTAAATCTTCATCCAACAATTTAGCGCAACGGCTTACCTCTGTGCTTGAAATATCTGTTCCACAGAGTTGCTTTAGCACCTTTTCAACTTTGCGCGTGGAAACCCCATGCACATACATTTCAGCGACAGCCAGCTTAAGTGCTCTATCAGAGCGTACACCTCGCTCTAAGACTGATGGATAGAAGGCTTCATTGGAGTCTCTAACCTGCGGTATCTGTAGCTCAAGCTGACCTTGACCTGTGTTAATTAACCTTGGTTTAAAGCCGTTCGCATATCCGTTTCTATCGCCAGTTCGCTCATAAGGACTGGCATTTAAATGGCGCTCCCTTTCTATTAACATAGCCTCATTCATCAACCTGGAGACAAGCTTAGGTAAAGCTTCAAACCCCTCCATCGCTAAAATATGTATGGCTTCTTCGATTAAGTTCTCATTTTTATAGCAGCTCATTGTCATTCCTCTTTTTTGGTTAAGTTTACCTTAAAAGGAATTTCTAATCTGACTGAGTCGCCTGCTTATTTTCAGCAAGTCAATGGAATTTACAGAAAGGATGGCGCACTAGCTGTTAAAGATGCGTATATCTATGATGACCCCAATAAACAGCTTATTAGTTGGAGTGAATTCTATGTTAGACTTAATGAATACTGTAAAAATGCTGGACTACCTACTGATAAGGAACAGTTAGTAGTGACGCTAAAAAAGAGATTACAAAAAACCTCTCAAAAGGTTAATGACTCTTATCATAAAAACGCTTCTCTTGTTATTAATGAATCAGGTCAACCTGTCTTAAAAAAACCTTCAGCAAAAAAGTTACATCCAAAACTTAACGACATTAAAAAAGCTGTTATGGCTGAAATGCCAACGATATCAATAGTGGATGCAATGATAGATGTAGAAAGGTGGTTAAGTTTAAGTGCTTTCTTTAAACCCCTATCAGGCAATGAAAGCAAGATAAAAAATTATTCTCCACGATTTATTGCAACCTCGTTATCCTATGGCTGTAATCTTGGGCCAACACAGACGGAACGCTGTTTGATAAAGTTCTCTAGAAAACAAATCGCATGGGTTTTTCATCATCATGTTACTGAACACCGTATAATCAAAGCCTGTAATCGCACTATTAATGGTTACAGCTTATTTGAACTACCAAAGCGTTGGGGGCCAGGAGATAGCGCATCAGTTGATGGTACCTTTTGGGATATGTACAGCCAGAACTTATTAGCTGCACATCATATCCGTTATGGGCGATACGGTGGTGTCGGCTATTACCATGTATCGGACCAGTATATTGCGCTATTTAGTAACTTTATTTCGTCGAGTGTGCATGAAAGTGTGTACTTATTAGATGGGGTTGTTGAGAACGATTCAGAAATGCAGATTCATAAAGTGTACGGTGACTCTTGGGCACAAAGCGAGGTTTTGTTTGGGTTATCGTTCTTAATGTCAATTGCTATTATGCCGCGCATTAAACGCTTTAAGCACTTATATTATTACAAAGCCGACCCGAAAGATTATTATGAGCATATCCAATCATTATTTACCGAAAAAGCGATTGATTGGGTGTTAATTAAGACCCATTATTATGATATGTTACGTGTCGTGTTATCAATCCAAAGCGGCCAAGTAAAAGCATCAACAGTACTAAGACGATTATGCTCTAAAAGCCGTAAGAATAAATTGTATTATGCTTTTAGAGAGTTAGGGCGAGTCGTAAGGACAGAGTTTTTACTTAACTATATTAATGATTCAGAATTACGCCGTGTCATACAAGCTGCAACTTGTAAAAGCGAAGAGTTTAATGAATTTATTGGTTGGTTGCGGTTTGGTGGTGGCGTCATAGCGGATAACTTGCAATTTAGTCAGCAAAAGATTATTAAGTTTAACCATTTATTAGCAAACATGTTGATCTTTCATACTGTCGTACATCAAACAAAGGTATCCGTTCAATATCAGCATGATTTGAAAATAATTCAAAAAGTTCTTGACAGCTTTTTCGTGCAAATTTGGAAATTTTATATTGGAATCATCGTGTGTCATAAAAGCATGATGTGCGCTCTATAACAACGCTGTATGCTCGGATTATTTTTTCATCGATCAGGTTCATGGCTTAAAAATAATTTCAGCAGTACGGCCATCTGTGTGGGGAAAATTTACCTTTTCAAACCCGTGGTATACTCTTCCTATGAAAAAACAACCTGACAAATCAGTTTTAGCCGATCTCATTGAGAGATTTAATAATACTGTTACACCAACAGCACTAGAAACAGATTTTAGCAATGTTTGTGAAAGTCAGGCTGAGAAAATCATAAAGCTAGAAGACAAGGTGCAATCGTTAAATAACGCATTAAATAAATATAAAGGTGAGCAAGGAAAGCCTAATGTTAGAAAGCAAACGCGCGCTAACAAGGACAAGGATCATTCCTCCGAGAAGGATAGAAAAGGAAATAAAACCAATAAAACTAGAAAGCCAAAATCTAGTAAAAAAAATCTCGAAGTCTCTAATACAGTGACACTAACAATTAATCCAGATTCGTTGCCCAGCGATGCTGTGCCAAATGGCTCTAAGAAAACACTTATCCAGGATATAAAAATTGCTGCTAATAACACTCTTTTTTTGCGCCAACAATATTACTCCCCTTCTGAAAACAAACACTATACAGCACCTCTGCCAACTGGTTATGAGGGCCAGTTCGGCCCTACTATTAAAAGCTGGACAAGCTTCCTAAATACTCAAGGTGGTATGACGCTAGAAAGCCTTGAGACATTTTATAAAACCGCCAACATAGATATTAGTAAATCAACCATCCATAGCATCACAATTAAAACACCTACGACACTTGAGCCCGAGAAGGTAGAAGTTGTGAAGGCAGGTTTACAATCCACGAACTACCAGCACCTAGATGACACCAACGCTAGAGAGGATGGGAAAAACCGTTATGTTAATGTATTGGGTAATGAGTATTATTCAGCTTACTTTACGCTGACCAGTAAAAGTCGATTAAGCGTCATTGAAATGTTAAGCAAAGACCACTTTGGGTTCACATTAAATGAGGCCGCTTTTAATTTACTGGCTACTATGAACTTACCCCACAAGGTAATCGAAAGCTTAAAGGTATTTCACTCATCGACTATCTTAAACAGTAAGGAGCTGGAAGTTATTCTTGATAAGGTATTAGGTGATAAAAAATTTCCAAAATATAGAAAGCTGATTACTGATGCGGCAGCTATCTCAACATATAGAAAGAGTCCTTATGCGATAGAAACACTCATTACCGATGATGCGCCACAGTTTAAGCTCATTACTGAATCACTCGCCTTGTGCTGGGTTCATGAGGGTAGGCATTATAAAAAGCTGACGCCAATTTTTAAGAAGCACCAAGACTCTGTTGACAGCTTCTTGGATAGGTTTTGGGATTATTATCATAAGCTCATTGAATATAAAAAGAACCCAGGGCAAGATGAGATAGATAAGCTATCCAATGAGTTTACTGAGTTATTCTCAACAATCACTGGCTACGAGAAACTAGATAAACAAATTGAGCTCACCTTAAAAAAGAAAAGGCAGCTATTGTTAGTGCTGGAAAAGCCAGAGCTTCCTCTACATAACAATCCAGCAGAGTTGATGGCTCGGAAGCAGGCTAGAATGCGCGATGTACACCTTCATACTATGAGTGAAGAAGGAACGAAAGCTAAGGATACAATGGTTACAATTACTGAGACATGTAAAAAGCTAGCAGTTAATGTCTTCGATTATATATATGACAGAATTACAAAAAACTATTCTATGCCTTCGCTAGCGGAATTAATTACCATCCGCTCATCACAGGCGCAGTAAACTAAAGAGAGCGCAGCATGAGCATCATGCTGAAATAAGACGGATACAAACAAAGGCTGTGAATAAGCTGAAAGCGGAAGGAATGGATATACCTGATGAGGTTTTAGCGAGCCTTTCACCTTACTGGCGCGATCATCTCAATCGATTTGGTGTTTTTACACTTGATATGGAAAGAAATACTACAGAAATTGATTATAAATTAGCTAATCATTGAGATTTGGTCCCTTTTAACCAGGATTCCGGCCGGACCTCAGACTGGAAGAAAATCCAACCCAATAATATATTTAAAACACTTGGGGCGATCTGAGAAATGGATCAGTACCTTTTTGATCAAGCAAAAACATTAAAATCCAGTAATTTTTTAAAAAGATTTCTTGGATTTCAATCTAAATTTAAATTGGAACTTACACCTGAGTTAGACTACCAACAACGTATTGCAAAGGAAATGGAGCAAGCTGTTACCGAATTTAAAGAAAAAACAAACCAATTAGATCACCAAGAAGAAGACATAAAATCAACCTCTCAAGAGAAGAAATCAATTGAAGAGGCTCTATTAATTAGAGCAACAAGCCAAGCAATAACCGGCTTAACACACTCATCTAAACTAAGTGACACTCATTTACACAACACCATTGTACAACCAAAACCAAGTAAAAGCGGCATGTTTAAGCCACAACCTGTTGACCAATCCATTACTAGGCAGCCTAACACACAACCAAAATTTAAATTGAGCTAAATCTGCTCACTGTTAGGAAAAATTGATCGAAAAGTGAAAGCCCCCATAAGGAACCTTATAGGGTCTTAACTATTTTTTGTGTATCGCACATAGTTTTGCCTACCTGTTGAGCATCTATTTCCATAGTTAGTGTTTGTATGACCACGCTTGAAAAAAGTTGAGCTGTTGTTTGATTGGTGGGCGCCACTATTTAATTTTAACACTCTGTTATTAGGATTGGTGTATTGATTGTTTATCAATGGTTGCCTAGATTGATCAGGCCATGAAAAGGCTCGCCAGTTTTGTCGTGCAGAAAAACCACGTTTATTTTTTTTATCTGGATCTGCGCCTTTCGATAAAAGAATGGTGCAAATACTAGAAAACAAAGTAGTAGTATTTCTTCTTTGCTTAGCTGAAGTTGCTGCAGCATTTAATGGAGTAAAGCCATGATTATTTATTTGTTCTAAAAAAGCATTAAATTGAGAGCTGTCCTTGCCGCCAAAGGCGGTGTCGGCCGCCGCGATTAAGTCTTTCACCACCTCGAGGTGACCTTCTTTCGAAGCAGAATTCAAGGGGGAGAACTGATCTTTATTCGGTTGAGTCAGAAACGCGCGAAAGCCGTCAGTGTTCTTGCCGCCAAAGGCGGTGTCGGCCGCCGCGATTAAGTCTTTCACCACCTCGAGGTGACCTTCTTTCGAAGCAGTATTCAAGGGGGAGAACTGATCTTTATTCGGTTGAGTCAGAAACGCGCGAAAGCCGTCAGTGTTCTTGCCGCCAAAGGCGGTGTCGGCCGCCGCGATTAAGTCTTTCACCACCTCGAGGTGACCTTCTTTCGAAGCAGTATTCAAGGGGGAGAACTGATCTTTATTCGGTTGAGTCAGAAACGCGCGAAAGCCGTCAGTGTTCTTGCCGCCAAAGGCGGTGTCGGCCGCCGCGATTAAGTCTTTCACCACCTCGAGGTGACCTTCTTTCGAAGCAGAATTCAAGGGGGAGAACTGATCTTTATTCGGTTGAGTCAGAAACGCGCGAAAGCCGTCAGTGTTCTTGCCGCCAAAGGCGGTGTCGGCCGCCGCGATTAAGTCTTTCACCACCTCGAGGTGACCCGCACAAGCAGCAGAATTCAAGGGGGAGAACTGATCTTTATCTTTATGAGTCAGAAACGCGCGAAAGCCGTCAGTGTTCTTGCCGCCAAAGGCGGTGTCGGCCGCCGCGATTAAGTCTTTCACCACCTCGAGGTGACCTTCTTTCGAAGCAGTATTCAAGGGGGAGAACTGATCTTTATCTTTATGAGTCAGAAACGCGCGAAAGCCGTCAGTGTTCTTGCCGCCAAAGGCGGTGTCGGCCGCCGCGATTAAGTCTTTCACCACCTCGAGGTGACCCGCACAAGCAGCAGAATTCAAGGGGGAGAACTGATCTTTATCTTTATGAGTCAGAAACGCGCGAAAGCCGTCAGTGTTCTTGCCGCCAAAGGCGGTGTCGGCCGCCGCGATTAAGTCTTTCACCACCTTGAGGCGACCTTCTTTCGAAGCAGTATTCAAGGGGGAGAACTGATCTTTATTCGGTTGAGTCAGAAACGCGCGAAAGCCGTCAGTGTTCTTGCCGCCAAAGGCGGTGTCGGCCGCCGCGATTAAGTCTTTCACCACCTCGAGGTGACCCGCACAAGCAGCAGAATTCAAGGGGGAGAACTGATCTTTATCTTTATGAGTCAGAAACGCGCGAAAGCCGTCAGTGTTCTTGCCGCCAAAGGCGGTGTCGGCCGCCGCGATTAAGTCTTTCACCACCTCGAGGTGACCTTCTTTCGAAGCAGTATTCAAGGGGGAGAACTGATCTTTATCTTTATGAGTCAGAAACGCGCGAAAGCCGTCAGTGTTCTTGCCGCCAAAGGCGGTGTCGGCCGCCGCGATTAAGTCTTTCACCACCTCGAGGTGACCCGCACAAGCAGCAGAATTCAAGGGGGAGAACTGATCTTTATCTTTATGAGTCAGAAACGCGCGAAAGCCGTCAGTGTTCTTGCCGCCAAAGGCGGTGTCGGCCGCCGCGATTAAGTCTTTCACCACCTCGAGGTGACCCGCACAAGCAGCAGAATTCAAGGGGGAGAACTGATCTTTATCTTTATGAGTCAGAAACGCGCGAAAGCCGTCAGTGTTCTTGCCGCCAAAGGCGGTGTCGGCCGCCGCGATTAAGTCTTTCACCACCTCGAGGTGACCCGCACAAGCAGCAGAATTCAAGGGGGAGAACTGATCTTTATCTTTATGAGTCAGAAACGCGCGAAAGCCGTCAGTGTTCTTGCCGCCAAAGGCGGTGTCGGCCGCCGCGATTAAGTCTTTCACCACCTCGAGGTGACCCGCACAAGCAGCAGAATTCAAGGGGGAGAACTGATCTTTATCTTTATGAGTCAGAAACGCGCGAAAGCCGTCAGTGTTCTTGCCGCCAAAGGCGGTGTCGGCCGCCGCGATTAAGTCTTTCACCACCTTGAGGTGACCTTCTTTCGAAGCAGTATTCAAGGGGGAGAACTGATCTTTATCTTTATGAGTCAGAAACGCGCGAAAGCCGTCAGTGTTCTTGCCGCCAAAGGCGGTGTCTAATTTTTGCAATGCAATGTTAATGATTTGACCGTTACCATATTTTGCGAGAGAGGTTAAAAAAGTCCACCTTTCTTTTTCATCAAGCCATAAATGTGGTGTGTCCTTCTCCTTCACTAGGAAATGTTTGTTATTTATTAGTATGATGAGGGTTTGATCAAGACTGGGAGTTTTTTTCATCCTGTGCACAAAAACATACACGCTTTCTTGTAAAAACAAACTTGCTTCAAGTGCATTATTTTGAAAGTGGCTAACTATCTGTTCATCAGTAATCTGTTGTAATAATATTTGCTTGCGTAATGTGCTTATTGCTTCATCGTTGCGCGAACTTCTTAAGTGATAACTAGGCATGTGGTTTAATATATAAAATTATTTTCTAAAGTAGATATTCGAATATAATAAAGGATAAAAATTAACAGATTATTTAGTTATTATTCAGGCTACTACAGAATATACCGATGGCATTGCCTTAAAGTAGCGGTAAATACCCGTGATAACCACAAATTATCACGGGTTTGAGGCTCGCCAGCAACAGGATTTAAATAATAAATGACCATTGCGATGAAAATACTACTGGTTATACGACTCAGTTTTTACGGTTCTGTCGCAAATTAATGGTTATTTGATATAATACCGACCAAATTTAGCATTGAATAATAATGGAGTTATTATGGCGATTAGTTTTAAAGGAAGACATTTCCCCAAAGAGATTATTTTAACAGCAGTACGCTGGAAGCTTGCGTACCCATTAAGTTACCGACGAATATGATAGAGCGTTATTTTGTCTGTAAAAACCAACTTCAGTACTTAGAAAAACCTTTAAAATTCTAAATGGCACTCTATTGTACCTGTCTCATCGCATAATATCTTAAATTAATTATGCTAATCAATCTAAAAAATTATTTATACCTCAAATTTTTCTCCTCTCAAAATAAATTATTAACTTTTAGGTAATAGCAATTATATCTCGTTAATAAGAACAAGAATGATCTATCCTAAAACCCTATGAAGCCTTATTATTCACTTCAACTTAAGTATCTAGGTGATCCGCTCCACTGGTCATCAATTTCCACTAAAACAGCTGATACGAGCCTTAGGCACGATTCAGTATTAGGGCTAGTGCGCCATCCTTTCTGTAAATTCCATTGACTTGCTGAAAATAAGCAGGCGACTCAGTCAGATTAGAAATTCCTTTTAAGGTAAACTTAACCAAAAAAGAGGAATGACAATGAGCTGCTATAAAAATGAGAACTTAATCGAAGAAGGATGTGTAATGTAGTAGGTTTTAACAGCTATCTATGATATTGTGCTGCAGTCGATTGAGAAAACTACTGGAGCGTCAAAATGAACAAAGGATACCGCATAATCTTCGAATCTATTGATCTCGATAATCCCAGCACAGTTGTTCGCCAATCTACGTTAATAGAAGAGTCGGTCAAGGTAGCAACAAACTGTTTAGATTTCTCATTAGAGCATGAGAAACAAATTAAACTATTGCAGGCTGCGCTTGATAATATTCTGATAGAAAAAACTGAACTAATCAATAATGATTTACATTTGTGCCCAAAATGTCCAGGTGAATTAATTAAGCAAGGCAAGCGTAAGTCGACATTTCACGACGTATTTACTGACCATGAAGTAAAAATGCAACGAGCAAAATGTAATCAGTGTGGCTTTGAACCGGCCTCAACAGTTAGGACTTTTCTTGGTGGCACAACGATATCAGGAGACCTTGCAAAACTTCAATCTGAATTAGGGGCCGAACAGACCTTTAGAGATGCCGAGGATATTTTTAATAAATTTTCAACTGCACAACGCAAAGTTAACAATCATAATCGAATCAAATTAACAACAGAGCGTGTTGGCAGCTCATTAAAGTTAGTCAATAAAGAAGAAAAAAACATGTTAAAAGCAGATGAGGCAGAAGAATTAATTTTAAATGTTGATGGTGGTCATGTAAATTCAAAAGAGCCTAATTATAGAAGTTTTGAAGCGATGACGGCTGTTTTTTACAAGCCAGATGCTGTCGAAAGCAGTGCGAAAGGCACTAGAAATTTTCTATCCAGTAAATCATGCGCTGCATCAACTGCGAACGATAGTGGGAAAGAGATGATTGAAAACACTGTTATAGCTGCTATTAGAGAAGGGATGACACAAAATACTCATATTACTGCTCTATGTGATGGTGCTGCAAATTGCTGGAGTATAGTGGATGCATTAAAACCATTATGCAAAACAATCACCTCAATATTAGATTGGTTTCATATCTCCATGAAAATGCAAAATATCTCATTACCAGATGACATAAAGCCTAAATTCTTACGTATCAAATGGCATTTGTGGCGGGGAAATGTGTCTGCTGCAATAACTAGGCTTGAGCAATTAAAGGAGCATGCATTTTCTTCAAAATTGTCAGATAAGATTAAAAAATTCATAACATATATTCAAAATAATAAAGACAAGATTGTTAATTACCGAGAAAGGAAAAAAAATCATCTAGTCTTCACAAGTAATCTTGCGGAGTCCACAGTGGAAAGCCTGATTAACCAAAGGTGCAAGGGTCAGCAGCACATGAAGTGGACTAGGGAAGGGTTAGACCCGATCCTTCAGCTGCGTGCTCAGATTAACAGTAAAGCATGGTGCTCTAAATGGAAAACTGCTGTGCTGGGAGCAATATAAAACCTACTACATTACACTTCCTCTCCTCCAAGGTTTGATGGGAGCACTTGCTATTTTGAGCCTGAGTGCGGGGCTTAATCGCTGCGTTGAGTGCTCGGATATTGTCACGAATTAATTGCTCACTGGCTCTGATTTTTGCTTTCAGCTTTTTACCACACCAATGACCAAACAGAGGCGTAGGCTGGTTGAGGTTAATCAGCTTGCTAGGCGGTTTAACTTCCGGCGCTTTAGGGACTTCATTGGCCGCCTGCTTTTTCTCTTCAATCGATTGACGAAGGTCGGGGTAAGTTTGCCAGTATTGTTCCGCCTGCTGTTTGCATTGTTGGAAAGCGCTATCAAAAGGAATACTTTCATCGGGCTCAAGAAGGAGAGGTTGACGTGCCGGATTGCCCATTGATTGACCTCCTTGCCAGCTTTGGCTACTTATTGGGCTAAAAAGACGGCTAGTTTAGCTCGACGATAATTTTCCGTCTACCTCCTAATTCATTGATTTATAGGCACCCTTTGCTTCGTGCTTCAGAGCTGTAAAGGGGGCAAAGTCTACATTGAAGGCTATTTAAAAACGGAGAAATGGACTGACAATAATGGTCAAGACCGCTACACCACTAAAATCGTTGCGAATGAAATGCGAATGCTTGACAGTCGAAGCGAGGGTGTTAGCATACCACAAGCAACGACACAACCCACAGAACAATCAGGGCAAGCCTCAACCGGAATGATCGATGATGACATTCCTTTTTAATGCGTAGCTTCATTTTAATGGCACCTCGCAGGGTAAGGGGATGAGACGATGGCTACCTGGAAAGTTGAAAAAACCAGCAGTGAAAAATTTCCTTATCGTATTAGCATACAAGAAGGCCAAGTTGAAACTTTATCGCTGTACGCACAAGATAAGTGGCCTGGACAAAAAGGTAATATTTTCTGCCTACGTCAACACGATGAAATTAGCGAACTCGGCGAGACCGTAGAAACTTGTGAAATTGTCTCACTCAGGCGATTCGGTCGTAAACTTTCGCTTGTGCTAGATCGGTCCAATAAAAAGCGCTGTGAATTTCTGTTTTTAGAAAAACACTATAAAAATAAAGCCGGCACTTATGAGCAGATTTTTTTCCGTACACAAACAGGCATCAAGCAGCATCGCTCAAAAGGTAAGTTAAACTTATACGGACAAGCAACTTCCTTGCAAATTATTGTTGAAAGTAATGAACGCTATCCTTGGAGTTTTACAGGGCATCAAGTCTCACGCAAACCTTTAGCAGCAGGTGATTATGCCTTATTACTAGAAAACCAAATTGCTGCCGTGGTAGAACGCAAAACATTTGAGAACATGCTCAGTGATGTGGCTAACTTACAAATCTTGCATCAGCAATTAGCTGAATTATCACTTTACCCTCATGCCGCACTGGTCATTGAGGCGCAATACGGGGATTTTTTAAATCCAGATAAAATTAAACCCTGGACGATGGCGCATTTATCACGTGTTTTTGCTGAGCTCAGCGCACTGCATGAACGACTACCGATTATTTATGCGGGGAATCGCAAAGA
This sequence comes from Gammaproteobacteria bacterium, assembly GCA_965196985.1. GTDB lineage: Bacteria > Pseudomonadota > Gammaproteobacteria > UBA12402 > UBA12402 > 2-12-FULL-35-23. The sequence goes on along the minus strand of CBDALO010000168.1, from coordinate 183,650 downwards.
AGCAAATCAGTGGTCACTGCGCTACTTTGAAGCGATTGCTAAAAAAACAACGGATAAAACCATTGCACCAATTGCTCAAGTGATCTCAAGCGCTAGAGTGAAAGCCGTAGACTCACCGCTCTGGTTGGTGGTTGAACGAGCAGTGAAAGAAATGCCATCAACTTTTAAAACAGCAGACATTCAATATCAATGCCCTACGTTAAAAAGCACGCAAATCAATGCTCAGCTCACCAAGTTAAAAGAATCAGGCCGGCTCACCAAAGAAGGAAAAGGACGTGGATTAAAATGGATTAAGCTCACTGACTCCACTGAGTAGCGGTCTAGCAACCTCGCTTCGTGAGAGTTAACGACCACTAGCATCACCTGAAGTCAAGTACGTGACCATGCAGCAATAAACAACTCATGACAAGCTACATCCGTACTGCGAAGTCTTCAATAATCCTGTATAGTACACACTTGATTCAATAGCAATGACACACTGCCTTATCGTCAGTCATTTTTAACAAATACAGGCTTATGGAAAAGATTTACTTAACCACAACGTATCAGGAAAAAGATCAAGTAAAATCGCTCGGCGCACAATTTGATTGGCATAAAAAGCAGTGGTACGTTTACGACAATGATGATTTATCACTTTTTCAACCTTGGTTACCGCATGAGAAAGCCTTACCGCCACATGAACTTGAATCAAAAACCCCAGGCAAAACTCACTACACCATCCGACAGCTCAAAAGTGAAATTCAACTAGCAATTCAACAGAAATTTCCTTCAGCAATCTGGGTTGTTGGAGAGGTGATCAAACTCACGCCCAAACGCGGCCATCTTTACCTGGAACTGCAAGACGATGAAGCATTACAAACGATTAATAAACAGTTTACGCTTCGCGTGAACCTCTGGAAAAATGACGTTGAACGGATTCAAACCAAACTGCACGAGGCAACCGGTCAGCACCTCGCAATCTCCCAACGTGTTCGATTGAAAATTAAACTTGAATTTAACCCGCAGTACGATTTATCAGGTGCAGTAACCGACATTGATCCTGAGCTCACACTCGGTCAAATTGCGCGACAACAACAGCTTATCCGTGACAAGCTGATTAAAGAAGGGATATTCACAAACAACAAAAAACTGCCCCGCCCCATCGATTTCTGCCGTGTCGCTGTCATTCATCCAGAAAACGCTTCAGGGTTACATGACTTTCAGCAGTTAAGCAACCAATTGAACGGGTTGTGTGAGTTTATTTACCTGGCGTCACGCTTTGAAGGAGGATTAGCACAACGAGAGATGGTCGCAGCTCTCCAGGATGCGTTGCATTATCATCAACAATCCCCTTTAGATGGGGTTGTGATAATACGAGGCGGCGGTGCAAGGCAAGGACTCTTAACGTTGATTACCGAAGACATCATTCGTCTCATAGCGGCTTTCCCTGCACCGGTGATAGTAGGGATAGGTCATACTGATGATCATTTGCTTTTTGATGAGGTGGCGAAGATTACTTGTGGCACCCCGTCTAAGGTGATTGAATACATTGCCCAAACAATACAAGCACAAGCTGCTGTTGCACACCAACACCACAACCAACTCATCAACCTTGCTGAAAAACGGCGAGTGAGCTTGGAAGTAGCCGTGCTATCACTCCAAAAGCAAGTGAGCACCACAGTAAAAAATGCCATCAACCTGATGACCCATCACGTGTCATATCGGCTGAATCTCATTACCAGTCATAGTGACAAACAATTAAAGGCCATTCAACAAACGACTGAGCAAAACCATCATCACGTCACGATTCGCTCGCAACAAGTGCTTATGCAGAAGGGTAAAACATTAGTGCAGATAAACACTGTGCTCAACTCAACGGCAAATGCTTCGCTCAAACAATGCGGTGAGCGATTAACTTACGATAAGCAATTATTAGGTCATGGTGCTATGAGTCAGTTTTTGCGATGCCAAGAAAAGCTTGCTAATGCTGTCACGACATTAAAAGATGGCACCTTTCGCCAACAACAACGTCTGAATGAGAAATTATCACGCAGCTATTCTCAAATAGAACTCTTAAGCCCCGAAAAAACATTAAGACGAGGTTACTGTCTTTCGATTGGAAAAAAGGGCGTTATTCAATCCGTCTCTATGGCCAAGCAAGAAAAAGTCTTTACCCTGCGTTTTATTGACGGTGATGAAACCGTGCAACTAATCAATGAGGAGATCACATGAGTTCAGAAAAAACCCTAACCTTTCAAAAAGAATACCAAACCCTCAAACAAATTGCTGAGGAACTGCAATCACAAGAGATTGATGATGTGGATGAGCTCATTAAGAAGGTCGAGCAAGGCACAAAAAGCTATAAACTGTGTAAAGAACGCTTGGATCTGGCTCAACAAAAATTAACAAGCATTCTCCAAGAAACTGACAGCAAGGCGCCAACAGACCAGCTAGAAACAACAAAAGCCAATGCGCCCCATCAATCTACGGATGATAATGTCCCCTTTTAACTCCTGACAGTTTCTTATGGCCTGGAAAAGACACTCACTGACACTGCATTCATTGAACGATTGCGCGCAGCAACAAAGTACCCCTACCCAGCAGCATGAGGCACTTTGTCACGCTCGGCTGACTGCTCAATATGAAACGGAAAGTCTTGACACGTTGACATCACTTCACAAACGCGTTGCGCAAGCCACTCAGTGGTCTCAACTCCTTGAGCTAAGCACACCACCTCAACCTGCTCCAGAGAATAAGCACACGCGCAAAGCCAGCAGAAAACAAGAACGCTATCATCCTTCTTGCTTTGATCGCTGGTTTCACCTAGTGGAAAAAAAACAAGCTCGATTACAACAACGCTTAGCAAAAGCCAAACAACGTGACCAGAACGACTACCAGCTCAAGCTGCGTACTTGGCAACTCGCCTGTCAACCGATTTGGCAACGCAAAGCACTAGCTAAAAAAATACTTGAGGGCAACGTAACCGCTAAAATCAACGTACTGCATGCAGCATTAGCGACGTCACCTTATGCTGACTATTGTACTAATTGGTCATTAACCACTAACCAGCAAGGTGATAATCAACTGGCTGTGCAAATTAAAGGCTTAGCGATCATTCCTAAAAAACGATGTCGATCTACGACTGAGGGTCTGCCTCAAACACGTTCAATGAGCAAAAAAGAACGCTATCACCTTTATCGGCAACACGTTGTAAGTTTAGCGTTAGGATTAGCAAACGAATACTTTGCCCAGCTCCCCGATCATCGCTTTTATTTAATCGCTTTTGAAGAGCAGCGCATGGGGGTCTCTGGTCAACGGCGACTTCTGGAGGTCTTATCCTTTTCGCTCACTCGACAACAGTTGGCTAGCTTACCTTTTGAAACCATGGATTTAGCCACTGTGCTGGCTGTCTTAGGCGGAAAGCTGATTTCCCAAACCAAATTATTTACGATAAAGTAATTGTTACTAACAAGAGAAAAGGAGCGCTGATAATTATATGAAAACACTACCACTTTACGATGGCAACGTCATCCCTGCGCTTGGATTAGGGACTTGGCAAGCATTAGGTGAAACCGCAACACGAACCACCGAATCTGCACTGCAAGTTGGTTATCGACACATTGATTGCGCCGCGTTTTATTTTAATGAAGCAGCGGTCGGTGCAGGATTACAAAAAACCTTAACACAAACCAGCTTGGCTCGTGAGGACATTTGGGTCACCTCAAAATTGTGGAATAGTTTTCATTTACCAAAGGACGTGTCCTTTAGTTTAAAAAAGACCCTCACCGATTTACAACTGGATTATTTAGATCTGTATCTCATTCACTGGCCCATTGCGTTTGCACCCCACGTAGGGTTGGATTTTCCGGATAAAAACAAGGCTGATGACTATTTACGGTTAGAAGATGCCCCGATTATCGACACTTGGCACGCCATGGAAGCCTGCGTTAGAGAAGGATTAGTGCGTTACCTTGGCGTTTCTAACTTTAGCCAACCTAAATTAACCTCGCTGCTTCAACAGGCAGAAATACAGCCTGCCGTTAACCAAGTGGAATCGCATCCGTATTTATCGCAGTCAGAACTGCTCGCTTTTTGTCAACAGCATCAACTTGTTTTAACAGCGTATGCGCCCTTAGGTTCACCAGCGTTGCCTGATCGCTTACGAACAGGTGACGAGCCAAGCTTATTAGAGCACCCGATCCTGCAAGAACTTGCAACCTCGAACAACGTCAGTGTCGCTCAGATTATGCTAGCGTGGCAATTGCAACGTCAAGTCGCCGTTATTCCCAAAACTACGCAGGACAAACGTCTGGTTGAGAATTTTCAAGCACAACGCATTGAACTGATTCCAGAAGAAATGCGGTTAATTGATTCCTTAAATCAAAACAGACGTTTTTTTACTGGTGAGTTTTTTGAGGGAGCTGGCTCACCTTATACAGTTGAGTCGATTTTCGATGGCGAGTAAGGCAAACACCGTGTATCAATTACAGGGAAATCTCCTTGGAGTTAGTAAACCGAGTGAACCCAGAGGATTCACTTGTCAAAGAGCGATCTGTCACTCAACTCATTACGTGCAAACAGCCCTCCAGTGTTATGAAACGCAACTGCGAAAAAAGGCAAACTACGTAGCTATCAGGTCTGGCCTACAGCAATCAAGGAGAGATAATGAGTAAACGCATTGGCTGTTTATTGGTAGGGGGTATTATGCTGGTCATAACGCTCACCGCCTGTCAAGCGCAACAATCATCAGCGCTTCCTTCTCAGCCCACTGCCTCGCAAAGCCTAATACCCCCTACCCTGACGCTGCCTGATCAAGCTGCACCAACTCAATATGCGTTAAATAAGTCCGAACCAACTCAACCCGTGGCGGTTGTTCATCAAGCATCACCACTAACTACTGAAACACAGACGCCTGAACAGCCAACCCAAGCAGTCACGCCATTTCCCACCCCAATAGCGATTTTAGCCGGCGACTTACCAACCTCCAAAAACCACCAAGGAGCACTCAAACCATGACACCCTCAACACTCGTTATACGCGCACTCGAAGAGGAAGACTTGGAATTGGTCCACCAATGGAATAATAGCCACACGCTGATGACCTATTGGTTTGAAGAACCCTATGAATCCTTTAGCGAACTGGTTGAGCTGTATCATAAACATCTGCATGACCAAACCGAACGCCGCTTTATTATTGAGCTGAGAACAAGTGAGGATCAGCAAGCTTGCATAGGTTTGGTCGAGTTAACCGAAATTGATTATATCCACCGAAACGCCGAGTACAGTGTACTCATTGACCCAGCGCACCAAGGGCAAGGCTATGGACTGCAAGCAACGCGCTGTGCATTACAACACGCGTTCCAAGCGCTCAATCTTCATAAAGTGTACTTATTAGTTGATCAGCGTAATCAAGCGGCCATTCATTTGTATGAAAAAGTCGGTTTTCAAACCGAAGGAAAACTGGTTGATGAAGTCTTTACTGACGGGCAGTATCAAACCTTGATGAGAATGGGGTTGTTGCGCCAACAATATGATCAGCAAGGACAAAGTGATGAGTAAAGCAACCCAGCGTGAGTTACTCTGGTCACAAGCCAAAAAACGATATCGCCTCAATGCGCAAAACGTTGCAAAAGCGAAACGCTTGGGCATTAACCCTAAGAAACTGGGCAGCCTGGCTAACCATCAGCAAGAGCCATGGAAGCGACCTTTAAAACAATGGCTTCAAGAGCGCTATGAGGAACGCTTTGGCGATGAATAACCAAACCGAGAACGCGCGAACCAAACTGGCGGACCCTGATGCTAAAACAGCATTAATTAAGACCTTTCAGCAACCCATTGGCTCACTACGTCATGACTGGGATGTCATCGTTGATCAATGTGATAAGCAGCAACGCGTGACGGTAAAGTTAGTGAATTTTTTACAAATCCTAGAATGTCGCCATCTGATGACCTGGGAACGAGCCAGCAATAAAAAACTAGAAGCCCCTCACTGTGTCCTTCGGGCCTGCGCCCAAAGCCACACTGACTTTAAACCGCAATCCACTATCCGCATACATTATCAAATCACACACAAGGAAACCTGCTAGTATGATGAAACCCACTACGACACTCATGGCAGCCTTTGGGCTAATGGCTACCCTCCCCTGTTGGGCCTCGCCCATGCAGTGCCTAGAGCATAAAGCCATAAAAGAACACCGCTTCCTTTTGAGCAATACATTAACCTTTGCAGATACCGAGGGTAAACCCCATCAGGATGCGTATGCGTTCCTCTCCCATTCAAAGCCACTGGCCTACACCACTCAATCCACGCCACTCACACTCACCGCACTCGGTCAAACGGTGATTCAATGGAGCCAGGCGTGTCACTGTCAAGTCACTCAACGGGCAGCTCAACAAATCACAGGCACTTGCCGACAGGACTAAGCATGTGATGAGTTACTTTTCGGGTTTAGTCAAAAACAGGATAATACGTGTTGGGTTGCTTGTGTGCAGTAACACGCTAGTTTCCTTTACTCATGCACAACCACTCACTGTCTCACCTGAGAAACAGCTCTACCAGCACAGCCTCAGCTTGCCTGCTGTTTCTGTTACCTTGGCGAAGTTTAATCAAAAAGCGCTTAGTCAGCTCAGCGAGGTGACTTACCCCAATACAAACTGTCAATCGAATCGCTTAACCTTAACACCGTTATCGCACCCTGCTCGCCGTGAGTTTTTCATTAGTCGCCCTACATTAAAACCACCTCAAACCACACAACAAAAAGCACCCGTACAAGTAGTTGCGCAGCATCCGACTCCAGTAAATTCATCACGACACTTAGCAGCTAATAGACGCCGGTTGATACATCACATTACACAGTTAGCACTGAATCAACCCTTATCCAGCGCACCACCGGAGCTACTCAGTCTGTCTAAGCAGTCAGCACCACAACCACAGGTTCAGAGCAGTCAACCTATCCAACAGCCCAGCATCAAAGCAGGGATAGCTAACACACCAACCACAGGTTGGATCGTACAAATTGGTAGCTTTGATACCCTGCACCGCGCCAAGAAACTGATTCAGCAAGTGGCTCAACGTGGCTATTCAGCTACCACGTATTTTATTCAAGTAAAAGGGCGAGGAAAACACCGTGTTTATCTCGGACCCTTTCAAGCGAAATCAGCAGCACAACACTGGCGTGATGAAATCAATCGTGCCTTTTCCTTAAAAAGTTATCTTCATCATTGGCGAATACCTCATGAAACCCACCACTAAGCTACTTTTTAAAACTGAGCTCATGCTTTGGCATGTGCTGACCCCGTTAACCGATGACTTGCCTTGTCTGACAGAAGAGTGGCAGCGTTTAACCCAGCAAGCGCCCTCCCTGTTTCATCGCATGCCAATTATTTTAGATGTCACTCAACTCCCATCCATTTCGCAAGAGGGGCTCGCAGGTTTCATGACGCTACTGAAAACCACGCAAATTATTCCGCTTGGCATTCGGGGCTTAGCGCCAGAGAAAGAACGTCTTGCATTACAAGCAGGCTTAGCAGTCATTACCCAAAAAGAAGCTAAACCACCCACACCCACCCCAAGCAAAACGCAAGTGATTGAACGCACGGTCAGATCAGGCAGTAAAATCTATGCGCAAAACAGTGATTTAATTCTATTGGCCTCAGTTAATTCTGGCGCTGAGGTCATTGCCGATGGTAACATTCATGTTTACGGCGCATTGCGTGGTCGTGCTTTAGCAGGAGCAACCGGTGATACGCAAACGCGTATTTTCTGCCAAAAGCTGGCAGCAGAATTATTGGCAATTGCAGGCTATTATTTGGTGCAAGAGGAAATGACTTTACCCACCTCTTCATCGCCCGTGCAGGTTGTCTTAGATGAGCAAACGCTGTTAATTAAAGAGGTCTAAATGGCAAAGGTAATTGTGGTAACTTCAGGTAAAGGGGGCGTGGGTAAAACAACCACCAGCGCTTCTCTAGCCACCGGATTAGCAAAAGCAAATCACACCACCGTGGTGATTGATTTTGACATTGGGTTGCGTAACCTTGACTTGGTCATGGGGTGTGAACGACGCGTCGTTTATGATATCGGCAATGTCATTAATGGCGAAGCGAAATTAAACCAAGCACTCATTAAAGATAAACGCTTTCCGAATTTAGCGATTCTCGCAGCTTCTCAAACCAAGGACAAAGAGATTCTCACCGAGGAAAAAGTTGGTGCGATTATTCATGAATTAAAAAGCTCATTTGATTACATTCTTTGTGACTCTCCCGCTGGCATTGAAAAGGGAGCACTGATGGCCATGTACTTTGCCGATACCGCTATTGTGGTGACTAATCCAGAAATTTCATCAGCCCGTGATTCTGACCGTATTATTGGTTTATTGCACAGTAAAACTCAACAAGCCGCCTCTAAGGAAAAAACCATCGAAGAGCATTTGGTCATCACGCGCTATTCAGATAAACGGGTAAACTCTGGCGAAATGCTTGGCATTAAAGATATTCAAGAGCTGCTCAATATTAATCTGTTGGGTATTGTGCCTGAGTCCAAATCGGTTTTGACGGCTTCTAATAAAGGGATTCCCGTAATTCTGGATCAAAAAAGCGAAGCGGGCAAAGCCTATGATGCCATTGTGAAGCGTTTTACGGGCGCTTTACCACCGTTTAGTTTACAAAAGAAACGGTCTTTTTTAGATAAATTACTGAAGCGCAGCACGGAGCAAATGACATGAAATGGATGAAGATTTTAGGTAAAACCAACCGTCCTGCCACCACAGCAAAAGATCGTCTACAAATTATTATTGCGCAGCAACGCTCTGAATCCTCTTACCCTGACTACTTACCGGTTCTGCGACAAGAAATTATTGCGTTAATTGCTAAGCACACTCAAGTGAATGCTGAGGCAGTACAAGTTGACTTACAGTCAAAAGAGAATAATGCCATACTAGAACTTAACATTACCTTGCCAGAGCCAGAAAAAAGTAAGATTTCATAAACCGTTAATCAACTGCATGGCGATTATAGTCTTCCAGCAATGAGCTCAGTTTATTTTCCAGTTCTGGAGTGAGTGGTACCTTTTTCCTACCCAAATTCTCAAACTGTGATAAGCGAGAGGGACTAAGCTTTAATTGCTGTGCTAGCGATTTTTGCGTTAAACCCAGGGAATGTCTCAGCTTTCGTAAGCGTATGCCACTATAATACTTAGGCCGTTGGGTTATGGCCTTTGAAGAAGTGCTAGTAGTTAGTGAGGATTTTGATGTTACAGGCTCGGCTGCCGAACCTAATTCAACACCAAATAAAGCAGACAGGTCTTCATTCGCATCCACCTGTTCATGCTGCCCTTGTAATAAAGTCTCACTTAATGATTCAGTTGATAGATCGATCAATTCTTCATGGTTTACTTGCCGTAATGAAAAGAGTGCGGCAGGATCCTCATCCAAGCGAGCACCCACTCCGTAAAGCACCGCAGCAACATGCTTACACATGGTCGCCCAATCTAAACAATCACAGTTTAATTTGACTTCGTTAGCTAATGGAAATAATCCATCGATTCGGTCGCTGACCACACCCATCACCCCTTCAGAAAGACGTCCAGCTAATAAATCCAGTAACGAACCAATCTGACCTGAGCAGGCTTGCTTGATAGCCTGCCATTTTTTCTTTTTAAGAGGACTAATTGTAATATGAATATGATACAATTCGGAACCAGAAACAATCGCTTTGATTTCGCCAGGATTAATTTCCAAATGGCAGACCGAACCATTTCTCGCATACGTTCTACCGCGAGGTAAGCGGCTCTCATAATCACGAAACGACTCAATGTGTTCACACCACCCTTTACCCCAAAAGGTTTTAGCAATTGTCCGCCCTTCAATTTCGATAGGTGTAATGATTTTTCCTTTCTTGCGTAATTTATCCATTTGTTTTTTTGCACGCTGTCGCCGCTTTGCGACTGGTACATAAGGTGAATAGTAACTCATGCTGACTCACTGTAATTGCGTTTTACTTAAATCTAGGCGAACTAACTGCATCACTTCCTCGTTACTCAACTCTGTTAATGCCGGTTCACCCTGCTCGCTTAAAATCTCATTCGATAATTGTATCTTGTTCTTAATTAAAAGATCAATGTTCTCTTCAACCGTACCATGGCAAATTAACTTGTGAACCAAGACATTGCGTTTTTGACCAATTCGAAATGCACGATCAGTTGCTTGATTTTCAACGGCTGGATTCCACCAACGATCAAAATGAATCACATGGTTAGCAGCCGTCAGGTTTAATCCTGTGCCACCTGCTTTTAAAGATAATACAAAAAATGGAGCGCCCTTTTCTGATTGGAAGTTCTCAACCAATTGCTTTCTGGCTTTAACTGGCGTACTGCCATGTAAAATCAGGCCAGACTGCCCAAATACGGTTTCAAGAAAACGAGCAATTGGCTGTGTCATTTCTTTAAACTGAGTGAAGATTAACACTTTCTCTTGCCTTTCATGAATTTCCTCACACAGCACTGCTAAGCGCTCAAACTTCCCACTATGAGATGGTTGATAATCACCTTGTCCCATTGCTTGAGAGGGGTGATTACAGATCTGCTTAAACCGCAAGAGTGCATTAATAATTAACCCCTTACGTTGCATGTCAGACAGCTCTGCATTACGTAGATCAGCTTGTAATTCATCCACTTTTTTTTGATAGAGAGTAGCTTGTAGACGTGTTAAACCACAATAGGCATCCAATTCGATTTTATCCGGCAAATCGCTAATAATCCGTTTGTCAGTTTTTAAGCGCCTTAAAATATAGGGCTGAACTAATTTTCGTAATGGCTCATAATTCACAGCGTCTCTATCATTCAGGGATTTAATGAAGCGCTTAAACGCAGTCGATGAACCCAATAAACCAGGCGATAGAAAATCAAATAACGACCATAGATCACCAATCCGATTCTCAATCGGCGTTCCGGTTAAAGCAATGCGCGACTTAGCCGGCAAACTTTTTAGTGCCTTGGTTTGCTTGGTCGATGGATTTTTAATTGCCTGTGCTTCATCTAAAATCAATAACTCCCAAGTCACCTGTTGCCACCACGTTTGTCGCCAAACAGTATGATAGGTCGTCAATACCACGTCATATTGCTTTAATAATGCGGAATCTTTTGTTAATTCTGTCATTGCTTGGCGTGAGGTTTCAGAAGGATGAAAGAAAAATGCAGATAAACTTGGGGCAAATTTTTCTAACTCGCTTTTCCAATTAGAAAGTAATGAGGCTGGCAATACAAGCAATGAGCACGCCTGATCCTGTTGTTTTTGTTTTCGAAGTAACAGCAAGGCGATGATTTGGATTGTCTTACCTAGCCCCATATCATCCGCTAAACAAGCACCTAAACCCAGTTCAGTCAGGAATGAGAGCCAATCCAACCCTTTTTGTTGATAAGGGCGCAAATGAGCATTCATCAACTGCTTCGGGGTCTGTGATTGAATGGCACCTGGATCACGCAGCTTTACTAACAACTGAGCCAACGCATCACCCGCTTCGACGCCAAACCAAGTCTCACCCTCTTCCGCTTCATCATCCAATAAACCTAGGTTTTCATCTGTACCAGCCAATAAGCGCATGGCTTGAATAAAAGAGACACCCTCAGGATGCCCTGCTTGTACTGATTGCCAATGCGCTAAGGCAGCTTGCAGTTTTTCATTATCCACCTCCACCCATTGGCCTCTTAAAAACACTAACCCACTTTCACTCGCTAACAACGTCTCCATTTCGTCAGGCGTTAAGTCATCACCTGCAACCGCTATACTCACTCGAAAACGTAAAAGTTTTCGCAAATCTAAGGCCCCGCTACTAGAGGAGCCAATGGAAACAGCAACTTTAGCTCTGGGTCTCTTTTTCCACCAATCAGGTAATTTCACCACTACCCCAGAGTCTTCGAGTTGCGGCACACTTTTTAAAAACTGATAGGCTTGTTGCGTCTGCCAGCGTAAAGGATGATAGATTGCTTTTGATTCTAGTAAATGCTGAACCCACTCACACCGTTTCCCTGCTTGATCAATCGGCTTTAATAGCTTAACCAACCCCGCCTTATTGCCAGCACCCGCATACTCTTGCAATGCCTGATTTAATGGTAAATGTTGTACTTTCGCATTTTTTCCTAAATGTGACGCGTAGGTTGCCAAAAAAGCAAAAGGGTGGTCAGGATCTTTTTTATTTTCCGCTAAATGAAAGCAAACTCGACCCACTTGTTGCCAGCGTGATAAGTAATTTACAAAAAAATGGTGTAAATCACCTAATGCAACAACTTCCTGCTCCACAAAGCTGGTTAACCGCTGCCACAATTGAGAGAGTGTCTCCGCTGAACAGTATTCAGCACCCAGCATAGGCGGCAGCTTAGCCACACAAGCATCAAAAAACCGCTCTCCAGGTAAGCTTAACACAAAGTGATTCTTCTGATCGGCGGGGAGTTGAGAAAGTTGGCGCACATAGGTTGCTGCAAACTCCTGCCAAAAGTGCAGTATTGCCGACCAATCATCACCTGCCTGATGATTTGCAAGAAAAAGTAACCCTTGTTCCTCGCTAGCACGAAAAGCTTGGCAGACTGCTTGTGCGGATTGCTTAACGGAGGTGTTCTCTAGTTGATTGAGAGGGATATACAGATGACCAGTAGGGGACAACGCTAAGACTGTTTTATTCATACTATTCCATTATCATTGAGTTATCATTTATTCAGTGTCGGCTTACGCCAGCAGCGACTTCACTTTTCCTGAGCCGAGTTAATGGTTATGCACTTTCCGGCAATGAGTTTCCTTAATCATAAAAACTGCACAAAATAAATTAACGAGGCCAATCAACAACATCATAGATAAAGCCACTCGGTAAGCATTAACTGATACAGCTTGTTGAATGTGATAAAGGCTTTTCACATCATTCACAATAAACCCAACCAGGGGTAATAATATTAGTCCACCCAATAAGACCGCGACATTATTTAAAGCCACTGCTGTACCATGGGTGTTAGGATGATTAATGTCATGGATAAGTCCGAAAGTAACCACCATCGCTGAGGCAGCAACACCAAAGAAGAATAACGCAACAGCCATAATGAGATATGTCGGTGTGGGAAGGTATAAAACCACCAGAGTACTTAGGATTGCCATCAGTGAAGCGATAATTAATGGATAACGACGATTTGAGTAATACGCTGACCCCCATCCAAACACTGGCCCGCCAACCATAATACCGACCCAAACAAGTGAAACCATGCTGGTCGCAGCAACAATATCGATGTGATAGAGCGACATTAAATAGGCTGGCCCCCAAAAAGCAGCAAAAATAGAAACGGGGCCCCAACAACAAAATCCACTTAAACAAATCCACGCATTCTGCTTGAGGCTAAAAACCTGTTTGACAATCTGCTTGAAATTCAGCGGCACTTTTGGCCTTTTTTGTCGAGAGTGGGCTTGTGGTGGTTTATCCCGAATAATGAAGAAGAAAAAGCCAGCTAAGATCAATCCTACGATTGTTAAAACATTCATCGCATATTGCCAACCGTGCGATTCAACTAACATGGCCACTGGACGCTCTCCCATAATGGCGCCAAGACTACCCAGTAGCTGAACAAAGCCAACTACCATTGCAAAGTAACGCCCTTTCAGCCATCTCGCTGCGAGCAATAATGCTCCAACATAAGCAAACGAGGCACCAGCACCCATTAACAACCGAGCGAGATCAGCCAGCCAAATATTCTGGGTTAATGAAAAGCAATAGCCACCTAAAGTACAAATTAACACGGTTGCTGTCATTAAGTAACGAATACTGTAGCGATCCACCAAGAGACCCGATGGCACCTGCATGGGTGTATAGCCCCAATAGAAAAGCGCTGCGGTTACCCCTAAGCCAGCTTCGTTAATAGTAAAATGTTGCATAAGTTGCGGCATCATTGTTTGCGGCGCGACACGCTGCATAAACTCATACAAGTAAAATAATGAAGCAATAAAAATAATGAAATATGGCTGTGTTTTACGGTAAAAATGTCGCATCATGGTCAGAGGCATCCTCGCTTAAGTTGGAAAGTCTTATTCATTATCCACTTGAGGTAAAACTTCAATGACACCCTCCTCTTCGCTTTCGCCATCAATAATAGGAAACAAGTGTTCATAATAAACACTCCACTTTTCCTTACCTGAAGTAAGGAGTGAAGCTGTTTTTAAATTTAACTTAGTCACGGTACAAATCACATCCATGCCTTTATGAATAAAGCCAACCGTATCACCAACAGTGAGGTTGTTCTTATTCAATGAGCCTAATTTTGTCGGTTTCTCATTGTGAATAGGACGACTATCGATATTGACACAATAATAAGGTACCCTCCAATTGCCACTGCCATCATTAGCCTTCACAACCACATATTTAATATTCGTTTTACAAACAACCCCTTGACACAGTGTTTGAGAACGACCTGAAAAATATTCTATCATTTGTCCAACGCGCAACTTGGCTTTTACATGCTCCAGTCTTTTAGGCGATGAGATTTCGTTTCCAATGTAGTTCTTAAGGCGAAAAAGCTCATACGTACTTGCTGAACGCAGGAATTTCATCACCTCATCAAAGTTAATGGCTGGCTGATCCAAGCTCATTGCCTTAGTTGTCATTAATTACCCCCTCTCTTTAAAAGTAGTGTCGCCACAGTTATTCATAGAGTGCTTTCAGCGGGCTATCCATAAACACCCTACCCTCGTCAATGTACTCTAAAACCGTCCTCAGCGATTTCCAACGACCATGTTGCATAATAGATTGCAAGGAAACCCCACGCCGAGAGGCTTCCGTTGCAAACCCACGTCGTAACGAATGTGCCGAGATAGTCGGCGCATTCGGTAAGTTAGCAGCCCTTGCCACGTATTTAACCCGCTCATTCACTTGGTAAGGACTAATCGCTCGATCAACCACTGCTTCACTTTTCGATAACCCTCGAAACACCGGCCCTGACTCATACCCTGATTCCTTACGCCAATCCAATAACGCTTGTAACGGGCAACGTTTTTTTGTGGAGCCAACAGGGATTGAACACCGAGCACCTTGACTGTACTGATCCGTTTTACTACGAGGAAAACGAATCACCATCCCCTCTTCTGCATAATCAATGTGTTCCCAACGCATGTCAGCTAACTCACTACGCCGACCCGCAACATGAAAGCCCACTAAAATTAACGCTCGATCACGTAAAGCTAATAACGTGTCTTCCTTCTCCCAATAACCAATGGATAGATCAATATCACTTAACAAATACGGAGCCACTTTTTTAGCAGGGCGTCCATACTTGCGGCGAATACCCGCTAGTGTTTGTTTCACTAAAACCGCTTGAGTAGGGTCGGGCAATTGCTTTAGCGTGTGCCAGTGATGAAGTGCTAACACACGACGCTGTAGCGTTGTCGGATTGAGCTGATCAGCCATCGCTTGAAGATAAGCAACAATCTGCTCAGCCGTTGCAGGCAGTTTACCACCCCATTCCACAAAGAGGCTAAGATCATTTTGATAAGCCAACCGAGTATTACTTGCCGTTGCAGCATCCAGTAGCTCGGCAACTTCTTCTGTTTGCTCGAAAGCGCTGGCAGTGAAGTGAATGACGTTTTTACTCATACCAAGTTAATTCAGGACGACTCTTTAACCACACGCATAGACTCATTTTTTCACTTCTTCATGGCAAGATGATGCTTTTGATTTAAAATAGCATTGACAGAAAAGAAGTAAAATAATGACCGTTGCAGCAATAACAATTAAAGTATTTAAAATGGGAGTCATTGATAGCAGATCTAAAATAATCGCTATCAGCTTAATCACTACTGATAAGACAAAGACCGATAAAATAAATAATCCGCTACCTATTGCAACTTTTTTTACAAGCTGATTACTAGATGTCCAAGGACAATTCATACGTTATTCCCTCACAATTAATTTGGATTATCAAAAAATTAGCATCATAGGTTAAATAATTTAGCATGGCTACCTAGTCGCATTAATTTTAACAACCGACCTGCTTTTTCGATTTTATAAATCAATAATAAATCGGGTTCAATATGGCATTCTCTATAATTATGCCAGCTGCCTGGTAACTTGTGGTCTCGATATTTACTCGGCAGCTTTTTTTCTTCGGCCAGCAAATTAATCACTTTTTTAATAGAAGTAACGTCCTTACGCTGCTTAGTAACCCGTTTGAAATCAGATTTAAATTGAGAGGACGGCTGGAGTTTTAACAAAAGTTATTACTCAAAATCATCAAACATGGCCTCTACGCTGTCATATGTTTTAGGTTTACCTTGTTCCAATTCATTCATTGCGGCTAATGTTTCTTTATTGGGAACTCGCAATTCAAATGGTATTCCATGTGTTAAGGCAATCTGCGTATAAAGCGCATTAATGACTTGAGAAGTATTTAGCCCTAATTTTTTAATCACTTTATCAGCTTGTATTTTGAGCTTTGGCTCAATTCTCGCCTGTACCATTGCACTTTTCATCATGTCACCTCAAAACTTTTTATATATAATAATATATATTGTATTACACATGAAATACAAAAGCTAGTTTATTGCTTAAATACTCAGCATAATTAATTTACTAATTCCTCAAAACGTTTAACTAATGACCATTTTTCAAGAATGTGCACTTTATTAGGTGCTGTTGTATATTAGCTTATCGGGGACAATCTTAATCAATGCTTTCAAAGTTTAGGTTAAATAGATCTGATTATTGGAAGTATTACCCTACGAAAGTTCATCCTCAATTTTTTGGCCTTGTTCATTTCTGGGTATCAGATTAGATGGTCAGGTATTGAGCATACATACAGTATAGTATTTCACGGATTGGTAATTATGGCTTATCTTGCCATATACTCTCGCATCCAAGTCAATAATGAAAGCAAAAGAGTGAGGCTGATCATGTCAACAACAAACAGTGCCGCTAAGTTAATGAATGCAGACGATAGAAAAGAACTTGCTTTAAAAGCATTAAAAAAAGATAAGTCAGTTTGGAAGTGTAATGTAGTAGGTTTTATATTGCTCCCAGCACAGCAGTTTTCCATTTAGAGCACCATGCTTTACTGTTAATCTGAGCACGCAGCTGAAGGATCGGGTCTAACCCTTCCCTAGTCCACTTCATGTGCTGCTGACCCTTGCACCTTTGGTTAATCAGGCTTTCCACTGTGGACTCCGCAAGATTACTTGTGAAGACTAGATGATTTTTTTTCCTTTCTCGGTAATTAACAATCTTGTCTTTATTATTTTGAATATATGTTATGAATTTTTTAATCTTATCTGACAATTTTGAAGAAAATGCATGCTCCTTTAATTGCTCAAGCCTAGTTATTGCAGCAGACACATTTCCCCGCCACAAATGCCATTTGATACGTAAGAATTTAGGCTTTATGTCATCTGGTAATGAGATATTTTGCATTTTCATGGAGATATGAAACCAATCTAATATTGAGGTGATTGTTTTGCATAATGGTTTTAATGCATCCACTATACTCCAGCAATTTGCAGCACCATCACATAGAGCAGTAATATGAGTATTTTGTGTCATCCCTTCTCTAATAGCAGCTATAACAGTGTTTTCAATCATCTCTTTCCCACTATCGTTCGCAGTTGATGCAGCGCATGATTTACTGGATAGAAAATTTCTAGTGCCTTTCGCACTGCTTTCGACAGCATCTGGCTTGTAAAAAACAGCCGTCATCGCTTCAAAACTTCTATAATTAGGCTCTTTTGAATTTACATGACCACCATCAACATTTAAAATTAATTCTTCTGCCTCATCTGCTTTTAACATGTTTTTTTCTTCTTTATTGACTAACTTTAATGAGCTGCCAACACGCTCTGTTGTTAATTTGATTCGATTATGATTGTTAACTTTGCGTTGTGCAGTTGAAAATTTATTAAAAATATCCTCGGCATCTCTAAAGGTCTGTTCGGCCCCTAATTCAGATTGAAGTTTTGCAAGGTCTCCTGATATCGTTGTGCCACCAAGAAAAGTCCTAACTGTTGAGGCCGGTTCAAAGCCACACTGATTACATTTTGCTCGTTGCATTTTTACTTCATGGTCAGTAAATACGTCGTGAAATGTCGACTTACGCTTGCCTTGCTTAATTAATTCACCTGGACATTTTGGGCACAAATGTAAATCATTATTGATTAGTTCAGTTTTTTCTATCAGAATATTATCAAGCGCAGCCTGCAATAGTTTAATTTGTTTCTCATGCTCTAATGAGAAATCTAAACAGTTTGTTGCTACCTTGACCGACTCTTCTATTAACGTAGATTGGCGAACAACTGTGCTGGGATTATCGAGATCAATAGATTCGAAGATTATGCGGTATCCTTTGTTCATTTTGACGCTCCAGTAGTTTTCTCAATCGACTGCAGCACAATATCATAGATAGCTGTTAAAACCTACTACATTACACATCCTGGAGGAGATGCGCGAAGCCAAAGCCAATTTACTTTCCCCACAATTGCAAACTTGGCGATGTTTATTGCCGATCTTGATACAACAGTTTACCGAGATCCCTGACCCAAGGCAGCCTGGCAAAGTGCAACATAAATTGACGGTGTTGTTACTTTTTGGTTTGTTGTTGTTTGTCTTTCAACTCAAATCTCGACGTGAGATGAACCGTGAGTTAACCAGCCCTGTGCTAGTTGCTCATCTAGCCGCTGTTTTTCCTGAGTTTGAGAGTATTCCTCATGCTGATACGATCACGAGGCTGCTAGAGAAAATTGATCCTAAATCCATTGAGTCGGCCCATATCCAGCTTATTAAGGAACTGATTAAAAATAAGAAATTTAAATCATTGCTAGTCCAGGGTCACCTACCCATTACGTTAGATGGCACCCAGAAAGTTGTGCGTCATGGCCTACTGCAAGATGAGCGCTGGTGTGAGCGAGTGGTTGGCAACCCTAAAGCGGGAAACAAGCAGCAATACGTTTATGTGTTAGAGGCGAACCTGACTTTTAACAATGGGTTGACCGTCCCCTTAATGACGGAATACCTTTATCGAGAAACGAATGAGTTATTGCAAGCTGAGGGTAAACAAGATAGTGAAACGACAGCATTTGAACGATTAGCCTCTCGCTTAAAAAGTTATTTTCCGCGCTTAAAATTATTATTACTAGCGGATGCTATGTTTGCTACGCAAACGGTAATGGGAATCCTGCATCAAAACGACTGGGCGTTTATTCTGAATTTACCCAAGCAAAAATGCACAGACTTAGCCAAGCAACTGAATCAACAAAAAGGGCTGGCTCAGGAAATTCCAGGGCAACCGGCGTATCGAAAAAGGCGGCAGGAATTTTATTGGAAGAATGACGTAACTTATGGTTATGATTGGGAACTCACGCTTCATTTAGCGGGTTGCAAGGAACGCTACGAAGAGGTTGATCAAAAGACGGGAGAGATTGTTGAGCATTTTGTTGAACGAGCTTGGATTTCCAGTTTGCGTGTTTCACTGGGTCAGGTGCATGAGCTGTTTAATTTAACGGCTCGTCAAAAAGGATTCATTGAAGACAGTCATAACACAGAAAAAAACCGCGGCTATCATTACAAACACGCCTATTCTTATGACTGGCATGCGATGCAAGGTTTTCATTATTTATTACGATTGGGTCATGCTTTAAATGCACTGTCTGAGTTTTGCCAAGGGATCAAACAAACGGTCATTACGTATGGTGTTGCAGCGACTTTAAAACAAATTAAAGAAACATTAGTGAATCCTTGGTTACCGATTGAATGGTACCAAGAGCAAAGGTTGTTAACGCCCCAATTAAGATTGCAATTAGAGTAGCTAACGCTACTCAGATTGACAGTCAGGTTGATTAGCGCATCGATAGGCGGGAGCTAGGCTTGCCTTCATCGAGCTAGGCGAGTAAAAAAACACCATTTTATCTAGGTGTTTTAGGTAAAATTAGCGGGGATAAAACGAAAAGCTGCTGGAAAAATAATAAAACTAACAGGTGGTTAAAAAATAACTCGATTCTGCTGCTTCATGCTTCAGAGCTGCATTGACACCATTCAAACCTTAAACCAACAAGGGATTGGCTTTAAAAGCTTGCAGGAAAATATTGATACTACCACCAGTGGTGGTAAGCTAATCTTCCATATTTTCAGTGCCTTAGCCGAGTTTGAGCGAGACCTGATTCAAGAGCGAACACGCGCTGGACTCAAAGCCGCTCGTGCTCGGGGACGTTTAGGAGGACGACCACCTCTATTACAGGAACATCAGGTCAAAAAAATGCTGGAACGTTATGATGAACAGAAGATAACCGTTGCAGAAATTTGCAAGATTTATGGGATTAGCCGGCCTTCTTTTTATAATTACCGTGAGCTTGCGGCAAGCATGTGTGCATTAGGTCAGCTAGTTACTTTATCCTAAAGGACCGATAGTAAAACTATTTAGAAAGGTCCTATTATGTTTGGCAAAACATTTGATAAAAAAGTCGTTACACCCAAGTCAGCAACACCTTCAACACTAGATAATATTGCTCAATCGCTCAAGTCATGGCGTTCATCATCAAAAGAGCCATGGGAGATTCCAGAAGACCTTTGGGTGAAAATTATTGCGCTCTATCCTGCTTATACAAAAAAGGACATTACTGAACGATTATCAATCAGCTCTAAACGGCTCAACAAAAAAATTAATGAAAAAGAATTATTAGCCAGCAGTACATCAGTTGCCAATTCTGATGATGACCAAGCCGATGAATGTTTTGTTGAAGCCACTATTCAGGATTCAGTTGTGCTTTCACAGCAACTGATTAGCATTACAAGAACTGATGGCGTCGTGTTACAACTGCCTAAGCCGGAGTATGCTGAAACCATTAATCTGATTCTTACTTTTTGCAAGGGGTAGTGTATGCTGCAATTCACGCCTCAAATGAGGCTATTGTTATCAGTCAGACCTGCTGATTTTAGAAAGGGTATTGATGCTTTAGTTGCGCTTTGCCAGCAACGGCTGGGTGAGGATCCATTCTCTGGTACGGTCTTTGCTTTTACGAATAGCCGCCGTACCTCAGTGAAACTTCTAGTTTATGATGGCAATGGATTCTGGCTTTGTCTAAAGCGTTTTTCGCAAGGAAAGTTACAATGGTGGCCAAACTCCCACTCAGCCACGTACCATATCGATAGCACGCAGCTAATGATTCTGCTTAACCAAGGTAACCCTATCACTAGTCATCTCGGTGAGCCATGGAGAAGGCTCGCTAGTCAACCTCCTGTAATAAGTCAAGCGGCCTCTTCATCGACCAAACCTCCTTTATCTTCAATCTGGTAATTCCATGGCAACCATAAGGAGGGATCCTTAAAAACACTTGATTTATTTTCCTGCAAGGCAACTAAGTAATCGAGTGGGTTTTCCCCGCACAATTGAGCTGTAACAATAAGAGATAATAAGATGCTACCGATGTTAGCGCCATGCTGAGTTTTATAAAACATTGCAGCTTTTCTAATGCGAATAGGAATCTTTAGTATCGCCTCGACAATGTTGTTATCTAGTGGCGCTCCTGGTGTCGTTAAGAATCGCCGAAGCTTTTTCCAGTGCTTTAACATATACTTCATCGCCTTACCAAGGTGACTATTTGGTTCTACCACTTTGTTAGATAATTGCTTATTGAGCCAACCATGCAGTTTAAGCATCAATGGTTTGCTATGCTTTCGATGATAAAGTAAGCGTTGATGTGGGTCCATTTGCTTTGTTTGCTCATCATTTCGATAAACCTCACCCAGGATTTGCATAACGTGCAAACAAGGCTCAGGATAATATTCAAGTAAATCACGAAACTTTCTAAAACCATGAGCTAAGCAATTGCAGATGATAGTTTGTAACTCTTTCGGCATGTTGGCTGCTAACGCATCACACATTTGAATCACCTTCTTTTTTTCAGCCACCCTGTTTGCTAATAGTTGTGATAAGTTTTCGCCGCCGTGATGCTCGCCTGCATAAAATAGAGCAACCTGGTGAGCACCAATAGTCTTGCTTAAAATGGCTGTTGTATACATCCCTTTTCTTGGTTTATTAAGGTCCGCCTTGTTATCAGATAGTATCGAAAGTATCTTTGCGAATGTGTCATCATGCTGAATAATATCACCGTGCTGAATAATATCACCGTTCGCGCCATACTGTTCTAAAACATCAAACACACGATAGCCGATATCAGCCACCTGCTCACAAAGCTCGAACTGTGTACTTGAGGGTAACGGAAAGCTAGAATTACTAGTAACTCTTGGAACTTTTCGGTTGACGCCAAAGTGAAAAAGGCACGCCAATGTAATACTTTTGCAAGCACAGCATTGCTTTAAACATTAGCCTGTCATCACTTTGGTTGCTTCCTAACATCCGTGGGTAACTGGGCAGTGATAATAAAGCCCAAAAAATCTGAAAGAGATGAGCGTGATGTTTGGCTGAGCGAGTCATGACTTAAAGCACAAGAAAGGTGCGGCAGGTAGAATACTTGCTGAGCTTAAAGAGCACTGAAGGCGCAGCGAATGCTTTTCCAAATGACTACCGTGTTGCCGTGCCTAATGAGTTGCCAGTTAAAGGAAGATATCAGTTTTGGGAAAGGTTAATGATTTTGGCGTGCCAGCAGTAATATAGCCTACATTATATAGAGGCTTTACTGTTCTAAAACCTAGCCGATATCACACCTGCTCACAAAGCTCGAACTGTGTACCGGACTAGTAACTCTTGGAACTTTTCTTGACGGTAAAAAGGCACGCCAATGTAATACTTTTGCAAGGCATTGCAGCGTCATACTTTGGTTGCTTCCTAACATCCGTGGGTAACTGGGCAGTGATAATAAGCCCACACAAGGCGCAGCGAAGCTTTTCCAAATGATACCGTGTTGCCGTGCCTAATGAGTTGCCAGTTATACGAATAACTACACCGGCTTTTTTAACCTTATACAGTTTCCCACCACATCCTCCAGGACAGGCATCGCCACATGCATGGTCAGCAACATGGCAATAAACATCAGTGGCATTCCGGTAATCCTGATTACCTCGCCTGCCATGACCGGATTTCCCTTTCTTATCTGATTGACTATCACCTTTTTTATTGCCTGATGTATTATCGTCAGAGTTATTGCCAACACCCTCAATATTACTTTCAGATTCTTGGCCCTTATTCTCCTGATTCTTCTTGGGTGACTGATTACTGTCAGCTCCAAAAATAAGTTCACGTAATTGTTTAATTGTAATTTTCTGCTGTTGAAGCACCTCGGGCAACCAAAGAGCAAGGTCCAAACAACCACCTGCAAGCTCCTTATCCTCATCACCAAGATTGGACTGATTCAAGCGAGCACGAAATTCTGCAATTTCATGCTCTGATTTAGTCGCTATATCCGGTATTTCAGTTGCGGTTGGCATAATTATTTCACGTGATGCGTAAGAAACTGTCGTCACAATAAAATAATTTTCTTTTCTAAGTCAATAGGTTAATGAAGATAATGGATAATTATCAAACCCAATAAAGTACTCAGCAACGAAAGTTTACCTTATCCAACTTATTGGTTCACACATACTTACCGCAAGCTCACTGAATTGCAGCATACACTACCCCTTGCAAAAAGTAAGAATCAGATTAATGGTTTCAGCATACTCCGGCTTAGGCAGTTGTAACACGACGCCATCAGTTCTTGTAATGCTAATCAGTTGCTGTGAAAGCACAACTGAATCCTGAATAGTGGCTTCAACAAAACATTCATCGGCTTGGTCATCATCAGAATTGGCAACTGATGTACTGCTGGCTAATAATTCTTTTTCATTAATTTTTTTGTTGAGCCGTTTAGAGCTGATTGATAATCGTTCAGTAATGTCCTTTTTTGTATAAGCAGGATAGAGCGCAATAATTTTCACCCAAAGGTCTTCTGGAATCTCCCATGGCTCTTTTGATGATGAACGCCATGACTTGAGCGATTGAGCAATATTATCTAGTGTTGAAGGTGTTGCTGACTTGGGTGTAACGACTTTTTTATCAAATGTTTTGCCAAACATAATAGGACCTTTCTAAATAGTTTTACTATCGGTCCTTTAGGATAAAGTAACTAGCTGACCTAATGCACACATGCTTGCCGCAAGCTCACGTTGTTGTATCAATATTTTCTTGTAAGGATTTAAAGCCAATTTGACGCTCATTAAGTGTCTTAATGGTTTGAATGAGGTGCTGAATAGAACGACCAAGACGGTCCAGCTTCCAAACCACTAGGGTATCTCCTGCACGGACATAATCGATAGGTATCCGTTCAATATCAGCATGATTTGAAAATAATTCAAAAAGTTCTTGACAGCTTTTTCGTGCAAATTTGGAAATTTTATATTGGAATCATCGTGTGTCATAAAAGCATGATGTGCGCTCTATAACAACGCTGTATGCTCGGATTATTTTTTCATCGATCAGGTTCATGGCTTAAAAATAATTTCAGCAGTACGGCCATCTGTGTGGGGAAAATTTACCTTTTCAAACCCGTGGTATACTCTTCCTATGAAAAAACAACCTGACAAATCAGTTTTAGCCGATCTCATTGAGAGATTTAATAATACTGTTACACCAACAGCACTAGAAACAGATTTTAGCAATGTATGTGAAAGTCAGGCTGAGAAAATCATAAAGCTAGAAGACAAGGTGCAATCGTTAAATAACGCATTAAATAAATATAAAGGTGAGCAAGGAAAGCCTAATGTTAGAAAGCAAACGCGCGCTAACAAGGACAAGGATCATTCCTCCGAGAAGGATAGAAAAGGAAATAAAACCAATAAAACTAGAAAGCCAAAATCTAGTAAAAAAAATCTCGAAGTCTCTAATACAGTGACACTAACAATTAATCCAGATTCGTTGCCCAGCGATGCTGTGCCAAATGGCTCTAAGAAAACACTTATCCAGGATATAAAAATTGCTGCTAATAACACTCTTTTTTTGCGCCAACAATATTACTCCCCTTCTGAAAACAAACACTATACAGCACCTCTGCCAACTGGTTATGAGGGCCAGTTCGGCCCTACTATTAAAAGCTGGACAAGCTTCCTAAATACTCAAGGTGGTATGACGCTAGAAAGCCTTGAGACATTTTATAAAACCGCCAACATAGATATTAGTAAATCAACCATCCATAGCTTCACAATTAAAACACCTACGATACTTGAGCCCGAGAAGGTAGAAGTTGTGAAGGCAGGTTTACAATCCACGAACTACCAGCACCTAGATGACACCAACGCTAGAGAGGATGGGAAAAACCGTTATGTTAATGTATTGGGTAATGAGTATTATTCAGCTTACTTTACGCTGACCAGTAAAAGTCGATTAAGCGTCATTGAAATGTTAAGCAAAGACCACTTTGGGTTCACATTAAATGAGGCCGCTTTTAATTTACTGGCTACTATGAACTTACCCCACAAGGTAATCGAAAGCTTAAAGGTATTTCACTCATCGACTATCTTAAACAGTAAGGAGCTGGAAGTTATTCTTGATAAGGTATTAGGTGATAAAAAATTTCCAAAATATAGAAAGCTGATTACTGATGCGGCAGCTATCTCAACATATAGAAAGAGTCCTTATGCGATAGAAACACTCATTACCGATGATGCGCCACAGTTTAAGCTCATTACTGAATCACTCGCCTTGTGCTAGGTTCATGAGGGTAGGCATTATAAAAAGCTGACGCCAATTTTTAAGAAGCACCAAGACTCTGTTGACAGCTTCTTGGATAGGTTTTGGGATTATTATCATAAGCTCATTGAATATAAAAAGAACCCAGGGCAAGATGAGATAGATAAGCTATCCAATGAGTTTACTGAGTTATTCTCAACAATCACTGGCTACGAGAAACTAGATAAACAAATTGAGCTCACCTTAAAAAAGAAAAGGCAGCTATTGTTAGTGCTGGAAAAGCCAGAGCTTCCTCTACATAACAATCCAGCAGAGTTGATGGCTCGGAAGCAGGCTAGAATGCGCGATGTACACCTTCATACTATGAGTGAAGAAGGAACGAAAGCTAAGGATACAATGGTTACAATTACTGAGACATGTAAAAAGCTAGCAGTTAATGTCTTCGATTATATATATGACAGAATTACAAAAAACTATTCTATGCCTTCGCTAGCGGAATTAATTACCATCCGCTCATCACAGGCGCAGTAAACTAAAGAGAGCGCAGCATGAGCATCATGCTGAAATAAGACGGATACATCGATAGCTTGTTCTAATCCTGGGCGCTCTGTTTTTGCCCCGCTGGCAATGTCTGTGAAGATTTGTTCACAGCCGATTTTCTTCAATGCATCCGTTTGTAAGTGCAGGTTTTGATCAGAAGTTGAAACACGTGCGTACCCGATGTTCATGGCAAATAAAACTCCAATTTCAAGCAAAAATTATATAAGATCTCATTCTTTTAGGGAAGAACAATAACATTGATATTTTTATACCTTTCTATACAATTCTTTCCCGGTCCATCTGACCTAAATCACGTTTGCCGATCTTATTAAGAAAACGACAGTTTTGTAGACGGTCGATAAAGGCGCAAAATGAAGAGGTTCCTTATGACATCAATTTATAAAACAGCTTATCCGTATTACTCTGATAAGAAAAAAATTGCCATAGAGCTCATCGCCAAGGATTATCGATTGACTCATGAGGAAGTCTCACTGGTTAAGACGCAATCGCCAAAAAATATTGATACTCAATTATGCTTTGCGGTGATGCTTATGGTTTTTAAAAATTTAACTTATTTTGCAGAGCTATCCAAGATACCTAAAGCCATTGTTTCCACCATCCAAGACCAACTTCAATTACCCCACTCCAAGCTTAACAACTGTCATCGCAGCACGGTTTCTCGTTATCGACAAAGAGTTTATCGTTACTATGGTTTTACTTCGTGGAAGGTAAACCAAAAAATCAATCCTTTAGCAAAAAGCCTTGCTGAAACTTCAGCTACCGAGGCTTCAAAATATCACAATTATCCAGCTGATATTATTAATATTGTTGTCGAAGAGTTTAAAAGAAATTCCTTTGAGCTGCCCCCTTTTAATACATTAGACAGAATAGTGAAACATGTAAGAGCCAATATTAATCAAGGTTTATTTAAAGGGGTAAATAATTTATTAACTGAAGCACAGACCTCGTTATTCGACAAGCTGTTAAAAACCCAGGATGACTATCAAAGAAGTGCTTTCAATGAATTGAAAGCACTTCCCAAAAACCCAACTATTACAAACTTTCGTGAGCTGATAAGCTATCATGATTGGTTAAGTTCTTTGGGTGAGGCTGATGTCTACCTTAATTCTATTATTCCAATTAAACGGAAGCAATTCGCTGAGCAAGCTAGATCACTTGATGCAAGTAATCTAAGGGATTTTGCACCGTCTAAGCGGTATGCATTGATCTTATGCTTAATCTCAGATGCACAATCCCGGGCAAAAGATGCTTTAGGCACGACATTTTGCAGAACAGTAGTCAGTATGCATAAGAAGTCAAAAGAAAAACTAGAGCAGCTAAGGGAGCATTATCGAGAAAGGACGCAAGCGTTACTAGCGATTTTCTCGACTGTTTTAGGTTCCCTGCAGTCTGAAGATACCATGAACCACTCAATGGAAGCAGCGTATGACACGATCACAAATAATGGTGGCGCCGAAGCATTGAAGGCAGATTGTGATCAAGCTATGGCACTGAATAGTAATAACCATCTCCCTTTTATGATGACTTATTTTAAAGGGAAAAGGAGCGCACTCTTTAAACTTGTTGAAACTGTAAAGTTGCGATCTAGCACTCAGTCAAACATTATCACAGAGGCAATACAATTTATTGTTGATAATAAAAAAAATCGTTCAGACTATATTACAGGTGAAATTGATTTATCTTTTACAACAGAACAGTGGAGAAAGATGATTCTTAAAAAAGAGGGAGATCAACAGTTATTACATCATCGTTACTTAGAGGCTTGTGTGTTTTCACACGTGACAGATGAATTACGCTCTAAAGACCTTTTTATCGTTGGCTCTGATTCGTATGCTGATTATAGAATTCAGCTGTTACCAATGAGTGAGTGTGAAGCTAAAATCAACGCCTATTGTGAAGAAGTTTCTATTGCCAATAATAGTTGTGATTATGTTGCTCAAATGAAAGCAGCGTTACAAGCTAAAGCAAAAAAGGTGGATGCTTGTAAGCGATCCACGGGCATCCTTGCTTCCGTAGCTAACACGTGCTAGGTGCTATCCGGCGGCACATTCCATGGCAGCAGTGCCTCAATATCTTCTAATGTTTTGCAATGTGGTAGGCGCTCATAAAGATAGGTGAAGTATCGACAGACATTGTGATGATGCAGTTCAGCAGTTAGAGCTAGACTTGCATGCATTGCTAGTGCGTTAGCGCCTGGCATTGTGTCGCAAAATAGAAAGTTCTTCCTTGCAAGCACTAAGAGCTTAATGTCTCTCTCTGTGTGATTGTTATCAATCTCACATCTACCATCATCAAGAAACCGAGTCATGTTTTCCCAATGCTTGATGACATATTCCATTGCCCTGCCAAGATGAGATTGTGGTAGAACCTTTGGATAATACTCCTCTAGCCACTCCTTGTACTCATCCATAATCGGTTTTGATTCTTTCTGCCGAAGCGCAAGGCGTTGCTCAGGCGACATCTCTTCTTCTTTCGCCTTTCTTTCAATCCGGTAGAGTTTTTTATAGACCCGCATAGCATGAGCGGCTAACCCATTCTTTTTGGTCGCCTTGGTGATCTCTTCAAATTTCCTGCGGGCATGAAGGTTGCACGCAATGATCGTAACGCCGGTATTTTCTAATTGGTCGAATATAGGGCTTGCATCAGTATGAAGCTTGCCAGTCCACCCTTGAAACCATTCTACTAGAAACTCACTGTGGTCACTTGGCGTATAGGCAAACAGGATAACCTCACGACCAGGAGCACCACCTCGCATGCAATGAATCAGTGACTTAGTTTGTGGCCGTCGACCAGGCTCTTTTAAGACTTGTAATTTAGTCGCGTCACAACTTGCTATTTCATAATCCAGCAGCTCATCCTTCAATAGATTATAAATCGGCTGTAAAGGTTTAGTCAGCTCAATAAACCAACGTGACATAGTTTGCCTGGATAGATTGACGCCGTATTGTGAGCGTAGTTGTTTTTCTAAATGATAAAAGGGTTGTCTATCCCTGATTTTACTAGACACTAAATGCGCTAGTAATGATTCAGACGCCTCGGCCTTAGGTAGGATATGTAAAGGCTTAGGTGCAACCGTAACACCACCTTGCTCGCAATCACAGCCTAGTTTTTCACGGCGCTCTTCAATCATTTCAAAGACAGCTGGTTTGTAGTTCAGTATTTTTTTAGTCTCAAAACCCATTGGGCATTTTTCTTTACCGCAAGGACAAATACGCTGGTCATCAGGTACTGGAATGATTCTCACCGTCACAGGTAATTCATTCTTGACCTTCTTCTTACGTTTGTGAGAAGAGACAACAACTGCTTCATCATCTTCTTGATCCTCCGGTGTTGAGAGATCACCGAAGAGTGGCAACTGATCTTCTATGTAGCGCTCAGATTTACTACCAAAATGCTGTCGTTGGAGCTTAGCAAATTGTATCTTCAAATGATCATAAGCCTCGGCATACTGTTCAACACGAGCATGTTCTATTTCAAGCTTATGACAAAGCTTTTCATTTATTCCGACTTGTTGATAGAAAAGCTCACTAGGGACTGTTTACATTGCGTTTCTCATTCAAGTAACTACTGCAAAGTGTACCATGACATTTTAAGTGCAATATTTTCTTCCTCAGGCGCTTGGTTAGCGCATATTACTTTTTTGGGGTAGCTGGTCATTGTGATGTTTTCTTTTCAACTCCTAGCGGATCTCACAAAGCCTGGGCTAAGGATATAAAACAAGCATTAAAATCACGTGTAAAATCAAAAAACACAGAAAAAACCTGTCAAGACTTTTTTTGCCATTTTAGTAAAAAAACTCGGGAGAGACTTTGGGTAATGACTTTTGCTTCATCCAGTTTAAACCTGACAATAACCAGCTTAACTGATCTTGGGTCAACTCGATAGTCTCATCTGCTTCGCTAGGGAACTTCAGCTTACCTTTTTCTAATCGTTTGTAGCAAAGCCAAAAACCATTTTGGTCGTACCAAAGTAATTTTATTTTATCGCGCTGCCTGTTACGAAAAAGAAATAGCTGGCCTGAGCTTGGGGTCATTGAGAGATGATCGGCAATCAGCATTACTAGGCCATCAATCTGTTTTCTAAAGTCCACAGGGGTACGATAAAACCAGATCGGTGTTTTCCAGTTCTGAAACATTAGCAAAGCCTCTGAATCAAAGACGCTAAGCTATCCTGGTCATAAAAGCTAATCTGTATGTGTGAGTTGACCTGCATGACAGCCACTGGTTGTGCTGGCTGCTCAGACACGCAAACAACCTTTGCTAGCGTTTTTTGCTGTTCTCTTCTCAAACGATAGAGAAACTGCGTGTAAGGTACGTTATTCTCTCGGCAGTATTTCGCTTTGGTTAACTTGCTTTGCTTAAAGTCGGAAAGGTGTTTTTCCCAATAAGCATCTGTGTAAGTAGCATTTTCATTTTCAGGATTTGTTGCTGACATACCGTAAGCTCCTTGTTACTATTTGCGGGAGCATACAGTCACATGAATTTAACTAGTTGACTAGGGTGTACTTGCTGGATCGCTTACCTCTGATTCGTATGCTGATTATAGAATTCAGCTGTTACCAATGAGTGAGTGTGAAGCTAAAATCAATGCCTATTGTGAAGAAGTTTCTATTGCCAATAATAGTTGTGATTATGTTGCTCAAATGAAAGCAGCGTTACAAGCTAAGGCAAAAAAGGTGGATGCTTTATATCCTGATATAGCTGAACTCACTATTGATGAAGACGGAAAACCAACGCTTCATCGTCGAGGTGCTAAGAAAAAACCAAGTAGTGCTGTATGGCTAGAAAAAATATTAAAAGCACGCATGCCAAAACGAAATTTACTGGATGTATTTTGTAGTAGTCATTTTTATTGTGGTTGGGCTTATGAGTTTGGTCCTCTATCAGGTGATGATCCTAAAATAAAAGACCCGATCGCACGTTATTTACTGACAAACTTTGCTTATGCAACGGGCCTTGGCCCCACTCAAACCACCCTGCACGTTAAAAGTCCTATTACTGCTCATATGCTGACTTGGGCTAATCAACGCCATATTACACCAGAGATGCTTGATAGAGCGCGGGAAAAGTTAATCAATTTAATTAGTCAATTTAAGCTAACAAAGACATGGGGTGAAGGACGGTCTGTATCAGGTGATGGAACAATGCAAGAACTACGAGAGCAAAACCTAATTGCTGAATTTCATTTTAGATATAGAAAAAAGGGTGGTATTGCTTATCATCATGTTGCTGATAATTATGTTTTATTATTTTCAACCTTTATGCCCTGTGGTGTTTGGGAGGCAGTAGAAATTATTGAGGGATTACTAAAAAACAAATCGGATGTGCAACCAGAAATTATTCATGGCGACACACAAGCACAATCAACCGTTGTTTTTGCGTTATCACATTTACTGGGGTTTCAGCTCATGCCAAGGATCCGAAATTGGCACGATCTAAAATTATTTCGATCAAACAAGAAGGACCAGTATCAATATATTGATAGCCTATTCACTGATACGATTAACTGGGAGCTAGTGCGCCATCCTTTCTGTAAATTCCATTGACTTGCTGAAAATAAGCAGGCGACTCAGTCAGATTAGAAATTCCTTTTAAGGTAAACTTAACCAAAAAAGAGGAATGACAATGAGCTGCTATAAAAATGAGAACTTAATCGAAGAAGCCATACATGTTTTAGCGATGGAGGGGTTTGAAGCTTTACCTAAGCTTGTCTCCAGGTTGATGAATGAGGCTATGTTAATAGAAAGGGAGCGCCATTTAAATGCCAGTCCTTATGAGCGAACTGGCGATAGAAACGGATATGCGAACGGCTTTAAACCAAGGTTAATTAACACAGGTCAAGGTCAGCTTGAGCTACAGATACCGCAGGTTAGAGACTCCAATGAAGCCTTCTATCCATCAGTCTTAGAGCGAGGTGTACGCTCTGATAGAGCACTTAAGCTGGCTGTCGCTGAAATGTATGTGCATGGGGTTTCCACGCGCAATGTTGAAAAGGTGCTAAAGCAACTCTGTGGAACAGATATTTCAAGCACAGAGGTAAGCCGTTGCGCTAAATTGTTGGATGAAGATTTAAAGAAATGGCGAAATAAGCCGTTAGGAAAGATAAAATATCTTTGGCTAGATGCACGTTATGAGAAGGTGCGCACTAGCGGCACAGTACAAGACTGTGCGGTATTGATAGCCTATGGCTTTGATGAATCAACCGGCAAGAGAACAGTGCTAGGTGTTTCTGTTGCGTTATCAGAGGCTGAGGTACATTGGCGTGATTTTCTTCAGCAGTTGGTTGAGCGAGGTATACATGGTATTGAGTTGATTACTAGCGACGCTCATACTGGCCTAAAAGCCGCTAGAAGAGCTGTGTTCCCCAGTGTTCCTTGGCAACGCTGCCAATTTCATTTGCAGCAAAATGCTCAGGCTCACATACCAAAGCGCTCAATGAAGGAACCAGTAGCTGAGGAGATTACAGCTATATTTAATGCCTCAAACATTCATGAGTCGGAAAGACTATTGGCTATGGCGGTAGATAAATATCAGCAAACAGCACCAGAGCTTTCTTCTTGGTTGGAAGTGAATATACCGGAGGGCTTAGTAGTGATGAACTTTGACAGGCCGCATCAAAAAAGATTAAGAACCAGTAACATAGCTGAGCGCGTAAACAGAGAGGTAAAAAGAAGGACGCATACAGTTGGAATTTTCCCTAATACTGAATCGTGCCTAAGGCTCGTATCAGCTGTTTTAGTGGAAATTGATGACCAGTGGAGCGGATCACCTAGATACTTAAGTTGAAGTGAATAATAAGGCTTCATAGGGTTTTAGGATAGATCATTCTTGTTCTTATTAACGAGATATAATTGCTATTACCTAAAAGTTAATAATTTATTTTGAGAGGAGAAAAATTTGAGGTATAAATAATTTTTTAGATTGATTAGCATAATTAATTTAAGATATTATGCGATGAGACAGGTACAATAGAGTGCCATTTAGAATTTTAAAGGTTTTTCTAAGTACTGAAGTTGGTTTTTACAGACAAAATAACGCTCTATCAACTGGGACTTAATTGAAAAACACTGGAAAGATATGATGCAAGTAGTGATCTCTATTCATGAGGGCAGAATCAGTTCTTCAACTTTACTAAGGAAGCTCAGTAATTACAGCAGAAAAAACAGACTCTACCAGGCTTTCCAGGAGCTCGGGTATGTTATTCGCACTTTGTTTTTATTGGACTATATTTCTGACATTGAGCTAAGAGAAACGATCACTGAACAAACCAACAAGGTTGAAACCTACAACGCCTTAAGCAACTGGTGTACTTTTGGTAGCAATATACTCGTTGCAAGTAATGACGATGTTGAGATGGAGAAGGCCGTAAAGTACAATGATCTCTTAACCAATGCTGTTATGTTGCAGAATGTGACTGATATGACAGATATCATTGCGGAACTAATTGATGAGGGACACCTTATTACAAAAGAGGATATGTCATTCCTCTGCCCTTATTGGACTGAACATCTTAAGCGATTTGGCGAGATGATCATGGACTTTGAAGGCCTACCCAAAAGGGTTCTGAGTATATTCCAATCGTAAGATGAGCCTGAAGCAGCATCTGAACAGATGTCACCATGATGGTCCATCGGTTAGTCTTCAGTGCTGATAGTATCAGCTATTTGCTCTTTTGTTATTTTCTCAAATAACGTCTTCTTTGCTTCCTGCATCTTTTGTGCAGATTCATGATCAGTCAGAGAATACGCTAATTTATCTAGTCGTTCAAAGGTTTCATTTTCCTTTAAATACTGCTCAGCATTTTCAATTGATTTGAACTTTTCGTAAGGAATCATAATGGCCTCGTAAGGGTAAAGTTTAGTTTGCTTACCCTTG
This sequence comes from Gammaproteobacteria bacterium, assembly GCA_965196985.1. GTDB lineage: Bacteria > Pseudomonadota > Gammaproteobacteria > UBA12402 > UBA12402 > 2-12-FULL-35-23. The sequence continues at coordinate 149,622 of CBDALO010000168.1, read as the reverse complement.
CTATTAATGCTGGTTACAGGGAAGTAACAAGGTCTGTGAAAATTAATATAGTCGTTAAAATGCTGGTTATAGAATTCATTAATTTGCGGGGCAAAACGTTGTTGAATATGTATGTAGCCAAAATGCTTTCTAACAACCGAGCCATTTTTACTTTCCACCAAACCGTTGTCATTACTATGCCTTGGCCTCGATTTAGTGAGTTCAATAAATAACTTTTGCAATAGTTTAGCTACATGCTGATTAATGTACTCTGAGCCATTATCAGCATGTAAGCCTAACACTTTAAATGGAAAGGTATCGATTATTTGCTCTAAGACAGGGATTAAGTAAGCCTCACTAATTTTTTCAACAGCGCAGACTACTTCCATCTGTGTCACCTCGTCAACAGCATTAATATGATAAACACCCTTGATTTTATCCATATCTCCTTGGTGCACTGTATCAATACGTATAAAGCCAGGCCTACCCTCTGGAGTTGGTTTTCGCCTTTCACCAATAGAAACCTGCGTTGCTTTAGTTTTATTAAAGTGTCGCCGTTTGCGCTGGTAGGTTTCAGTTTGTCGAAGATTGTAAAGATGAGAGACTGAGATAAAAGCAAGACGCGCATAACGCTTATCTCCAAACAAATGAAAGGCTCTCTCGCAAAGTTTTTTTGGCTAGTGCGCCATCCTTTCTGTAAATTCCATTGACTTGCTGAAAATAAGCAGGCGACTCAGTCAGATTAGAAATTCCTTTTAAGGTAAACTTAACCAAAAAAGAGGAATGACAATGAGCTGCTATAAAAATGAGAACTTAATCGAAGAAGCCATACATGTTTTAGCGATGGAGGGGGTGCTGCCTTTATATAATGTAGAAAATATAGCATAATATACACTTTAACTTGATTACGGATGGTGTTTGGATGTCAGCTAGAATTCTCTCTGATGAAAATAATGAATTAACTATTGAGCTCAAGCTTCCACTAAAAGGATCCATGCTTGAATGTGAGGATGCAATTCTTGACGGCCTTAATGAGGTTGGAACATTAGCCACTGAAAAAGCTTTAAGTAAGTTTGATGCAGATGGCTCTTCTATCCATGTTGGAAAAATAAAGCTAACAGCACGAAGTAGAGATGAAGCAAATTACCAAACGCCTTATGGAGTTGCTCGAGTTAAGCGTTATGTTTATCAAACCTCTAAAGGCGGGAAGATCTTTTGTCCTTTAGAAGATAAGGCTAGAATTATCCAAGGATCAACACCGCGATTTGCAAAAATAATCTCACATAAATACTCAAACTTACCTGCTCCTAGTGTTATTGATGATCTCAAGGTCAATCATAACCGTAAAATCTCACATTCATACTTGCAACGGGCAACTGATTTTGTTGGCGGTATTGCACAAGCCAAAGAGGCTGAGTGGGAATATGAAGAACCAAAGCTTGATGCAGGCATTGAGATGCTAAGTATTAGCTTAGATGGTGCATATGTTCTCACCGTTGATGATGGTTATAGAGAGAGCATGGTTGGAACTATTTCCATGTATGATAAGCATGGTGAACGCCTGCACACAACCTACGTTGCAGCATCACCAGAATATGGAAAAGATGAATTCTTTAATAGGCTTGAAAAGGAAATAAAGCTGAAAAAGAAATATTACCCTGATGCTAAAACAATTGGCGTTGCTGATGGAGCAAAAAATAATTGGCCATTTCTAAAAAAAACATACTGATACGCAAATTTTAGATTTTTGGCATGCAACTGAATATCTCGGCGAAGCATCAAAGGCAGTATTTACCAAAAAATCTGAAAGAGATGAGCGTGATGTTTGGCTCGAAGAGAGATGTCATGACTTAAAGCACAAGAAAGGTGCGGCAGGTAGAATACTTGCTGAGCTTAAAGAGCATCTAAATAAAAAACTGAATAAATCGCTTAGAGAAAAGCTAGAAGGAACAATTACGTATTTTGAAAATAATATTAAAGAAAAGCGAATGTCGTATCATAATTTGATTAAGCAGAATGCACCAATTGGCTCTGGCGTCACTGAAGCAGCATGTAAAACAATTGTTAAACAAAGATTAGGCGGATCAGGAATGCGCTGGAAAGACAAGGGAATGAAAATCGTTTTATGCTTGAGAACACTAGTAAAGACTAAAGGCAGATGGGATCAGTTTTGGGAGAAGGTCAATGATTTTGGCGTGCCAGCAGCAATATAGCCTACATTATATAGAGGCAGCACCCGATGGAGGGGTTTGAAGCTTTACCTAAGCTTGTCTCCAGGTTGATGAATGAGGCTATGTTAATAGAAAGGGAGCGCCATTTAAATGCCAGTCCTTATGAGCGAACTGGCGATAGAAACGGATATGCGAACGGCTTTAAACCAAGGTTAATTAACACAGGTCAAGGTCAGCTTGAGCTACAGATACCGCAGGTTAGAGACTCCAATGAAGCCTTCTATCCATCAGTCTTAGAGCGAGGTGTACGCTCTGATAGAGCACTTAAGCTGGCTGTCGCTGAAATGTATGTGCATGGGGTTTCCACGCGCAAAGTTGAAAAGGTGCTAAAGCAACTCTGTGGAACAGATATTTCAAGCACAGAGGTAAGCTGTTGCGCTAAATTGTTGGATGAAGATTTAAAGAAATGGCGAAATAAGCCGTTAGGAAAGATAAAATATCTTTGGCTAGATGCACGTTATGAGAAGGTGCGCACTAGCGGCACAGTACAAGACTGTGCGGTATTGATAGCCTATGGCTTTGATGAATCAACCGGCAAGAGAACAGTGCTAGGTGTTTCTGTTGCGTTATCAGAGGCTGAGGTACATTGGCGTGATTTTCTTCAGCAGTTGGTTGAGCGAGGTATACATGGTATTGAGTTGATTACTAGCGACGCTCATACTGGCCTAAAAGCCGCTAGAAGAGCTGTATTCCCCAGTGTTCCTTGGCAACGCTGCCAATTTCATTTGCAGCAAAATGCTCAGGCTCACATACCAAAGCGCTCAATGAAGGAACCAGTAGCTGAGGAGATTACAGCTATATTTAATGCCTCAAACATTCATGAGTCGGAAAGACTATTGGCTATGGCGGTAGATAAATACCAGCAAACAGCACCAGAGCTTTCTTCTTGGTTGGAAGTGAATATACCGGAGGGCTTAGTAGTGATGAACTTTGACAGGCCGCATCAAAAAAGATTAAGAACCAGTAACATAGCTGAGCGCGTAAACAGAGAGGTAAAAAGAAGGACGCATACAGTTGGAATTTTCCCTAATACTGAATCGTGCCTAAGGCTCGTATCAGCTGTTTTAGTGGAAATTGATGACCAGTGGAGCGGATCACCTAGATACTTAAGTTGAAGTGAATAATAAGGCTTCATAGGGTTTTAGGATAGATCATTCTTGTTCTTATTAACGAGATATAATTGCTATTACCTAAAAGTTAATAATTTATTTTGAGAGGAGAAAAATTTGAGGTATAAATAATTTTTTAGATTGATTAGCATAATTAATTTAAGATATTATGCGATGAGACAGGTACAATAGAGTGCCATTTAGAATTTTAAAGGTTTTTCTAAGTACTGAAGTTGGTTTTTACAGACAAAATAACGCTCTATCGCAATTAGCCTAGTAATTTGTGAACGTGAGTAACCAGTCATTCGTTGCAGGTAATCACGAATCAATCCTTTGTCCTTTTTGCACATACCGCAATAAGCAAATTTTTTTAATGTGTTCGTAACCCATAGATAAGATTCTGCTCGTGATGTAGCTTCAAAGGTAAGCTGGGTTGATGAGGATAGAAATTGCTCAATCTGGGCAAGTGTGTTTAATTCTATGTCGTTCATATTGATATTCATCCATATAGGATGAACGATCACGCAACAACTTCAGGCCCACTTTGCATTGGAAAGTGGGGGCTATTTCAGGCTCATCTTGCACTGGAAGAGACTTTCTGTGTATCCGTTCAATATCAGCATGATTTGAAAATAATTCAAAAAGTTCTTGACAGCTTTTTCGTGCAAATTTGGAAATTTTATATTGGAATCATCGTGTGTCATAAAAGCATGATGTGCGCTCTATAACAACGCTGTATGCTCGGATTATTTTTTCATCGATCAGGTTCATGGCTTAAAAATAATTTCAGCAGTACGGCCATCTGTGTGGGGAAAATTTACCTTTTCAAACCCGTGGTATACTCTTCCTATGAAAAAACAACCTGACAAATCAGTTTTAGCCGATCTCATTGAGAGATTTAATAATACTGTTACACCAACAGCACTAGAAACAGATTTTAGCAATGTATGTGAAAGTCAGGCTGAGAAAATCATAAAGCTAGAAGACAAGGTGCAATCGTTAAATAACGCATTAAATAAATATAAAGGTGAGCAAGGAAAGCCTAATGTTAGAAAGCAAACGCGCGCTAACAAGGACAAGGATCATTCCTCCGAGAAGGATAGAAAAGGAAATAAAACCAATAAAACTAGAAAGCCAAAATCTAGTAAAAAAAATCTCGAAGTCTCTAATACAGTGACACTAACAATTAATCCAGATTCGTTGCCCAGCGATGCTGTGCCAAATGGCTCTAAGAAAACACTTATCCAGGATATAAAAATTGCTGCTAATAACACTCTTTTTTTGCGCCAACAATATTACTCCCCTTCTGAAAACAAACACTATACAGCACCTCTGCCAACTGGTTATGAGGGCCAGTTCGGCCCTACTATTAAAAGCTGGACAAGCTTCCTAAATACTCAAGGTGGTATGACGCTAGAAAGCCTTGAGACATTTTATAAAACCGCCAACATAGATATTAGTAAATCAACCATCCATAGCTTCACAATTAAAACACCTACGATACTTGAGCCCGAGAAGGTAGAAGTTGTGAAGGCAGGTTTACAATCCACGAACTACCAGCACCTAGATGACACCAACGCTAGAGAGGATGGGAAAAACCGTTATGTTAATGTATTGGGTAATGAGTATTATTCAGCTTACTTTACGCTGACCAGTAAAAGTCGATTAAGCGTCATTGAAATGTTAAGCAAAGACCACTTTGGGTTCACATTAAATGAGGCCGCTTTTAATTTACTGGCTACTATGAACTTACCCCACAAGGTAATCGAAAGCTTAAAGGTATTTCACTCATCGACTATCTTAAACAGTAAGGAGCTGGAAGTTATTCTTGATAAGGTATTAGGTGATAAAAAATTTCCAAAATATAGAAAGCTGATTACTGATGCGGCAGCTATCTCAACATATAGAAAGAGTCCTTATGCGATAGAAACACTCATTACCGATGATGCGCCACAGTTTAAGCTCATTACTGAATCACTCGCCTTGTGCTGGGTTCATGAGGGTAGGCATTATAAAAAGCTGACGCCAATTTTTAAGAAGCACCAAGACTCTGTTGACAGCTTCTTGGATAGGTTTTGGGATTATTATCATAAGCTCATTGAATATAAAAAGAACCCAGGGCAAGATGAGATAGATAAGCTATCCAATGAGTTTACTGAGTTATTCTCAACAATCACTGGCTACGAGAAACTAGATAAACAAATTGAGCTCACCTTAAAAAAGAAAAGGCAGCTATTGTTAGTGCTGGAAAAGCCAGAGCTTCCTCTACATAACAATCCAGCAGAGTTGATGGCTCGGAAGCAGGCTAGAATGCGCGATGTACACCTTCATACTATGATTGAAGAAGGAACGAAAGCTAAGGATACAATGGTTACAATTACTGAGACATGTAAAAAGCTAGCAGTTAATGTCTTCGATTATATATATGACAGAATTACAAAAAACTATTCTATGCCTTCGCTAGCGGAATTAATTACCATCCGCTCATCACAGGCGCAGTAAACTAAAGAGAGCGCAGCATGAGCATCATGCTGAAATAAGACGGATACCTTTCTGTCGCAAATTAATGGTTATTTGATATAATACCGACCAAATTTAGCATTGAATAATAATGGAGTTATTATGGCGATTAGTTTTAAAGGAAGACATTTCCCCAAAGAGATTATTTTAACAGCAGTACGCTGGAAGCTTGCGTACCCATTAAGTTACCGAAATATTGAAGAGCTCATGGAAGAACGTGGTGTTAGCGTTGATCACTCTACAGTACAAAAATGGGTGGTTCGCTATGCGCCCCAGCTTGAGCAAGAGTTTCGTAAAAGCAAGCGCAAACTTGCTGATAGTTGGAAGATGGATGAGACTTATATTAAGGTCAATGGCAAGCAAGTTTATCTTTATCGTGCAGTTGATAAGTACGGTAACACCGTTGATTTTATGCTGTCAGAGAAGCGTGATCGTAAGGCAGTGCTAGCTTTTTTTAATAAAGCGATTGGATCAAGCGGGTTACCCAAAAAGGTTAACATTGATAAAAGTGGTGCAAATACAGCAGCGTTGGAAAGACTCAATACCTTATTATTTTTATCTGGATTCTGGTTTGCGATGGTCGAGGTTAGGCGCATTAAATACCTCAATAATCTGGTCGAACAAGACCATCGATCGATAAAGCGTATCACGAAATATACACTGGGTTTTAAAAAGTTCAATTCAGCTAAGGCAACAATAGCTGGTATTGAGTTATGCCATATGCTAAAAAAAGGGCAGATGCGAGGCAATAGCATGATGCCAGCCTGGCAGCAGTTCTACACGCTCGCAGACTAGTTGCGCCCAAAAATAGGCTGCCTCATCTAGGTGTAAATTTTTCGACAGAACCTATTAGAGAGCAGATTAAATGAGGTACAACAAACACCACTAAAGCACAAGAAACCATCAGAACTAACTGAATTAAATGATCACATAATAAAAGTAAAACAAAGTTTAACTGCCTTACAAAGTGAGCTAGTAGCAATTACCAAACCGAACCAAGGAGAAACTACTGATCTTAAAGTAGGGGAGGTAATGCAATATCAATCAGCAATAGAGGCTATTTCAAAAAAACTAAAAAAACTACCTAATAGTCATCATTTAGAAGAATCTGCTAAGACACTAAAAACTAAACGGGAGTATTTTCAGGAAAACACCACCCAGTTGAAAACTAATCTAGAATTAGAATTAAACAATATAGAAACCAATAGAACAGAGTCACTCATTAAGTTATTTTCCGATGAAAAAGCAACAGCTCGTACTATGCCTTTCCTGGATCCATCATTTCCTTCTATAGATGATACTCAAGAAGCGAGAAGGCAGCATGGTGGATATAAAAATCACGTAGATCGATTAGCTTCCTCTCTAACAGAAAGAGCAAAAAAAGGTTTATTGCTTTTGGGTGATAAAAAAAATCATTTGAGCAACCTTGCTGAAAGCTTCATATTTAATGAAAATTTAAAAATAGATGATAACTTCGCTAAGCTAACAGCTATGTTAGCTCAGCATACTAGCTACAAAGCACTTTCGTCAATTAATAAACGTAAACTAGAAATGATTTGTATGTATAAAGCCTTAGCTAAAAAATTAAAAGGTATTTCTATCACTGGTAAGTCATTGTGTGATATTGATGCTAAGAGCTTAACTTTTGAAGCATGGAAGAAAATCCATCCCAATACTATATTTACAACACTTGGATCGATCTGCGAAATGGATCAGTACCTTTTTGATCAAATAAAAACATTAAAATCCAGTAATTTCTTTAAAAGATTATTTGGATTTCAATCTAAATTTAAAATGGAACTTAAATCTGATTTAGACTACCAGCAAGTTATTTCAGAGGAAATGAAGCAAGCTGTTACCGAATTTAAAGAAAAAACAAACCAATTAGATCACCAAGAAGAAGACATAAAATCAACCTCTCAAGAGAAGAAATCAATTGAAGAGGCTCTATTAATTAGAGCAACAAGCCAAGCAATAACCGGCTTAACACACTCATCTAAACTAAGTGACACTCATTTACACAACACCATTGTACAACCAAAACCAAGTAAAAGCGGCATGTTTAAGCCACAACCTGTTGACCAATCCATTACTAGGCAGCCTAACACACAACCAAAATTTAAATTGAGCTAAATCTGCTCACTGTTAGGAAAAATTGATCGAAAAGTGAAAGCCCCCATAAGGAACCTTATAGGGTCTTAACTATTTTTTGTGTATCGCACATAGTTTTGCCTACCTGTTGAGCATCTATTTCCATAGTTAGTGTTTGTATGACCACGCTTGAAAAAAGTTGAGCTGTTGTTTGATTGGTGGGCGCCACTATTTAATTTTAACACTCTGTTATTAGGATTGGTGTATTGATTGTTTATCAATGGTTGCCTAGATTGATCAGGCCATGAAAAGGCTCGCCAGTTTTGTCGTGCAGAAAAACCACGTTTATTTTTTTTATCTGGATCTGCGCCTTTCGATAAAAGAATGGTGCAAATACTAGAAAACAAAGTAGTAGTATTTCTTCTTTGCTTAGCTGAAGTTGCTGCAGCATTTAATGGAGTAAAGCCATGATTATTTATTTGTTCTAAAAAAGCATTAAATTGAGAGCTGTCCTTGCCGCCAAAGGCGGTGTCGGCCGCCGCGATTAAGTCTTTCACCACCTCGAGGTGACCTTCTTTCGAAGCAGTATTCAAGGGGGAGAACTGATCTTTATTCGGTTGAGTCAGAAACGCGCGAAAGCCGTCAGTGTTCTTGCCGCCAAAGGCGGTGTCGGCCGCCGCGATTAAGTCTTTCACCACCTCGAGGTGACCCGCACAAGCAGCAGAATTCAAGGGGGAGAACTGATCTTTATCTTTATGAGTCAGAAACGCGCGAAAGCCGTCAGTGTTCTTGCCGCCAAAGGCGGTGTCGGCCGCCGCGATTAAGTCTTTCACCACCTCGAGGTGACCTTCTTTCGAAGCAGAATTCAAGGGGGAGAACTGATCTTTATTCGGTTGAGTCAGAAACGCGCGAAAGCCGTCAGTGTTCTTGCCGCCAAAGGCGGTGTCGGCCGCCGCGATTAAGTCTTTCACCACCTTGAGGTGACCTTCTTTCGAAGCAGTATTCAAGGGGGAGAACTGATCTTTATTCGGTTGAGTCAGAAACGCGCGAAAGCCGTCAGTGTTCTTGCCGCCAAAGGCGGTGTCGGCCGCCGCGATTAAGTCTTTCACCACCTCGAGGTGACCTTCTTTCGAAGCAGTATTCAAGGGGGAGAACTGATCTTTATCTTTATGAGTCAGAAACGCGCGAAAGCCGTCAGTGTTCTTGCCGCCAAAGGCGGTGTCGGCCGCCGCGATTAAGTCTTTCACCACCTCGAGGTGACCTTCTTTCGAAGCAGAATTCAAGGGGGAGAACTGATCTTTATTCGGTTGAGTCAGAAACGCGCGAAAGCCGTCAGTGTTTTTGCCGCCAAAGGCGGTGTCGGCCGCCGCGATTAAGTCTTTCACCACCTTGAGGTGACCTTCTTTCGAAGCAGTATTCAAGGGGGAGAACTGATCTTTATTCGGTTGAGTCAGAAACGCGCAAAAGCCGTCAGTGTTCTTGCCGCCAAAGGCGGTGTCGGCCGCCGCGATTAAGTCTTTCACCACCTCGAGGTGACCTTCTTTCGAAGCAGTATTCAAGGGGGAGAACTGATCTTTATCTTTATGAGTCAGAAACGCGCGAAAGCCGTCAGTGTTCTTGCCGCCAAAGGCGGTGTCGGCCGCCGCGATTAAGTCTTTCACCACCTTGAGGTGACCTTCTTTCGAAGCAGTATTCAAGGGGGAGAACTGATCTTTATTCGGTTGAGTCAGAAACGCGCGAAAGCCGTCAGTGTTCTTGCCGCCAAAGGCGGTGTCGGCCGCCGCGATTAAGTCTTTCACCACCTCGAGGTGACCCGCACAAGCAGCAGAATTCAAGGGGGAGAACTGATCTTTATCTTTATGAGTCAGAAACGCGCGAAAGCCGTCAGTGTTCTTGCCGCCAAAGGCGGTGTCGGCCGCCGCGATTAAGTCTTTCACCACCTCGAGGTGACCTTCTTTCGAAGCAGTATTCAAGGGGGAGAACTGATCTTTATCTTTATGAGTCAGAAACGCGCGAAAGCCGTCAGTGTTCTTGCCGCCAAAGGCGGTGTCGGCCGCCGCGATTAAGTCTTTCACCACCTTGAGGTGACCTTCTTTCGAAGCAGTATTCAAGGGGGAGAACTGATCTTTATTCGGTTGAGTCAGAAACGCGCGAAAGCCGTCAGTGTTCTTGCCGCCAAAGGCGGTGTCGGCCGCCGCGATTAAGTCTTTCACCACCTCGAGGTGACCCGCACAAGCAGCAGAATTCAAGGGGGAGAACTGATCTTTATCTTTATGAGTCAGAAACGCGCGAAAGCCGTCAGTGTTCTTGCAGCCAAAGGCGGTGTCGGCCGCCGCGATTAAGTCTTTCACCACCTCGAGGTGACCCGCACAAGCAGCAGAATTCAAGGGGGAGAACTGATCTTTATTCGGTTGAGTCAGAAACGCGCGAAAGCCGTCAGTGTTCTTGCCGCCAAAGGCGGTGTCTAATTTTTGCAATGCAATGTTAATGATTTGACCGTTACCATATTTTGCGAGAGAGGTTAAAAAAGTCCACCTTTCTTTTTCATCAAGCCATAAATGTGGTGTGTCCTTCTCCTTCACTAGGAAATGTTTGTTATTTATTAGTATGATGAGGGTTTGATCAAGACTGGGAGTTTTTTTCATCCTGTGCACAAAAACATACACGCTTTCTTGTAAAAACAAACTTGCTTCAAGTGCATTATTTTGAAAGTGGCTAACTATCTGTTCATCAGTAATCTGTTGTAATAATATTTGCTTGCGTAATGTGCTTATTGCTTCATCGTTGCGCGAACTTCTTAAGTGATAACTAGGCATGTGGTTTAATATATAAAATTATTTTCTAAAGTAGATATTCGAATATAATAAAGGATAAAAATTAACAGATTATTTAGTTATTATTCAGGCTACTACAGAATATACCGATGGCATGTATCCGTCTTATTTCAGCATGATGCTCATGCTGCGCTCTCTTTAGTTTACTGCGCCTGTGATGAGCGGATGGTAATTAATTCCGCTAGCGAAGGCATAGAATAGTTTTTTGTAATTCTGTCATATATATAATCGAAGACATTAACTGCTAGCTTTTTACATGTCTCAGTAATTGTAACTATTGTATCCTTAGCTTTCGTTCCTTCTTCACTCATAGTATGAAGGTGTACATCGCGCATTCTAGCCTGCTTCCGAGCCATCAACTCTGCTGGATTGTTATGTAGAGGAAGCTCTGGCTTTTCCAGCACTAACAATAGCTGCCTTTTCTTTTTTAAGGTGAGCTCAATTTGTTTATCTAGTTTCTCGTAGCCAGTGATTGTTGAGAATAACTCAGTAAACTCATTGGATAGCTTATCTATCTCATCTTGCCCTGGGTTCTTTTTATATTCAATGAGCTTATGATAATAATCCCAAAACCTATCCAAGAAGCTGTCAACAGAGTCTTGGTGCTTCTTAAAAATTGGCGTCAGCTTTTTATAATGCCTACCCTCATGAACCCAGCACAAGGCGAGTGATTCAGTAATGAGCTTAAACTGTGGCGCATCATCGGTAATGAGTGTTTCTATCGCATAAGGACTCTTTCTATATGTTGAGATAGCTGCCGCATCAGTAATCAGCTTTCTATATTTTGGAAATTTTTTATCACCTAATACCTTATCAAGAATAACTTCCAGCTCCTTACTGTTTAAGATAGTCGATGAGTGAAATACCTTTAAGCTTTCGATTACCTTGTGGGGTAAGTTCATAGTCAATGGCATTCGGTTAAGCATATTTGGCAGATCCTCCACTAATATTTAACCATTTTGTAACCGGCTTTCTAGATTGCCGTGGTGAATGCCTACCCCTTCTTATTTTTTGACGTACGCGAGCAATGCTGCCAAGCATGAGCGGGATACAAAGAAAACCAGAATCATTTTCTGGCAACAATAATTTTTCTAAACTTCGACCGATAACCAGTAATGTGTTTTTGAAATTAGTTTTAATATTTTTTATTTCCCCAACAAAATCTTGCCAATAGCCATCTTGCTTTTCAGGTTTATTCTTTCCCTTCGGTGAGGGTGGTGGAAGCTGATTATTAGCCTCAGACTCAAAAATTCGTGCGAAGTTTATGATTAGCGCATGCGCATAGCATTCTTGCTTTACACCAAGCTCTGACTTACTGTGAAATTCTTCAATATCAATAAACACCTTGGATATTTTATAAAGCTCCTCAATTCCCCAGCGACCATGATATACACTAGGAAATTCATCCAGCGGGTATTTTTTTTGGTCCAACAACGTGGTGCTACAAACATAAGTTTCATCACCAATAGTATATTTAATTAATCGCAACCTCACCGGTTTTATATCGAGTTCATAACCCTGCTTTCGACTTTCGTACTTTACAGCTACTGACGGCTTATAAGTAATGATTTCATCTTGACTATCACTTTCCCAAAAACGTTTTACGGCTGTATTTACAGTGCCACTCTGCATTCTACAAATAAGGTGGATGCCTTTTTCCATCGCTTTTACTAAAATCAAATAGCTGAAATACCCTCGGTCAAGAACCAAGACATCACCAGGTTGCATCGTCTCCATGTGCGCCAATAAAATATGCCGTTCGCTTCGTTCTGCATTGAGAGTAATATCATAAATATAGCCACTACCTAAATGATATAATGCGCTCATAATTCCTTGTGGGTAGTATTGGCCTTTATTAGGTGCCATGTAACCAGCGGCGAGTAATTCATGAGGTAGATTTATTTTGGAGCCATCAACGCCAAAAACACGATGTCCTTGCCATAAAGGTAATGGCTCCTGCTTTTCTCGCGCCAATAAAACAGCACGATTGAGGTCGGTAAATATCACTTCCGGCATCTTTTGGCGAGCCTCACATATGGATGAAGCAGCGAACGGCTTTTCCTGAATACAGGCCAATTCTGATGACTCCCAAAGCTCGTTTAATAAAATTTGATAACCCTGATTATTTTTACTCAGTACTAGTTTTAAAATGAAAACAACTAGAATTTCAGTCGTTATTGCTCGTTTTCTTTGCTGCCAGGTTTCATCAAATTTTGCACAACAGTCTGCTAATATTGCGTGCAACTGGATCCAAAAGTCCTGCATACCTGCTCCGCTCCTTCGGTTAAATTCACCGCTAGTTATTCAAGGGAGCAAGAGAATAGCATAAAATCACGTTAACCGAATGCCATTGAGTTCATAGTAGCCAGTAAATTAAAAGCGGCCTCATTTAATGTGAACCCAAAGTGGTCTTTGCTTAACATTTCAATGACGCTTAATCGACTTTTACTGGTCAGCGTAAAGTAAGCTGAATAATACTCATTACCCAATACATTAACATAACGGTTTTTCCCATCCTCTCTAGCGTTGGTGTCATCTAGGTGCTGGTAGTTCGTGGATTGTAAACCTGCCTTCACAACTTCTACCTTCTCGGGCTCAAGTATCGTAGGTGTTTTAATTGTGAAGCTATGGATGGTTGATTTACTAATATCTATGTTGGCGGTTTTATAAAATGTCTCAAGGCTTTCTAGCGTCATACCACCTTGAGTATTTAGGAAGCTTGTCCAGCTTTTAATAGTAGGGCCGAACTGGCCCTCATAACCAGTTGGCAGAGGTGCTGTATAGTGTTTGTTTTCAGAAGGGGAGTAATATTGTTGGCGCAAAAAAAGAGTGTTATTATTGGCACAGCATCGCTGGGCAACGAATCTGGATTAATTGTTAGTGTCACTGTATTAGAGACTTCGAGATTTTTTTTACTAGATTTTGGCTTTCTAGTTTTATTGGTTTTATTTCCTTTTCTATCCTTCTCGGAGGAATGATCCTTGTCCTTGTTAGCGCGCGTTTGCTTTCTAACATTAGGCTTTCCTTGCTCACCTTTATATTTATTTAATGCGTTATTTAACGATTGCACCTTGTCTTCTAGCTTTATGATTTTCTCAGCCTGACTTTCACATACATTGCTAAAATCTGTTTCTAGTGCTGTTGGTGTAACAGTATTATTAGGGTGCTGCCTTTATATAATGTAGAAAATATAGCATAATATACACTTTAACTTGATTACGGATGGTGTTTGGATGTTAGCTAGAATTCTCTCTGATGAAAATAATGAATTAACTATTGAGCTCAAGCTTCCACTAAAAGGATCCATGCTTGAATGTGAGGATGCAATTCTTGACGGCCTTAATGAGGTTGGAACATTAGCCACTGAAAAAGCTTTAAGTAAGTTTGATGCAGATGGCTCTCCTATCCATGTTGGAAAAATAAAGCTAACAGCACGAAGTAGAGATGAAGCAAATTACCAAACGCCTTATGGAGTTGCTCGAGTTAAGCGTTATGTTTATCAAACCTCTAAAGGCGGGAAGTTCTTTTGTCCTTTAGAAGATAAGGCTAGAATTATCCAAGGATCAACACCGCGATTTGCAAAAATAATCTCACATAAATACTCAAACTTACCTGCTCCTAGTGTTATTGATGATCTCAAGGTCAATCATAACCGTAAAATCTCACATTCATACTTGCAACGGGCAACTGATTTTGTTGGCGGTATTGCACAAGCCAAAGAGGCTGAGTGGGAATATGAAGAGCCAAAGCTTGATGCAGGCATTGAGATGCTAAGTATTAGCTTAGATGGTGCATATGTTCTCACCGTTGATGATGGTTATAGAGAGAGCATGGTTGGAACTATTTCCATGTATGATAAGCATGGTGCACGCCTGCACACAACCTACGTTGCAGCATCACCAGAATATGGAAAAGATGAATTCTTTAATAGGCTTGAAAAGGAAATAAAGCTGAAAAAGAAATATTACCCTGATGCTAAAACAATTGGCGTTGCTGATGGAGCAAAAAATAATTGGCCATTTCTAAAAAAACATACTGATACGCAAATTTTAGATTTTTGGCATGCAACTGAATATCTCGGCGAAGCATCAAAGGCAGTATTTACCAAAAAATCTGAAAGAGATGAGCGTGATGTTTGGCTCGAAGAGAGATGTCATGACTTAAAGCACAAGAAAGGTGCGGCAGGTAGAATACTTGCTGAGCTTAAAGAGCATCTAAATAAAAACCTGAATAAATCGCTTAGAGAAAAGCTAGAAGGAACAATTACGTATTTTGAAAATAATATTAAAGAAAAGCGAATGTCGTATCATAATTTGATTAAGCAGAATGCACCAATTGGCTCTGGCGTCACTGAAGCAGCATGTAAAACAATTGTTAAACAAAGATTAGGCGGATCAGGAATGCGCTGGAAAGACAAGGGAATGAAAATCGTTTTATGCTTGAGAACACTAGTAAAGACTAAAGGCAGATGGGATCAGTTTTGGGAGAAGGTCAATGATTTTGGCGTGCCAGCAGCAATATAGCCTACATTATATAGAGGCAGCACCCGTCAACAGAGTCTTGGTGCTTCTTAAAAATTGGCGTCAGCTTTTTATAATGCCTACCCTCATGAACCCAGCACAAGGCGAGTGATTCAGTAATGAGCTTAAACTGTGGCGCATCATCGGTAATGAGTGTTTCTATCGCATAAGGACTCTTTCTATATGTTGAGATAGCTGCCGCATCAGTAATCAGCTTTCTATATTTTGGAAATTTTTTATCACCTAATACCTTATCAAGAATAACTTCCAGCTCCTTACTGTTTAAGATAGTCGATGAGTGAAATACCTTTAAGCTTTCGATTACCTTGTGGGGTAAGTTCATAGTAGCCAGTAAATTAAAAGCGGCCTCATTTAATGTGAACCCAAAGTGGTCTTTGCTTAACATTTCAATGACGCTTAATCGACTTTTACTGGTCAGCGTAAAGTAAGCTGAATAATACTCATTACCCAATACATTAACATAACGGTTTTTCCCATCCTCTCTAGCGTTGGTGTCATCTAGGTGCTGGTAGTTCGTGGATTGTAAACCTGCCTTCACAACTTCTACCTTCTCGGGCTCAAGTATCGTAGGTGTTTTAATTGTGAAGCTATGGATGGTTGATTTACTAATATCTATGTTGGCGGTTTTATAAAATGTCTCAAGGCTTTCTAGCGTCATACCACCTTGAGTATTTAGGAAGCTTGTCCAGCTTTTAATAGTAGGGCCGAACTGGCCCTCATAACCAGTTGGCAGAGGTGCTGTATAGTGTTTGTTTTCAGAAGGGGAGTAATATTGTTGGCGCAAAAAAAGAGTGTTATTAGCAGCAATTTTTATATCCTGGATAAGTGTTTTCTTAGAGCCATTTGGCACAGCATCGCTGGGCAACGAATCTGGATTAATTGTTAGTGTCACTGTATTAGAGACTTCGAGATTTTTTTTACTAGATTTTGGCTTTCTAGTTTTATTGGTTTTATTTCCTTTTCTATCCTTCTCGGAGGAATGATCCTTGTCCTTGTTAGCGCGCGTTTGCTTTCTAACATTAGGCTTTCCTTGCTCACCTTTATATTTATTTAATGCGTTATTTAACGATTGCACCTTGTCTTCTAGCTTTATGATTTTCTCAGCCTGACTTTCACATACATTGCTAAAATCTGTTTCTAGTGCTGTTGGTGTAACAGTATTATTAAATCTCTCAATGAGATCGGCTAAAACTGATTTGTCAGGTTGTTTTTTCATAGGAAGAGTATACCACGGTTTTGAAAAGGTAAATTTTCCCCACACAGATGGCCGTACTGCTGAAATTATTTTTAAGCCATGAACCTGATCGATGAAAAAATAATCCGAGCATACAGCGTTGTTATAGAGCGCACATCATGCTTTTATGACACACGATGATTCCAATATAAAATTTCCAAATTTGCACGAAAAAGCTGTCAAGAACTTTTTGAATTATTTTCAAATCATGCTGATATTGAACGGATACAAATAATTGGCCATTTCTAAAAAAACATACTGATACGCAAATTTTAGATTTTTGGCATGCAACTGAATATCTCGGCGAAGCATCAAAGGCAGTATTTACCAAAAAATCTGAAAGAGATGAGCGTGATGTTTGGCTCGAAGAGAGATGTCATGACTTAAAGCACAAGAAAGGTGCGGCAGGTAGAATACTTGCTGAGCTTAAAGAGCATCTAAATAAAAAACTGAATAAATCGCTTAGAGAAAAGCTAGAAGGAACAATTACGTATTTTGAAAATAATATTAAAGAAAAGCGAATGTCGTATCATAATTTGATTAAGCAGAATGCACCAATTGGCTCTGGCGTCACTGAAGCAGCATGTAAAACAATTGTTAAACAAAGATTAGGCGGATCAGGAATGCGCTGGAAAGACAAGGGAATGAAAATCGTTTTATGCTTGAGAACACTAGTAAAGACTAAAGGCAGATGGGATCAGTTTTGGGAGAAGGTCAATGATTTTGGCGTGCCAGCAGCAATATAGCCTACATTATATAGAGGCAGCACCCTATTATTAAATCTCTCAATGAGATCGGCTAAAACTGATTTGTCAGGTTGTTTTTTCATAGGAAGAGTATACCACGGGTTTGAAAAGGTAAATTTTCCCCACACAGATGGCCGTACTGCTGAAATTATTTTTAAGCCATGAACCTGATCGATGAAAAAATAATCCGAGCATACAGCGTTGTTATAGAGCGCACATCATGCTTTTATGACACACGATGATTCCAATATAAAATTTCCAAATTTGCACGAAAAAGCTGTCAAGAACTTTTTGAATTATTTTCAAATCATGCTGATATTGAACGGATACGTCTTCTTTGCTTCCTGCATCTTTTGTGCAGATTCATGATCAGTCAGAGAATACGCTAATTTATCTAGTCGTTCAAAGGTTTCATTTTCCTTTAAATACTGCTCAGCATTTTCAATTGATTTGAACTTTTCGTAAGGAGTCATAATGGCCTCGTAAGGGTAAAGTTTAGTTTGCTTACCCTTGCTATTAATGCTGGTTACAGGGAAGTAACAAGGTCTGTGAAAATTAATATAGTCGTTAAAATGCTGGTTATAGAATTCATTAATTTGCGGGGCAAAACGTTGTTGAATATGTATGTAGCCAAAATGCTTTCTAACAACCGAGCCATTTTTACTTTCCACCAAACCG
The DNA here is from genome assembly GCA_965196985.1 of Gammaproteobacteria bacterium. Taxonomy (GTDB): domain Bacteria; phylum Pseudomonadota; class Gammaproteobacteria; order UBA12402; family UBA12402; genus 2-12-FULL-35-23. Next base: position 131,659 of record CBDALO010000168.1, on the reverse strand, counting down.
TTGTCATTACTATGCCTTGGCCTCGATTTAGTGAGTTCAATAAATAACTTTTGCAATAGTTTAGCTACATGCTGATTAATGTACTCTGAGCCATTATCAGCATGTAGGCCTAACACTTTAAATGGAAAGGTATCGATTATTTGCTCTAAGACAGGGATTAAGTAAGCCTCACTAATTTTTTCAACAGCGCAGACTACTTCCATCTGTGTCACCTCGTCAACAGCATTAATATGATAAACACCCTTGATTTTATCCATATCTCCTTGGTGCACTGTATCAATACGTATAAAGCCAGGCCTACCCTCTGGAGTTGGTTTTCGCCTTTCACCAATAGAAACCTGCGTTGCTTTAGTTTTATTAAAGTGTCGCCGTTTGCGCTGGTAGGTTTCAGTTTGTCGAAGATTGTAAAGATGAGAGACTGAGATAAAAGCAAGACGCGCATAACGCTTATCTCCAAACAAATGAAAGGCTCTCTCGCAAAGTTTTTTTGTGGTAGGCCCGCTAAGCGTTTGATGAACCTGATCCGTTTCAGCTAACAACCAAGTATCCTCATGCGTATAGATTAAGCTAAACTTATTTCTAGGTGATCGTTGCTTAACAACAACTTTTCCTGACTTTTGATACTGAGCAATTAGCCTAGTAATTTGTGAACGTGAGTAACCAGTCATTCGTTGCAGGTAATCACGAATCAATCCTTTGTCCTTTTTGCACATACCGCAATAAGCAAATTTTTTTAATGTGTTCGTAACCCATAGGTAAGATTCTGCTCGTAATGTAGCTTCAAAGGTAAGCTGGGTTGATGAGGATAGAAATTGCTCAATCTGGGCAAGTGTGTTTAATTCTATGTCGTTCATATTGATATTCATCCATATAGGATGAACGATCACGCAACAACTTCAGGCCCACTTTGCATTGGAAAGTGGGGGCTATTTCAGGCTCATCTTGCATTGGAAGAGACTCATTTAGACTTCCTCCTTAAAATCGAATACGCTATCCATCATAGCGCGCTTTATTACTTGCTCGCAAGCTAAACAAAAGGAACCCCCCATGCCCTACCCCATTCACCTGATTACCTCACTAACCGACCTAACCAGTTTAATAGGCAGCGAAACCAAGGAGGATATCTTAAAACTCTGCGCTACTGCACAGACAGAAAACGGCAATGTCGCTGCTGTGTGCACTTACCCCAAACACATAGTTACAGCAAAAGAAGCCTTAGCCGGCACCCATATAAAAGTTGCAACTGTTGTTAACTTTCCTAGCGGCAAAGAGCCATTAGCCAAAATAATGCAAACCATCCAAGCTGCTCTTTCACAAGGCGCAGATGAAATTGACCTAGTTATGCCTTATCACTTACTAAAGCAAGGCCAAGTGGATGATGTACTTGATTATTTAAAAACTTGCCGCCAAAGCTGCCTTCACCATTGTTTAAAAGTTATCATAGAGTCAGGAGAGCTGACTGAAAAACAAATTATCCAAGCGAGCGAGCTAGTTATTGCTGCACATGCTGATTTTATTAAAACATCTACAGGAAAAACAACTCAAGGAGCAACCCTAGCTGCTGCTGAATTAATACTTAAAACAATTGAAACGGCAAAAGCAAATACCGGAATTAAATTATCAGGAGGGATTCGCACATTAGACATAGCAAGAAAGTATTTAGCATTAGCAGAAAATTATCTAGGAAAAGAAAGGGTGACTAAAAGTACTTTCCGAATTGGCACAAGCAAACTACTGACCCAGTAAAGGTTATTTTTAATCGTATTATTTATGCTTAAGCTTAAAAATAAAGCTTAACCCTTAGCTATCATTATTGTAGAAATGGCATGCTTATAAACTATCTGTGGTGAAGCGCTTTCTAACAATACTGTTGTTGCATCAAACCCACCAACTGTACCGTGTAAACGAATACCATTGACGAGAAAAATATTAACAGCCTCTTTTTTAGCCATAAGATCACTTAAAAAATCATCCTGGCTATAACAGGCAGTCCTTTCCATTACTTCTGTTGTTGACATAGTTATTCTCCTAACTGCATAGGTCCCACAATCCTTGCTGCACCGGGTTACCCCCGTGTCAAGCTCAAAAATGATAGGATATATCCTCAAACAAGTAAAGGTTTTTATATATACAGCTACGGCGGGTTTTCACAGCTTATTAGCAAATAGGTTAGCTTTTAGCTCAAAAATAAAACTAATTCTCAATTACTGCAGTTAACTTATTGACCAAACGAGCAAGTTCCATTGCTGAAGCTACTTCCATCTTATCAATAATACGCGAACGATGTAGCTCAACCGTTTTATAAGAAATCCCCAGCTCCTCTGCAATGGCTTTACTAGACTTAGCTGCAACAACCAAATTCAAGATTTCTAATTCTCGCTTAGTTAAACGGGCCATCCGTTCTTTTATAAAATACACCTCTTGCAAACGCTGACGTTTTAAGCGATCACTCTTAAGGGAGCGATTAATTACATCAAGCAAAACCTGATCGCTAAATGGCTTCGTTAAAAATTCAACAGCACCTTGCTTCATTGCTGCGACAGCCACAGGTACACTTGCATGACCACTAATGAAAATAATAGGAATATTAATATTGCATCGTTGCAACTGTCCCTGCAATTCCAACCCACTCATTTCCGGCATACGCACATCTAAGACCAAAACACTCGCTAAATCAGGATCGTAGTGATCAATAAAGCTACCTGGATCTGCAAAGCTCTTTACCGATAAACCAACTGACTCAATTAACCAACTTGTTGAACGACGTAACTCTTCATCATCATCTATTACATAAACCAATGCATTAGCAGTCATGCAAACCTCTACTCTTTATTAGCTTTTAGCCACGGGCAACGACAAATAAAACGTTGTTCCAACTTCTTCTTCGGATTGAGCCCACAGCTTACCATGATGTTTTTCAACAATCGAGTGACAAATTGCCAGCCCCATACCCATACCTTTCGATTTAGTCGTGTAAAATGGCATGAAAATTTTCTTTAGCTTTTTAGTAGGTATACCTTGCCCAGTATCCTTAATGGTGATTAACACCTGTTTGTCATTGCCCAGACAAGCGCTAACACTAAGCAAACGCACAGCTCTACTACTCATCGCATCAAGTGCATTAGCAAACAAGTTTGTTAATACTCTTTTTAACTGAACCTCATCACCCAACACAAAAACATCCTTAACTTCAAGCGTCAAACTTAACTTGATTTTTTTCTCTTGTATTGCTGGCAACATTAAACGAACCACCTCACCAACCACCTCAGTCATATCAAGGTAAGTTTTTGCCACATTTGGTTGATTAACAAAATCTCGCATACGCTGCACCAAACTTGCAGCAAGCTCTCCTTGCTTAACAGCTTGCTGCAAAGCGGTCACTAACTCCTGCTCACTTAAATCACCCTGCTTTAATCGTCGCAAAACGCCATGAATATAATTCATTACAGAACTTAGTGGCTGACTAATATCATGCACAAAAGTAATCATCACTTCTTCAAGCTGAGTTAACTGTTCAAGTTCATCTTCATTATTAGAAGCCATTGTTTACCACTTCCCCAATGCTTTCAAACGTCGAATTCTTATCGACTCCCAAATTAATAATAAAATAACGAACAATCCTAAAGTAAACCAGCCAAACCAGTCACCATATTTAGAATAAAAACTCCTGCCGCTAGCAACAGGTACATTTGCCAACAACAAACTCATCCCACTCTTACATGTATTACGCTTTGCCAACAGCTGACCACGCGGGCTAGTAACGCTTAGCAGCCCTTGTGAAGCAGAACGCACTACAGAGAAATTATCCTCAACGCCACGAAAAATTGCAGGTCTCGCATGAAACCAACTATCAACGCCATAATCCTTGGCAGGAACAAAGAGCAAACCAGCCCCAGCCATGCCATAAGCACGTGAAGGATTAGCAAAGTCTGTATCCTGGCAAATCTCAACGGCTCCAGGCCCATAAGGTGTCAAAATTAATGTCAGCGACTTGCCTTTTAACACCCCTTTATCCCTCCAGGGAAGTTGATGATGCTCGCTATATTCACCAGCCAAGGCTCCTTGGCGACCAAAAATCCAAGCAACTTCTTTTTCTTTAGCTCCCTTCAATAATTTAACACCAACGATAAGCATAGCCTGGTTTTTTTTAGCAACCCTAGCAAAAGTTGCCTGCACCTTTTTTTGCTCACGCGCAGTTACTGTCACTGCACTCTCTGGCAACAAAATAATCTTAGCGCCTTGCGCTGATAAACTTTTGACTGCTTGTTGGTACTGAGCAAGTAAGTTACTTTGACCACCAGCTACAGATTTAACAGACATTGCAGCTAGCCCAACCCGCACTGTACCTTTATATTGATTTTGGTGGAGCCTGATAATACCAAAAGTCATTGCAGCTATAACAACTAAAAGCATAACTACCATACTCAATCCCGCTTGCTTTTCCCGATGCCGCAAATACCACGCATTAGCCACTGCCGCCGGCAATAGGGCAATAATAAAAGTAACACCTAAATTACCAGTAAGAGAAGCTAGCTGCGCAATTGGCATATTGCTTAGTTGAGTATAAGCAAGTGAGCCCGTCGTTCCAAATCCAGACCAAGACTGAAAGGCAAACTCATACAGCACAACTAAGCAAGGAAAAACAAAAATACCCAACCAATTACGAAGCTGCAAAACTAAAAAACGATTAATCAAAAAGATAAGGCAATAGGCAACAACTCTAATTGCACTAAGTCCAATAACCCAGATTAAAGGCATTGAGGTACCAACGTACTCAAACAGACTAGCCCAACCTAAAAAAGTAACTACCAATGCTGCTAATAAAACAGATCGAACACCGCGATAGTAGGAATAAAGCAACAACGGCAACGGCGCAACCCATATAGCAAACCAAATCGTATCAAACCCCGTTGAGGCATAATAACCAACGCTTGCTAAAGCAACGACAACCACCCATAAAGATAAACGCCCAAGCTTAGACTTCACCAATTCTTATCCTGCTTTTTGAAAATAATCAGCAACCTCATCTGAGCTTACCACCCCCTTTTCCACCAAACCTGTCAAGCTCTTCTCTAAGGTACACATCCCTAATGATGCGCCTGTTTGCAAAGCTGAAACGATTTGAGGAATTTTGTCTTCACGAATCAAGTTACGAATAGCAGGGGTACACATCATAATCTCATGTGCTGCCACCCGACCACCCTGCAAACGCTTCACTAACACCTGCGCAATAACAGCCTGCAATGACTCTGACAACATAGAGCGCACCATTGACTTCTCACCAGCAGGAAACACATCAATAATTCTATTAATAGTTTTTGCAGCAGAACTAGTATGTAAGGTTGCAAATACCAAGTGCCCTGTTTCAGCAGCCGTTAATGCTAAACGGATAGTTTCCATATCCCGCATTTCTCCTACTAAAATAACATCAGGATCTTCGCGTAACGCTGCGCGCAAAGCATTATTAAAGCTTTTGGTATGCGAACCAACTTCTCGCTGCTGAACTAAGCACTGCTTACTATGGTGAGAAAACTCAATAGGATCTTCTAACGTTAAAATATGCAGTTTTTTATTGATGTTAATATAGTCAACCATAGAGGCTAAGGTGGTGCTTTTCCCGCCACCTGTTGGTCCCGTCACCAAAATCAACCCCTTAGGCAAATCACATAACTGACGCATGACCTCAGGTAAACCCAGCTCGTCAAAAGGAATTACCTCAGCAGGAATAACTCGAAAAACAATACTAACACCACGCGATTGATAAAAAACATTAACTCTAAAGCGCGCTTTATTAGTAAGCTCATAAGAAAAATCAGCCTCTAATGTTTCTTGCAGCCCTCCTTTACGATCTGGAGGAATAATAGCATTAACAACTCCATCAAGTTCAGCAGCTTGTAAAACTGCCTGATCAGGAATATCTTGCAAATCACCATCGATACGCACTTTTGGCACCAAACCTGATGACAAGTGTAAATCTGAGGCCTTATTCACTAACGCATACTCTAACAACTGATTAACATCCATTTGATAACTCCTTCTCCCGTAAACGCTGCCTCTCCTGCTGCAAATATTGAGACACTCTGAGCCCTGCTGTTAACAATACCAAAAAAACAAATAAGATTGCCAATACTGTATAAACATGCGGCAACAGCATCATCGCTGTAAAAAAAAGAAACGCCTCCGCTCTCTCCATCAAGCCAGCGCTGTAATGGAAGCCTTTTACTGAATTATTTTCAACAAAGATTCCCACCACAAGAAAAGAAGTCACACAAAGCAAAATACTACCCAGCATCAAAATGCTCAACAAACCTCGACTAGCAGGCATTACAAAGTACAAACCTAACACGATACAGAACTCAACCCAACGATCAGATAAGATATCTAATACAGCACCATAATTTGAGCTCCCCATGGTTAATCGAGCCAAGGTGCCATCTAACGTATCCAAGTAACCAGAAAACCACATTACCAAACAGGCTAGCACCGGTAAATCAATCACTAAAAAATAAACTATCAGCAAACCTAACAAGCCACTTAGTAAAGTAATGCGTAATGGTGTAACCCAAGGCAAGCGTGCTAACAAACGAGCAACTGGATCGACAAATAGCCGTTGATAACTCGGTCTAATCAATCCTTCTAACACACTGCCTCCCAGTATATTCCAATCGTAAGATGAGCCTGAAGCAGCATCTGAACAGATGTCACCATGATGGTCCATCGGTTAGTCTTCAGTGCTGATAGTATCAGCTATTTGCTCTTTTGTTATTTTCTCAAATAACGTCTTCTTTGCTTCCTGCATCTTTTGTGCAGATTCATGATCAGTCAGAGAATACGCTAATTTATCTAGTCGTTCAAAGGTTTCATTTTCCTTTAAATACTGCTCAGCATTTTCAATTGATTTGAACTTTTCGTAAGGAGTCATAATGGCCTCGTAAGGGTAAAGTTTAGTTTGCTTACCCTTGCTATTAATGCTGGTTACAGGGAAGTAACAAGGTCTGTGAAAATTAATATAGTCGTTAAAATGCTGGTTATAGAATTCATTAATTTGCGGGGCAAAACGTTGTTGAATATGTATGTAGCCAAAATGCTTTCTAACAACCGAGCCATTTTTACTTTCCACCAAACCGTTGTCATTACTATGCCTTGGCCTCGATTTAGTGAGTTCAATAGATAACTTTTGCAATAGTTTAGCTACATGCTGATTAATGTACTCTGAGCCATTATCAGCATGTAGGCCTAACACTTTAAATGGAAAGGTATCGATTATTTGCTCTAAGACAGGGATTAAGTAAGCCTCACTAATTTTTTCAAGCTAGTGCGCCATCCTTTCTGTAAATTCCATTGACTTGCTGAAAATAAGCAGGCGACTCAGTCAGATTAGAAATTCCTTTTAAGGTAAACTTAACCAAAAAAGAGGAATGACAATGAGCTGCTATAAAAATGAGAACTTAATCGAAGAAGCCATACATGTTTTAGCGATGGAGGGGTTTGAAGCTTTACCTAAGCTTGTCTCCAGGTTGATGAATGAGGCTATGTTAATAGAAAGGGAGCGCCATTTAAATGCCAGTCCTTATGAGCGAACTGGCGATAGAAACGGATATGCGAACGGCTTTTAACCAAGGTTAATTAACACAGGTCAAGGTCAGCTTGAGCTACAGATACCGCAGGTTAGAGACTCCAATGAAGCCTTCTATCCATCAGTCTTAGAGCGAGGTGTACGCTCTGATAGAGCACTTAAGCTGGCTGTCGCTGAAATGTATGTGCATGGGGTTTCCACGCGCAAAGTTGAAAAGGTGCTAAAGCAACTCTGTGGAACAGATATTTCAAGCACAGAGGTAAGCCGTTGCGCTAAATTGTTGGATGAAGATTTAAAGAAATGGCGAAATAAGCCGTTAGGAAAGATAAAATATCTTTGGCTAGATGCACGTTATGAGAAGGTGCGCACTAGCGGCACAGTACAAGACTGTGCGGTATTGATAGCCTATGGCTTTGATGAATCAACCGGCAAGAGAACAGTGCTAGGTGTTTCTGTTGCGTTATCAGAGGCTGAGGTACATTGGCGTGATTTTCTTCAGCAGTTGGTTGAGCGAGGTATACATGGTATTGAGTTGATTACTAGCGACGCTCATACTGGCCTAAAAGCCGCTAGAAGAGCTGTGTTCCCCAGTGTTCCTTGGCAACGCTGCCAATTTCATTTGCAGCAAAATGCTCAGGCTCACATACCAAAGCGCTCAATGAAGGAACCAGTAGCTGAGGAGATTACAGCTATATTTAATGCCTCAAACATTCATGAGTCGGAAAGACTATTGGCTATGGCGGTAGATAAATATCAGCAAACAGCACCAGAGCTTTCTTCTTGGTTGGAAGTGAATATACCGGAGGGCTTAGTAGTGATGAACTTTGACAGGCCGCATCAAAAAAGATTAAGAACCAGTAACATAGCTGAGCGCGTAAACAGAGAGGTAAAAAGAAGGACGCATACAGTTGGAATTTTCCCTAATACTGAATCGTGCCTAAGGCTCGTATCAGCTGTTTTAGTGGAAATTGATGACCAGTGGAGCGGATCACCTAGATACTTAAGTTGAAGTGAATAATAAGGCTTCATAGGGTTTTAGGATAGATCATTCTTGTTCTTATTAACGAGATATAATTGCTATTACCTAAAAGTTAATAATTTATTTTGAGAGGAGAAAAATTTGAGGTATAAATAATTTTTTAGATTGATTAGCATAATTAATTTAAGATATTATGCGATGAGACAGGTACAATAGAGTGCCATTTAGAATTTTAAAGGTTTTTCTAAGTACTGAAGTTGGTTTTTACAGACAAAATAACGCTCTATCTTTTTCAACAGCGCAGACTACTTCCATCTGTGTCACCTCGTCAACAGCATTAATAAGATAAACACCCTTGATTTTATCCATATCTCCTTGGTGCACTGTATCAATACGTATAAAGCCAGGCCTACCCTCTGGAGTTGGTTTTCGCCTTTCACCAATAGAAACCTGCGTTGCTTTAGTTTTATTAAAGTGTCGCCGTTTGCGCTGGTAGGTTTCAGTTTGTCGAAGATTGTAAAGATGAGAGACTGAGATAAAAGCAAGACGCGCATAACGCTTATCTCCAAACAAATGAAAGGCTCTCTCGCAAAGTTTTTTTGTGGTAGGCCCGCTAAGCGTTTGATGAACCTGATCCGTTTCAGCTAACAACCAAGTATCCTCATGCGTATAGATTAAGCTAAACTTATTTCTAGGTGATCGTTGCTTAACAACAACTTTTCCTGACTTTTGATACTGAGCAATTAGCCTAGTAATTTGTGAACGTGAGTAACCAGTCATTCGTTGCAGGTAATCACGAATCAATCCTTTGTCCTTTTTGCACATACCGCAATAAGCAAATTTTTTTAATGTGTTCGTAACCCATAGGTAAGATTCTGCTCGTAATGTAGCTTCAAAGGTAAGCTGGGTTGATGAGGATAGAAATTGCTCAATCTGGGCAAGTGTGTTTAATTCTATGTCGTTCATATTGATATTCATCCATATAGGATGAACGATCACGCAACAACTTCAGGCCCGCTTTGCATTGGAAAGTGGGGGCTATTTCAGGCTCATCTTGCATTGGAAGAGACTCTCCCTAGCCCAAGGTAAGAAAATAGGATACTATCACCACCTTCTAATTTTGTCATCGCAAGCAACAGGTAAACAAATGAGCAACCCAACACAACTCACCGCGATCTCCCCTTTAGATGGCCGTTATGCTGATAAACTAAGCTCGATTAACTACTTATGCAGTGAAGCAGGATTAATGGCACTACGCCTTATTGTAGAAGTTCGCTGGTTTCAAATGCTTTCGTTTCAACCAGAGATTACTGAAGTACCTGCTCTAGACGAAACAACTCACCAGTACCTCGAACAATTAATAGATAATTTTTCCCCTGAGGATGCGGCTCGCATTAAAAACATTGAAGCTAAAACCAATCACGATGTCAAAGCTGTTGAGTATTTGCTTAAAGAAAAATTTGCTGCGCATCCTGAGCTAAATTCTCTCAGTGAGTTTATTCACTTCGGTTGTACGTCTGCTGATATCAACAACCTAGCCTATGCGTTGATGCTAACTGAGCTACGCAACGACTACTGCCTCCCAAACATGGAGCAAGTAATCGATAAATTACGTGACCTTGCCAAACACGGTGCCAAAACACCCATGCTCAGCCGTACCCATGGCCAACCAGCGACACCGACCACTTTAGGCAAAGAGCTTGCTAATTTTGTTTATCGCCTTGAACGCACACTCACACAATTAAGAAGCGTCCCTTTGCTGGCGAAATTCAATGGTGCAGTAGGCAACTTTAACGCACACTTAGCTGCCTACCCCGAAGTGGACTGGGAAAAAATCAGTAAAAACTTTATTGAAAACTTCGAGCTGACTTACAACCCATATACTAGCCAAATCGAACCTCATGACTCTATCGCTGAGCTTTGCCATACTTTAATGCGATTTAATACAATTTTGATCGACTTATGCCGAGATATCTGGTCTTATATTTCACTTGAATACTTTCAGCTAAAACAAAAAGAAGGTGAAGTCGGCTCTTCCACTATGCCACACAAAGTAAATCCAATTGATTTTGAAAATGCCGAGGGCAACCTTGGCTTGGCGAATAGTCTACTTGATCACTTTGCCAATAAACTGCCTATTTCACGTTGGCAACGCGACTTAACTGACTCTACAGTCATGCGCAATCTAGGTACTGCATTTGGCTATTCGATGCTTGCGTTTAGCTCACTGAACAAAGGACTAAGCAAACTACAAATTAATCACGACCTCATCGAAGCAGAGCTTAGTAAACATTGGGAATTGCTCGCAGAACCCATTCAAACAGTGATGCGTCGCTATGGTATAGCCAACCCTTATGAGCAACTCAAAGCACTTACACGCGGCAAAAAAATTAATGAAAAAGCTATCAAGCGTTTTATAAAAGACCTAGACATTCCCCAAGACGCTAAAGAACGCCTTGAAGTGCTCACCCCTACTAACTATTTAGGCTTAGCGGTAAAGCTCGCTAAAGAAGTGTAACTCTATAGCAAAGGTTTGCTTAGCCCCCCAACTATGCTTTAATAAATTTAAGCATAGTAGGGACACGTTGACATGAATCTCTGGCCATTTAACAAACTCAGCACATGGCTTACTAATTGGCTAATGAAAAGCCAACACGATGGGCAAATTCCTGCCTGTGATTTTGAACGAATAAAATACGAACTTCGCCCTTGCGATGTTATCCTTGTTGAAGGTGAAAATCGAGTCAGTGAAGTTATCAAGCTTATTACTCGCAGCAACTGGTCTCATGCCGCTATTTACATCGGTCGCCTACAAGACATTAAAGAAGAAGACTTACGTCACAAAGTATTACAACACTACAAAGGCGATATTAATGAGCCTCTGCTCATTGAAGGCATTCTAGGCAAAGGCATTATTGTATCTGCGCTATCTAGCTATCAAAATGATCATGTAAGAATTTGCCGCCCTTCCGGCATTACTATGAGTGATGCCAACAAAGTCATTGCTTTTTGCATCAAAGAACTAGGCTTGCCTTATAACGTTCGCCACATTATCGATTTATTACGATTACTATTTCCCATTACACTTTTACCAAGACACCTCTTTTCTAGTCTATTTAGACCACGAGCCATAGAAAATAGAAAACAAATATGCTCTTCCTTATTAGCAGAAGCATTTGGCTCAGTACACTATCCTATTATGCCAAAAATTAAAAAAACCCCTGATGGTGGAGTAGAGTTTATTCAACGCAACCCTAACCTATTCACTCCAAAAGATTTTGACTACTCACCTTATTTTGAGATTATTAAGTATCCTCTATTTGGCTTAGAAAGCACAGCCACCTACAGACAGCTGCCCTGGAATCAAACAGGCGCTCTTTATAATGATGAAACTAACATCTATATCCCTAAGGAATGATTAAATAGAGAAAATCGTAATGAAGAAAACTAACTCTCAATCTGGCTCACTACTTATCGCGGCTGCGGTACTAATCGCTATTGTTGGCCTACTGACCGCATCCACGGCTTATTTAATCAGTGCTAGCCGCAGCTCAATTAAAAATCGTAACGATAAAGCTGAAACTTTTTATGTTGCAGAATCTGGCCTACAAAGCGCTTTAATGCTACTACATACCCAGCAGATTTCATGCCTAGGTATTAATGGTGACAGCAGGCTAACTAACAAAAGCTTTGCTGGGGGCACATTTAGTGTCTCAGCAGTACTGAGCGTTATTAATCCCAGCGCAGTATTAGGCACAGCCATTAATGCCAGCCAAAATTACATCCCCGTTAACTCACTTAGCAACCTCACTCCAAACGGCAGGGTACGAATTGACTATGAAAACATTAACTACACTGGCGTCTCAACCAACCCTTCTGACTGTGGCAACGATGCACCTTGCTTAACAGGCGCCACTCGTGGTGTCGATGGTTCAGTAGCGACCACCCATGCAAGCAGTACTGCCATTGGCCAACTCAACTGCACTTTAACCTCGATAGCTCACTTACCTAACGTAAGCAGTCCTATTGCCAGTCAAACAGAGCTGGCAATTTACACTATCATCAAAAACGCTTGGATTGTTGGTGAGCGAAAGAATAACCAACCAGTGGTAGGTTATTGGGATAACAAAGAATTTCAGCGCTACCCCTTAAGTAGCATGCCCAATAAACATCTTTATGCTATTACAGCATTATCACCTGCTGACGCTTGGGCTGTTGGAACGAAAAGCAATCAAAATGCTTTTATCATTCATTGGAATGGTTCTAACTGGACTCGAGCACTTCCCAACCCCGCAGTAAACCAAAACCTTTATGCTATAGACTGTATTTCTGCACATGACTGCTGGGCCGTTGGTCATGATCGTACTTTTCTTCATTATAACGGTAGCAATTGGTTAGCTGGCAATGTTAAAACGACCGGTAATGCGAGTAATGGCAAAGTACCAAAGGTACGCATTCGAGCAGTAAGCTGCAGTAACTCTAATAACTGCTGGGCAGCTGGTGATAACAGCAACAATAAAGCATTATTCGTACGTTGGAATGGCACACAGTGGCAACGTGTACTCCCTGATAGCACTGTACCTAACGGGTGCTGCCTTTATATAATGTAGAAAATATAGCATAATATACACTTTAACTTGATTACGTATGGTGTTTGGATGTTAGCTAGAATTCTCTCTGATGAAAATAATGAATTAACTATTGAGCTCAAGCTTCCACTAAAAGGATCCATGCTTGAATGTGAGGATGCAATTCTTGACGGCCTTAATGAGGTTGGAACATTAGCCACTGAAAAAGCTTTAAGTAAGTTTGATGCAGATGGCTCTCTTATCCATGTTGGAAAAATAAAGCTAACAGCACGAAGTAGAGATGAAGCAAATTACCAAACGCCTTATGGAGTTGCTCGAGTTAAGCGTTATGTTTATCAAACCTCTAAAGGCGGGAAGATCTTTTGTCCTTTAGAAGATAAGGCTAGAATTATCCAAGGATCAACACCGCGATTTGCAAAAATAATCTCACATAAATACTCAAACTTACCTGCTCCTAGTGTTATTGATGATCTCAAGGTCAATCATAACCGTAAAATCTCACATTCATACTTGCAACGGGCAACTGATTTTGTTGGCGGTATTGCACAAGCCAAAGAGGCTGAGTGGGAATATGAAGAGCCAAAGCTTGATGCAGGCATTGAGATGCTAAGTATTAGCTTAGATGGTGCATATGTTCTCACCGTTGATGATGGTTATAGAGAGAGCATGGTTGGAACTATTTCCATGTATGATAAGCATGGTGCACGCCTGCACACAACCTACGTTGCAGCATCACCAGAATATGGAAAAGATGAATTCTTTAATAGGCTTGAAAAGGAAATAAAGCTGAAAAAGAAATATTACCCTGATGCTAAAACAATTGGCGTTGCTGATGGAGCAAAAAATAATTGGCCATTTCTAAAAAAACATACTGATACGCAAATTTTAGATTTTTGGCATGCAACTGAATATCTCGGCGAAGCATCAAAGGCAGTATTTACCAAAAAATCTGAAAGAGATGAGCGTGATGTTTGGCTCGAAGAGAGATGTCATGACTTAAAGCACAAGAAAGGTGCGGCAGGTAGAATACTTGCTGAGCTTAAAGAGCATCTAAATAAAAAACTGAATAAATCGCTTAGAGAAAAGCTAGAAGGAACAATTACGTATTTTGAAAATAATATTAAAGAAAAGCGAATGTCGTATCATAATTTGATTAAGCAGAATGCACCAATTGGCTCTGGCGTCACTGAAGCAGCATGTAAAACAATTGTTAAACAAAGATTAGGCGGATCAGGAATGCGCTGGAAAGACAAGGGAATGAAAATCGTTTTATGCTTGAGAACACTAGTAAAGACTAAAGGCAGATGGGATCAGTTTTGGGAGAAGGTCAATGATTTTGGCGTGCCAGCAGCAATATAGCCTACATTATATAGAGGCAGCACCCTACCTAACAAAAAACTCTTTGGTATTTCCTGTCCAACTGCCAATGACTGTTGGGCTGTCGGCACCAATGCCAACAAAAATGTCAACATCAACCACTGGGACGGCAATACTTGGACACGAGTAGAGCCTAACCCTAAATACAAAGTTAATTTAAATGCTGTCTACTGTGTTAATGGCAATAACTGCTGGGCCGTTGGCAAACTCTATTCAGGGCGCTCTTTTATCCTTCATTACGATGGTATTAATTGGGTACGAATAACTCCTAGCAGCGATGTCAATAAGACATTAAATGCTATTCACTGCGGCAGTAGTGGCCGTTGTTTAGCCGTAGGTGATAATAGCCTTATCGCCTTTTTTACTGGTGCAAACTGGATTAAACTAACACCTGCCAGCGGTTTTCCTAATGTAAGCTTAAGTGGCGTTGGTGCTATAGATCCTCTTAACGCTACCAACGAAGCTTTTATTTATTGGCATCAGTAAAAATAGCTTTCTTTTGAGGACTCGCCTGTTCTCTGCCATCTGTTTACTATCTTCTGTCAAAATCACCTCTTCCCCAGAACAAGGAAAGTAAAATCAGGAGCAAATTATAGAAAAACTTCTAAATATTAAGATTGCATCAAGGGCAAGAATGATTAAACATCTCACCCTTGAATACAAAAGGATTGATTTAAGACTCTTCTGCTTTAAACAAGGGGAGGTTAAAGCATTATTAGTTATTGTTTCGTCTAATCAAAATAGGCGCTTGGACTAACTACGACCCTGTGGGAAGCCGCGTTCATCCGAGCGCCTAACATTAGCCATAACATCCTGTTACAGACGCGACAAAGATAAAGAAATCGCCCTCATAATCCTAGAGTGTAATTTACTTAAAAGAAAAATTATTAATATGAAAGATCTCAGACCTCAACTGTATTACCTTCTTCGAGAAGCTCCTCTCCCCCTCAGAGGAGTAGGAAGAAAAGCTGGAGGGGTCGTTGATCTCACAGCACGCACAGAGAGCGGAGAGGTCCGGGGGGGGTAAAAAGTCAATGGCATTCGGTTAACGTGATTTTATGCTATTCTCTTGCTCCCTTGAATAACTAGCGGTGAATTTAACCGAAGGAGCGGAGCAGGTATGCAGGACTTTTGGATCCAGTTGCACGCAATATTAGCAGACTGTTGTGCAAAATTTGATGAAACCTGGCAGCAAAGAAAACGAGCAATAACGACTGAAATTCTAGTTGTTTTCATTTTAAAACTAGTACTGAGTAAAAATAATCAGGGTTATCAAATTTTATTAAACGAGCTTTGGGAGTCATCAGAATTGGCCTGTATTCAGGAAAAGCCGTTCGCTGCTTCATCCATATGTGAGGCTCGCCAAAAGATGCCGGAAGTGATATTTACCGACCTCAATCGTGCTGTTTTATTGGCGCGAGAAAAGCAGGAGCCATTACCTTTATGGCAAGGACATCGTGTTTTTGGCGTTGATGGCTCCAAAATAAATCTACCTCATGAATTACTCGCCGCTGGTTACATGGCACCTAATAAAGGCCAATACTACCCACAAGGAATTATGAGCGCATTATATCATTTAGGTAGTGGCTATATTTATGATATTACTCTCAATGCAGAACGAAGCGAACGGCATATTTTATTGGCGCACATGGAGACGATGCAACCTGGTGATGTCTTGGTTCTTGACCAAGGGTATTTCAGCTATTTGATTTTAGTAAAAGCGATGGAAAAAGGCATCCACCTTATTTGTAGAATGCAGAGTGGCACTGTAAATACAGCCGTAAAACGTTTTTGGGAAAGTGATAGTCAAGATGAAATCATTACTTATAAGCCGTCAGTAGCTGTAAAGTACGAAAGTCGAAAGCAGGGTTATGAACTCGATATAAAACCGGTGAGGTTGCGATTAATTAAATATACTATTGGTGATGAAACTTATGTTTGTAGCACCACGTTGTTGGACCAAAAAAAATACCCGCTGGATGAATTTCCTAGTGTATATCATGGTCGCTGGGAAATTGAGGAGCTTTATAAAATATCCAAGGTGTTTATTGATATTGAAGAATTTCACAGTAAGTCAGAGCTTGGTGTAAAGCAAGAATGCTATGCGCATGCGCTAATCATAAACTTCGCACGAATTTTTGAGTCTGAGGCTAATAATCAGCTTCCACCACCCTCACCGAAGGGAAAGAATAAACCTGAAAAGCAAGATGGCTATTGGCAAGATTTTGTTGGGGAAATAAAAAATATTAAAACTAATTTCAAAAACACATTACTGGTTATCGGTCGAAGTTTAGAAAAATTATTGTTGCCAGAAAATGATTCTGGTTTTCTTTGTATCCCGCTCATGCTTGGCAGCATTGCTCGCGTACGTCAAAAAATAAGAAGGGGTAGGCATTCACCACGGCAATCTAGAAAGCCGGTTACAAAATGGTTAAATATTAGTGGAGGATCTGCCAAATATGCTTAACCGAATGCCATTGGGTAAAAAGTCCACCGGGACTTCTAGCAATTCCCCCTTGACCTGGAGTCACTGGAGGACTACCAACAGCTTGTCCTTCGTCCATACCAACCGTCCCTCTTGCTGGAACTGGGGTTGCCAAAGGGTCACGACCTCCTCTTCCCTCACCAGCAGCTTGCCTTCGAGCTGGAGTTGTTATAGGGCTAACAGGTCGGCGACGTGAGCTTAGACCTAGAAAAGCGACATCAAGAAGGGCAGCGTATTCAGATCTCTCTAGCAAAGCCGGTGGCGCACTATCAGGAATACGACGCCCAGGACTTGCCTGTCATTGATGCTCAGGCGTGCTTGGAGCCTGTTGATGCACAGGCATACTACGAGCCGCTGCTAAAGCCAGACGTCGTTCTGGGCTGAATGATGCCGCTGCTGCCACTCGCAAAGTTGAGCCACTCCCACCTGTAGAAACATACCTATCAGGACTGGTTAGCATTGCATCCACACCACCTTGAGCCAGCCTCGCCGCCTTTCGCAAAGCAAAACCTACAGACCCACCAAAAGCTCTTTCTCCCACTAAAGAAGAAAACCTAGCTCGCCTTCCAAACAAGTTACCTGTTGTTGATGGAGCAAGAGAACTAGCAAGCCTCTCCCTCCAATGCCTCGATGCAAGCACAGGGGTGCTTCTACTCACTGCATCTGCAAGCTCTTCATCATAATCACCTTCAGATCCAAGGGATATCGGACTACGCGAGCGAGCATAAACTGGAGAAAGCAATGATTGCAAATCAGAAGCATCACAGACCAACTCAGTTTGATCAAGAATCTTATTACTCTCCTTAGCAGTTAAAAGTTTCTCATAAACTTCTCTTAGGTAAGGAGTAACGCTCACTTGAGTGTTCACAATAAACTGAAACTGCGAATCAACGCTCCCCCTCCCCTTACGAACATGGAGATTAACTTCATATTCCATCACAGGGCACTCACTAGCAAGCCCATCAACAGGCCATACAAGTTTATTTAGTGACTGACAGAAAACCCGCAAAGCCTTTTATTTTCAATGTTTCGGGGCGAACTGGTCACATGAAGATTTTCAAAAAACAGCACTAAATACTCGTTTTCCAGCTATTTACAGCTTATTTTCGATATAATGCCTTAATCTTCGATGATTTTTCGCCACAGCATGGTAACTCTTCACTGGAAAGCAAGAATGACAAGACTAGCCCAAAATCCACAAATGCAAATTGGCCAAGTAGATATTTCTAAAATTCAAATCAGCTCTAAATCACGGGATGACATTCCAAAATTATTAAAAGGGCTACAGTTTATTTATAGTACACCCTCTGTACGGAAGGAGATTTTCGAACTACTAGAGGCTCAGATTGCACCTGAGGTTGACAAGAATAATGGACGCCCTGGTATGGAATTATGGAAAATATTGGTCATGGGAGTACTCCGCCTGAGTCTAAATTGTGATTATGATCGACTGCATGAACTTGTGAATCAACATAAAACCATTCGTGAAATGCTAGGGCATGCTGATTTTTTCGATAAAATAGAGTATCAGCTGCAAACAATTAAAGACAATGTCTCGCTACTCACTCCCGAGTTGTTAGATGAGATTAATCAAGTTGTTGTGAAAGCTGGTCATTCATTGTTAAAAAAAAGTGAGCCTCTGCGAGGCCGTTGCGATTCCTTTGTGGTTGAAACAGACGTACATTTTCCAACAGACATAAGCTTACTGTTTGACGCAATGCGCAAAATAATTCAGCAGGTGGCCAAGCTGTGTGAACACAGCGGATTGAGTGACTGGCGTCAATATCGATATAACATCAAGCATCTGAAACGGCTCATGCGAATAGCTCAACTAAAAAAGCGCAGTAAGAGCAAGCAAGCAGATCAACAAAACAAAAAGGACAAGGCAATCAAGGATGCTCATCAGGAGTATCTCAATATTGCGCAAAAATATTTAGATAAAGCACATGCCTCAATAAACGCTATCCAGAAAGCCGATCTACTGAAGCCGCAAGATGCGCCACTGGTTGAAAGTATAGAAATGTTCACGGTTCATGCAGATCGCCAAGTTGATCAAATTAAACGCCGAATATTATTGGATGAAAAGATCCCGCATGAAGAAAAAGTCTTTTCTGTCTTTCAGCCACATACTGAATGGATTGTAAAAGGAAAGGCTGGTGTACCAGTCGAATTAGGAATGAAAGTCTGTGTCTTGGAGGATCAACACCAATTTATATTGCATCATCGTGTGATGGAGAATGAGACTGATGACAAGGTCGCCGTATCTATGGTTCAAGAGACCCAACAAAAGTTCCCAGAGTTAAACACATGTAGTTTTGATAAGGGCTTTCATTCAAAAGAAAATCAATCTGCGTTAGCAGATATTTTGGAAGTTGTTGCATTGCCGAGAAAAGGTCGACTCTCAAAGGAAGCACAGGAAATTGAAAAGTCAGACTCGTTTGTGAAAGCGAAACAAAAGCATTCTGCGGTAGAATCCAGTATTAATGCTCTTGAAGTTCATGGGTTGGATCAATGCCTAGATCACGGCATTGATGGCTTTAAGAGTTATGTTGGCTTAGCGATTGTTGGAAAAAACATAGATCGTATCGGAAGTCTTATACAAAGAGCTGAGCAAAGGAAAGCAGCGCGACTAAAAAAACGCATTCGAGGTCGCAGCCCACCGTTAGCTGCCTAGTCAGCCTCAGAATATCCCATTGTATTCCAGAAAGCAGGATGCTTTTTTTCGTATCAAAACAGCGAGATTTCATTTTTTTGTACGCGGCCAGGGCTTAACATGCTATTTTTATTATGATCTCGCGCGGATATAAAAAAATGAAAGTGTAATAAAACAACAAAGACTAAGAATTAGTAGGTTTTCTGTCAGTCACTATTTAGAGCCCCAACCGGCTGCATTGTTTTAACACGCTTTCTGACTACAAAATGAAAACCCTGCTGATCCTCATCAATTGTTAAATTAAAATTCTCAGCACTCCTTTCGTCAATATCTTCCACAATAAAAGCATCTGTTGACTTAACCCATAAACCCTCAAACTCTCGCAAAGTGCGCAACCATGGACAATCCTCTGATTGTGATAACAAACCTGGTATCAGCCAAACCAAGTCATCATCTATCTTATCTCGAATAGCTGTTAAATATTGCTCTATAACTTCAGCCCGATCTTCAGCAGCCCCTAAAAAAATACCAAAACGAGGCGCCAACAAACGCCAATCCTTTGTAAGCTGGTTAATATCGCTAATACATAACTCACCGTGCTCAGTCAGCTCAGCTTGCGAGCTTATCTCACGCTTTCCTAAAAACCTATTTTTAATAGCCGCCTCAAGATCACGAGCCTCATGTGAAGCGAAACCAAATTGGATAGACTGCATCTCTCCTCGCTCATCAAGCAAGAAATCATCGCCACTTAAAAAATATTTATACGATGTACCTTCAAGTCGGTTTACCAGCGCAGCCCTTTCCTTAGCAGCAAAATTGTCTGGCAGTCTTTCCATTAAGCTTTGCACTAGTTGGGTTATCCGTACTCTCAAAGGTACTGGAACGTGGACTTGAACTAGCCGGGCTACTTGCTCTTGCAAAGGCATCGAAACATGAGAAGAGCCATCAGCCTCCGCCGCACCTTCAGCACCTCGAGCAAGAAAAAGCTTATTTAGTACAAGGCTTGCCCAGTGAAAATCTGTTTCAACGACCTTTACTCTGCTCCTTGCCATGCAAGCTGCCGTTACCTGAGTAAGATAGCAATGAAAATTAATCACCATAGCACGAGGAGACAGTTCTCTATCCCGAAGCTCATAAAGCTTTAATTTAGCTAACTGCCAAAATAGCCTTGCCTCCGGTGAACGAGTTGTTCGTTCTGATCTTGTGTCAACTAATCTAAAAAAGGAATCCAACCCAGTAGACATGACCACGTCCTTATAATTATTAATGAGCCGCCATCATAGCAAAACTGCGCTCTTTAACAAGCATTCAAGGGTGTTTTATACTTGCTGTAAGAGAATCAGACATAGCTTTTGTAGTCCATCTCCTCTTTAGAATAGTACTGTTGCATAAATCCTTTTCATGCCATGTTTGCTGATTTGCGCATTGCTTTTGCTCCATGGCTCGCTACGCGAGCCGCCCCCTTTGAATCAAAGGGGGCTATTGTTTTGGTTCTGTCGAAAAATTTACACCTAGATGAGGTAGCCTATTTTTGGGCGCAACTAGTCTGCGAGCGTGTAGAACTGCTGCCAGGCTGGCATCATGCTATTGCCTCGCATCTGCCCTTTTTTTAGCATATGGCATAACTCAATACCAGCTATTGTTGCCTTAGCTGAATTGAACTTTTTAAAACCCAGTGTATATTTCGTGATACGCTTTATCGATCGATGGTCTTGTTCGACCAGATTATTGAGGTATTTAATGCGCCTAACCTCGATCATCGCAAACCAGAATCCAGATAAAAATAATAAGGTATTGAGTCTTTCCAACGCTGCTGTATTTGCACCACTTTTATCAATGTTAACCTTTTTGGGTAACCCGCTTGATCCAATCGCTTTATTAAAAAAAGCTAGCACTGCCTTACGATCACGCTTCTCTGACAGCATAAAATCAACGGTGTTACCGTACTTATCAACTGCACGATAAAGATAAACTTGCTTGCCATTGACCTTAATATAAGTCTCATCCATCTTCCAACTATCAGCAAGTTTGCGCTTGCTTTTACGAAACTCTCGCTCAAGCTGGGGCGCATAGCGAACCACCCATTTTTGTACTGTAGAGTGATCAACGCTAACACCACGTTCTTCCATGAGCTCTTCAATATTCGTCGGTAACTTAATGGGTACGCAAGCTTCCAGCGTACTGCTGTTAAAATAATCTCTTTGGGGAAATGTCTTCCTTTAAAACTAATCGCCATAATAACTCCATTATTATTCAATGCTAAATTTGGTCGGTATTATATCAAATAACCATTAATTTGCGACAGAACCAAGAGCTGTACTAATACTTGCTGATTAGACAACTCATAAGTTTGACGTAAATTAAAAATCTGATTTTCAATAGTGCGCACCGAACGATTTAAATTATGCGCGATCATCTTAGCTGTTTTACCGTTAATTAAGCCCATCACTATTTTTTGTTGGGTTTTATTTAAGGCGTTATAAACCTCCAACGCCCTCGACAAGCCAGGTGGTAAAATCTCAGGGGAAAAATCTTTTTCAGCCTTTGGTAAAATCAAACCCTCTGGCATCGGCAATGGAAACTGACGGCTAAACCCCTTAACGAGTGACTGCTCCCTCAGCGTTTGATACAAAATGCTAGCATGAACGATGCAACGATTAAGCAACTTAGTGCTATCTTTTTCGCTAAAACCAAAGTGCAAAATATCGTAACCACGCTCACCACGCACAACGAAATTAACCCCTAGGTGCAAATTAAATCGCTCCTCCGCCTGACGACACTCTTCATCGTAACCATCTTCATCATCAACGATATAATGAAAAGCCGACTGCATCGTATCTGGCATCGGGCAAATAAAACTTAAATCGCTACGAACAAACACCTCACACAGTTCAACGTTAGTGGCGTTAACAAATAAACCTTCTTTGGGATAAAGTTGAAAGTAGGCAGCAAAATCTGCATCTAACCTTTCCATAAGAGGTTGAACACGCTCCGTGAACTCCGCTAGTGCGCCATCCTTTCTGTAAATTCCATTGACTTGCTGAAAATAAGCAGGCGACTCAGTCAGATTAGAAATTCCTTTTAAGGTAAACTTAACCAAAAAAGAGGAATGACAATGAGCTGCTATAAAAATGAGAACTTAATCGAAGAAGCCATACATGTTTTAGCGATGGAGGGGTTTGAAGCTTTACCTAAGCTTGTCTCCAGGTTGATGAATGAGGCTATGTTAATAGAAAGGGAGCGCCATTTAAATGCCAGTCCTTATGAGCGAACTGGCGATAGAAACGGATATGCGAACGGCTTTAAACCAAGGTTAATTAACACAGGTCAAGGTCAGCTTGAGCTACAGATACCGCAGGTTAGAGACTCCAATGAAGCCTTCTATCCATCAGTCTTAGAGCGAGGTGTACGCTCTGATAGAGCACTTAAGCTGGCTGTCGCTGAAATGTATGTGCATGGGGTTTCCACGCGCAAAGTTGAAAAGGTGCTAAAGCAACTCTGTGGAACAGATATTTCAAGCACAGAGGTAAGCCGTTGCGCTAAATTGTTGGATGAAGATTTAAAGAAATGGCGAAATAAGCCGTTAGGAAAGATAAAATATCTTTGGCTAGATGCACGTTATGAGAAGGTGCGCACTAGCGGCACAGTACAAGACTGTGCGGTATTGATAGCCTATGGCTTTGATGAATCAACCGGCAAGAGAACAGTGCTAGGTGTTTCTGTTGCGTTATCAGAGGCTGAGGTACATTGGCGTGATTTTCTTCAGCAGTTGGTTGAGCGAGGTATACATGGTATTGAGTTGATTACTAGCGACGCTCATACTGGCCTAAAAGCCGCTAGAAGAGCTGTGTTCCCCAGTGTTCCTTGGCAACGCTGCCAATTTCATTTGCAGCAAAATGCTCAGGCTCACATACCAAAGCGCTCAGTAGACCTTCTGCGTAACTAAGGGCAGTTCTAGAAACTAGCTAAAATTTGCTTATAATTGCCTGATTAATAATCATTCATGGAAAGGCATATGCTATTAAGTTATCAGCAACTCAGTAACCGCCCGCGTATTTTTAAAAAGTTAACTGGTTTGACCCTTGATGATTTTGAAACGATACACCAACAAGTGAAGTCATCACTTGATGATGAGTTTAGTAAGCTGGGAAGGCGCCCGAAACTCACCACGCACCATGATCGCCTTTTGCTTCTCATGATGTACTATCGCACTTATGTAACACATGAATTCTTAGGTTACTTTGTTGGTTTGGATGACAGTAATGTCTGCCGCTTATTTAAACGCTTAGAACCCTTAGTGGCCAAGCATATTCATATTAAAAAAGACAGAACCCTAACAGAAGATGCGGTTTGCGCTATATTAATGGATGTAACGGAGCAGCCTATTCAGCGCCCCAAAAAGAAGAAGCCACGTAAAGATTATTATTCTGGTAAAAAGAAAAGACATACTCAAAAGGTGGAGATAGCAATGAGTACATCCGGAAAAATAATCAACGTCTCTCAAACAATGCCTGGGAGGGTTCATGATATTAAGATCCGACAACGTGGCAGCCCACTGCCACCAGCAGAAAAATATGCTGATCTAGGATACCAAGGAATTCAACATACTGACCCCTTGGTTAACTTACCTCATAAAAAGCCCAAAGGCGGCAAATTAACTACTCAACAAAAAGAGGATAACCGTAATCACAGCAAGATCCGTATTAGGGTTGAACATCAATTCTCAAAATTTAAAAAATTCCGCATTCTTGGGGAGGTGTATAGGAATTTTCGCAGAAAACACAATATGAGATTTAATATTATTGCTGGGATTCTCAATCTTCAAGCCGGATTCTAAAACTACAAACGAGCATAAGCTCGCCCAGTATTTAGTTTCGCAGAAGGTCTAATGAAGGAACCAGTAGCTGAGGAGATTACAGCTATATTTAATGCCTCAAACATTCATGAGTCGGAAAGACTATTGGCTATGGCGGTAGATAAATATCAGCAAACAGCACCAGAGCTTTCTTCTTGGTTGGAAGTGAATATACCGGAGGGCTTAGTAGTGATGAACTTTGACAGGCCGCATCAAAAAAGATTAAGAACCAGTAACATAGCTGAGCGCGTAAACAGAGAGGTAAAAAGAAGGACGCATACAGTTGGAATTTTCCCTAATACTGAATCGTGCCTAAGGCTCGTATCAGCTGTCTTAGTGGAAATTGATGACCAGTGGAGCGGATCACCTAGATACTTAAGTTGAAGTGAATAATAAGGCTTCATAGGGTTTTAGGATAGATCATTCTTGTTCTTATTAACGAGATATAATTGCTATTACCTAAAAGTTAATAATTTATTTTGAGAGGAGAAAAATTTGAGGTATAAATAATTTTTTAGATTGATTAGCATAATTAATTTAAGATATTATGCGATGAGACAGGTACAATAGAGTGCCATTTAGAATTTTAAAGGTTTTTCTAAGGGGTGCTGCCTCTATATAATGTAGGCTATATTGCTGCTGGCACGCCAAAATCATTGACCTTCTCCCAAAACTGATCCCATCTGCCTTTAGTCTTTACTAGTGTTCTCAAGCATAAAACGATTTTCATTCCCTTGTCTTTCCAGCGCATTCCTGATCCGCCTAATCTTTGTTTAACAATTGTTTTACATGCTGCTTCAGTGACGCCAGAGCCAATTGGTGCATTCTGCTTAATCAAATTATGATACGACATTCGCTTTTCTTTAATATTATTTTCAAAATACGTAATTGTTCCTTCTAGCTTTTCTCTAAGCGATTTATTCAGTTTTTTATTTAGATGCTCTTTAAGCTCAGCAAGTATTCTACCTGCCGCACCTTTCTTGTGCTTTAAGTCATGACATCTCTCTTCGAGCCAAACATCACGCTCATCTCTTTCAGATTTTTTGGTAAATACTGCCTTTGATGCTTCGCCGAGATATTCAGTTGCATGCCAAAAATCTAAAATTTGCGTATCAGTATGTTTTTTTAGAAATGGCCAATTATTTTTTGCTCCATCAGCAACGCCAATTGTTTTAGCATCAGGGTAATATTTCTTTTTCAGCTTTATTTCCTTTTCAAGCCTATTAAAGAATTCATCTTTTCCATATTCTGGTGATGCTGCAACGTAGGTTGTGTGCAGGCGTGCACCATGCTTATCATACATGGAAATAGTTCCAACCATGCTCTCTCTATAACCATCATCAACGGTGAGAACATATGCACCATCTAAGCTAATACTTAGCATCTCAATGCCTGCATCAAGCTTTGGCTCTTCATATTCCCACTCAGCCTCTTTGGCTTGTGCAATACCGCCAACAAAATCAGTTGCCCGTTGCAAGTATGAATGTGAGATTTTACGGTTATGATTGACCTTGAGATCATCAATAACACTAGGAGCAGGTAAGTTTGAGTATTTATGTGAGATTATTTTTGCAAATCGCGGTGTTGATCCTTGGATAATTCTAGCCTTATCTTCTAAAGGACAAAAGACCTTCCCGCCTTTAGAGGTTTGATAAACATAACGCTTAACTCGAGCAACTCCATAAGGCGTTTGGTAATTTGCTTCATCTCTACTTCGTGCTGTTAGCTTTATTTTTCCAACATGGATAGGAGAGCCATCTGCATCAAACTTACTTAAAGCTTTTTCAGTGGCTAATGTTCCAACCTCATTAAGGCCGTCAAGAATTGCATCCTCACATTCAAGCATGGATCCTTTTAGTGGAAGCTTGAGCTCAATAGTTAATTCATTATTTTCATCAGAGAGAATTCTAGCTAACATCCAAACACCATCCGTAACCAAGTTAAAGTGTATATTATGCTATATTTTCTACATTATATAAAGGCAGCACCCTTTCTAAGTACTGAAGTTGGTTTTTACAGACAAAATAACGCTCTATCTGAACTCCGGGTTGTTTTGAACGATTTCAGCAATGATTTCTTCCATAGTCATGTCCTTTTTTATGCTTATGATTTTAGAGTCTGTTTACATTTACTCTCCTAACGTATTTTTCGCTTCAGCCAAGCAAATGTAAACAGACCCTTCTGTAAAATACCACATCGGGTAATTGGTACCCGAGTATATTCAATCCTTGACTTATTTCAAGTATGAAAAATAAATAATTGATTTTTTTTCATGTTTAGACTTGTTCTGGACAACTTCTTTTCACTACGCGGCTAACCCCTATAAAACAACCCTATTGTACAAATAGGAAGGTTGATTTGCGTACTGCTTTTGCGTAAGTAAAGCGCAGCATAGCGAGCCATGAAGCAAAAGCGGTGCGTAAATCAGCGGCGAAAATGGCCCTCTCTAATACTGTCACTCAGGGAAGACCTTCCCGCCGAGCTAGGAGCTTGACTTGCGGGTGATGCTACTAGCAGCCTACCCGACGACGCAGCACTAAAGCCTCTCTCCCTTACCAATGAAGCACCTGAACTAGAGGCAGCTTCGCCTCGGTTAGGCCTCTCAGGAGCAGCAACTGTAGCTGCAGCGGCTCCACCAAAAAGCCCGCCTGGCCCAGGAGCAGCCAAACGTCTTCTGGCACCAAGAGGTGAGCTCCCAATAGCACCTCTTGGTCTTGCTGGAGACGTATGAGGGGTACAAAACGCATCCTCAGGAAGCGCTCTTAAATCAAACCCACCATCAATGCCACCCTCTGCAGAAGCAACAACAGAACCCGCATCATGCTCAGCTGATCTTAAGGTGCTTAATACTCCAGGAGAACGAAGCAGCTGACTAATTAGACCTTCACTACGCGGCAACATTTCTGACAAGCGTCGAGAACGCGCTGGGGAAACTGCCTCCTTCCACCTTCTTACAACAACAGACTCTCTATGAGTAGATCGATGTGCCGAAGCGGGTGGAGAAGCAGATGAAACAGGCGGACTTGATCGGCGCGGCCTAGGGTCTGTACCAGGAACAATAGGCTTACGGTAAGTCATATCAGACCGATCAGCTAAACCATCCTCAGCCTTAAACTGAGCTATCGCACCATAAAGCGCTCGCGTATAAGGCGTTACAGTAACTCTAGAACTAGCAGTAAAAATGCTTTCACTTCCTCTTACCTGTTTGCTAAACCCAAACTCAAAAACACAGCGCATAACCGGGTGCTTGCTCATTTGGCTATCATCAAGGTCTGTAACTTCTCTACCACCTTCTTCTGCTTCTACTACTTCACCTTTTAGCAGTCCTATATCCTCCGGACGCCAATGCGAAGAAAGCTGGTGCACTGACTTAAATAATAGCTCCATAGTTAAAGCCCAGCCTTTTCCACCTTGACCAACCTTAAAGCTCACATCTGTCAGATGCCCAGCAGATTGGGCACGCATAATTGGACAATTTTTCTGATTTAACCACTCAATAAAATTACCCACACAATGATTCCAAACCCCTGAACTCGTCTGTGACAATAGCGCTGGCGCAAGCAAAAGCAGATCAGGGTCTAAATGTGAAGCTGCTGTTTGATACTGCTGCCAAACTGCACCCCCCTCACTTTCTGCTGATCCAGGATCTATACCGAAAAATCTCGACACCATTCTAGGCCAATCGGTAGCAAGTCGTCTCCTACTTTGCGCCAATGACTCCCTATTAAGCGCTAATGTTTGCCCAACAGTCGTCTTAAACTGAGCAGCCTCTTCTTCATTTGAGAGCGCCAACTCAATACGCCTAAGCCCACCTCCTTCAAACAAAGAGCTATTACAAAGGAAATAGTGCTGATCGGTAAGCCAGCCCAATAATTCTTGCCGAACTTCTCTAGCGAAGTCAGTTGTTAGCTTTAACTTTAAACTCTCAACCAATGTTTGCACCACTGGCCCCAAACACTCCTCAGGAATTGTAAATAGACAGTCTTGAACCACTTGCTCAAGGTGCTGTTTTTCTACCAACATAACTGCAAGATCAAGCGTAACTGCAAGATCAGGCGTATCTACACTCTCACGCCTAGCTTCGACAATCTTCGTCGTTGCCTCATAGTCGTCAGTTACTTCAGTAACCCCAGTTCGGAGTTAATAGTGATCAAGTAATTAAATTCTAATTGCTTGGCAACCTTTTTGTTACGTCTATCTTTATTTAGGGGAATTGAGCTAGTTTTATCTCATAATAAACAAGGTTTTTAGTAACCTATCAAGGTAAAATAACTTGATATAAAAACTATAGTGAAATTAGTCATGCGCAGAATCATAAAAGCGATTAAAAGCCTGAGTGATTACCTGATCCTGCTGAAAAAAAATCCAGAGCTACTAAGGCCAGAGCAGTGCAGCCATTGCGGTGCAGGTGGACTATGGTCACATGGATCATATGATCGAAAACCAGATAGGAACCCAGGTAAAGGACGCTCTTTAAATCCCACCCCTGTTTTGAGATTTTATTGTCATCAATGTAAACGTACTTGTTCAACCCTACCTGAGATACTTTCTCCAAAGCGTTGGTATTGCTGGTCAGTTCAGCAGGCAGTGTTAATGAGCGTGCTCCTGGGAAAAGTATTAGCTCATCAGGTCAGGAGCAAGGTGTTAGTCGACACACCGTTGCTAGGTGGTTTCACTGGTTGGTTGACCACTTCGTTGATTACTCCTTCCATATCAAAGCACATCCGTTGTGGTTACAGCTTGGGCGACATAGTGATCCACAAGCGTTTTGGTTGGCCTGCCTTGGTGAGCATGATTTATCGAGCATCATGCTTTTTCTTAACAACACAGGAGTGAGCATCCCATAATTAATTAACGTGAAAAAAAGTTGAGATGGATATTTTCTGTAAACCTCACGACCCCACACAGTTTGAGCGTAGCATTCTCAACTCAAGTTGTGATTAACTCATTGCAAGTAGTTAAATCACACAGGAATTGCAAAATGACCAAGCCCATTCACCCAACAGCACTGTTTCGCCTAAGTGTTTTAGGTGAGCTATGTAGCCGAAATAGTTTTGAGCATGGTGAGCTCAAGAGCATTATTAAAAGGTTGTCCCAGCAAACCTACAACATTCCAGGTAGTAAGCGTGTTCACCTCAGTGCTAAAACAATTGAGAATTGGTATTACGCCTGGTTAAAGCAGGGTATTGATAGATTAGTTCCTAAAACTCGACGAGACAAAGGCCAGTGTCACATCAATCCAGAGCTACAAGAGTTAATTATTTCCACTAAACAGGAAAGCCCTTCAAGATCAATTCCGACCGTGATTAAACTCTTAGAAACTCAAGGGAAGGTAGCACGAGGTGAATTATCTCACGCAACAGTTCACCGCTTATTAGTAAAACACGGCCTGTCTAAAAGAACAGTCACACCTTCTAACCAAATTGAGCGCCGCTCATTTGAGGCGCTCACAGCTTGTGATATTTGGTATGGCGATGTCATGCATGGTCCAACGATTTACGATGGCCAAAGAAGAGTTAAAAGCTATTTGGTGAGTATTTTTGATGATGCCTCAAGGTTGGTCTGTCACAGTAAATTTTGTACTGATGAGAGTGCCATTACTATTGAGCATGTGTTGAAAGAGGCATTACTCAAACGTGGGCTTCCTGTTAAGCTCATCATTGACAACGGCCCTGCCTACCGTGCTAAAACGTTGCAAACCATTTGTGCTCGTTTGAAAATTCAATTGATTTACGGCAGGCCCTATGAACCGCAAAGCAAAGGCAAACTAGAGCGTTGGCATAGAACAGTACGCGAGCAATTCCTAGCTGAATGCAACCTGGATTCCATTCATAGTTTCAATGCGCTGAATGATCGATTTTGGGCTTGGGTTGAGCGTGTTTATCATCAAGCCTCGCAAAGCGCCCTGCCTGACAAGATGACCTCGTTACAACGCTATCAGCAAGACCTCACTAAAATTCAGCCGTTAGGTTGTTTGGCCGATAAGCTAGATGATTACTTCCTGCATCGCATTAAGCGCCGAGTCAGGAAGGATGGCACGGTAAGCTGGAATAATCGACTCTTTGAAGTTCCATTTGAACTGGCTCAACAAGAGGTTTATTTAGTGGTTGATCCGCATAGTGACTCCGCCCGTCACGTCGAATCATTGGAATATCAATACCTTGGTGCAGTGGGAGAGCTGGACAAACATAACAACCTTTCTAGAACCCGAGCTAGACCTCAGATGCCGGAACAACCAGCAAGAAAAACCTCGCTAGTTGAGATTGTTTATAACCAAGTTAAAGAGGATTTGGATATCACTGAGGAGATACCGTCTTAAACGTCAACAATAAATTGTAAAATTTTTACTAGGCATCCGCTGAAAATGGCTGCTGTGTTTTTAGGATGCCATAAATCATATGCACCATTTTTCTCATAACAGCACAAATGGCTAGCTTCTTTGGCTTGCCTTTTTTGAGCAGCTTTTCATAAAATTTCTTCAAAATAGGATTATGCCTTATAGCCACTAATGCCGGCATGTAAAGCGCCTTTCGCAACCAAGCACTACCAACCTTTGAGAGCCGTGATGAATTCAATGAAGTGCCTGATTGTGACTGGCTGGGATTTAAACCAATATGAGCAGCCAATTGTTTTGCGCCAGAAAATCTTTCAATATTATTAAAAAAAGCAGTTAGTGTTTGAGCGGTTTTATCACCAATGCCTGGGATGCTTTTAAGCAGCTCTGTGTTATTCTTCAGATCATCATCACTCGCGATCAGCTTACTAATTTCTTCCTGCAGTCGTAAAATTTCTTTTTCCATATAATCGATATGATTTTGTATAGAGCTAATAATTGTTTCTTCCGCTAGCTCCAGCCTGTTTTGTTCATTGCTGACTTGGGAGGTTAATACTTCAGATCTCTGTATCAAAGCTCTTAGAGCCTCTATATTAGCTGGCAAAGGCTGCCATAGCGTTGGAGTAAAATGATTTGAATAGTCCTTAATACTGACCGCATCGGCCTTGTCGGTCTTGTTTCGTATTAGCTGTCCTTTCATAAAAGACTTTATTCGTGCAGGATTAATTATACTGACATCACACTTCTCACTATGTAAATAAAGAGCCAATGCATTACCGTATTTACCTGTTGATTCCATGCAAAAATGAAGTGACTGATCAGATAAAGATTGCGTCCATTCTAATAACTCAGAAAAGCCCTCAGGATTATTATTAAAATGTTTAACGTGATCTTTTCCGCTAGTGGTGATAGCAGCAACAAAATCAGATTTTGCAATATCAATACCAACACAATTTTTTTTCATTTGCTAGAGCCTCTTAAATTTTATTACACTAACAAACTTGGGAAATCATAGTTCGGATCAACCTTGCAAATACAGGCTCACAATGGCCTAAGATACCGTTCGATCTCATGAACTTATGAGGGTGGAAGGGAGCTAAATCTCCTCAACAGGATTAAATCCTAAGGACGAACACGGCTTCACCTTCCGCCTACCCAAGCATCCTTGGGATTGTAGCAATATTGTCATATCTCTACAGTTATTTAAGATACAAGGATGAGTAAGAT
The DNA here is from genome assembly GCA_965196985.1 of Gammaproteobacteria bacterium. GTDB lineage: Bacteria > Pseudomonadota > Gammaproteobacteria > UBA12402 > UBA12402 > 2-12-FULL-35-23. Next base: position 99,584 of record CBDALO010000168.1, on the reverse strand, counting down.
GTATCTTCAACATTTTGGCTTGAAATTTGATCCATTGGGTAAATCAAACATTATTGAATTGGCGCAGTCAAAGCGACTAGAACAGCAACTTAATGGTTTGCTAGAAACACGCGGCTTAGCAGTGATTACTGGCGACTCAGGGACAGGAAAGACCACGGCGCTAAGATACTGGAGCAATAAACTCAACCCGCTGACCCATCAAGTCATTTATCAATCAGACACTCACTTTCGGTCATTTGATGTGTACTCTCAGCTTGCCGAAAATCTAGGTTTAGAAAACTATTACCGATTCTCTAAACTTTGGAGAGACTTGAAGCAGAGCTTGATCGCGCTCTACCATGATAAAAACGTTCAGCCTATTTGGATCCTAGACGAGGCGCATCAGCTTAGTAATGATTTCATTCTACGATTACCTGACTTCCTTAATTTCAGTTTTGACAGCAAAGACGTCATGACGATTATCTTATGTGGACTCCCATCACTTCTAGCAACATTGCAGAGACCAGCCTATGAACCTATCAACTCTAGAATTCAGTGCTTTATTAGGTGGCATGCAATTGAAGATAGCAGGGATTTTGAGAGCATTATTCACGCTGCTTTTGAGAAGGCAGGAATGAGCAGCAGCTTATTCACTGAAACAGGTATTCGTGCAGTACACATGGCCACAAAAGGTAGGCTTCGTTATGTTGATAGGCTCATGCGACATGCGTTGCTAATCGCCGCTAATATGAATTTAAACCATATACCGGATGATGTCATTAATCAGGCAATTCATGAGCTAAAAGGTTAACTATTTGACACCATCTCACGCAAAATAGGTTGAGATGGTTTCTCTAAATTATTGTGGGACGTTACACTTTTCACTGCAGTAATTGTTAATGGCTCAATAATATAAGCAGCCAACCCAGCAACAAGATGTGTAATAGCATTTGCAACCGAGCGATGTCTGGTGTGCCAAATATGAAACTTATGTTTCAAGCAGCCAAAAACAGTCTCAATGATCCCTCGCTGATTTAATAACTGTTGCTCGTGATCGCTAAGTGGCTGCGCATTTTTCATATTTTTTCTTTTGCGTGTAATTAACTTCAAACCGCTATCAAGTAGTTTTTCAAAAACAGCCTTCCTAATATAGCCTTTATCTCCGAAGGCCAAACCCTCCAGCCCTTCAAACAATGAGACACATGCAGCTAAATCATGATGATTGCCGGGCGTGACTTTAAAGGCGATTAACTCACCTATGTCATTGATTACTAAATGAAGTTTCAGACCAAAAAACCAACCAACAGATGTTTTTCCAAGTTTTGCAACCGCTTTAAATGTGCGGTGGCGTTTAGTGCGTTTAATGTGACAGTTTGGTAGGCAACTTGAGTCAATGTAGTAAATGCCACTACGCCTGCCACCGTTAAGAGTAATAAAAATTGTCAGTGGCATTAGCGCTCTAGGCATCAATTCAATAAAACGTGAGTAACTGGGTAAATTAGGGAAGTAATGTCCCCAGTATGTTCTTAGAAAGCCAGTATAAAAATATTTAAAGTTTCTATAGCCGATCATTTGGAACAAAATCATGATTGTCATAATCTCGCTATAAGCTAAACAACAAGGTGGACCTGACTTTTTTTCTGCAGATGAAGGGAGTAGATCTTTGCGCTCAAGTGCTGCAAATTCCTCAGCAAAATCATCTATGCGACAAAATAACTCTATAACCTCGCGCTCATGTATCATAACCACATCCATTATTAGTAATAATTTCAAAAGGTTATATAAGTTTTTCACTAAATCCAAGGCTGCCATAACTCCGAACTGGGGTTCCAGAAGACCTTTGGGTGAAAATTATTGCGCTCTATCCTGCTTATACAAAAAAGGTATCCGTTCAATATCAGCATGATTTGAAAATAATTCAAAAAGTTCTTGACAGCTTTTTCGTGCAAATTTGGAAATTTTATATTGGAATCATCGTGTGTCATAAAAGCATGATGTGCGCTCTATAACAACGCTGTATGCTCGGATTATTTTTTCATCGATCAGGTTCATGGCTTAAAAATAATTTCAGCAGTACGGCCATCTGTGTGGGGAAAATTTACCTTTTCAAACCCGTGGTATACTCTTCCTATGAAAAAACAACCTGACAAATCAGTTTTAGCCGATCTCATTGAGAGATTTAATAATACTGTTACACCAACAGCACTAGAAACAGATTTTAGCAATGTATGTGAAAGTCAGGCTGAGAAAATCATAAAGCTAGAAGACAAGGTGCAATCGTTAAATAACGCATTAAATAAATATAAAGGTGAGCAAGGAAAGCCTAATGTTAGAAAGCAAACGCGCGCTAACAAGGACAAGGATCATTCCTCCGAGAAGGATAGAAAAGGAAATAAAACCAATAAAACTAGAAAGCCAAAATCTAGTAAAAAAAATCTCGAAGTCTCTAATACAGTGACACTAACAATTAATCCAGATTCGTTGCCCAGCGATGCTGTGCCAAATGGCTCTAAGAAAACACTTATCCAGGATATAAAAATTGCTGCTAATAACACTCTTTTTTTGCGCCAACAATATTACTCCCCTTCTGAAAACAAACACTATACAGCACCTCTGCCAACTGGTTATGAGGGCCAGTTCGGCCCTACTATTAAAAGCTGGACAAGCTTCCTAAATACTCAAGGTGGTATGACGCTAGAAAGCCTTGAGACATTTTATAAAACCGCCAACATAGATATTAGTAAATCAACCATCCATAGCTTCACAATTAAAACACCTACGATACTTGAGCCCGAGAAGGTAGAAGTTGTGAAGGCAGGTTTACAATCCACGAACTACCAGCACCTAGATGACACCAACGCTAGAGAGGATGGGAAAAACCGTTATGTTAATGTATTGGGTAATGAGTATTATTCAGCTTACTTTACGCTGACCAGTAAAAGTCGATTAAGCGTCATTGAAATGTTAAGCAAAGACCACTTTGGGTTCACATTAAATGAGGCCGCTTTTAATTTACTGGCTACTATGAACTTACCCCACAAGGTAATCGAAAGCTTAAAGGTATTTCACTCATCGACTATCTTAAACAGTAAGGAGCTGGAAGTTATTCTTGATAAGGTATTAGGTGATAAAAAATTTCCAAAATATAGAAAGCTGATTACTGATGCGGCAGCTATCTCAACATATAGAAAGAGTCCTTATGCGATAGAAACACTCATTACCGATGATGCGCCACAGTTTAAGCTCATTACTGAATCACTCGCCTTGTGCTGGGTTCATGAGGGTAGGCATTATAAAAAGCTGACGCCAATTTTTAAGAAGCACCAAGACTCTGTTGACAGCTTCTTGGATAGGTTTTGGGATTATTATCATAAGCTCATTGAATATAAAAAGAACCCAGGGCAAGATGAGATAGATAAGCTATCCAATGAGTTTACTGAGTTATTCTCAACAATCACTGGCTACGAGAAACTAGATAAACAAATTGAGCTCACCTTAAAAAAGAAAAGGCAGCTATTGTTAGTGCTGGAAAAGCCAGAGCTTCCTCTACATAACAATCCAGCAGAGTTGATGGCTCGGAAGCAGGCTAGAATGCGCGATGTACACCTTCATACTATGAGTGAAGAAGGAACGAAAGCTAAGGATACAATGGTTACAATTACTGAGACATGTAAAAAGCTAGCAGTTAATGTCTTCGATTATATATATGACAGAATTACAAAAAACTATTCTATGCCTTCGCTAGCGGAATTAATTACCATCCGCTCATCACAGGCGCAGTAAACTAAAGAGAGCGCAGCATGAGCATCATGCTGAAATAAGACGGATACCAAAAAAGGACATTACTGAACGATTATCAATCAGCTCTAAACGGCTCAACAAAAAAATTAATGAAAAAGAATTATTAGCCAGCAGTACATCAGTTGCCAATTCTGATGATGACCAAGCCGATGAATGTTTTGTTGAAGCCACTATTCAGGATTCAGTTGTGCTTTCACAGCAACTGATTAGCATTACAAGAACTGATGGCGTCGTGTTACAACTGCCTAAGCCGGAGTATGCTGAAACCATTAATCTGATCCTTACTTTTTGCAAGGAGTAGTGTATGCTGCAATTCACGCCTCAAATGAGGCTATTGTTATCAGTCAGACCTGCTGATTTTAGAAAGGGTATTGATGCTTTAGTTGCGCTTTGCCAGCAACGGCTGGGTGAGGATCCATTCTCTGGTACGGTCTTTGCTTTTACGAATAGCCGCCGTACCTCAGTGAAACTTCTAGTTTATGATGGCAATGGATTCTGGCTTTGTCTAAAGCGTTTTTCGCAAGGAAAGTTACAATGGTGGCCAAACTCCCACTCAGCCACGTACCATATCGATAGCACGCAGCTAATGATTCTGCTTAACCAAGGTAACCCTATCACTAGTCATCTCGGTGAGCCATGGAGAAGGCTCACTAGTCAACCTCCTGTAATAAGTCAAGCGGCCTCTTCATCGACCAAACCTCCTTTATCTTCAATCTGGTAATTCCATGGCAACCATAAGGAGGGATCCTTAAAAACACTTGATTTATTTTCCTGCAAGGCAACTAAGTAATCGAGTGGGTTTTCCCCGCACAATTGAGCTGTAACAATAAGAGATAATAAGATGCTACCGATGTTAGCGCCATGCTGAGTTTTATAAAACATTGCAGCTTTTCTAATGCGAATAGGAATCTTTAGTATCGCCTCGACAATGTTGTTATCTAGTGGCGCTCCTGGTGTCGTTAAGAATCGCCGAAGCTTTTTCCAGTGCTTTAACATATACTTCATCGCCTTACCAAGGTGACTATTTGGTTCTACCACTTTGTTAGATAATTGCTTATTGAGCTAGTGCGCCATCCTTTCTGTAAATTCCATTGACTTGCTGAAAATAAGCAGGCGACTCAGTCAGATTAGAAATTCCTTTTAAGGTAAACTTAACCAAAAAAGAGGAATGACAATGAGCTGCTATAAAAATGAGAACTTAATCGAAGAAGCCATACACGTTTTAGCGATGGAGGGGTTTGAAGCTTTACCTAAGCTTGTCTCCAGGTTGATGAATGAGGCTATGTTAATAGAAAGGGAGCGCCATTTAAATGCCAGTCCTTATGAGCGAACTGGCGATAGAAACGGATATGCGAACGGCTTTAAACCAAGGTTAATTAACACAGGTCAAGGTCAGCTTGAGCTACAGATACCGCAGGTTAGAGACTCCAATGAAGCCTTCTATCCATCAGTCTTAGAGCGAGGTGTACGCTCTGATAGAGCACTTAAGCTGGCTGTCGCTGAAATGTATGTGCATGGGGTTTCCACGCGCAAAGTTGAAAAGGTGCTAAAGCAACTCTGTGGAACAGATATTTCAAGCACAGAGGTAAGCCGTTGCGCTAAATTGTTGGATGAAGATTTAAAGAAATGGCGAAATAAGCCGTTAGGAAAGATAAAATATCTTTGGCTAGATGCACGTTATGAGAAGGTGCGCACTAGCGGCACAGTACAAGACTGTGCGGTATTGATAGCCTATGGCTTTGATGAATCAACCGGCAAGAGAACAGTGCTAGGTGTTTCTGTTGCGTTATCAGAGGCTGAGGTACATTGGCGTGATTTTCTTCAGCAGTTGGTTGAGCGAGGTATACATGGTATTGAGTTGATTACTAGCGACGCTCATACTGGCCTAAAAGCCGCTAGAAGAGCTGTGTTCCCCAGTGTTCCTTGGCAACGCTGCCAATTTCATTTGCAGCAAAATGCTCAGGCTCACATACCAAAGCGCTCAATGAAGGAACCAGTAGCTGAGGAGATTACAGCTATATTTAATGCCTCAAACATTCATGAGTCGGAAAGACTATTGGCTATGGCGGTAGATAAATATCAGCAAACAGCACCAGAGCTTTCTTCTTGGTTGGAAGTGAATATACCGGAGGGCTTAGTAGTGATGAACTTTGACAGGCCGCATCAAAAAAGATTAAGAACCAGTAACATAGCTGAGCGCGTAAACAGAGAGGTAAAAAGAAGGACGCATACAGTTGGAATTTTCCCTAATACTGAATCGTGCCTAAGGCTCGTATCAGCTGTTTTAGTGGAAATTGATGACCAGTGGAGCGGATCACCTAGATACTTAAGTTGAAGTGAATAATAAGGCTTCATAGGGTTTTAGGATAGATCATTCTTGTTCTTATTAACGAGATATACTTGCTATTACCTAAAAGTTAATAATTTATTTTGAGAGGAGAAAAATTTGAGGTATAAATAATTTTTTAGATTGATTAGCATAATTAATTTAAGATATTATGCGATGAGACAGGTACAATAGAGTGCCATTTAGAATTTTAAAGGTTTTTCTAAGTACTGAAGTTGGTTTTTACAGACAAAATAACGCTCTATCCTTATTGAGCCAACCATGCAGTTTAAGCATCAATGGTTTGCTATGCTTTCGATGATAAAGTAAGCGTTGATGTGGGTCCATTTGCTTTGTTTGCTCATCATTTCGATAAACCTCACCCAGGATTTGCATAACGTGCAAAAAAGGCTCAGGATAATATTCAAGTAAATCACGAAACTTTCTAAAACCATGAGCTAAGCAATTGCAGATGATAGTTTGTAACTCTTTCGGCATGTTGGCTGCTAACGCATCACACATTTGAATCACCTTCTTTTTTTCAGCCACCCTGTTTGCTAATAGTTGTGATAAGTTTTCGCCGCCGTGATGCTCGCCTGCATAAAATAGAGCAACCTGGTGAGCACCAATAGTCTTGCTTAAAATGGCTGTTGTATACATCCCTTTTCTTGGTTTATTAAGGTCCGCCTTGTTATCAGATAGTATCGAAAGTATCTTTGCGAATGTGTCATCATGCTGAATAATATCACCGTTCGCGCCATACTGTTCTAAAACATCAAACACACGATAGCCGATATCAGCCACCTGCTCACAAAGCTCGAACTGTGTACTTGAGGGTAACGGAAAGCCTAGTAACTCTTGGAACTTTTCTTGACGGTAAAAAGGCACACCAATGTAATACTTTTGCAAGCACAGCATTGCTTTAAACTTAGCGTCATACTTTGGTTGCTTCCTAACATCCGTGGGTAACTGGGCAGTGATAATAAGCCCACACAAGGCGCAGCGAAGCTTTTCCAAATGATACCGTGTTGCCGTGCCTAATGAGTTGCCAGTTATACGAATAACTACACCGGCTTTTTTAACCTTATACAGTTTCCCACCACATCCTCCAGGACAGGCATCGCCACATGCATGGTCAGCAACATGGCAATAAACATCAGTGGCATTCCGGTAATCCTGATTACCTCGCCTGCCATGACCGGATTTCCCTTTCTTATCTGATTGACTATCACCTTTTTTATTGGCTGATGTATTATCGTCAGAGTTATTGCCAACACCCTCAATATTACTTTCAGATTCTTGGCCCTTATTCTCCTGATTCTTCTTGGGTGACTGATTACTGTCAGCTCCAAAAATAAGTTCACGTAATTGTTTAATTGTAATTTTCTGCTGTTGAAGCACCTCGGGCAACCAAAGAGCAAGGTCCAAACAACCACCTGCAAGCTCCTTATCCTCATCACCAAGATTGGACTGATTCAAGCGAGCACGAAATTCTGCAGTTTCATGCTCTGATTTAGTCGCTATATCCGGTATTTCAGTTGCGGTTGGCATAATTATTTCACGTGATGCGTAAGAAACTGTCGTCACAATAAAATAATTTTCTTTTCTAAGTCAATAGGTTAATGAAGATAATGGATAATTATCAAGCCCAATAAAGTACTCGGCAACGAAAGTTTACCTTATCCAACTTATTGGTTCACACATACTTACCGCAAGCTCACGGTAAAGCCCCAGCTTTGAAGCTGTTGGTGATGAGTGAGTAAGGATTCCACGGCCTGAGTGCAACCCTCAGTCGAAAAGATCTTAACCAAATCGGCGTGCTGAAACCCCAAGGTTTGTAGCACAGCGTGATATTGATGCAAGGCTTGCAAGGCCAGTGAAGCTCCCCGTTGGGTCACTAATTGCACTAATTCCGCATGGGTTAAGCCTGCGTTTTGCCAGAGTTCCGGTTGATGCAGCAACGTTGTAATGGTTTTTGCTGCACCATCCTTGCTCAATAATGCCACGATTTCAGACTGGCTAAACCCCCACTGAGTCAATAGCGCGTGGTGTTCGAGTACCGCTTGGAACGCTTGCGCTGCCCCGTCTTGACTGGCGATACGCACTAAGTCGGTGATACTGAAACCTAACTCCAATAAAGCGGAGTGATGTTGCAACAACGCCTTGAAACTGTTGGACGCACTGTTTTGTTGGGCAATCTTGACCCGTTCTGCGTGTGAAAAACCCAAACTTTTCAGTGCGGCATGCTGTTCCACTAACACCGCCAGTGTGTGTGCTGCGCCGGTTTTACTGTTAATACTCACTAAATCAGCACAGGTATACCCGCATTGAATCAAGGCGTGGTAGTGAGTAAGTAGGGCAGTGATCGTCTGATTCGCTCCCATTGTGCCAGTGATTTTTAAGCAATCGGTGGTAGAAAAGCCTAACCGCAATAAGGTTTGTTGATGATCAAGAAACGCCGTGACCGCTTGTGCGCCACCCATATTCCCTGCAATGCGAACAATGTCGGTAGGCGTTAAGCCACGATTGATTAAGGTGTGGTGATGGGTGAGTACGGCATTCAGTGCTTGCGAGCCACCCGTATTACTCCCTAATTTAATGAGCTGGTCATGGGTGTACCCTAGCTCAATCAATTGCGGGTACACGCTGATCAATTTAGTCAGTGTTAACCCACCCGCATCAAAGGAACCTAACCGCGTAATCTCTGCTTTAGTTAATCGCACTTCAAACAAGGCACACTGTTCTAGAATGGTTGCCACGGTTTCGCGTGAGGCTTTTTTTAGGATGAGCTTATCCGCTTGCTTCTCAGTAAACCCTAACGCAGTTAATTGACGACACTCGTCCTGGTAGCGAGTGAGCGCAATGTTGTATTGGGTTAATTTAGCAGATAACTCATCCATGCCAATGACTCACATCATCAAGTCAGCGTGAGTTACGCATCTGACTCAGCAGGCGTAGCCTCAGCTTTGGCTTTAGAGGCAATCGTTTTGCTTTTTTTTAGCAGGTTTCTTTTTGGCTCGCGCTTTTTGCTTGCTTTGCTTCGCCCATTCTTTTTCAAACCTTGCTAAGGCTTTGCTGCGATTGATCACAAAACCGTATTCTTGCGTAATCTCAGCTTGCTGCAGTTTTAGCTCGGCGACTTCCGTCTTAATAGTTTCTAGTTTTGCTTCAATGATCGCAATCATCTCTTGAGCTTTCGCTACTCGTTTTTCGGTTTGTTTGCCTGGCTTTGCTTTATGTTGGGCTTTGGCTTCTTTTAAGGCTGCTTTTTGAGTAGTGAGTTTCTCTTTCGCACCCAGTAACTTCTCTTTCAGTTTCGCAACCGATTGGGTGCAATCATACACAGCTTTCTCACACACGCCTTCGAGTTTTGATTCAGTGGTCGCGAGCGTTTGCTTAAACTCGGTGATTTGCTGTAAGGGAGTAGCAGCGTGTTTGGCTTTAACAGTTTTTTTCATGGCAGGCATAATTTATTCCTTCTAATTAATTAAGAGCGCGGATTGTACACGAAAAATTTCAGTTCTGGAAAAAAAGTGAATTGAATAGCTAAAAGAAACCGTCATCGCAACCTGAATAGCAGTCACCGTGGAAAAAGTTGAAGCTAACCAATTAAGACTAACAAATCTTCTTCCGTTAATTTACCGGTCATGTCACTGCCTGAGAGTAAATCAGCCGCTAACTCACGTTTGTTACCGTGCATGTTAATAATTTTTTCTTCAATCGTATTTTGCATAATGAGTCGATAAACCGTCACAGGACGCTCTTGACCAATGCGGTGAGCGCGGTCAGAGGCTTGATCTTCTACAGCAGGGTTCCACCACGGATCTAAATGAATGACGTAATCTGCGGCAGTAAGATTAAGTCCGGTTCCACCTGCTTTCAGACTTAACAGAAAGAGATCCCCTTCACCCGCTTGAAAGGCTTGCACCGCTTCTTTGCGTTTTTTAGCAGGGGTTTTTCCATCAATGTACTGATAACTGATGCTAGCTTCATCAAGCTTTTTTTTGACTAAGCTCAGGTACTTAACAAACTGGCTAAAGACTAACGCTCGGTGATTGTTTTCTCTAAGGTTTTCAATAATTGAAAGCAGGTTTTTGATCTTACTGTTGGCAATGCTGATTTCTGTTTCTACGAGTGAAGAATCACAGCACGCCATCCTCAAGCGACCAATTTCTGCTAGAATGCTAAAGTGCTTCTCATTCGCTTTTTTCATTCCACCGGATCGACCAATACGCTCCAATGCTTTTAGTCTAACCGCTTCATAAAATGCGGTTTCCTCAGCCGTTGGTTCAATCATAATAGTTTGCTCTGTTTTAGGTGGAAGCTCATCTAATACTTCAGATTTAATGCGGCGTAATAGGAATGGTTTAACCAAATTCTTTAACGCTTTTTTAACTTCTTGATTTTGATCCTTTTCAATCGGGTTAGAAAAGCGTTCTTGGAATTGCTTTTGTGTACTCAAAAGACCTGGGTTGATAAAGCGGAAAATACTCCACAGTTCACCTAAATGGTTTTCAATGGGTGTGCCTGTTAAGGCAATGCGGCAGTGACTCGGTAAATTGACTGCTGCCTTCCAGCGTTTCGTTGCGGCGTTTTTAATGGCTTGTGCTTCATCTAAAATGACCACTCGCCATGCTTTTGCCTCCAGTGCTTCACGAAGCTGTACTAATAATCCGTAGCTACAAATCAGCACATCCATATTACCGGCATCAGTAATCAGTGTTTCACGATTACCGCTGCTCAACGAATGCACGGTTAAACTGGGGGCAAATTTCTGTAATTCTTCTGCCCAGTTAAAACACACCGAAGTAGGTGCAACCACCAAACTTGGGCCATGCTGTCCTTGCTCTAGCAGAATGGTAATAGCCTGCAAAGTTTTCCCTAACCCCATATCATCGGCTAAACAACTTCCTAACCCCCAGTGAGCTAACTTTGCAAGATAATGGAAACCATCAATTTGATAGTCACGTAAATTTGCCTGTAACGATTTAGGGACTTCTGGTCGATAACCTTCCATGTCCTTGAGTTGCTTAAGGTGATTTGCCCACTCCTTATCAAAACGGGTATCCTCCATGTCTTCAACCAGTGTTTGCAAAGCACCGCTGCCTAAGCGATACACGCGGTTGCCTTCTGAGATAATTCGCAGCTCGTCCAATTGTTTTTTGAGGTTAGCGGTGAGTTCAACAAAAGCCCCTTTTTGTAATTCAATAAAACGACCATGGCCAGAGTCAAGCAACTCCATTAAAGTCTGCAGTTCCATGGTTTTTTTGTCATCAATCTGCACTTCTCCAGCGTATTCAAACCATTGTTGATTACTGTTGATGGAAAATTGAAAGTCTTTAGCTGTGAGCTTCTTTTGCAAACGGTAGCTTTCTCCTTTAGGCCACTCAATCACGAGGTCGCTTGACTGTTGATAGTTTTCTAAATCACTCAAGAGCTCCAAGCAATCAAGCGGGGTATCAAAATACCACTCATAACTCTCAGTATCACCGTGACTTAATGCAGGACAGTTTTCCAGTAATGCGTTAAAAGACTCTTGTTCTTTCTCAAAGGTTCTTGCCGCACGTTTTCTGACTTCATTCCCCTCCTCTTGGAGAGAAGCAATAATGTTTTGTCTGCCTTGGGTAGGGCGCAAATAAGGGCCTTGATCTTTAAAGGGTCTCACCCAAACATTAGCCTTTAACCCCTCATCAAATGGCATCATTTGTAAACAGCAGTCTGAATACGCTGGTACGGTTTCAACACCTTCGTCACCAAGATCAGAATGGATTTTAATACTGGAAGTCGACTTTTGAATGAGCTCTAAAATAATGTTTTTAGCAGACTCAGGGATCACTAGCCCCTCATCCGGAATTAAATCAGCAACTTCTTGATCAGCGTCTGAAAAACTGATTACTTGGTAGCTATTTTGGCTTTGCTGCTGCAGTAGAATATCCCCGTGATTTGGTTTTGCTGAGAGACTGAGTGAGTATCCACCTTGCGGGCTTTCATCAATGTGTAGCTCAATCTCACCTTTAGTGACCTCTAACGGAATCGATGTATTCTTTCGATGAAAAATGAGTGGGTGACCCACTAGCTGAGGCAAAGCCAAAGACAGGTTCCAATGGTATTCTTCATTATAACGTGACCAACTGTACTCTTCTTCAATGCCAGCAGCAATTCGCCAATCATGATCGGTTAAATAGGCTAGGCGATCATCTCGCCTAATAAAACGACTTAAAGAGACAGCTCGACCTTTACCCCACGCGCCTGTTTTGGTGCGTTTTTGCTCCACTGGTTCAAGCTCGTAAGCATCGGGGTCTAAAACCCAAATCAGTCGTTTGAACTGGCTAGCATGTGTCGTGATTCCCTGTTCTGTTTTAGCCCCCATTAGTGCGCTCAGTCGATCCAACTGATATTCCCAAGCGGGCTTCACTCGAATTAACTGATGCAGTTTCATGGCATGGAAGGGAGAGGTCTGAAGATACGTTCTCATGGCTTCATTTTCTGGTTTGTCATGTACGAGTCCTGCAGACAGGTAAGCAAAAAAGGGTTCGTTTTTTTGATAGCGTTTAAAATTGGCTGCGATCTCTTGAGCATGCGTTTCAGACAAATTATCCATCCAAAAACAAACTAACGGTGCAAACGCTTTATGAAATTGCGAACCATGATCATTTGAACGATAAGAGTATAGCGCTGCTTTACGATCACCTTTTTCCAACACGATGATTGGTAGTAAAAGCTCAATAACGCGATCAGTTCGTTCACTTTGCCGCAAGGCAGACCGAATATATTGTTCGGCAGATTGATAATTCTTTTCAACCGCAATCAGCAAGAGCGCGAAGAAAAACCCGTGCATGTCTTCAAAAAACCAATTGCGTTGACCGCGTTGTTTTCTGTATAACTTGAGAGCTAAGTGATAGTAACCCAGCGCTTCTTCAGGGTGGCCATTAATAAAGGCCACACTTCCTTGCGTGGCTAACTGATAGCAAGAAACCTTATTGCGCTTAGGAATGATCTCCTTTTCAATCTCTTGATGCAAACCAAGTCGTAAGGCTATTTGCCAAGAAAGATATTGTAAAAAAGGGTGAGACACGGTGGGTAAGCTATTACGATAATAATCAAGCCAATACGCTTGATTTTTGGGTGGCGGAGAAGTGTCAGAGGATTCATAGTAATTGACTAAATGACTAAAACAAAACAGGATTTTGAGCAAATGGGATCGTGATAAAACCCAGTCTTCTTCTAGCGATTGCGAGTAGAATAAACGCCTGATTAGTTTTATCAACAACAAACAATCCTCTTCTGTTTCTAAACTGTTTTTAAAAAAGGATTCATTGTTTTGATAATAAGCTATCCGTACTGACCGTTCAGCGTTGTAGCGTGACATGCTTTCGTACTTTCTGACAGAGAGTGAATCAAGCACATGAAGGTTGTCTTTGATCAGCTTAAAAAGTTTTCGCGCTTCTTTGTAATCTGTTTGCACAAGAGAACTGGTAATTTCATGTATCAGCTTAGGAGTACAGTCGAGGCTTTTGTTGAGCAATCCCGCACGTTTCAGTTTTTCTAAAATGGGATTGAGTAAACTGGGCGGGTAGATTTTTTTATTCGCTTTATCACGAAGCTCGACCTTTTTAACCAATTGAGTAAACTCACCTTTTGTGGTGAGAGGGTAACTTAAGGCTTTTAACTGCATTATCTTTTTTTCATGTTCAGGTAATGCAAGGTACTGAGTGAATTTTTTAGTGTTCGCCATGACGATAAACCTAAGTAATAGCGAATTATTAGGGTGACAGAGCTAAACTAGTTTGATCTATCCCAACAGATCGCTTCATTAAAAATAAATTTCGGCATTGTACACGAAAAAAAGCGGGTTTCCCCGCTTTTTTTATTTAGATTGTTGTCTGACAAGCAAAACGCTGGTTTAACTCTGCTTGCAGAGCTTGCAACCAACGCTCATTAGCGACTAATGTTTCACAACGAGCCTGTAGGCATTGCAGTTCTAACTGCAATTGCAAACACCTGCGTGACATCGCTAAGTGTTGACCCAAATCGCCTGTCGATTTACAGGTCAATTCATTTCTGCCATAGACTTCAAAAAATTCGAGTCGCCCTAAAATATGACTGGGGTACGTAAAAAAATACTCATTCAAATAAGCACTTTTTCCGTCACGGCTAAATCGCCTGGCTTCTCGCCAAGGCAGTGTGCCGGCGGTCTTTTGTAAAAAGACAATATCCACAGTCACTTTAGCGTCACTAAACAAATTATCCGGCAACCGAAACGCCGCCACCAAGGTTCCCCCTTCCTTTGCAATAATGTGTCTCACCTGCTTGCAGGAGGCATCTAAAAAGTAGCGCGGTAACACCATGGCCAGTAGCCCATTGGGTTTTAATAACCGCATGGCTTTGGCCACAAAGTAATGGTGAATGCTGTAGCGGGTTAACTCCTGATGAACGGGATCGTCCACTTGGATTTGACCAAACGGCGGATTGCCCAGTATCAGGGTAAACTGTTCGTTAGGCTGAAAACGTTCAAAGCCGGTGTGATGCACCTCAACATCGGGGTAAATCACGTTTAACAGTTCACAACTGACCTGATCAATCTCCACAGCCACCACACGCGAGGGTTGAGACTCAGGGTGATTTAAGCGTTTAAGCCCGTTAAGAAAATTCCCTACACCTGCGCTCGGTTCAAGCACTGCCTCTAAGGACAAGCTCGGTATACAGGCTAAACATTGCATCATAAACCGAACCAGCCAAGCCGGTGTGTAATAAGCGGACTTTAACGTCTGTTTTAAACTTGCGATTGCTTGCTCGCCGATCAAGCCTTTTAACTCCTTAAAAATAGCAGGGGTGTAGATGGCCTCTCTCAAACCACCCCAACCAGTATACGCCATTAAGTCGTCAGCAGTTTGACCGTTTCGCAAGGCTCGCAACGCCTTCAAATTGTTATGAACACGATTTTCTGTTGTCATAGCAACGCTCCTTCAAAAAAACCGAAGGAGCAACCCCACAACGAGGGATGACTCCCTCGGTTGGGGTTAAAAAAAGAATGACGGTTGCCCGTCATTCTTACTGATTGTTTAAGCGCAGCAACACCCCTTAATACGGGATGTCATCCGCACTGGGCAAGTCATCAGGATAAGCCGGTGGATTAGGTGAGGCTTGCACAGGGGAGGACACCTGATTCAGTGTGTCGAGCTTTTCTTGTAGTTTCCGATCAATCAATCGATGCAGGTGATTGGCATGCACCACCATGCTGGTTCGCTTCTCACCGGACTCGGTTAGCCAGTCGTTGGTTTCCAGGGAACCGGAAACCGAGACATAGCTGCCCGTTACGACTTTGCCTTTGATAAACTCAGCGCGTTTACCAAAGCAATAGATCGTATGCCAAGTAGTTTTCTCCACCTCTTCGTTTGCTTTATTTTTATAACGACTACTGGTGGCTAAACTAAAGCGAGCAAACGGGGTTTTTCCTGCTTCCTCGTAATGATTGATTTGTCCAACATAACCAACAAGCTGAACTTCATTGCGACAATAAGACATAGTCTTTCTCCTTTTCATTTAAAAAAAAGGATGAAGCGACCCGTTCGGGCCTTTCATCCCTACTGGGGTACTACTAACAACAGGTTAAGCGGTTGTGTGAGTTTTTACGCGAGATTGCGAGCCGAAGGTTTGATAAATCTTTTCCATCGGCCACGCTTTCTCACCTTTACTGTTAAAGGGTAACGCCTTCGGATGGTAATACCACCGCGCCTTACTCTTTGACCAGCAAAAACCCGCTTCTTGCAAAGCAGGGGCATCGGCCTTCTCTGCGCCGGTCACCCACAACCAATTGCCGATCACTTCAATCGGCAACCCAAGGGGTGCAAGACGCTCAATGGCTTGCTCCAACTCTGCTTCAATCGCTTTCCAATCAATGTTTTCTTTGCTCATCACTTTCTCCTTTAATAAAAAAAGAGAATGCATCACGCCCCGCAGGGAATGACACATTCCCCGTGGGGTTATTGCACAACAACATGTTGATTCAACAAACGATACTCAAAAAGACAAGCTGTGTTGCGTTACCGCAGTACAACTGACTCTCAAGTCTCACTGCCTTACCGATCCGCCTCAACTGATAACCTATCCAGCCTTGCGCGTTCTTCTCGCGTGACATACTGAACAGGACCCGTATTAATGAGATCTAAAACACAGACTGCATTACTCGCGTGATTCAGGAAACGACGACCTTCATCATCGTAATAAGCTAATTTCCCTCGTACTTTAATGTCTGTCCCTACAATCAGCATTGGGTCGCCTATACGACGTTGCTGTTCTAGGAATACAGGGGTTAACTCATCACAAAAGAAAAGTGTATGCCATTCAGAACCAGAGCAAATGACTACTTTCGCAGTCGGTGCACAATCTTTTGGTTGAATAATCTTAATCGAACGAATACTACCAGTAAGCGTGACGGTGTTTTCATACGAATACATCAGGTTTCTCCTTAACTAAAAAAACCGTCAGAAAGGTCAGATTTTCCCGTTAGGGAAAGAAAACCTCCCTAACGGGTTTATTGAACAAACAACAGCTCACAGACATAAATCATCAAAGTGAAAAAGGGCTCCATGACCAAGGCATCGCACAAACATGTACGGCATTAGTTTTCTGATTCACCTTTAACACCCCTTTGTCATCGCAGTAAACCGGCTCACCGATCACCCGAATGTACATACCAACAATCAACGGGGTGTCCGCTGTGTGAACATCAGATCCCTCACACGCACGCCGAAAACACTCGATGAACTGTCCTGTAAAAAAGAGCGCGTGATGAGTTTGATCAGAATACACCGTGACCTTCATCACAGAATACCCCTCCTCGTCTCTCAGCTCCTCAATACAGGTAATCATCCCTTCGAGTTCGACAACCTGTTTCGGTGTGGTGGTCAGTATCTCAGTGACACAAACGGCATTACTGCTTTTATTCTTGTTAACCTGACCCTGTTTATCGTAATAACGCAACGCGCCTTTCAGCCGGATGTAACATCCTGCTTCCAGAAACGTCTCGCCAAGGCGAGGTTGCTTTTTAATAAACACATGAGCCAAGTCACCCAAAAAGAATAACGTGTGCTTAGTTTGTTCAGCCTTTAATATGACCCGCACAATGAGCGAGTGTGGCGCATCATCAATCAAGGTGATGCCTTCAATCGTTCCTTGTACTGTTACGATCACATCTTTCATCGGTTTCTCCTTAATAAAAAAACCGTCAGGAAAGTCAGACTTTCCCGTTAGGGAAAATCATCTCCCTAACGGGGTTGTTGAACAAACGACAATTAACGTGCGTTCACCATTCGATATACCACGGCGGTTGCAAAGCTGGCCACGGCTGCAATCAACAAAAGAATAGCCGTAGAGGCTTTCTTGGCTGACTGTTTGGTGGTAGCGGTTTCCTTGGAAAACGCTTTGGCTAACAACTCCCCTTTCAAATCAGGCAAAACAGCTTTTGCCCGTTCAAAATCGGGTATATGAACGCTAGTATGCACGAAAGGCACAATCCAAACGTAATTATGCAAGGCATAACAACCAAACCCACGTGACCGAAAGACCCCTTTAATATGAGTAACCAAATCAAGGGCTTCTTTACTGCTGGTGCAGGTGAGAAACGGGTAAAGCCAGGATAAGTTCGTAGAGTTGCAGCACAAAGTGGGATTCCCCCATTTTTTGTCTTATAACTCATATGGTTGATGTGGGGTTATTGCCAAATAACTTTACTACGGCTTCTATCCACACTTTTGGGTAGGCCTTCAAAGTCCATGATCATCTCGCCAAATCGCTTAAGATGTTCAGTCCAATAAGGGCAGAGGAATGACATATCCTCTTTTGTAATAAGGTGTCCCTCATCAGATAGAGCGTTATTTTGTCTGTAAAAACCAACTTCAGTACTTAGAAAAACCTTTAAAATTCTAAATGGCACTCTATTGTACCTGTCTCATCGCATAATATCTTAAATTAATTATGCTAATCAATCTAAAAAATTATTTATACCTCAAATTTTTCTCCTCTCAAAATAAATTATTAACTTTTAGGTAATAGCAATTATATCTCGTTAATAAGAACAAGAATGATCTATCCTAAAACCCTATGAAGCCTTATTATTCACTTCAACTTAAGTATCTAGGTGATCCGCTCCACTGGTCATCAATTTCCACTAAAACAGCTGATACGAGCCTTAGGCACGATTCAGTATTAGGGAAAATTCCAACTGTATGCGTCCTTCTTTTTACCTCTCTGTTTACGCGCTCAGCTATGTTACTGGTTCTTAATCTTTTTTGATGCGGCCTGTCAAAGTTCATCACTACTAAGCCCTCCGGTATATTCACTTCCAACCAAGAAGAAAGCTCTGGTGCTGTTTGCTGATATTTATCTACCGCCATAGCCAATAGTCTTTCCGACTCATGAATGTTTGAGGCATTAAATATAGCTGTAATCTCCTCAGCTACTGGTTCCTTCATTGAGCGCTTTGGTATGTGAGCCTGAGCATTTTGCTGCAAATGAAATTGGCAGCGTTGCCAAGGAACACTGGGGAACACAGCTCTTCTAGCGGCTTTTAGGCCAGTATGAGCGTCGCTAGTAATCAACTCAATACCATGTATACCTCGCTCAACCAACTGCTGAAGAAAATCACGCCAATGTACCTCAGCCTCTGATAACGCAACAGAAACACCTAGCACTGTTCTCTTGCCGGTTGATTCATCAAAGCCATAGGCTATCAATACCGCACAGTCTTGTACTGTGCCGCTAGTGCGCACCTTCTCATAACGTGCATCTAGCCAAAGATATTTTATCTTTCCTAACGGCTTATTTCGCCATTTCTTTAAATCTTCATCCAACAATTTAGCGCAACGGCTTACCTCTGTGCTTGAAATATCTGTTCCACAGAGTTGCTTTAGCACCTTTTCAACTTTGCGCGTGGAAACCCCATGCACATACATTTCAGCGACAGCCAGCTTAAGTGCTCTATCAGAGCGTACACCTCGCTCTAAGACTGATGGATAGAAGGCTTCATTGGAGTCTCTAACCTGCGGTATCTGTAGCTCAAGCTGACCTTGACCTGTGTTAATTAACCTTGGTTTAAAGCCGTTCGCATATCCGTTTCTATCGCCAGTTCGCTCATAAGGACTGGCATTTAAATGGCGCTCCCTTTCTATTAACATAGCCTCATTCATCAACCTGGAGACAAGCTTAGGTAAAGCTTCAAACCCCTCCATCGCTAAAACATGTATGGCTTCTTCGATTAAGTTCTCATTTTTATAGCAGCTCATTGTCATTCCTCTTTTTTGGTTAAGTTTACCTTAAAAGGAATTTCTAATCTGACTGAGTCGCCTGCTTATTTTCAGCAAGTCAATGGAATTTACAGAAAGGATGGCGCACTAGCCCCTCATCAATTAGTTCCGCAATGATATCTGTCATATCAGTCACATTCTGCAACATAACAGCATTGGTTAAGAGATCATTGTACTTTACGGCCTTCTCCATCTCAACATCGAGTCTCTTCCAATGCAAGATGAGCCTGAAATAGCCCCCACTTTCCAATGCAAAGTGGGCCTGAAGTTGTTGCGTGATCGTTCATCCTATATGGATGAATATCAATATGAACGACATAGAATTAAACACACTTGCCCAGATTGAGCAATTTCTATCCTCATCAACCCAGCTTACCTTTGAAGCTACATCACGAGCAGAATCTTACCTATCTGAGAACTACCCAAAATTGTTATCTCCCTACCTGAACTGAATTCGATAATTCTTTTTGTTCTTCTTGAGAAACACTATTTTCTTTAAAAAATTGCTCTACTAAGTGATACGTTAGAAGTTTTCTAATACCCTTCGCAATAAAGTGTCGTGTCACCTTGCCCTTACCATCTCCTAATTTAGCTAGCATAATTGCGTAATCGTCATAAGCTTTTTCCTTACCTATCTCATACAAATATGAGGCCACATAAAAACATACAGCCAGTAGATTTTGTATCCCTTTAAAATTTTTTATCTGCATATTTTCCCAGCCTAGTCCTTCCTTGAGAAATTTAAAAACATATTCAATTTTCGCACGAGATAGATAGGCTATGTATACCTCATACGCCTCATCAAAAATCGTTACTTTTTTATTAGTTAATAGCAGCATGTCATTCTTAAAAATTCTCCTACCATCTCTGCCTGTAATTTGGATTTTAATTGCATTGATGTTCTCAAACTCTCCAAAATAAATAGTTATTTTTCCGTCTTGTACGCAATTCTTTCCAACTGTTAACTTTTGGAATTGCTTTTCGCCTTGAGCATCAAAATCAGCGTTAATCAGCTTAAGCTTTTTACCATCATCACCTCTACCTTCTATTGTTCTTGTTATTTTTGAGCGAATAATAAAGTCTTGATCTAGGTTTGTATCAATTAGTGAGAGATAGTCATTATCATCAAACTCTCTATCTAGAATATGGGTAATGGTTGCATCTTCATTCTTTGATTTTAGGCAGATTCCTATTTTTTCTATTTCACGAATAGACAGCAGCTTTTTATTAAAGTAATCACCAGATTCATAAAGACTCTTGGCCTCTTTATCTCCCTCAAATGGCTTTCCAGCCTCTATTTTCTTAATATGCTCAGCTTTTAAAAACTTAGGGTCTTTATTGCTGTAGCTTACATGCGATAGTAGATGCACAGCCTTATCACCAGGTACTAATGCAACTGCGTTATGCGTGCTGTAACCATTGATAATATCCCCGTCCAGACTCCTTACTTTACCTAGATTTTCAGTTTGCTTGCTATGTGGCTTTCTAATATCAGAAGGATCATGAAGAACATCAATTTTACTGGCGTGTGAAAGTTTTTCACAGCTCTGTTCTAGCAATACATCATTTGTTTTTATTGGATCTAAATCGGTGCTTTTATTTTCACCGGTAAGTGTACGAATCATCTTTTTATACTCATTGTTATCTTTTGATGAACTGAACAACTTACAACTACCTTCAGTTAATAGCTTTCCTACAATCGTCGATAGATTTTTTTAAAACAACTTTCCCAGTTAATTTTGAAAAAAGAGGGGCAGCGTAATCGGCGAAGTTTAACATTTATACTCATCTCGTTAGTCTTGTTAAAAAGACAAAGCATAGTCATTTTTACACAATATTTCAGCATTATTTTGCTGATTTAAATTTTGGGTAGTTTTCAGTACCTATGGGTTACGAACACATTAAAAAAATTTGCTTATTGCGGTATGTGCAAAAAGGACAAAGGATTGATTCGTGATTACCTGCAACGAATGACTGGTTACTCACGTTCACAAATTACTAGGCTAATTGCTCAGTATCAAAAGTCAGGAAAAGTTGTTGTTAAGCAACGATCACCTAGAAATAAGTTTAGCTTAATCTATACGCATGAGGATACTTGGTTGTTAGCTGAAACGGATCAGGTTCATCAAACGCTTAGCGGGCCTACCACAAAAAAACTTTGCGAGAGAGCCTTTCATTTGTTTGGAGATAAGCGTTATGCGCGTCTTGCTTTTATCTCAGTCTCTCATCTTTACAATCTTCGACAAACTGAAACCTACCAGCGCAAACGGCGACACTTTAATAAAACTAAAGCAACGCAGGTTTCTATTGGTGAAAGGCGAAAACCAACTCCAGAGGGTAGGCCTGGCTTTATACGTATTGATACAGTGCACCAAGGAGATATGGATAAAATCAAGGGTGTTTATCATATTAATGCTGTTGACGAGGTGACACAGATGGAAGTAGTCTGCGCTGTTGAAAAAATTAGTGAGGCTTACTTAATCCCTGTCTTAGAGCAAATAATCGATACCTTTCCATTTAAAGTGTTAGGCCTACATGCTGATAATGGCTCAGAGTACATTAATCAGCATGTAGCTAAACTATTGCAAAAGTTATTTATTGAACTCACTAAATCGAGGCCAAGGCATAGTAATGACAACGGTTTGGTGGAAAGTAAAAATGGCTCGGTTGTTAGAAAGCATTTTGGCTACATACATATTCAACAACGTTTTGCCCCGCAAATTAATGAATTCTATAACCAGCATTTTAACGACTATATTAATTTTCACAGACCCTGTTACTTCCCTGTAACCAGCATTAATTGCAAGGGTAAGCAAACTAAACTTTACCCATACGAGGCCATTATGACCCCTTACGAAAAGTTCAAATCAATTGAAAATGCTAAGCAGTATTTAAAGGAAAATGAAACCTTTGAACGACTAGATAAATTAGCGTATTCTCTGACTGATCATGAATCTGCACAAAAGATGCAGGAAGCAAAAAAGACGTTATTTGAGAAAATAACAAAAGAGCAAATAGCTGATACTATCAGCACTGAAGACTAACCGATGGACCATCATGGTGACATCTGTTCAGATGCTGCTTCAGGCTCATCTTACGATTGGAATATACTCATCGTCATTACTTGCAACGAGTATATTGCTACCAAAAGTACACCAGTTGCTTAAGGCGTTGTAGGTTTCAACCTTGTTGGTTTGTTCAGTGATCGTTTCTCTTAGCTCAATGTCAGAAATATAGTCCAATAAAAACAAAGTGCGAATAACATACCCGAGCTCCTGGAAAGCCTGGTAGAGTCTGTTTTTTCTGCTGTAATTACTGAGCTTCCTTAGTAAAGTTGAAGAACTGATTCTGCCCTCATGAATAGAGATCACTACTTGCATCATATCTTTCCAGTGTTTTTCAATTAAGTCCCAGTTAATCGTATCAGTGAATAGGCTATCAATATATTGATACTGGTCCTTCTTGTTTGATCGAAATAATTTTAGATCGTGCCAATTTCGGATCCTTGGCATGAGCTGAAACCCCAGTAAATGTGATAACGCAAAAACAACGGTTGATTGTGCTTGTGTGTCGCCATGAATAATTTCTGGTTGCACATCCGATTTGTTTTTTAGTAATCCCTCAATAATTTCTACTGCCTCCCAAACACCACAGGGCATAAAGGTTGAAAATAATAAAACATAATTATCAGCAACATGATGATAAGCAATACCACCCTTTTTTCTATATCTAAAATGAAATTCAGCAATTAGGTTTTGCTCTCGTAGTTCTTGCATTGTTCCATCACCTGATACAGACCGTCCTTCACCCCATGTCTTTGTTAGCTTAAATTGACTAATTAACTTGATTAACTTTTCCCGCGCTCTATCAAGCATCTCTGGTGTAATATGGCGTTGATTAGCCCAAGTCAGCATATGAGCAGTAATAGGACTTTTAACGTGCAGGGTGGTTTGAGTGGGGCCAAGGCCCGTTGCATAAGCAAAGTTTGTCAGTAAATAACGTGCGATCGGGTCTTTTATTTTAGGATCATCACCTGATAGAGGACCAAACTCATAAGCCCAACCACAATAAAAATGACTACTACAAAATACATCCAGTAAATTTCGTTTTGGCATGCGTGCTTTTAATATTTTTTCTAGCCATACAGCACTACTTGGTTTTTTCTTAGCACCTCGACGATGAAGCGTTGGTTTTCCGTCTTCATCAATAGTGAGTTCAGCTATATCAGGATATAAAGCATCCACCTTTTTTGCTTTAGCTTCTGAAAACTACCCAAAATTTAAATCAGCAAAATAATGCTGAAATATTGTGTAAAAATGACTATGCTTTGTCTTTTTAACAAGACTAACGTGATGAGTATAAATGTTAAACTTCGCCGATTACGCTGCCCCTCTTTTTTCAAAATTAACTGGGAAAGTTGTTTTAAAAAAATCTATCGACGATTGTAGGAAAGCTATTAACTGAAGGTAGTTGTAAGTTGTTCAGTTCATCAAAAGATAACAATGAGTATAAAAAGATGATTCGTACACTTACCGGTGAAAATAAAAGCACCGATTTAGATCCAATAAAAACAAATGATGTATTGCTAGAACAGAGCTGTGAAAAACTTTCACACGCCAGTAAAATTGATGTTCTTCATGATCCTTCTGATATTAGAAAGCCACATAGCAAGCAAACTGAAAATCTAGGTAAAGTAAGGAGTCTGGACGGGGATATTATCAATGGTTACAGCACGCATAACGCAGTTGCATTAGTACCTGGTGATAAGGCTGTGCATCTACTATCGCATGTAAGCTACAGCAATAAAGACCCTAAGTTTTTAAAAGCTGAGCATATTAAGAAAATAGAGGCTGGAAAGCCATTTGAGGGAGATAAAGAGGCCAAGAGTCTTTATGAATCTGGTGATTACTTTAATAAAAAGCTGCTGTCTATTCGTGAAATAGAAAAAATAGGAATCTGCCTAAAATCAAAGAATGAAGATGCAACCATTACCCATATTCTAGATAGAGAGTTTGATGATAATGACTATCTCTCACTAATTGATACAAACCTAGATCAAGACTTTATTATTCGCTCAAAAATAACAAGAACAATAGAAGGTAGAGGTGATGATGGTAAAAAGCTTAAGCTGATTAACGCTGATTTTGATGCTCAAGGCGAAAAGCAATTCCAAAAGTTAACAGTTGGAAAGAATTGCGTACAAGACGGAAAAATAACTATTTATTTTGGAGAGTTTGAGAACTTCAATGCAATTAAAATCCAAATTACAGGCAGAGATGGTAGGAGAATTTTTAAGAATGACATGCTGCTATTAACTAATAAAAAAGTAACGACTTTTGATGAGGCGTATGAGGTATACATAGCCTATCTATCTCGTGCGAAAATTGAATATGTTTTTAAATTTCTCAAGGAAGGACTAGGCTGGGAAAATATGCAGATAAAAAATTTTAAAGGGATACAAAATTTACTGGCTGTATGTTTTTATGTGGCCTCATATTTGTATGAGATAGGTAAGGAAAAAGCTTATGACGATTACGCAATTATGCTAGCTAAATTAGGAGATGGTAAGGGCAAGGTGACACGACACTTTATTGCGAAGGGTATTAGAAAACTTCTAACGTATCACTTAGTAGAGCAATTTTTTAAAGAAAATAGTGTTTCTCAAGAAGAACAAAAAGAATTATCGAATTCAGTTCAGGTAGGGAGATAACAATTTTGGGTAGTTCTCAGTTAGCTTGTAACGCTGCTTTCATTTGAGCAACATAATCACAACTATTATTGGCAATAGAAACTTCTTCACAATAGGCATTGATTTTAGCTTCACACTCACTCATTGGTAACAGCTGAATTCTATAATCAGCATACGAATCAGAGCCAACGATAAAAAGGTCTTTAGAGCGTAATTCATCTGTCACGTGTGAAAACACACAAGCCTCTAAGTAACGATGATGTAATAACTGTTGATCTCCCTCTTTTTTAAGAATCATCTTTCTCCACTGTTCTGTTGTAAAAGATAAATCAATTTCACCTGTAATATAGTCTGAACGATTTTTTTTATTATCAACAATAAATTGTATTGCCTCTGTGATAATGTTTGACTGAGTGCTAGATCGCAACTTTACAGTTTCAACAAGTTTAAAGAGTGCGCTCCTTTTCCCTTTAAAATAAGTCATCATAAAAGGGAGATGGTTATTACTATTCAGTGCCATAGCTTGATCACAATCTGCCTTCAATGCTTCGGCGCCACCATTATTTGTGATCGTGTCATACGCTGCTTCCATTGAGTGGTTCATGGTATCTTCAGACTGCAGGGAACCTAAAACAGTCGAGAAAATCGCTAGTAACGCTTGCGTCCTTTCTCGATAATGCTCCCTTAGCTGCTCTAGTTTTTCTTTTGACTTCTTATGCATACTGACTACTGTTCTGCAAAATGTCGTGCCTAAAGCATCTTTTGCCCGGGATTGTGCATCTGAGATTAAGCATAAGATCAATGCATACCGCTTAGACGGTGCAAAATCCCTTAGATTACTTGCATCAAGTGATCTAGCTTGCTCAGCGAATTGCTTCCGTTTAATTGGAATAATAGAATTAAGGTAGACATCAGCCTCACCCAAAGAACTTAACCAATCATGATAGCTTATCAGCTCACGAAAGTTTGTAATAGTTGGGTTTTTGGGAAGTGCTTTCAATTCATTGAAAGCACTTCTTTGATAGTCATCCTGGGTTTTTAACAGCTTGTCGAATAACGAGGTCTGTTCTTCAGTTAATAAATTATTTACCCCTTTAAATAAACCTTGATTAATATTGGCTCTTACATGTTTCACTATTCTGTCTAATGTATTAAAAGGGGGCAGCTCAAAGGAATTTCTTTTAAACTCTTCGACAACAATATTAATAATATCAGCTGGATAATTGTGATATTTTGAAGCCTCGGTAGCTGAAGTTTCAGCAAGGCTTTTTGCTAAAGGATTGATTTTTTGGTTTACCTTCCACGAAGTAAAACCATAGTAACGATAAACTCTTTGTCGATAACGAGAAACCGTGCTGCGATGACAGTTGTTAAGCTTGGAGTGGGGTAATTGAAGTTGGTCTTGGATGGTGGAAACAATGGCTTTAGGTATCTTGGATAGCTCTGCAAAATAAGTTAAATTTTTAAAAACCATAAGCATCACCGCAAAGCATAATTGAGTATCAATATTTTTTGGCGATTGCGTCTTAACCAGTGAGACTTCCTCATGAGTCAATCGATAATCCTTGGCGATGAGCTCTATGGCAATTTTTTTCTTATCAGAGTAATACGGATAAGCTGTTTTATAAATTGATGTCATAAGGAACCTCTTCATTTTGCGCCTTTATCGACCGTCTACAAAACGGTCGTTTTCTTAATAAGATCGGCAAACGTGATTTAGGTCAGATGGACCGGGAAAGAATTGTATAGAAAGGTATAAAAATATCAATGTTATTGTTCTTCCCTAAAAGAATGAGATCTTATATAATTTTTGCTTGAAATTGGAGTTTTATTTGCCATGAACATCGGGTACGCACGTGTTTCAACTTCTGATCAAAACCTGCACTTACAAACGGATGCATTGAAGAAAATCGGCTGTGAACAAATCTTCACAGACATTGCCAGCGGGGCAAAAACAGAGCGCCCAGGATTAGAACAAGCTATCGATTATGTCCGTGCAGGAGATACCCTAGTGGTTTGGAAGCTGGACCGTCTTGGTCGTTCTATTCAGCACCTCATTCAAACCATTAAGACACTTAATGAGCGTCAAATTGGCTTTAAATCCTTACAAGAAAATATTGATACAACAACTAGTGGCGGGAAGCTAATCTTCCATATTTTCAGTGCCTTAGCCGAGTTTGAACGCAATCTCATTCAAGAGCGAACGGGTGCTGGATTGAAAGCGGCGCGTGCTCGAGGGCGCCTGGGTGGCAGACCTCCTTTGCTTGATCAGAAGCAAGTCACTAAAATGCTTGGGTACTATGATGAGCAGAAACTCACTGTTGCTGAAATTTGTAAAATTTACGGGATCAGCCGACCTTCATTTTACAACTATTTAAAGAAGCGAAAGAAAGCTATTCAGCTGGTTGGGGCAGATTAGTAAGCAACTAGCTGCTTCGTTTGATAGTTACATAGGTAAGTATTCATTACTGTTTAACCAAATCATAATTAATTGCTTGAGTTAACGCGCTAATTGAGCAAGGTTAAATTAATTAAAAGATGGGTTGATAGACAAAAAATGGGGAAATCCCACTTTGTGCTGCAACTCTACGAACTTATCCTGGCTTTACCCGTTTAATAGATAAAAAAATTCACTCTAATGACATAACTTGGTCGCTGATTAAAAATATTTCAGAGTATTTCAAAACCTCACTTGATATTAAGGAATTTCAATGTGTCAATTGGTAAAAATACCACCAATTAAAATGAGTAATTTTAGCACAGGTATTTTTTATAAAATCGATTTAGTGGTGGGGCAGGGTTAGTTATGACAAACAATAGCCAAAACTAGCTGTTATTTGTTGTTTTGGACGGACTACCCCCTAGGAAGTTATTAGATTTTTTTCAGTAAGGCGAGTTCACGATGCTTTGATAGCAATTTGTAACGGCTAGTGCGCCATCCTTTCTGTAAATTCCATTGACTTGCTGAAAATAAGCAGGCGACTCAGTCAGATTAGAAATTCCTTTTAAGGTAAACTTAACCAAAAAAGAGGAATGACAATGAGCTGCTATAAAAATGAGAACTTAATCGAAGAAGCCATACATGTTTTAGCGATGGAGGGGTTTGAAGCTTTACCTAAGCTTGTCTCCAGGTTGATGAATGAGGCTATGTTAATAGAAAGGGAGCGCCATTTAAATGCCAGTCCTTATGAGCGAACTGGCGATAGAAACGGATATGCGAACGGCTTTAAACCAAGGTTAATTAACACAGGTCAAGGTCAGCTTGAGCTACAGATACCGCAGGTTAGAGACTCCAATGAAGCCTTCTATCCATCAGTCTTAGAGCGAGGTGTACGCTCTGATAGAGCACTTAAGCTGGCTGTCGCTGAAATGTATGTGCATGGGGTTTCCACGCGCAAAGTTGAAAAGGTGCTAAAGCAACTCTGTGGAACAGATATTTCAAGCACAGAGGTAAGCCGTTGCGCTAAATTGTTGGATGAAGATTTAAAGAAATGGCGAAATAAGCCGTTAGGAAAGATAAAATATCTTTGGCTAGATGCACGTTATGAGAAGGTGCGCACTAGCGGCACAGTACAAGACTGTGCGGTATTGATAGCCTATGGCTTTGATGAATCAACCGGCAAGAGAACAGTGCTAGGTGTTTCTGTTGCGTTATCAGAGGCTGAGGTACATTGGCGTGATTTTCTTCAGCAGTTGGTTGAGCGAGGTATACATGGTATTGAGTTGATCACTAGCGACGCTCATACTGGCCTAAAAGCCGCTAGAAGAGCTGTGTTCCCCAGTGTTCCTTGGCAACGCTGCCAATTTCATTTGCAGCAAAATGCTCAGGCTCACATACCAAAGCGCTCAATGAAGGAACCAGTAGCTGAGGAGATTACAGCTATATTTAATGCCTCAAACATTCATGAGTCGGAAAGACTATTGGCTATGGCGGTAGATAAATATCAGCAAACAGCACCAGAGCTTTCTTCTTGGTTGGAAGTGAACATACCGGAGGGCTTAGTAGTGATGAACTTTGACAGGCCGCATCAAAAAAGATTAAGAACCAGTAACATAGCTGAGCGCGTAAACAGAGAGGTAAAAAGAAGGACGCATACAGTTGGAATTTTCCCTAATACTGAATCGTGCCTAAGGCTCGTATCAGCTGTTTTAGTGGAAATTGATGACCAGTGGAGCGGATCACCTAGATACTTAAGTTGAAGTGAATAATAAGGCTTCATAGGGTTTTAGGATAGATCATTCTTGTTCTTATTAACGAGATATAATTGCTATTACCTAAAAGTTAATAATTTATTTTGAAAGGAGAAAAATTTGAGGTATAAATAATTTTTTAGATTGATTAGCATAATTAATTTAAGATATTATGCGATGAGACAGGTACAATAGAGTGCCATTTAGAATTTTAAAGGTTTTTCTAAGTACTGAAGTTGGTTTTTACAGACAAAATAACGCTCTATCTTGTAACGGTTAGGTTGTCTATACCAGCAGTTAGCTAAAAACATTTGGCTACCGCATAGAACACATTCATAGGGGTCAATGTTAAAATTATTTTGCATTAAGGTGCGGTAATTGACCTGGGGTGTGTTTGGATCAGTTTCACCTAATAGGAGTCTGACTTTGGGTAGCATCTCACCTCGCACCCGGTTAGCAAGAAACCCATAATAACGCACCATACGAAAGCCAACATCAGGAATGTGTTGAATAAATCGAGCAATAAACTCTTCCGCGGTTAATTTAAATTGCTTGTAGGTTTTAGAGACGTGATCAAGATAATTAAAACTGAGGCTGCTCCCATCAAAGTTTTTAATTTTTGACTCAGCAATAGGAGGACGTTTGGTGTATCGACCTAAGTATTTAACGTTTTGTTTGTGATTCTTTGAGGGCTTTGCGCAATGTACTACCCATCGTTTTTGGTAAAGCTGATCAAGCAGTTGATTAAAGTTGAAAGTGTGGTTCAGTGTAGAGGCTAACTGATTTGGCAGAATAAGCCCTTTGTCCTGGTGGTGGTTTCTAAAAAGGTTAATGACCTCATAACGCCACATGGACATTAGTGTAGGTTGATGGAAGTAGAGGCTTTTCCATTGTGTTAACTCTTTGTTGATACCACCCAGAGTGATTGACGCATGAAGATGCACATTGCGCTTTAGATCTCTGCCAAAGGTGTGAAGCGCGATAAATACACCGGGTTTAACCCTCTTGTTTTTAGCAAGCTTGAGTAACACCTTTGCTGCTAATGGTGGGAGTAAATTAAGAAGCTCTCTGTTTGTCCAAAAGCAGTCCCAAAGAGTAGAGGGCATGGTGAATGTGATGTGTTGCCATGCAGTGTTGGGTAAGATTGCCATTTGTTGTTGTATCCATACTTCTGTGGCTTTTTTACCACACGATGAACAGCTTTTAGCTTTGCAGGTATGGCGGATGTATTTGACGTGTGAACAGTTTGGATTACTGCAATGATACTCTTTATGGCCACGCATAGGATGTTTGCAGCTAAGCAGCTTAACAATGCCAATGACAATAGCTTCTCTGATTTTATCTTTGTACTTGGTGTGAAAGTTCCACCAGTTCTGATTGGTTACCAAGATTTGTTTGATACTAAAGCGTTTCATTATTCTTAGAGTAAAATGAGAAGCGCGTATAGTAGGTGAGTTATTGCTCAGCTACCTGAAGCAATTTCTATAGCAGGTGTGTTATTTTTATTCGTTATTATTCCATGGGCAGGTTTGACTAGTTTGAGACTTAATAATACTCGTGGCTTTGTAAAGACTAAACTCTTAGAGGCTTAGAAAGTTGCCAGCGAAGCCGGCCTGACTTGATAGAAGCGATACAGCGGAAGAAAAAGTTTCTGCTATTGAGGAACAGTTTGGTGATAAGCTATCTAATCTAATTGAAGAGTGTCGTAAGCATTTAGGGCTAATAGGTGACAAACATTTTGGTTGGGTTTTAAAGCCTTATAGCAATAAGCGAACTTTAATTTTCGATTTACTAATGAACCTGGATATTTTTTCTTCATCAGAAGATAAATCCATTGAGGTGGCTTTACGTTTTATCAATCATCATAGAACATCAAATGAGGAGTGGATTGACTTAAGCCAACACGCTGAGGTTCCAATTGATTTAAGTTTATTATCAAAGTCATGGTTTAAATTGGTCACAGGCTTAAAGAAAGGCGATGTAATTGCTAAGGTTCATAAACATTATTATGAAATTGCTGTATTTCATACACTGATGGGTGATTTAAATTGTAGTGATGCTTATGTTAAAGATGCGTATATCTATGATGACCCCAATAAACAGCTTATTAGTTGGAGTGAATTCTATGATAGACTTAATGAATACTGTAAAAATGCTGGACTACCTACTGATAAGGAACAGTTAGTAGTGACGCTAAAAAAGAGATTACAAAAAACCTCTCAAAAGGTTAATGACTCTTATCATAAAAACGCTTCTCTTGTTATTAATGAATCAGGTCAACCTGTCTTAAAAAAACCTTCAGCAAAAAAGTTACATCCAAAACTTAACGACATTAAAAAAGCTGTTATGGCTGAAATGCCAACGATATCAATAGTGGATGCAATGATAGATGTAGAAAGGTGGTTAAGTTTAAGTGCTTTCTTTAAACCCCTATCAGGCAATGAAAGCAAGATAAAAAATTATTCTCCACGATTTATTGCAACCTCGTTATCCTATGGCTGTAATCTTGGGCCAACACAGACGGAACGCTGTTTGATAAAGTTCTCTAGAAAACAAATCGCATGGGTTTTTCATCATCATGTTACTGAACACCGTATAATCAAAGCCTGTAATCGCACTATTAATGGTTACAGCTTATTTGAACTACCAAAGCGTTGGGGGCCAGGAGATAGCGCATCAGTTGATGGTACCTTTTGGGATATGTACAGCCAGAACTTATTAGCTGCACATCATATCCGTTATGGGCGATACGGTGGTGTCGGCTATTACCATGTATCGGACCAGTATATTGCGCTATTTAGTAACTTTATTTCGTCGAGTGTGCATGAAAGTGTGTACTTATTAGATGGGGTTGTTGAGAACGATTCAGAAATGCAGATTCATAAAGTGTACGGTGACTCTTGGGCACAAAGCGAGGTTTTGTTTGGGTTATCGTTCTTAATGTCAATTGCTATTATGCCGCGCATTAAACGCTTTAAGCACTTATATTATTACAAAGCCGACCCGAAAGATTATTATGAGCATATCCAATCATTATTTACCGAAAAAGCGATTGATTGGGTGTTAATTAAGACCCATTATTATGATATGTTACGTGTCGTGTTATCAATCCAAAGCGGCCAAGTAAAAGCATCAACAGTACTAAGACGATTATGCTCTAAAAGCCGTAAGAATAAATTGTATTATGCTTTTAGAGAGTTAGGGCGAGTCGTAAGGACAGAGTTTTTACTTAACTATATTAATGATTCAGAATTACGCCGTGTCATACAAGCTGCAACTTGTAAAAGCGAAGAGTTTAATGAATTTATTGGTTGGTTGCGGTTTGGTGGTGGTGGCGTCATAGCGGATAACTTGCAATTTAGTCAGCAAAAGATTATTAAGTTTAACCATTTATTAGCAAACATGTTGATCTTTCATACTGTCGTACATCAAACAAAGGCTGTGAATAAGCTGAAAGCGGAAGGAATGGATATACCTGATGAGGTTTTAGCGAGCCTTTCACCTTACTGGCGCGATCATCTCAATCGATTTGGTGTTTTTACACTTGATATGGAAAGAAATACTACAGAAATTGATTATAAATTAGCTAATCATTGAGATTTGGTCCCTTTTAACCAGGATTCCGGCCGGACCTCAGCATGAGCAATTTTTTTAGATTACCCTTGATCGCCGTTGCTTGACGGGATCCGGCAAGTTAACTCCCTTGGGCTTTTGGCAAAGTACCAAGGCTTTTAAACGATCAAAAAGAGGAGAAAGACGAAAAAGACAAAAAAGACAAAAAAGAGTAGTTTGCCCGTTCGTGCAAGTTCGACATTGGGCGTCGATAAGCTTTAAGTCGGTTGGTTCCGCTAATCGCTTAAACTGTTTGAGCACGATACCAATGAGGTCTAATTGGGTAGTCCTTAGCTTTGAATGCGCTTAATTGCTCCGGTAATTAAGGCTGGCTAGAAAACACTCACGAATTTTGAGTTAGAGACCAACTGTAAGCATCGAATCCAACGATGAGGAAAACGTCATGAAAAAAAAGCCCACTTGGAAGGAGACGTTCCGTCAAGTGATTAAAGAACACAACCCGTATAAGGCGAATGGTCGCACAGTCGCCGCTTACGCCACTCGACAACGTCGAGTGCAAGCCCTGTGGAAAGGGTTTCGTGATTTACGCCAGATGGGGTTTAAGTTTAACACCGTAAAAGCTTTGCGTGGAAAGCACATTGAGGCGTTAGTCAAACACTGGGAAGCCTCAGGGTTATCTGCTTCGACCATGCAGTTTAATCTCAGTACTTTTCGTACCTTTGCGCACTGGATTGAGAAACCCAGCATGGTGCAACGGTTAGAGTGTTATGTCAGCTCACAGTCTCTTCCAATGCAAGATGAGCCTGAA
Source organism: Gammaproteobacteria bacterium (assembly GCA_965196985.1). GTDB lineage: Bacteria > Pseudomonadota > Gammaproteobacteria > UBA12402 > UBA12402 > 2-12-FULL-35-23. The sequence continues at coordinate 65,913 of CBDALO010000168.1, read as the reverse complement.
ATAGCCCCCACTTTCCAATGCAAAGTGGGCCTGAAGTTGTTGCGTGATCGTTCATCCTATATGGATGAATATCAATATGAACGACATAGAATTAAACACACTTGCCCAGATTGAGCAATTTCTATCCTCATCAACCCAGCTTACCTTTGAAGCTACATCACGAGCAGAATCTTACCTATGGGTTACGAACACATTAAAAAAATTTGCTTATTGCGGTATGTGCAAAAAGGACAAAGGATTGATTCGTGATTACCTGCAACGAATGACTGGTTACTCACGTTCACAAATTACTAGGCTAATTGCTCAGTATCAAAAGTCAGGAAAAGTTGTTGTTAAGCAACGATCACCTAGAAATAAGTTTAGCTTAATCTATACGCATGAGGATACTTGGTTGTTAGCTGAAACGGATCAGGTTCATCAAACGCTTAGCGGGCCTACCACAAAAAAACTTTGCGAGAGAGCCTTTCATTTGTTTGGAGATAAGCGTTATGCGCGTCTTGCTTTTATCTCAGTCTCTCATCTTTACAATCTTCGACAAACTGAAACCTACCAGCGCAAACGGCGACACTTTAATAAAACTAAAGCAACGCAGGTTTCTATTGGTGAAAGGCGAAAACCAACTCCAGAGGGTAGGCCTGGCTTTATACGTATTGATACAGTGCACCAAGGAGATATGGATAAAATCAAGGGTGTTTATCATATTAATGCTGTTGACGAGGTGACACAGATGGAAGTAGTCTGCGCTGTTGAAAAAATTAGTGAGGCTTACTTAATCCCTGTCTTAGAGCAAATAATCGATACCTTTCCATTTAAAGTGTTAGGCCTACATGCTGATAATGGCTCAGAGTACATTAATCAGCATGTAGCTAAACTATTGCAAAAGTTATTTATTGAACTCACTAAATCGAGGCCAAGGCATAGTAATGACAACGGTTTGGTGGAAAGTAAAAATGGCTCGGTTGTTAGAAAGCATTTTGGCTACATACATATTCAACAACGTTTTGCCCCGCAAATTAATGAATTCTATAACCAGCATTTTAACGACTATATTAATTTTCACAGACCTTGTTACTTCCCTGTAACCAGCATTAATAGCAAGGGTAAGCAAACTAAACTTTACCCTTACGAGGCCATTATGACTCCTTACGAAAAGTTCAAATCAATTGAAAATGCTGAGCAGTATTTAAAGGAAAATGAAACCTTTGAACGACTAGATAAATTAGCGTATTCTCTGACTGATCATGAATCTGCACAAAAGATGCAGGAAGCAAAGAAGACGTTATTTGAGAAAATAACAAAAGAGCAAATAGCTGATACTATCAGCACTGAAGACTAACCGATGGACCATCATGGTGACATCTGTTCAGATGCTGCTTCAGGCTCATCTTACGATTGGAATATACTCTCACCCGAAAAGGCGGTACGGACTTATGCCGCTCGCTCAGCCAAAGGCTGGAGTGACCAAGGGTTTGATGTGGCAAAAAAAATTCAAGAAGTGAATGAGGAATCATCCCGAGTGGCGGATGCCCTACTGCTACAATTACATTTTGGGTTACGGGCCAAGGAAAGCTTGTTACTGCAACCACACCTTGCCGACCAAGGGCAAACACTTGTGATCACCCACGGCACTAAAGGGGGACGAGATCGTTTTATTCCTATCACCACCGCCGAGCAACGCGCCCTACTCGATCGAATTAAAGGCTACGCCAAACCGGGTGAAAGTTTAGTGCCACCAGATCAACGTTACAAAACGTATCGTAACCATTATTACTATATCGTCGCTAAACACGGGATTTCTCGTAAGCACGGTTTAACGTCACACGGGTTACGTCATGAATACCTCAACAAGCTTTATAAAGAAACCACAGGGCATGAGTCACCCGTGAACGGTGGCCAGCTCAGGCGGATTGATAAACGCTTGGATAGTTTGGCTCGTCAATTAGTCTCCGAGCATGCTGGTCATAGTCGTGAGTCGATTGCTTCAGCGTATATCGGTAGTAAAAACAGTTAGGAGTTATTATGAAATTAGATATTCAATTACGCCCCAACCTTTCTACAGAAAGGTATTATGATCATCTTTTAGAGATTTCAGTCACCTTGGTTGATGATACGTTTTATCCGCAGGACGATAAGGTGATCGGTAAACTGAGTCTGAGTAAATTTAACTGGCATCAACGCTATCAAGATGAATTTGACTTGCTTGCGATTGCCGATGATTTCGTGGAACTGTCGCGTATTGTCGAGATCCTCACCGATGGCTTTCAGACCTTTCGCCCCAAAGATTGGAAAGCAATGGGAAAGACGACGCCAAACTACCCTTGTCGGTTTATGGTACTTGATGCTATTTACCTTGACCCAGAATACCAAGGGCGCAAACTGGGTTTAGAAGCCATTCAGCGACTCTGGGAAATCTTTGGCAATGATTGTGAGTTTTTAGCAACCGAGGCGATACCTTTGCAGTTCAGTCCTGACTATGATTTTCTCCCTAAAGACGCCAAGCTCAGCCACTTACCCAAAGAGAAACAGCTCGCAAGGGAGAAATTGGTAGGGCACTATCAATCGATAGGGTTTAAACAGTTTCCTAATCCGGAAGGTCTGGATATTATGGTGCTGACACACTGAGTTTTTGCTAGGTATTTTAAGGCTTTTCGAGTAAACTGCGTGGCGTTTTATCAACAATGCACGTATGTAGCTTGATTCATTATGGCAATCATCGCAAGTAAAAAAGCCCTTAGGGTTTTATATACCGCCTCCGATGACATTTACAATCATCGAACCCGTCTTGTTTTAGCGGAAAAAAACTTGTCGGCAGAAGTGATTGAAGTAGATCCTGCTGATCTACCGGGTAGCTTACTTGAGGTTAATCCTTCTGCGGAACTACCTACATTAGTTGATCAAAGTCTTGTCTTGCCGGAGTCTGAGTTAATTATGCAGTACCTTGAGGAGCGTTACCCTAACCCGCCTCTGCTCCCTGATAATGCTGTGTTTCGCGCAGATACCCGGATGAAGGTCTTGCGCTTAGAGCGTGATTGTTATCCCTTTTTTCATCAGGTTTTAATGGGTAATGAAAAAACAGCAAAAACCCCTCGTAAGGCGTTGCAGCAAGCTTTATTAAAATTTGCGCCTCTGGTGAATGCGCAAGAATCGCCTTATTTCGGTGGTGAAACTTTCTCGCTGATAGACTGCTGTTTAGCACCCCTGTTATGGCGCTTACCTGTCTTAGGGATTAAACTGCCTAAACGTGCACAACCCTTGATAGAATACGCTGAGCGAGTTTTCGCTCGCAAGGCATTTCAAAGTAGCTTAACCTTAACGGAACGTGAGCTGCATTTAACACTGGAACAAAACTAGATAAAGGATCCATGTATGAATCATTCAGAAAATCTTTGGGCTATTTTCCGGTTTGATGCACAAATCACTGAAGAACCTGCTAATGTTGATATTTATATGATTTTAGACACCGCGCAAAACCTACTGCTTGCTCATCAAATCACACTCACGGAATTATCGCAAGAGGATGTCAAACAGCTTATTGATCAAGCTAAAGAGAAAGCCAAGCCAAATAAGCTTGTCATCACCAAGGGTGACCCAGCAGAAGCGCTTGTAAGTCAGGTTGCTAAACAGATGGCCATTCCCTTTGAAGCAGTTTCGGCGCAATTCATTAATGATCTAACGCATGTCGCCATGGAAGGGCTTGGGCAAGCAATGGGGGGCGTTCGGTCAACAATGCACTCCTTAAAAGGTGATGAATATGCCAGTCATGACCAAGAAGAAATAGAAGCGGCTAAGTTAGCTATTCCAGATAGCTATGACCCCTGCCCTTGCGCATCCGGTAAAAAATATAAGTTTTGCTGTAAATCAATTCTTAATGAAATTACCAATGCCATGTGCTTAGCAGAAGAAGGAAACTTCCCTGAAGCGTTCCGCTTTATTGAGCAAGCAAAAAACAAAGTAGGAGAAACCCCGGAAGTGATTTGCAGAGAAGCTATTATCTGCAGTTTCTTTGATGAAAAAAAATACCTAGAGAGATTACTTGCGTGCCTAAAAGTAAACCCTAAGCATCCACGAGCTCACTACTTATTAGGGTTAACAGCAGCGCACAAAGGGCTCTATGATGACGCCATTGAGCACTATACCAATGCAATTGACTTTTACCCGCCAACGGATCATTTTCATTTAAATGAGGCCTACAATAATTTGGGTGTAGTCTACAAGGAAATGGGCAGCCATGATCTGGCGCGTGAAGCATGGCAAAAGGCACTTTTATATGCTCCACATGATAGTTATACAAAAAGAAATCTTGAAAGCTTAGGTGAATGAAGCACGCCTGAGTTTGAAATCGCATAAAGGAACCCGTATGTCACTGAACCACAAAAAACTTTTAAAAAAGAAACAAAAGCAAAAGAAAAAGGAGAAACAGCGTAGTAAGCAACAAACTGTTACCCCTATTGCTGTCCATGAGTTACCAGTGATATCTGCCTGGGAAAGTGACGCGCATGACGGTGCGATTTCTATCTGCTTTGCTCGGCAAATAACAAGTATACAATATCACATCAGTATGTATCTATTGGATATTTGGTCCTTGGGTGTAAAAGACGCTTACATGAGAAAGGTTCCTTTTGAGCAATATAAAGAGCTTGTTGAAGATTCCCATTACTACAAACGCGCTGAAGCAGGTCGATTAAAAAAATTGTTATTAGATGCCGTTGCTTTTGGTCGTAAAAATGGGTTTGAGCCCTGCGGTGATTACATAAAAATGAAACCTTTTATTAAAGGAATCTCAACTGAGAACTCGAGCCCGCATGGCATGACGTTTGGTAAGGACGGCGAAGTCTTTTATATTGCCAACCCTGAAACTGAAACAGTTAAACAAATTAAGACGCGTATGGCCACGCTGGAAAAAACCTTAGGGATGGGTAATTTTCATTTTGTTCTCCCAGATGGCATCTTGCCTAACACACCTAAAGCCTACGTGGAACAAAAGATGGTAGTAGATGGGCAAGTCGTTGATCCTAGCTTACTACCACCAGATGAAAATAAAAAAACCTTCCTGGCCACCACTACCAATGAATTACAAATGTATGCGCGCCTCTATTACAGTATAAAGAACTTTGCAGCTTTGATTAAAAAATTAGATAAACTAAAGTGTGTTAAGTACATGGATGAGAATACATTTCATATCAATTATCATAAAGAAGCGAAAAACTTCGGTTTAGAAGTCGCTCACAAAGATGTGCCAAAAGAGCTCTTTCCTATTATCTTTGGCGATGGGCGCTTTCGCAATCAAAAAACAGAATTAACGATTGATCTGCGTTCTTATGATAGAGCAGTTAACATGATTGAGTTTATTGATAAAAAGATCAGTCGAAAAATACTCTATTTAAATGACATTGCCACCTATAATGAAGTTATGAGCGACCCGAAGCTTACTTTTGATGAGGTGTTTAGTCAGATTGACTCTAACCCAAATGATGAAGTGCTTGCTCACCTTGATGAGCTGAAAAGTAATCAGTCACTGAGCGATGAAGAGCGAAGTGCTAAGTCCTTTGAATTCTTCATGCAGCAAATGCGCGCCAACCCCTTGGTTACTAAAAAGCCTGTGCATTTTTATAAGGATGGCATTAAGCGAATTAAAACAAGTCTTAATATGCAAAAGCTTATTGCTCAGCAGCATGCGGAAGGTAACACGGATTACACAGCACTAGATTTAATTGAGCAGGTTGTAACATCAAGCATGTCAAAAGTAAGTGATATTGAGTCTGATTAATAACCTATGAATGGACTGGCACACTAACGTTTTTTATAAAAAGGATCCTTTTCTATGAGCCTCACCGCATCAAACATGTTAGCACTCGGTACTGCATTGATTGATTTTAAGCTGCCAAATGTCATCACCAGCAAGCCACTGTATTTAACCGACTATGCACATCAAAAACCTGTCGTGATTGCGTTTATTTGTAATCACTGCCCTTACGTCAAACACCTCATGGGTCAGTTTGTCCGTGTAGGCAACGACTATACTCAAAAAGGCATTGCCTTTGTAGCGATCTCCAGCAATGACTGCGAGATTCACCCTGATGACTCACCGGAAAACATGAAACACGTAGCAGAACAAAAAGGGTTCAAATTCCCCTATTGTTACGATGAAGATCAATCTGTGGCTAAAGCGTATCAAGCCGCTTGCACACCGGACTTTTATTGTTTTGATCAAACCCACCGGCTCGCATACCGTGGACGATTTGACTCCGCCACACCCAGTAATGATTTACCTGTGACAGGCAACGAGCTGTGCGATGCGATGGATGCCGTGCTTGCTGGTGAGTCAGTGAACCCCAATCAAATTGCAAGCATTGGGTGCAACATTAAATGGAAACAGGACATCTAGTATACCCGTTAATTTCAGTACCAACTTGTTAGGAGTCTGAAGCTCATGGCTCATCCAGAAAAGAAGTGGGAAACAATTATTGCCCATATGGATATGGATGCTTTTTTTGCTTCGATCGAACAGCGAGATAATCCAGACTTACAGGGAAAACCGATAGGCATTCTTAACAGCCAAGAAGGAACCACTATTATTACCTGTTCTTATGAAGCGAGGGCTTATGGAATCAGAACTGGGATGCACTTAAAAAAAGCAAAGCAGCTTTGTCCTGACTTTTTACCTATCGTTTCCAGACCCCACCGTTACGCTGAAACCTCAAAAGCTATCATGGATGCGTTAATTGATATTACGCCAGATATTGAGATTTTCTCAATTGATGAAGCATTTTTAGATCTAACACAGTGTAAAGCCCTTTACCACTACCCTAAAGAAGTGGGTCAGATCATACAAAAGAAAGTTTATCAGGTCAGTGGTGTGACGTGTTCAGTGGGTGTCTCCAGTAATAAAAGTAATGCAAAGTTTGCCAGTAAACTACAAAAGCCTAATGGACTTATGGTTATCCCGCCGTGGCGTGTGAAAGAAGCATTGGCCCCACATCCGATTGGCAAACTGTGTGGTATAGGCCCTGCTTCACAGGCTTATCTTAAAGAGCGAGGGATTGAAACCTGTGGCCAGATTGAACGAATTAGTATTGAGCAGATCGAAAAGGATCTCGGTGTTAATGGTAAACGAATTTGGTTGATGGCGCACGGCTGTAATGATGAGCTTATCCATATCAACCACGACACCCCTAAATCCATGAGTGCTAGTAAAGTAACGCCACCCAATACAACCGATTACCGAGAAATTGACGCCAAGCTGTATTATTGCTGTGATAAAATTGCAGAACGTTTACGTCAGGCAAAGCTTTTTGCAGAACGAGCATTGTTTTATCTACAGTATCGAAACACTGAGGAGACTTTAAAAAAGGTTCTGTCGAAAAATTTACACCTAGATGAGGTAGTCTATTTTTGGGCGCAACTAGTCTGCGAGCGTGTAGAACTGCTGCCAGGCTGGCATCATGCTATTGCCTCGCATCTGCCCTTTTTTTAGCATATGGCATAACTCAATACCAGCTATTGTTGCCTTAGCTGAATTGAACTTTTTAAAACCCAGTGTATATTTCGTGATACGCTTTATCGATCGATGGTCTTGCTCGACCAAATTATTGAGGTATTTAATGCGCCTAACCTCGACCATCGCAAACCAGAATCCAGATAAAAATAATAAGGTATTGAGTCTTTCCAACGCTGCTGTATTTGCACCACTTTTATCAATGTTAACCTTTTTGGGTAACCCGCTTGATCCAATCGCTTTATTAAAAAAAGCTAGCACTGCCTTACGATCACGCTTCTCTGACAGCATAAAATCAACGGTGTTACCGTACTTATCAACTGCACGATAAAGATAAACTTGCTTGCCATTGACCTTAATATAAGTCTCATCCATCTTCCAACTATCAGCAAGTTTGCGCTTGCTTTTACGAAACTCTTGCTCAAGCTGGGGCGCATAGCGAACCACCCATTTTGTACTGTAGAGTGATCAACGCTAACACCACGTTCTTCCATGAGCTCTTCAATATTTCGGTAACTTAATGGGTACGCAAGCTTCCAGCGTACTGCTGTTAAAATAATCTCTTTGGGGAAATGTCTTCCTTTAAAACTAATCGCCATAATAACTCCATTATTATTCAATGCTAAATTTGGTCGGTATTATATCAAATAACCATTAATTTGCGACAGAACCAGAAATAATCCCCATACCCTTTCTGTTACTCTAAATAAACAGATAATTTCTATAAGTTATTCTAAACGCATTATTTGGATTAAATGAGAATGATAAATATGCAAGTTAGAGTTACTTACCTGTCCGATCAAAAAAAACAACCAGAGCGTGTCGAACAATGCAATTGGAATAGTATTACAAAAAAAGAACATATAAAGAAAATTGAAATCATAGATGAGATCACGAGTCTGGGTTTAAGGGCGTTTTCTGGCTGCAGCAGTTTGCAATCCATTACGCTGCCCAATAGCGTCACGAGTCTGGGTTTAAGGGCGTTTTCTGGCTGCAGCAGTTTGCAATCCATTACGCTGCCCAATAGCGTCACGAGTCTGGGTTTAAGGGCGTTTTCTGGCTGCAGCAGTTTGAAATCCATTACGCTGCCCAATAGCGTCACGAGCCTGGGTGATTGGGCGTTTTCTGGCTGCAGCAGTTTGCAATCCATTACGCTGCCCAATAGCGTCACGAGTCTGGGTTTAAGGGCGTTTTCTGGCTGCAGCAGTTTGCAATCCATTACGCTGCCCAATAGCGTCACGAGTCTGGGTTTAAGGGCGTTTTCTGGCTGCAGCAGTTTGCAATCCATTACGCTGCCCAATAGCGTCACGAGTCTGGGTTTAAGGGCGTTTTCTGGCTGCAGCAGTTTGCAATCCATTACGCTGCCCAATAGCGTCACGAGCCTGGGTCATTGGGCGTTTGAAGGCTGCAGCAGTTTGCAATCCATTACGCTGCCCAATAGCGTCATGAGTCTGGGTGATGGGGCGTTTGAAGGCTGCAGTGCATTGGCGCTCATAGTTGCTCCAGACGCGCTTATTTCAGATCTTGAAAATCAGATTCACCAGACTGATGGATCTTCTTTAATAATCTCACAGAATAATCACAAAAAACTCGATGATTATTTATTAACCTCACTTAATGTTTCTCATGGTTTAGATGATCCAAACAAAAAGCTACGAAATAAGTCACTAGTCGATTCAATGAACTTTGAGGATAAGGTATTCTGCTATAGAGCTTTTATTTTAAAGGAGGCTCACTATCAGCAAAACGTATTTACTGAAGTAGCTCAGAGTAGATCTGAAGAAATCCACCAATTTGCAAAAACCTATTTAATGAAGGATCAAGCTGAAACATCATCACTTTACAGCCTATGTAAATATCTGAATATAGGTCAGCTTTCCGCGATACGAGATGGCAGATTAAATAAGGATTTATTTGAGGCAATGCCGACGAAGATAGTTGACTCAATTATCATGGAAGCAATAGCATTAATTGAGGATGATGAACCCAGAAAAAGCGCTTATCTAAAAACGCTTTTTCAGAGTTCTAGCGGCTTAGATTATTTGCGAACACCTGTTAACAAATCAACCTATAAAAATCCAATTTTATTGGATGCTTTATTGGATCAGCGAAGACCAGATCTATCCTGTCGTAAGAGCAGATATGAGCATACCACTAGTGCAGAAATAGTCGTTGAGCTTATAGATTCGCTTCAAGAACAAGTGCAGATAGAACAACCAGGCTCTATCTCCAATAATAATAGCGCTTTATTTGGTAATGCCACTGCGATGCGTAATCGCGCATATATGCATCAACACGGCCTGGGTGGCTCAAAAGATTACGCGACGGCAATAGCGCTTTACGAGAAAGCGATTAAGCTGGGTGGTTCTGTCGAAAAATTTACACCTAGATGAGGTAGCCTATTTTTGGGCGCAACTAGTCTGCGAGCGTGTAGAACTGCTGCCAGGCTGGCATCATGCTATTGCCTCGCATCTGCCCTTTTTTTAGCATATGGCATAACTCAATACCAGCTATTGTTGCCTTAGCTGAATTGAACTTTTTAAAACCCAGTGTATATTTCGTGATACGCTTTATCGATCGATGGTCTTGTTCGACCAGATTATTGAGGTATTTAATGCGCCTAACCTCGACCATCGCAAACCAGAATCCAGATAAAAATAATAAGGTATTGAGTCTTTCCAACGCTGCTGTATTTGCACCACTTTTATCAATGTTAACCTTTTTGGGTAACCCGCTTGATCCAATCGCTTTATTAAAAAAAAGCTAGAACTGCCTTACGATCACGCTTCTCTGACAGCATAAAATCAACGGTGTTACCGTACTTATCAACTGCACGATAAAGATAAACTTGCTTGCCATTGACCTTAATATAAGTCTCATCCATCTTCCAGCTATCAGCAAGTTTGCGCTTGCTTTTACGAAACTCTTGCTCAAGCTGGGGCGCATAGCGAACCACCCATTTTTGTACTGTAGAGTGATCAACGCTAACACCACGTTCTTCCATGAGCTCTTCAATATTTCGGTAACTTAATGGGTACGCAAGCTTCCAGCGTACTGCTGTTAAAATAATCTCTTTGGGGAAATGTCTTCCTTTAAAACTAATCGCCATAATAACTCCATTATTATTCAATGCTAAATTTGGTCGGTATTATATCAAATAACCATTAATTTGCGACAGAACCCTCAAATGAGGCTATTGTTATCAGTCAGACCTGCTGATTTTAGAAAGGGTATTGATGCTTTAGTTGCGCTTTGCCAGCAACGGCTGGGTGAGGATCCATTCTCTGGTACGGTCTTTGCTTTTACGAATAGCCGCCGTACCTCAGTGAAACTTCTAGTTTATGATGGCAATGGATTCTGGCTTTGTCTAAAGCGTTTTTCGCAAGGAAAGTTACAATGGTGGCCAAACTCCCACTCAGCCACGTACCATATCGATAGCACGCAGCTAATGATTCTGCTTAACCAAGGTAACCCTATCACTAGTCATCTCGGTGAGCCATGGAGAAGGCTCGCTAGTCAACCTCCTGTAATAAGTCAAGTGGCCTCTTCATCGACCAAACCTCCTTTATCTTCAATCTGGTAATTCCATGGCAACCATAAGGAGGGATCCTTAAAAACACTTGATTTATTTTCCGCTAGTGCGCCATCCTTTCTGTAAATTCCATTGACTTGCTGAAAATAAGCAGGCGACTCAGTCAGATTAGAAATTCCTTTTAAGGTAAACTTAACCAAAAAAGAGGAATGACAATGAGCTGCTATAAAAATGAGAACTTAATCGAAGAAGCCATACATGTTTTAGCGATGGAGGGGTTTGAAGCTTTACCTAAGCTTGTCTCCAGGTTGATGAATGAGGCTATGTTAATAGAACTGAAAACTACCCAAAATTTAAATCAACAAAATAATGCTGAAATATTGTGTAAAAATGACTATGCTTTGTCTTTTTAACAAGACTAACGAGATGAGTATAAATGTTAAACTTCGCCGATTACGCTGCCCCTCTTTTTTCAAAATTAACTGGGAAAGTTGTTTTAAAAAAATCTATCGACGATTGTAGGAAAGCTATTAACTGAAGGTAGTTGTAAGTTGTTCAGTTCATCAAAAGATAACAATGAGTATAAAAAGATGATTCGTACACTTACCGGTGAAAATAAAAGCACCGATTTAGATCCAATAAAAACAAATGATGTATTGCTAGAACAGAGCTGTGAAAAACTTTCACACGCCAGTAAAATTGATGTTCTTCATGATCCTTCTGATATTAGAAAGCCACATAGCAAGCAAACTGAAAATCTAGGTAAAGTAAGGAGTCTGGACGGGGATATTATCAATGGTTACAGCACGCATAACGCAGTTGCATTAGTACCTGGTGATAAGGCTGTGCATCTACTATCGCATGTAAGCTACAGCAATAAAGACCCTAAGTTTTTAAAAGCTGAGCATATTAAGAAAATAGAGGCTGGAAAGCCATTTGAGGGAGATAAAGAGGCCAAGAGTCTTTATGAATCTGGTGATTACTTTAATAAAAAGCTGCTGTCTATTCGTGAAATAGAAAAAATAGGAATCTGCCTAAAATCAAAGAATGAAGATGCAACCATTACCCATATTCTAGATAGAGAGTTTGATGATAATGACTATCTCTCACTAATTGATACAAACCTAGATCAAGACTTTATTATTCGCTCAAAAATAACAAGAACAATAGAAGGTAGAGGTGATGATGGTAAAAAGCTTAAGCTGATTAACGCTGATTTTGATGCTCAAGGCGAAAAGCAATTCCAAAAGTTAACAGTTGGAAAGAATTGCGTACAAGACGGAAAAATAACTATTTATTTTGGAGAGTTTGAGAACTTCAATGCAATTAAAATCCAAATTACAGGCAGAGATGGTAGGAGAATTTTTAAGAATGACATGCTGCTATTAACTAATAAAAAAGTAACGACTTTTGATGAGGCGTATGAGGTATACATAGCCTATCTATCTCGTGCGAAAATTGAATATGTTTTTAAATTTCTCAAGGAAGGACTAGGCTGGGAAAATATGCAGATAAAAAATTTTAAAGGGATACAAAATCTACTGGCTGTATGTTTTTATGTGGCCTCATATTTGTATGAGATAGGTAAGGAAAAAGCTTATGACGATTACGCAATTATGCTAGCTAAATTAGGAGATGGTAAGGGCAAGGTGACACGACACTTTATTGCGAAGGGTATTAGAAAACTTCTAACGTATCACTTAGTAGAGCAATTTTTTAAAGAAAATAGTGTTTCTCAAGAAGAACAAAAAGAATTATCGAATTCAGTTCAGGTAGGGAGATAACAATTTTGGGTAGTTCTCAGAATAGAAAGGGAGCGCCATTTAAATGCCAGTCCTTATGAGCGAACTGGCGATAGAAACGGATATGCGAACGGCTTTAAACCAAGGTTAATTAACACAGGTCAAGGTCAGCTTGAGCTACAGATACCGCAGGTTAGAGACTCCAATGAAGCCTTCTATCCATCAGTCTTAGAGCGAGGTGTACGCTCTGATAGAGCACTTAAGCTGGCTGTCGCTGAAATGTATGTGCATGGGGTTTCCACGCGCAAAGTTGAAAAGGTGCTAAAGCAACTCTGTGGAACAGATATTTCAAGCACAGAGGTAAGCCGTTGCGCTAAATTGTTGGATGAAGATTTAAAGAAATGGCGAAATAAGCCGTTAGGAAAGATAAAATATCTTTGGCTAGATGCACGTTATGAGAAGGTGCGCACTAGCGGCACAGTACAAGACTGTGCGGTATTGATAGCCTATGGCTTTGATGAATCAACCGGCAAGAGAACAGTGCTAGGTGTTTCTGTTGCGTTATCAGAGGCTGAGGTACATTGGCGTGATTTTCTTCAGCAGTTGGTTGAGCGAGGTATACATGGTATTGAGTTGATTACTAGCGACGCTCATACTGGCCTAAAAGCCGCTAGAAGAGCTGTGTTCCCCAGTGTTCCTTGGCAACGCTGCCAATTTCATTTGCAGCAAAATGCTCAGGCTCACATACCAAAGCGCTCAATGAAGGAACCAGTAGCTGAGGAGATTACAGCTATATTTAATGCCTCAAACATTCATGAGTCGGAAAGACTATTGGCTATGGCGGTAGATAAATATCAGCAAACAGCACCAGAGCTTTCTTCTTGGTTGGAAGTGAATATACCGGAGGGCTTAGTAGTGATGAACTTTGACAGGCCGCATCAAAAAAGATTAAGAACCAGTAACATAGCTGAGCGCGTAAACAGAGAGGTAAAAAGAAGGACGCATACAGTTGGAATTTTCCCTAATACTGAATCGTGCCTAAGGCTCGTATCAGCTGTTTTAGTGGAAATTGATGACCAGTGGAGCGGATCACCTAGATACTTAAGTTGAAGTGAATAATAAGGCTTCATAGGGTTTTAGGATAGATCATTCTTGTTCTTATTAACGAGATATAATTGCTATTACCTAAAAGTTAATAATTTATTTTGAGAGGAGAAAAATTTGAGGTATAAATAATTTTTTAGATTGATTAGCATAATTAATTTAAGATATTATGCGATGAGACAGGTACAATAGAGTGCCATTTAGAATTTTAAAGGTTTTTCTAAGTACTGAAGTTGGTTTTTACAGACAAAATAACGCTCTATCTATTTTCCTGCAAGGCAACTAAGTAATCGAGTGGGTTTTCCCCGCACAATTGAGCTGTAACAATAAGAGATAATAAGATGCTACCGATGTTAGCGCCATGCTGAGTTTTATAAAACATTGCAGCTTTTCTAATGCGAATAGGAATCTTTAGTATCGCCTCGACAATGTTGTTATCTAGTGGCGCTCCTGGTGTCGTTAAGAATCGCCGAAGCTTTTTCCAGTGCTTTAACATATACTTCATCGCCTTACCAAGGTGACTATTTGGTTCTACCACTTTGTTAGATAATTGCTTATTGAGCCAACCATGCAGTTTAAGCATCAATGGTTTGCTATGCTTTCGATGATAAAGTAAGCGTTGATGTGGGTCCATTTGCTTTGTTTGCTCATCATTTCGATAAACCTCACCCAGGATTTGCATAACGTGCAAACAAGGCTCAGGATAATATTCAAGTAAATCACGAAACTTTCTAAAACCATGAGCTAAGCAATTGCAGATGATAGTTTGTAACTCTTTCGGCATGTTGGCTGCTAACGCATCACACATTTGAATCACCTTCTTTTTTTCAGCCACCCTGTTTGCTAATAGTTGTGATAAGTTTTCGCCGCCGTGATGCTCGCCTGCATAAAATAGAGCAACCTGGTGAGCACCAATAGTCTTGCTTAAAATGGCTGTTGTATACATCACTTTTCTTGGTTTATTAAGGTCCGCCTTGTTATCAGATAGTATCGAAAGTATCTTTGCGAATGTGTCATCATGCTGAATAATATGTTACGTCTATCTTTATTTAGGGGAATTGAGCTAGTTTTATCTCATAATAAACAAGGTTTTTAGTAACCTATCAAGGTAAAATAACTTGATATAAAAACTATAGTGAAATTAGTCATGCGCAGAATCATAAAAGCGATTAAAAGCCTGAGTGATTACCTGATCCTGCTGAAAAAAAATCCAGAGCTACTAAGGCCAGAGCAGTGCAGCCATTGCGGTGCAGGTGGACTATGGTCACATGGATCATATGATCGAAAACCAGATAGGAACCCAGGTAAAGGACGCTCTTTAAATCCCACCCCTGTTTTGAGATTTTATTGTCATCAATGTAAACGTACTTGTTCAACCCTACCTGAGATACTTTCTCCAAAGCGTTGGTATTGCTGGTCAGTTCAGCAGGCAGTGTTAATGAGCGTGCTCCTGGGAAAAGTATTAGCTCATCAGGTCAGGAGCAAGGTGTTAGTCGACACACCGTTGCTAGGTGGTTTCACTGGTTGGTTGACCACTTCGTTGATTACTCCTTCCATATCAAAGCACATCCGTTGTGGTTACAGCTTGGGCGACATAGTGATCCACAAGCGTTTTGGTTGGCCTGCCTTGGTGAGCATGATTTATCGAGCATCATGCTTTTTCTTAACAACACAGGAGTGAGCATCCCATAATTAATTAACGTGAAAAAAAGTTGAGATGGATATTTTCTGTAAACCTCACGACCCCACACAGTTTGAGCGTAGCATTCTCAACTCAAGTTGTGATTAACTCATTGCAAGTAGTTAAATCACACAGGAATTGCAAAATGACCAAGCCCATTCACCCAACAGCACTGTTTCGCCTAAGTGTTTTAGGTGAGCTATGTAGCCGAAATAGTTTTGAGCATGGTGAGCTCAAGAGCATTATTAAAAGGTTGTCCCAGCAAACCTACAACATTCCAGGTAGTAAGCGTGTTCACCTCAGTGCTAAAACAATTGAGAATTGGTATTACGCCTGGTTAAAGCAGGGTATTGATGGATTAGTTCCTAAAACTCGACGAGACAAAGGCCAGTGTCACATCAATCCAGAGCTACAAGAGTTAATTATTTCCACTAAACAGGAAAGCCCTTCAAGATCAATTCCGACCGTGATTAAACTCTTAGAAACTCAAGGGAAGGTAGCACGAGGTGAATAGACCTTCTGCGTAACTAAGGGCAGTTCTAGAAACTAGCTAAAATTTGCTTATAATTGCCTGATTAATAATCATTCATGGAAAGGCATATGCTATTAAGCTATCAGCAACTCAGTAACCGCCCGCGTATTTTTAAAAAGTTAACTGGTTTGACCCTTGATGATTTTGAAACGATACACCAACAAGTGAAGTCATTACTTGATGATGAGTTTAGTAAGCTGGGAAGGCGCCCGAAACTCACCACGCACCATGATCGCCTTTTGCTTCTCATGATGTACTATCGCACTTATGTAACACATGAATTCTTAGGTTACTTTGTTGGTTTGGATGACAGTAATGTCTGCCGCTTATTTAAACGCTTAGAACCCTTAGTGGCCAAGCATATTCATATTAAAAAAGACAGAACCCTAACAGAAGATGCGGTTTGCGCTATATTAATGGATGTAACGGAGCAGCCTATTCAGCGCCCCAAAAAGAAGAAGCCACGTAAAGATTATTATTCTGGTAAAAAGAAAAGACATACTCAAAAGGTGGAGATAGCAATGAGTACATCCGGAAAAATAATCAACGTCTCTCAAACAATGCCTGGGAGGGTTCATGATATTAAGATCCGACAACGTGGCAGCCCACTGCCACCAGCAGAAAAATATGCTGATCTAGGATACCAAGGAATTCAACATACTGACCCCTTGGTTAACTTACCTCATAAAAAGCCCAAAGGCGGCAAATTAACTACTCAACAAAAAGAGGATAACCGTAATCACAGCAAGATCCGTATTAGGGTTGAACATCAATTCTCAAAATTTAAAAAATTCCGCATTCTTGGGGAGGTGTATAGGAATTTTCGCAGAAAACACAATATGAGATTTAATATTATTGCTGGGATTCTCAATCTTCAAGCCGGATTCTAAAACTACAAACGAGCATAAGCTCGCCCAGTATTTAGTTTCGCAGAAGGTCTAATTATCTCACGCAACAGTTCACCGCTTATTAGTAAAACACGGCCTGTCTAAAAGAACAGTCACACCTTCTAACCAAATTGAGCGCCGCTCATTTGAGGCGCTCACAGCTTGTGATATTTGGTATGGCGATGTCATGCATGGTCCAACGATTTACGATGGCCAAAGAAGAGTTAAAAGCTATTTGGTGAGTATTTTTGATGATGCCTCAAGGTTGGTCTGTCACAGTAAATTTTGTACTGATGAGAGTGCCATTACTATTGAGCATGTGTTGAAAGAGGCATTACTCAAACGTGGGCTTCCTGTTAAGCTCATCATTGACAACGGCCCTGCCTACCGTGCTAAAACGTTGCAAACCATTTGTGCTCGTTTGAAAATTCAATTGATTTACGGCAGGCCCTATGAACCGCAAAGCAAAGGCAAACTAGAGCGTTGGCATAGAACAGTACGCGAGCAATTCCTAGCTGAATGCAACCTGGATTCCATTCATAGTTTCAATGCGCTGAATGATCGATTTTGGGCTTGGGTTGAGCGTGTTTATCATCAAGCCTCGCAAAGCGCCCTGCCTGACAAGATGACCCCGTTACAACGCTATCAGCAAGACCTCACTAAAATTCAGCCGTTAGGTTGTTTGGCCGATAAGCTAGATGATTACTTCCTGCATCGCATTAAGCGCCGAGTCAGGAAGGATGGCACGGTAAGCTGGAATAATCGACTCTTTGAAGTTCCATTTGAACTGGCTCAACAAGAGGTTTATTTAGTGGTTGATCCGCATAGTGACTCCGCCCGTCACGTCGAATCATTGGAATATCAATACCTTGGTGCAGTGGGAGAGCTGGACAAACATAACAACCTTTCTAGAACCCGAGCTAGACCTCAGATGCCGGAACAACCAGCAAGAAAAACCTCGCTAGTTGAGATTGTTTATAACCAAGTTAAAGAGGATTTGGATATCACTGAGGAGGATGAGTAAGATGTATCTTCAACATTTTGGCTTGAAATTTGATCCATTGGGTAAATCAAACATTATTGAATTGGCGCAGTCAAAGCGACTAGAACAGCAACTTAATGGTTTGCTAGAAACACGCGGCTTAGCAGTGATTACTGGCGACTCAGGGACAGGAAAGACCACGGCGCTAAGATACTGGAGCAATAAACTCAACCCGCTGACCCATCAAGTCATTTATCAATCAGACACTCACTTTCGGTCATTTGATGTGTACTCTCAGCTTGTCGAAAATCTAGGTTTAGAAAACTATTACCGATTCTCTAAACTTTGGAGAGACTTGAAGCAGAGCTTGATCGCGCTCTACCATGATAAAAACGTTCAGCCTATTTGGATCCTAGACGAGGCGCATCAGCTTAGTAATGATTTCATTCTACGATTACCTGACTTCCTTAATTTCAGTTTTGACAGCAAAGACGTCATGACGATTATCTTATGTGGACTCCCATCACTTCTAGCAACATTGCAGAGACCAGCCTATGAACCTATCAACTCTAGAATTCAGTGCTTTATTAGGTGGCATGCAATTGAAGATAGCAGGGATTTTGAGAGCATTATTCACGCTGCTTTTGAGAAGGCAGGAATGAGCAGCAGCTTATTCACTGAAACAGGTATTCGTGCAGTACACATGGCCACAAAAGGTAGGCTTCGTTATGTTGATAGGCTCATGCGACATGCGTTGCTAATCGCCGCTAATATGAATTTAAACCATATACCGGATGATGTCATTAATCAGGCAATTCATGAGCTAAAAGGTTAACTATTTGACACCATCTCACGCAAAATAGGTTGAGATGGTTTCTCTAAATTATTGTGGGACGTTACAAATAATATCACCGTTCGCGCCATACTGTTCTAAAACATCAAACACACGATAGCCGATATCAGCCACCTGCTCACAAAGCTCGAACTGTGTACTTGAGGGTAACGGAAAGCCTAGTAACTCTTGGAACTTTTCTTGACGGTAAAAAGGCACGCCAATGTAATACTTTTGCAAGCACAGCATTGCTTTAAACTTAGCGTCATACTTTGGTTGCTTCCTAACATCCGTGGGTAACTGGGCAGTGATAATAAGCCCACACAAGGCGCAGCGAAGCTTTTCCAAATGATACCGTGTTGCCGTGCCTAATGAGTTGCCAGTTATACGAATAACTACACCGGCTTTTTTAACCTTATACAGTTTCCCACCACATCCTCCAGGACAGGCATCGCCACATGCATGGTCAGCAACATGGCAATAAACATCAGTGGCATTCCGGTAATCCTGATTACCTCGCCTGCCATGACCGGATTTCCCTTTCTTATCTGATTGACTATCACCTTTTTTATTGGCTGATGTATTATCGTCAGAGTTATTGCCAACACCCTCAATATTACTTTCAGATTCTTGGCCCTTATTCTCCTGATTCTTCTTGGGTGACTGATTACTGTCAGCTCCAAAAATAAGTTCACGTAATTGTTTAATTGTAATTTTCTGCTGTTGAAGCACCTCGGGCAACCAAAGAGCAAGGTCCAAACAACCACCTGCAAGCTCCTTATCCTCATCACCAAGATTGGACTGATTCAAGCGAGCACGAAATTCTGCAATTTCATGCTCTGATTTAGTCGCTATATCCGGTATTTCAGTTGCGGTTGGCATAATTATTTCGCTAGTGCGCCATCCTTTCTGTAAATTCCATTGACTTGCTGAAAATAAGCAGGCGACTCAGTCAGATTAGAAATTCCTTTTAAGGTAAACTTAACCAAAAAAGAGGAATGACAATGAGCTGCTATAAAAATGAGAACTTAATCGAAGAAGCCATACATGTTTTAGCGATGGAGGGGTTTGAAGCTTTACCTAAGCTTGTCTCCAGGTTGATGAATGAGGCTATGTTAATAGAAAGGGAGCGCCATTTAAATGCCAGTCCTTATGAGCGAACTGGCGATAGAAACGGATATGCGAACGGCTTTAAACCAAGGTTAATTAACACAGGTCAAGGTCAGCTTGAGCTACAGATACCGCAGGTTAGAGACTCCAATGAAGCCTTCTATCCATCAGTCTTAGAGCGAGGTGTACGCTCTGATAGAGCACTTAAGCTGGCTGTCGCTGAAATGTATGTGCATGGGGTTTCCACGCGCAAAGTTGAAAAGGTGCTAAAGCAACTCTGTGGAACAGATATTTCAAGCACAGAGGTAAGCCGTTGCGCTAAATTGTTGGATGAAGATTTAAAGAAATGGCGAAATAAGCCGTTAGGAAAGATAAAATATCTTTGGCTAGATGCACGTTATGAGAAGGTGCGCACTAGCGGCACAGTACAAGACTGTGCGGTATTGATAGCCTATGGCTTTGATGAATCAACCGGCAAGAGAACAGTGCTAGGTGTTTCTGTTGCGTTATCAGAGGCTGAGGTACATTGGCGTGATTTTCTTCAGCAGTTGGTTGAGCGAGGTATACATGGTATTGAGTTGATTACTAGCGACGCTCATACTGGCCTAAAAGCCGCTAGAAGAGCTGTGTTCCCCAGTGTTCCTTGGCAACGCTGCCAATTTCATTTGCAGCAAAATGCTCAGGCTCACATACCAAAGCGCTCAATGAAGGAACCAGTAGCTGAGGAGATTACAGCTATATTTAATGCCTCAAACATTCATGAGTCGGAAAGACTATTGGCTATGGCGGTAGATAAATATCAGCAAACAGCACCAGAGCTTTCTTCTTGGTTGGAAGTGAATATACCGGAGGGCTTAGTAGTGATGAACTTTGACAGGCCGCATCAAAAAAGATTAAGAACCAGTAACATAGCTGAGCGCGTAAACAGAGAGGTAAAAAGAAGGACGCATACAGTTGGAATTTTCCCTAATACTGAATCGTGCCTAAGGCTCGTATCAGCTGTTTTAGTGGAAATTGATGACCAGTGGAGCGGATCACCTAGATACTTAAGTTGAAGTGAATAATAAGGCTTCATAGGGTTTTAGGATAGATCATTCTTGTTCTTATTAACGAGATATAATTGCTATTACCTAAAAGTTAATAATTTATTTTGAGAGGAGAAAAATTTGAGGTATAAATAATTTTTTAGATTGATTAGCATAATTAATTTAAGATATTATGCGATGAGACAGGTACAATAGAGTGCCATTTAGAATTTTAAAGGTTTTTCTAAGTACTGAAGTTGGTTTTTACAGACAAAATAACGCTCTATCATTATTTCACGTGATGCGTAAGAAACTGTCGTCACAATAAAATAATTTTCTTTTCTAAGTCAATAGGTTAATGAAGATAATGGATAATTATCAAACCCAATAAAGTACTCGGCAACGAAAGTTTACCTTATCCAACTTATTGGTTCACACATACTTACCGCAAGCTCACAAACAAAGCAAATGGACCCACATCAACGCTTACTTTATCATCGAAAGCATAGCAAACCATTGATGCTTAAACTGCATGGTTGGCTCAATAAGCAATTATCTAACAAAGTGGTAGAACCAAATAGTCACCTTGGTAAGGCGATGAAGTATATGTTAAAGCACTGGAAAAAGCTTCGGCGATTCTTAACGACACCAGGAGCGCCACTAGATAACAACATTGTCGAGGCGATACTAAAGATTCCTATTCGCATTAGAAAAGCTGCAATGTTTTATAAAACTCAGCATGGCGCTAACATCGGTAGCATCTTATTATCTCTTATTGTTACAGCTCAATTGTGCGGGGAAAACCCACTCGATTACTTAGTTGCCTTGCAGGAAAATAAATCAAGTGTTTTTAAGGATCCCTCCTTATGGTTGCCATGGAATTACCAGATTGAAGATAAAGGAGGTTTGGTCGATGAAGAGGCCGCTTGACTTATTACAGGAGGTTGACTAGCGAGCCTTCTCCATGGCTCACCGAGATGACTAGTGATAGGGTTACCTTGGTTAAGCAGAATCATTAGCTGCGTGCTATCGATATGGTACGTGGCTGAGTGGGAGTTTGGCCACCATTGTAACTTTCCTTGCGAAAAACGCTTTAGACAAAGCCAGAATCCATTGCCATCATAAACTAGAAGTTTCACTGAGGTACGGCGGCTATTCGTAAAAGCAAAGACCGTACCAGAGAATGGATCCTCACCCAGCCGTTGCTGGCAAAGCGCAACTAAAGCATCAATACCCTTTCTAAAATCAGCAGGTCTGACTGATAACAATAGCCTCATTTGAGGCGTGAATTGCAGCATACACTACCCCTTGCAAAAAGTAAGAATCAGATTAATGGTTTCAGCATACTCCGGCTTAGGCAGTTGTAACACGACGCCATCAGTTCTTGTAATGCTAATCAGTTGCTGTGAAAGCACAACTGAATCCTGAATAGTGGCTTCAACAAAACATTCATCGGCTTGGTCATCATCAGAATTGGCAACTGATGTACTGCTGGCTAATAATTCTTTTTCATTAATTTTTTTGTTGAGCCGTTTAGAGCTGATTGATAATCGTTCAGTAGTGTCCTTTTTTGTATAAGCAGGATAGAGCGCAATAATTTTCACCCAAAGGTCTTCTGGAATCTCCCGTGGCTCTTTTGATGATGAACGCCATGACTTGAGCGATTGAGCAATATTATCTAGTGTTGAAGGTGTTGCTGACTTGGGTGTAACGACTTTTTTATCAAATGTTTTGCCAAACATAATAGGACCTTTCTAAATAGTTTTACTATCGGTCCTTTAGGATAAAGTAACTAGCTGACCTAATGCACACATGCTTGCCGCAAGCTCACGGAGACTACTCTCGAGTAATTGGTTGTACTTTTGCTCATTCAGTGGCTCCACAGCATTCGCATAGGTGGCTCTCGAATAGAGCATCAAGTGAGGTAAGGCAGCATGAATTTGCTCGACCATATGACATAAGTGGTCTTTGCCTTGGTAAACAGGCTCGCGCAAATCCAGTTGGTGCTGACAAAAATAATCAGCCATTTGTCGCAAAAAGTTACCGAGGGTTACTCCCTGTTCTTGGGCCAGCGTGGTTAATTGATCATAGGTCTTTTCTGAAACTCGTGTGCCAATTGCCTTCATTCTTCCCCCTCTCTTTGTATTAAAAACCAGCTTTTTACTGTTAACATATAATAACATCATGTTATCTTATGTCAACATTTGTTAACCTATGTTTTCAGCACGTCAAATCAATTGTAAGTTATTGATTCACAGTAAAACATAGGATAACAATGCAAACATATGTCAGCAATCTGCAAACATAGGATAACATTGTTATCATATGATAAATTCAGAAAACATACGTTAACAGTTAGGTAACTAACTGATTTTAAAGGTTATTTTTTCTAAAAGATGAAAACATATGTAAACGGCTTTTTTGATTATTCTGTGCGCATTTCTGAAAAAAAAGGACTGGTCATAAAAAAGTAAATGTCCTTGTAACCCACTGTTTTTATTACTTCTTTTTCTGAAAAAGTTGTCGGCTTTTAGCCGCGTAGTGTGTGGGTGAAAAAACGAGGGCATTTCTTCTTTAATTCAGGGTTGGCATTCTTTACTCGATTATTTATTGGGCTAATTATGCCCGTTTTAGAGGTAAAAACCAATGGGTTTTTGTAGGGTTTTTCAGTTTTGCTACTGCTTAATTTCCGGTATGCTAGCAAGCAATTGCTTGGCTTACCAGCTTTAATTTTAGGGAACCTTTCTGTGGCTCAGAAACATTCGATCAATCATCACGACCTCTTATTTAAGAGTTCACTGCAAGATATTGAGGTTGCCAAGGATTTCTTCAAAGCGCATCTGCCCAAAAAGATCCAGAAGATGATTGACTGGGAAACGTTGCAGCTAGAAAACGACAGCTTCATCGAGTATGATTTTAAAACGGCCTTCACCGATGTCTTGTATCGGGTTAAGCTCAAGAAGGAGTATGGCAAAGAGCAAGTTTATCTCTATGCGTTAAGTGAACACCAATCCACACCGGATCCACTCTTGGCATTTCGCCTGTGGTATTACAAGTGCAAGATCTGGGATCGGTTTTTAAAGCAGACACCAAAGCGTGATCACAATGACAAGCTCAAGCTTCCATTAATTTTGACGGTCACTTTTTATAATGGCCAAAAAACGCCCTATCCGTACACGATGGATTTTTTTGAGTTGTTTGAAGATTCTGCGCTCGCCAAAGAACTGTATAATGCGCCTTGCCCACTCATTGATCTAACCGTCATCCCTGATGAAGAGCTCTTGACCCATGGCTACGTTGCCACCATGGAGCTGTTGCACAAACACGCTTACCAACGAGATTTTCTGCCAGTTATCCAACGACTCATTCAGCAAGGGTTGCTTCAATTGCTAAAGTCATTAGATGGTGGTCAACATATCTCACGGCTGGTAAACTACACCTTAGAATATGAGGAAAAAAGCAGCGACAAAGAACTCGTTGATGCGTTGACTCAAGCACTACCCGATATGAAGGAGACCATTATGTCTGCAGCTGACCAATTACGACAAGAAGGCCATAACCAAGGCTTAAAGCAAGGGATGCTGGAGGGAATGCAACAAGGAATGCAACAAGGCGAGTATAACAAACAACGTGAGATTGCAATCAATATGTTAAAAGAAGGCTTTGGTGATCCTGTTGTGACCAAAACTACTGGCATTTCGCCAGAGGTTTTAGCAAAAATTAAAAAAGAACTCGACCTTTAGTCCTGCTTAAAATTAGATCGATTTAGACTTGTTTATTAGTCAGATAATACCCAACCCCCGATAACGCTGGTTATGGGGACTAGAATTACACGGCTTATTTTTCAATGTGCATCAAACTTAATTGTAATTACCCTACCGTATATTAAAAGTTACTAAAATATTTAAAAGACTCACCCTGTATACTCAAACAATATTTTATAACAGCTATAACAGCATTATTAATGAAAATGAAAACTATAGAAGAACGACTAAATAAACTCGGTATAACTCAGCAGTTTTATCAGCATCATAAAAAAAGTTTAACTCAATTAGGTTTCACTGAGGTGCAAGCTAATAGAATTATTATAAGGAGAAGCTCTAACAACACTATTTTAAAAGTTGTTGAACACACACCGGAGTTAATTAAATACTTTACCGCCGAGCAAATCGTGCAAATTGCTGCACACGGTGGGGGCTCGAAAAACATTGAGGCCGTCAAATCGTCCTATCACGAACTCAAGGGACTTGACTTTACCGTCGAGCAAATCGTGCAAATTGCTGCGCACGGTGGGGGCTCGAAAAACATTGAGGCCGTCAAATCGTCCTATCACGAACTCAAGGGACTTGACTTTACCGTCGAGCAAATCGTGCAAATTGCTGCACACGGTGGGGGCTCGAAAAACATTGAGGCCGTCAAATCGTCCTATCACGAACTCAAGGGACTTGACTTTACCGTCGAGCAAATCGTGCAAATTGCTGCACACGGTGGGGGCTCGAAAAACATTGAGGCCGTCAAATCGTCCTATCACGAACTCAAGGGACTTGACTTTACCGTCGAGCAAATCGTGCAAATTGCCTCTCATGACGGTGGCTCGAAAAACATTGAGGCCGTCAAATCGTCCTATCACGAACTCAAGGGACTTGACTTTACCGCCGAGCAAATCGTGCAAATTGCTGCACACGGTGGGGGCTCGAAAAACATTGAGGCCGTCAAATCGTCCTATCACGAACTCAAGGGACTTGACTTTACCGTCGAGCAAATCGTGCAAATTGCTGCACACGGTGGGGGCTCGAAAAACATTGAGGCCGTCAAATCGTCCTATCACGAACTCAAGGAACTTGACTTTACCGCCGAGCAAATCGTGCAAATTGCTTCAAATAATGGGGGCTCGAAAAACATTGAGGCCGTTAAATCGTCCTATCACGAACTCAAGGAACTTGACTTTACCGCCGAGCAAATCGTGCAAATTGCTTCAAATAATGGGGGCTCGAAAAACATTGAGGCCGTCAAATCGTCCTATCACGAACTCAAGGGACTTGACTTTACCGCCGAGCAAATCGTGCAAATTGCCTCTCATGACGGTGGCTCGAAAAACATTGAGGCCGTCAAATCGTCCTATCAAGCCAAAAGTCCTGCTCCAGAACCCGATAGCACATCAACTATTGCGCCTCATTATTCATCTAGCATGGTTCATAATAACGTCCAGTCAGGCACTGATCAGCACCTTGTGCCTCCTGTACAACCAACCCATGCTTTGCACTCTTCTCTTCATAATCCAGTAAGCGCGCAACAACAAGTGCATAACCCTACTCCAATTATTCATAAACCAATTCCTATTTATCCTACATTCAGTGCGGACCAGAGTAGAAGCGCAATACCTCAACCAGCTTTAGATGGTCAGCCTAACTGGATTCACTTGCTCCTTCTTGCTGCTCAGTCTTTAAATACGAATAACGCTTCGGCTACTTCATCAATAATACTGGGACAGGAGCAACACACAATGTCAGCATCAACATCTGGTAATAGCAATGTCGCTAGTAGTCATTCTCAAGCTGAGGTATGCCACACATGCGATGATGTTCCAAATATAGAACAATTAAGTAATACTATTGCACAGCAAACCCAACCACTTAAGCGCACGCATCAAGAAGCCTTTAGCCTCTCAGCAGAACATGTTCAGTCTAATTCAGAACAACAAGAGATCTATAATCATAAAAAATTTCGCAAAGACATTCGGCTTACTCAGACCAACTCAACTTTTTTCACCCCTAATACCTCTACTAGCCATGAGAATACTCATTCAGCAAAACAATTTTCAAATCCTCGGCGAATGTGAGCATATAATTTTCAGCTCTCTTTTTTGATGATTATATTTTGATACATTCCCATTAGGTCGCTTATGGGGGGCTATTTTTACTGGCTTTTTACTCCCCTACTCCCCCTGCTTTTGAGGTCCGGCCGGAATCCTGGTTAAAAGGGACCAAATCTACCGCTCAACTCTTATTTTAATCAAAATTTACGAATTGACTGGAAATCCTTCCTCATTGCATCAATCAATTAGGGTACTAAGGAATTTCTTGTAAAAAAGCGCCTGATCTGTGGATAACTTGGTAGAACTGGCTTATTCCTAAGCAATCGCCCGTTTTCGTTTCTTCAGGTAATTATAAAAAGAAGGCCGGCTAATCCCATAAATCTTGCAAATTTCTGCAACGGTTATCTTCTGTTCATCATAACGTTCCAGCATTTTTTTGACCTGATGTTCCTGTAATAGAGGTGGTCGTCCTCCTAAACGTCCCCGAGCACGAGCGGCTTTGAGTCCAGCGCGTGTTCGCTCTTGAATCAGGTCTCGCTCAAACTCGGCTAAGGCACTGAAAATATGGAAGATTAGCTTACCACCACTGGTGGTAGTATCAATATTTTCCTGCAAGCTTTTAAAGCCAATCCCTTGTTGGTTTAAGGTTTGAATGGTGTCAATGAGGTGAGGCACAGAGCGGCCTAACCGATCAAGCTTCCAAACCACTAGGAGATCCCCTTCTCGTAAATAAGCCAGGGCTTCTTCTAGCCCCGGCCTGGCAGTACGGGCACCACTGGCAATATCTTTATAGATGCGTTGGCACCCCTCAGTTTTCAAGGCATCTTCTTGCAAGCTCAGGTTTTGGTCAGCGGTTGAGATACGCGCATAGCCTGCTTTCATGGGTAGGCTGTTGCTCCAGTTGTATCCGTCTTATTTCAGCATGATGCTCATGCTGCGCTCTCTTTAGTTTACTGCGCCTGTGATGAGCGGATGGTAATTAATTCCGCTAGCGAAGGCATAGAATAGTTTTTTGTAATTCTGTCATATATATAATCGAAGACATTAACTGCTAGCTTTTTACATGTCTCAGTAATTGTAACCATTGTATCCTTAGCTTTCGTTCCTTCTTCACTCATAGTATGAAGGTGTACATCGCGCATTCTAGCCTGCTTCCGAGCCATCAACTCTGCTGGATTGTTATGTAGAGGAAGCTCTGGCTTTTCCAGCACTAACAATAGCTGCCTTTTCTTTTTTAAGGTGAGCTCAATTTGTTTATCTAGTTTCTCGTAGCCAGTGATTGTTGAGAATAACTCAGTAAACTCATTGGATAGCTTATCTATCTCATCTTGCCCTGGGTTCTTTTTATATTCAATGAGCTTATGATAATAATCCCAAAACCTATCCAAGAAGCTGTCAACAGAGTCTTGGTGCTTCTTAAAAATTGGCGTCAGCTTTTTATAATGCCTACCCTCATGAACCCAGCACAAGGCGAGTGATTCAGTAATGAGCTTAAACTGTGGCGCATCATCGGTAATGAGTGTTTCTATCGCATAAGGACTCTTTCTATATGTTGAGATAGCTGCCGCATCAGTAATCAGCTTTCTATATTTTGGAAATTTTTTATCACCTAATACCTTATCAAGAATAACTTCCAGCTCCTTACTGTTTAAGATAGTCGATGAGTGAAATACCTTTAAGCTTTCGATTACCTTGTGGGGTAAGTTCATAGTAGCCAGTAAATTAAAAGCGGCCTCATTTAATGTGAACCCAAAGTGGTCTTTGCTTAACATTTCAATGACGCTTAATCGACTTTTACTGGTCAGCGTAAAGTAAGCTGAATAATACTCATTACCCAATACATTAACATAACGGTTTTTCCCATCCTCTCTAGCGTTGGTGTCATCTAGGTGCTGGTAGTTCGTGGATTGTAAACCTGCCTTCACAACTTCTACCTTCTCGGGCTCAAGTATCGTAGGTGTTTTAATTGTGAAGCTATGGATGGTTGATTTACTAATATCTATGTTGGCGGTTTTATAAAATGTCTCAAGGCTTTCTAGCGTCATACCACCTTGAGTATTTAGGAAGCTTGTCCAGCTTTTAATAGTAGGGCCGAACTGGCCCTCATAACCAGTTGGCAGAGGTGCTGTATAGTGTTTGTTTTCAGAAGGGGAGTAATATTGTTGGCGCAAAAAAAGAGTGTTATTAGCAGCAATTTTTATATCCTGGATAAGTGTTTTCTTAGAGCCATTTGGCACAGCATCGCTGGGCAACGAATCTGGATTAATTGTTAGTGTCACTGTATTAGAGACTTCGAGATTTTTTTTACTAGATTTTGGCTTTCTAGTTTTATTGGTTTTATTTCCTTTTCTATCCTTCTCGGAGGAATGATCCTTGTCCTTGTTAGCGCGCGTTTGCTTTCTAACATTAGGCTTTCCTTGCTCACCTTTATATTTATTTAATGCGTTATTTAACGATTGCACCTTGTCTTCTAGCTTTATGATTTTCTCAGCCTGACTTTCACATACATTGCTAAAATCTGTTTCTAGTGCTGTTGGTGTAACAGTATTATTAAATCTCTCAATGAGATCGGCTAAAACTGATTTGTCAGGTTGTTTTTTCATAGGAAGAGTATACCACGGGTTTGAAAAGGTAAATTTTCCCCACACAGATGGCCGTACTGCTGAAATTATTTTTAAGCCATGAACCTGATCGATGAAAAAATAATCCGAGCATACAGCGTTGTTATAGAGCGCACATCATGCTTTTATGACACACGATGATTCCAATATAAAATTTCCAAATTTGCACGAAAAAGCTGTCAAGAACTTTTTGAATTATTTTCAAATCATGCTGATATTGAACGGATACCTCCAGTTGGTCTATTTTTGTCTGGTAACTCAATAGTGTTATTAAATTCATTAATATTGAAAACTAGACACCTTTCTTAGGCAAGAATCTTACGGGTTTGGGCGGGAAAAGGCAATCGACTCGCGTGTAAAGAAAACCTACGTTTTTTGGATGCTTAAAAATGAAACTACTTGATCAGAACCCAATTTTAGTTCGTAAGGAAATTATTACTTTAACCCCAGTTCGGAGTTATGGCAGCCTTGGATTTAGTGAAAAACTTATATAACCTTTTGAAATTATTACTAATAATGGATGTGGTTATGATACATGAGCGCGAGGTTATAGAGTTATTTTGTCGCATAGATGATTTTGCTGAGGAATTTGCAGCACTTGAGCGCAAAGATCTACTCCCTTCATCTGCAGAAAAAAAGTCAGGTCCACCTTGTTGTTTAGCTTATAGCGAGATTATGACAATCATGATTTTGTTCCAAATGATCGGCTATAGAAACTTTAAATATTTTTATACTGGCTTTCTAAGAACATACTGGGGACATTACTTCCCTAATTTACTGAAAACTACCCAAAATTTAAATCAGCAAAATAATGCTGAAATATTGTGTAAAAATGACTATGCTTTGTCTTTTTAACAAGACTAACGAGATGAGTATAAATGTTAAACTTCGCCGATTACGCTGCCCCTCTTTTTTCAAAATTAACTGGGAAAGTTGTTTTAAAAAAATCTATCGACGATTGTAGGAAAGCTATTAACTGAAGGTAGTTGTAAGTTGTTCAGTTCATCAAAAGATAACAATGAGTATAAAAAGATGATTCGTACACTTACCGGTGAAAATAAAAGCACCGATTTAGATCCAATAAAAACAAATGATGTATTGCTAGAACAGAGCTGTGAAAAACTTTCACACGCCAGTAAAATTGATGTTCTTCATGATCCTTCTGATATTAGAAAGCCACATAGCAAGCAAACTGAAAATCTAGGTAAAGTAAGGAGTCTGGACGGGGATATTATCAATGGTTACAGCACGCATAACGCAGTTGCATTAGTACCTGGTGATAAGGCTGTGCATCTACTATCGCATGTAAGCTACAGCAATAAAGACCCTAAGTTTTTAAAAGCTGAGCATATTAAGAAAATAGAGGCTGGAAAGCCATTTGAGGGAGATAAAGAGGCCAAGAGTCTTTATGAATCTGGTGATTACTTTAATAAAAAGCTGCTGTCTATTCGTGAAATAGAAAAAATAGGAATCTGCCTAAAATCAAAGAATGAAGATGCAACCATTACCCATATTCTAGATAGAAAGTTTGATGATAATGACTATCTCTCACTAATTGATACAAACCTAGATCAAGACTTTATTATTCGCTCAAAAATAACAAGAACAATAGAAGGTAGAGGTGATGATGGTAAAAAGCTTAAGCTGATTAACGCTGATTTTGATGCTCAAGGCGAAAAGCAATTCCAAAAGTTAACAGTTGGAAAGAATTGCGTACAAGACGGAAAAATAACTATTTATTTTGGAGAGTTTGAGAACATCAATGCAATTAAAATCCAAATTACAGGCAGAGATGGTAGGAGAATTTTTAAGAATGACATGCTGCTATTAACTAATAAAAAAGTAACGACTTTTGATGAGGCGTATGAGGTATACATAGCCTATCTATCTCGTGCGAAAATTGAATATGTTTTTAAATTTCTCAAGGAAGGACTAGGCTGGGAAAATATGCAGATAAAAAATTTTAAAGGGATACAAAATCTACTGGCTGTATGTTTTTATGTGGCCTCATATTTGTATGAGATAGGTAAGGAAAAAGCTTATGACGATTACGCAATTATGCTAGCTAAATTAGGAGATGGTAAGGGCAAGGTGACACGACACTTTATTGCGAAGGGTATTAGAAAACTTCTAACGTATCACTTAGTAGAGCAATTTTTTAAAGAAAATAGTGTTTCTCAAGAAGAACAAAAAGAATTATCGAATTCAGTTCAGGTAGGGAGATAACAATTTTGGGTAGTTCTCAGAATTTACCCAGTTACTCACGTTTTATTGAATTGATGCCTAGAGCGCTAATGCCACTGACAATTTTTATTACTCTTAACGGTGGCAGGCGTAGTGGCATTTACTACATTGACTCAAGTTGCCTACCAAACTGTCACATTAAACGCACTAAACGCCACCGCACATTTAAAGCGGTTGCAAAACTTGGAAAAACATCTGTTGGTTGGTTTTTTGGTCTGAAACTTCATTTAGTAATCAATGACATAGGTGAGTTAATCGCCTTTAAAGTCACGCCCGGCAATCATCATGATTTAGCTGCAGGTGTCTCATTGTTTGAAGGGCTGGAGGGTTTGGCCTTCGGAGATAAAGGCTATATTGGGAAGGCTGTTTTTGAAAAACTACTTGATAGCGGTTTGAAGTTAATTACACGCAAAAGAAAAAATATGAAAAATGCGCAGCCACTTAGCGATCACGAGCAACAGTTATTAAATCAGCGAGGGATCATTGAGACTGTTTTTGGCTGCTTGAAACATAAGTTTCATATTTGGCACACCAGACATCGCTCGGTTGCAAATGCTATTACACATCTTGTTGCTGGGTTGGCTGCTTATATTATTGAGCCATTAACAATTACTGCAGTGAAAAGGTTGCCAAGCAATTAGAATTTAATTACTTGATCACTATTAACTCCGAACTGGGGTTTCAGTAAGATAACGATAAAAGTTAATTAGTACACCAACTGGAGATAAATCCTGTGCAACAAGCTCAGCGAGCTTTAACTGCACCAACTGCCAAAACAACCTCTCTTCCGAAGAACAGGCATACCTAGGTGACAGTTTCTCAGCAATTAGCTCTCGAAGGGAATCTAACTCAGCAGACATCGACATGTCTTTTTTATAATTATAAGGCCGCCATGATAACAAAATAGACATTTTTCTCAAGCAAGCAAATAGCTAGGGTCTATTTACATTTGCTTACCCCAAGCAAATGTAAATAGACCCTAATCAACACAACGCTACTTTTGCATTTTTTTTTATGCGTTATAATGCACTGCTTTGTAAATCACTCTCCATCAATAAGGAAATAATGATCATGAATAAGCCACTTATTATTATCACTGGCGCCACTTCTGGCATTGGCATGCAAACCGCTGTTCGCTTTAGCGAAGCAGGACATCCGTTACTGTTAATCGGTCGCAATACCGCCAAACTCGCTGAGCTTAACCTACCTAACACAATGATCGAAAAAGTTGATGTCACTGATATTGAAGCATTGAAAGCCGCCATTGAAAAAGCCGAATCACAATACGGCCCCGCTGATGCGATCATCAATAATGCCGGTGTGATGCTGCTAGGTGATATCGCTGATCAAAATGCTGCTGAATGGAAGACTATGGTTGATGTGAATATCCTTGGTGTTTTAAACGGCATGCAAGCGGTTATGCCTGGCATGAAAGCACGCCAACACGGCACCATTATTAATATCAGTTCAATTGCTGGTATCAAGCCTTTCCCTAATCATGCTGCCTACACGGGTACTAAGTTTGCCGTCCATGGTATGACTGATAATGTGCGTGAAGAGCTTTCTCCTTACAATGTCCGTGTTATGACTATTGCACCAGGTGCTGTTGAGACTCCACTACTCAGTCATACTACCTCACAAGCTATCAAAGACGGTTATGCTGACTGGAAAGAAGAAATGGGTGGTGTATTAGCTGCTGATGATATCGCTCGCACGATTTTATTTGCTTACCAACAACCACAATCAGTTAACTTGCGTGAGATAGTACTCGCTACTACCAAGCAAGAGGCTTAACCTGACCAGAACGCTAAGTGCAGAAAACAGGGTGTAATTTGAAGAAAGTTCATTATTTATAAATCCACCCTAACCCTCCTTATTCTAAGGAGGGAACGTACTGGTTGGATATCAGCTGCTAGGGAACAGGGCTCAGGTTTAAAAAATGTAGGTCGGACCTGAGCTGGCATTGGTTAGGTCTTAATATTCTTCTAAATATTGTGCCAGTGAAGGCCGACACGAAGTGTGGATGTGATTCAGTGTCGGCCCGCGCTACGCTTGGGACCGACCTACCGTACTAAGCTGATTAGAAAGTTAGCCCCCTTTGATTCAAGGCATTGTTGCATAAATAGATTTTGACTTCCTTATAATACCATCACCCCGGATATTAAGTGATTCTTAATGAGCAAATGCGAGGCCGGGGATTTAAAAGTTTCACCCTACTTCTTACCCCAGGCTTTTCCCACAGCAACCCTTAAAACACTAGCAATCTCACCCCAAAAGCCCTAAAATTGCCCGCCTAAATCACAGCAACAAAGAGCAACAAATGAGCAAAAAAGTCTTTATTAAAACCTATGGCTGCCAGATGAACGAGTATGACTCGGCTCGTATGCAAGACGTCTTGGCTGAACACTGCGCCACTGAAAAAACTGACAACATTGATGAAGCTGACATCGTACTCCTCAACACCTGCTCTATTCGTGAAAAAGCTCAAGAAAAAGTCTTCTCAGAACTCGGTCGTATCCGCAAACTCAAACAAGTCAACCTACAGCTAAAAATCGGTGTAGGTGGTTGTGTTGCCAGCCAAGAAGGTGAAGAAATCTTAAAACGTGCTCCTTACGTCGATATGGTTTTTGGCCCACAAACCATTCATCGCCTACCTGACCTTTATAATGCTAGCGAAACAACAAAAAAAGGCGTAGTGGATGTTTCC
Organism: Gammaproteobacteria bacterium; assembly: GCA_965196985.1. GTDB lineage: Bacteria > Pseudomonadota > Gammaproteobacteria > UBA12402 > UBA12402 > 2-12-FULL-35-23. The sequence goes on along the minus strand of CBDALO010000168.1, from coordinate 31,604 downwards.
TTCCCTGAAATTGAAAAGTTCGACAAACTACCAGCACCAAAAGTAGACGGCCCTAGTGCCATGATCTCTATTATGGAAGGTTGCAGCAAATACTGCAGTTACTGCATTGTGCCTTATACCCGTGGCGAAGAAATCAGCCGCCCTTTTGATGACGTAATTGCTGAAGCCGTTACCCTTGCAGAACAAGGCGTACGTGAAATTACTTTTTTAGGACAAAACGTTAACGACTACCGCGGCTTAATGGATGATGGCAACATTGCTGACCTAGCCCTATTAATCCACTATACCGCAGCTATTGATGGCATTGACCGTTTACGCTTTACCACCTCACACCCTAATGCTTTTGATGACAACTTAATTGAAGCTTATGCTGAAGTACCCGAACTAGCGACACACTTACACCTGCCGGTACAATCAGGTTCTGATCGAGTGCTCGCCGCCATGAAACGTACTTACACCACCTTAGAGTTTAAATCGAAAATCCGCAAACTTCGCAAAGTGCGTCCTGGTATTAGCATCGGCTCTGACTTTATCGTCGGCTTCCCCGGTGAAACGGAACAAGAATTTCAAAAAACTATGCAACTTGTCGATGAAGTCGTTTTTGATAACTCCTTTAGTTTTATTTTTAGTGCACGCCCTGGAACACCAGCAGCAAACCTTGTCGACAATACCCCACTAGAAATTAAAAAACGCCGCTTAACCGAGTTGCAAAACCTACTCAACGAACAGTCACAAAAAAACAGCCAAGCAATGGTTGACTCCACCCAACGCCTGCTAGTAACTGGCCCATCAAAACGCGACTCTGGTGAATTAATGGGCAGGACGGAAAATAACCGCATCGTTAATTTCAAAGGAAATCAACGCTTGATCGGTGAGTTTGTTGATGTCACAATCACTAAAGCATTAAACAACTCACTACGCGGAGAAATTATTACCCTGGATGAGTAACAATACCCACACGGATAAGTTCACCCTAACCCCTGATGATAATGAGCGACTGGCCAACCTCTGTGGTCAATGTGACGAAAATATTCAACTTATTGAAAACCGCCTCGGTGTAGAAGTTCACTATCGAGGCCATCAATTCACCATTACTGGCAAACAAGAAACTGTCAATGCGGCCAGCAATGTGATTAAACAGCTTTATCAGCAAACCGAATCAGGTAACCCTATTGAGTTACACGATGTACATATCACCTTACGTAGTGAAAAAGATAAACACCCTCAGCCTGATAGCAAAGAAGATCAAGAAATAATCTTGCACACTAAAATAGGCGCTATCAAAGGTCGTACCAATAACCAAAAGCACTATTTGCAAAATATCTTTACCAACACCGTTAATTTTGGCGTTGGCCCTGCAGGGACAGGTAAAACCTTTCTAGCCGTTGCTTGCGCAATTGATGCCTTAGAAAAGGATCTCGTAAAACGTCTAGTGCTTGTTCGCCCCGCCGTTGAAGCGGGAGAACGCTTAGGCTTTTTACCTGGCGACCTATCCCAAAAAGTCGACCCTTACCTACGCACAATTTATGATGCCCTATATGCCATGCTCGGCTTCGAGCGTGTTGAGAAATTGATTGAAAAAAATATTATTGAAATTGCTCCACTCGCTTATATGCGTGGTCGCACTTTAAACGATGCCTACATCATCTTGGATGAAAGCCAAAATACTACTACTGAACAAATGAAAATGTTTTTAACTCGTATAGGTTTTGGTTCACGCGCAGTAATCACAGGTGATGTGACTCAAATTGATTTATTAAAAAATCAACGCTCTGGCTTAAAACACGTAATCAACCTATTGCGCGGCGTCAACGACATTAGCTTTAGTTTTTTTGATGCAACTGATGTCATTCGACACCCCGTTGTCCAAAGCATTATCCACGCCTATGAAAACGCAGAACAGTGATTCCTCCATCATTACTGAAATACAATTAGCTATTGAGCCAAGCGACGAACTTCCAACGCAAGCAGACTTTCAGCTTTGGACTAACAACGCCTTACAACAACCAGGCCAGAATGAAGTCTGCATTCGAATTGTCAGCTCTACCGAAAGCCAACAACTTAACCGTGACTATCGCCACAAAGATAAACCAACTAACGTATTATCATTTTATTACGATGACGAAGACTCATGTGAAGGAGAAGCTCACTACCTAGGCGACTTAGTAATCTGCGCCCAGTTAGTTGCAACAGAAGCCAACCAACAAGACAAAACCATTCAGGCCCACTGGGCCCATCTAGTAACTCACGGAATGCTACACTTACAAGGTTACGACCATCAAAGCGACGACGGAGCAGAAATTATGGAAGCACTAGAAATCAAACTCTTGCAACAACTTGGCTACCCTAATCCTTACCGCATTACTGGAGCAAAAGATGACTAAAAAAAGCTGGTTCAATAAATTAAGCGCCGCTTTAACTAAAGAACCTCAAACTCGCAATGACTTAATTCACCTCCTCCGTGACGCCCAGCGACGAGAACTGCTAAACAATGAAGTCCTCGCCATGCTAGAAGGCGTATTACAAGTTGCAGAAATGCAGGTGAGGGACATCATGGTTCCTCGCTCACAAATGATCGTTATCAAAGAAAATGCGAACGTTGAAGAAGTGCTACCCGTTATTATTGAGTCAGGTCACTCACGCTTCCCTGTTATTGGTGCAACCCGTGATGAAGTGAAAGGACTGTTGCTTGCAAAAGACCTATTAAAATCCTACTTTGCCAAAGATCACGAATACTTTGATATCCACACTATCTTGCGTCCAGCTAGTTTTGTCCCTGAAGGCAAGCGACTAGACAGCCTGCTAAAAGACTTTCGCCGCACCCATAACCACCTAGCTATTGTTGCTGATGAATACGGTGGCATTGCAGGTTTAATTACTATTGAAGACGTGCTTGAACAAATCGTTGGTGATATCGAAGATGAGTTTGATCCGGATAAGGAAACTTGCTTTATTCACAAACTCACTGAAAATCGCTACCAAATTAATGCGCTAACACCCATAGAAGATTTTAACGAGCATTTTTCCTGCCAGCTGAGCAGCGCTCAGTTTGATACCATTGGAGGTCTAGTGCTTAATCAACTTGGCCACTTACCTAAGCGTGGTGAGCAAGCACGAATTAAAGATTTTCAGTTTATCGTTACACAAGCAGACAATCGCCGTATTCAACAACTAGAAATGAGCATCCAGGCATGCAGAGAATAAGCGTTTTTTTATTAGCTCTATTACTAATTACTAGCTCATTAAGCTTTGCAAGCGCTTTACCTTCCAACGTTGAAACTATAAATCTCAAACTTTATAGCGGTCTATGGTATGAAGTTGCCAGTATCCCTCTTGCTATACAACGCGCATGTGCTTGCACTCAGGCCAGCTACTCCTTAACAAAAAAAATAAACTACACGTGGTCAATGCTTGCTGGCGTAATGGCTGGCCAGCCGTTGCTCGCGGTAAAGCTTGGTCTATCAGTAAAAACAACCACCGTTTAAAAACTCAATTCTTTTGGCCTTTTACAGGAAGCTACTGGATACTCTACGTTGATCCACACTATCAATATGCTGTCGTTGGCAACCAAGCTCGCTCTAAACTTTGGATACTTGCCCGCCAGCCTATTATCGACAAAATGATACTTGATAAATTGATCCAACTCGCTGCTGATCACGGTTATCCAATTAAAGAAATCCACCATACCGCGCAAGCCTGCAGCAAAAGTCTACGCAGAATGTTAGCGACGGAGTAGAGCCTAATGTATGGTGCTAGGAAAGCTTGATACTTGCTATGAAGCTTTATAAAAAAACAGCCCCCTTCTTCTAAAAGGGGGCGGCCGAGCGAATGCGAGGCGGGGGATTTAAGGATGGTTAGTTTTAAAAGGAGGTTATTTTTTTATATATAATCCATCCTGACCTTCCTTATCTTAAGGAAGGGACGTATTAAGAAGCCTCGCACTTGCTATGAGGCTTAACAAACAACATCTTCTGAATTAAGGTAACCTAAGCCTGACTGAGCATCAGCGAAAAACTGGGCAACATCCTAAATTATCCCTTTGACACCAAACGCTCAATTGCTTCATCATAAGCGTTAGCTGCAATTTGATAGACAGCCCCAGGCAGACCTGAACCAACTGGGATTTCATTCAGCAATGTAATTGGCGCGATACCTTTTGAACTTGAAGTAATCCAAACCTCATCAGCAGCCAATAAACGCTCCCTTGAAATAGGTTCCTCAACCGCATGACTTAATTTAATAACCATTTCTCTGGTAATACCTGGCAATAACGTTTCGCTTAATGGTGGTGTAATCACAGCGCCTTGTTCAACGATAAAGACATTACTGCTCGCGCCTTCTTGTACTTCATTATCACGTACAATAATCGCTTCTAATGCACTAGCACGATAAGCTTGCTGCGAAAGAATAACATTAGCCAAGCGATTAATTCCTTTAATGTCGCAACGTGCCCAACGAATATCATCCACCACAATCGCCTTAGCACCTAAGTGATAATCTTTTTTTAGTACTGGAGTTAATTTTGCAAAGACAGTCGGCTCATAATCACTCTCATAATGGTGCTCACGTTTTTTTGCAACACCGCGAGTAACCTGAATATAAAATTGCTGTTGGTCAGCAAGTTTATTACGTTGGCAAAGCCCACCAACAATAGCTAATAACTCAGCATCGCTCAATGGTAGCTCGATCTCTATTTCAGCCAAGCCGCGCCGTAATCGAGCCAAGTGCTCGTCAACCTGCCAGGACCTACCTCGATAAACAGCCCAGGCATCATACACGCCATCCGCTAGCTGGAAGCCCCTATCCATCGCTGATACCTTAGCTTCCTCGATGGGCAAGTAATCACCGTTAAGATAAACAAATCCACTCATCATCACACCCCAAACTGATAACAGCTAGCCAGTATACGGCTTATAAAGCCTCTCTTGAAGAGCGGCACAACAACTTACAAAAAAAGATTCTGGCAGCTAAACCAGTAAAACGATTTGATCACAAAACAAACAGATGATAACATCCTTGACTATTTCGAATACTGGAAACTAAATAATGAGAAAAGTACTATTCGCTGGACTACTAAGCCTTAGCACACTTGCTGCTCAAGGTGCTACACAAGTTAATCTCAGTGATACCGCCTTACCACAAACGCTATTACTACAGCTTAGCACCCAAACTAACAGCAACGAAGCTACACAATTCAAACTACTCAGCCAATAACAAAACAAGCAAACCACTTACAGCCGTTATCAACAAAGCTACCACGGTATCCCTATCCAAAATGCCCAGCTCATCATTACTCAAAGCAAAGGACAGCCCAGCACCACCAGCGGACAATATTACAGTAATATTAAAATTAACACGGCTAAATTAACTCAGCTAAATCAAACATCAATTAAACAATCCGCTTTAGCAGCAACTATTGATCAATTCCAAAAATGGCATCACAACAATTGGAGTATTAGCCATCAATCTATCGATTTAGTCATTGGCCTGTATAAAGGCAAGCTACAACCACTTTATCAAGTCAAACTACGTGCCCTTAAGCCTGGCCATTTGCCTATTAGTTACCAAGCATTAATAGTTAGCAAATCACCTTACCAAATTATTCATAGCAACAACCAAATTCGTTACCTACTTACCCCCACCAACTACCAAGACACAGGGCCTGGTGGTAATCCAAATACCAATGAATATTATTACGGTAGTAATAACGTTCCTTACTTAGGTGTTATTAAAAATGCACAAGGCCAATGCGTCATGCAAAACAGTATCACCTCACCTTCACTATGGGTTGTTGATTTGCACCAGTGTACAAGTTACGACTGCGAAGGTGACAGCCCAGCTGCTAAACGAGCTTATGTTTATACTTGTGGCGGCCCTCGTGATAGCGATCCTAAAATTAGCTTTGGCGCCTATTCTCCGATTGATGATGCGTATTACTTCGGCAATGTTGTAAAAGCCATGTATAAAAACTGGTACGGCATTACCAGCATTGTGACACCACCTAGCCATCCTATTCCCCTTATTTTACGAGCTCACTATGCAGAGCTAGATAACTGCGGCCAAAATGGTAACCACTGCACTCGCATGAATATCCCTAATGCCTTTTGGGATGATGATACAAAAACCATGAACTTCGAGGATGGTGTTGTTAAAAGCACTGACCCAACGCTACCAGCAACCTTTCCTTTTGTTGCCCTTGAATTAACCGGTCATGAAATTAGTCATGGTTTCACTAGCTGGAATGCCAAGCTCGATGGCAACACTCAAGCCAATGCCCTAAATGAAGCCTTTTCTGATATGGCTGGCGTTGCAGCAGAGGCATATTTACTGCAAAACAACCCAGCACTCTACCAATCGATTTATCACTCTCAAAAGATCAATTGGCAAATTGGCAAAACGCTGCCTCGTTATAGTGAAACATCTTCGACACAGAAAGCTATGCTACCTTATCGCTTTATGAATACTCCCGCTAAAGATGGGTTCTCTGCTGACTGCTTTAAGCAAGTAAGTGGCTGCCAACGTACTTATGCAGACGTAACCGCTGCAGCTAAAAAAGCATTTAGCGACCCTGACGAGCAACAGCAATATATTGCTCACTTTGCCAATGGTATTTTTAACCGTGCTTTTTACCTTTATGTCACAGCTCTTGAAAATCAGGACAACCTCTCCAATGTCAATGCCGTTAAGCAAGCATTTCATGTCTTCTTAGTTGCTAATCAAAGTGGCTGGCAAGCAGGCACACCGAATGATGAAACTTACTTTGCCCAAGCTGCTTGTATCGCGTATAGTAAAGCAAAATTTTTAAAGGTAGACTCAGAAGCACTGGCACAAGCTTTTGCTCAAGTTGGCATTACAACAGTTGTTAACAACCAATGCCAAAAGGTTAGTCAAAAGGCATTATAAAATGACAGATGTTCATACCCACCAGTGGGCCATTATCGGAGCAGGCCCTGCTGGCATTGCTACAATTGGTCAACTCACTAATCATGGCGTTAAAGCGAGTGAGATTCTTTGGATAGACCCTGACTTCCAAGTTGGTGATTTTGGCAAGCTCTGGTCAGCGGTAACCAGCAATACTATCGTTAAACTCTTTACCGATTTTCTAACAGCTTGCCCAATTTACCATTACGATCAATATGCTGACCAGTTTGACTTACACTCACTCCCCACCAATGAAACCTGTTTGCTAAGCCATATGAGCAATGTATTGCAACGCACTACGCAAACATTATTAAAGCAAGTTGCTCACCATCAAGGCCTTGTGAAAAGCTTGGCGCGTGGTAATGGTGGCTGGACTATCGACTGCGGCAATAATACTTTTTTTTCAGAAAAGGTCGTTATAGCCATTGGAGCTGAACCTAAAACTCTGCCACTGGCAACACCCAAAGTGATTGACCTTGCTATTGCGCTAGACCCAAGCAAACTTAAAGCCAATGTCAAAGCAGAGGATGTTGTAGCAGTATTTGGTAACTCTCATTCTGCCGTGCTAATTATTAAAGCCTTAGTAGAAGCTGGTGTGCAATGCATCTTAAATTTTAGTCGCACGCCTTTGAAGTTTGCACTGAACATGGGAAACTGGACCCTATTTGACAATACTGGGCTAAAAGGGAATGCTGCCACTTGGGCTAAAGAGTACTTGCTCGACAATCCGTTACCTCAAATAGAAACTATTTTTTCCAATGAAAGCAGCCTAAAGCAGCATTTATCGCAGTGCAACAAAGCTATTTACGCCATCGGCTTTAATCGTAGAAAAATCACCATTAAAAACATGCCTGAAGTTCATTACAACCCACGCAATGGAATTATCGCGCCAGGCTTATTTGGTATCGGCATTGCTTTTCCTGAACAAACTACCGACCCTTACGGCAATGTAGAAGCTAACGTCGGCCTCTGGAAGTTCATGACCTATTTAGAAAAAGTTATACCACTGTGGATGCGTTATTATGATGGGCAGTTTAGTCCAGTAAAAACTATAACTACCACGGTACTTTAACCACGCTAAGGGTAAATTAGTAAAGCATTACCTAACTTTGTATAAGAGCCCTCAATGACTTAAATTTACAGCCTATCAAGCAAGCCCTGAAGTTACCCCTCTATGCTCAAATAAAAAATCACTATCAACGCAACTTAAATAGTCCTCTAAGTCACTCAAGCCCTTAACAGCAGAGTCCTTGCACACCCAGCACCTCAAGAACTCCCTCTCCCCCAGTAAAACCTTTTGTAAATATCTATAGAGCGGCTTTACTACTTCTTGCAAATTTTTGCCTTTAAAAAAGTCATCTCTTAAATTAGCCTCACTTGAACTAAACACCTTAGAAAAAAAACCACTTGAAACCTCTGCATTAGGAAAATATATACTTGCCTTTGACATAAGCAAAAGCACTTCACTTTTTATTAACATCGTTTCAGTCAAAAGTTCTGGAGTTAGAAAGTCTAGTAATTTATCCCGCTGGATCAACCGAAACCAATCAACCAGTGAACGAGCACCTCCCAACTGAAGCTCAAAAGCTTTTTGAAAAGCAATATACCAACTAGCTACTTCTATTTGCTTAGCCTTTCTACCTTCACCAGACACTTCCAAAGTTTTAGGCATACGAGCTAAAACTAAACCAGTCAAAATACTTGAGTTTATATTTCTTTCTTGCTCTGGAGATTCATCAACTTTCAACAAACTGCATAATTCACCAAGCTCAACTAGCGACAACTCATTAAAGAAAATAGCTCCCTTCTCAATAACACCTTCAAAAAAACCCCTAAGTACTTTTAAATCAGTTTTAGGCTCTGATAACCGTAAAAGCTTAGATAAAAAACCCCAATCTCTTGAACCTAACTTAAGTCGAGAAGCAAGTTGAAAAATCACAGAAAGAAGCTCATGTTTACCATCATTTTCACCTAGTACTCTAATTAAATTTTCTAAGCTTTTTAGCACTTGGTTTCTAATTTCATTTAAATCACTTTCTTTTACTCCACTCCCTGCTTCCAAGCGATTTAGATCACTTACTTTATCAATCAACTTGACCCCCACCTAAAGGTGGGGGTTTGGTACAGAGGCTGAAGCCTCATTACGGCTAAAGCCGTTTAAACGGTTCGGATTAATCCGACTTAAGCTCTTCCTCATCCCATACCTGAAAACCCTCCGGCGTATCATCTTGATTCTCTATGTAGCGTTTGACCTGCTCTTCTGTTACAGAACCAACCGTTGCGCAAAAATACCCTCTCGACCAGAGATGATTGCCCCAGTATTTCTTGCCAAGCGTACTCCTAAATTCTCTCAATAGTCGATAGGCACTTTTACCTTTCAAATATTGAGCCATCTTTGATACCGATAAGTGGCTCGGCGCCTCAATTAGAAGGTGAATGTGATTCGACCTCACATTCCCCCTCAATATCCTCATCCCCTTCTCAGCACAGATCTCTCGCAAAATGCTTCTTGCTCCTAAACCTATATCCCCACATAACACTGGATATCCATATTTTGTCTTCCATACAAAATGATATTTTAAATCCAGTACCGTATGCGCGCCTTTCCTATAGTTGTTTGCTCCAGTCATTTAGATCGCTCCCTTATTAAAAATAAAAAGCGATTCTAATACATCACATTCTGGCTGGTGATAGGTTTGCTAAAGACATTTCCGCCTAAAGGCGAAGGTTTATACCCTACCAAGTGGAAATAAAACCCAACAAAAAATCATTAATAGACCGCTCCTCTGCGTTATCCTTTTTCCTAATTTCACGAATGATATGATAGGCTGATTTTAAATTGATAAAAAAACGCTCCGTACCTTCAGCAGTAAAATTAAAATCTTCCAAATATTCTTTGAAAACCTCAATAGGAGAAAATAGCAACCTAAGACATTGGGAGTTAAATGAATTTACCTTGGATAAATATCGAAGGTCACTACCAATTTCATCATATGAAAATTTAAAAAAAGGGACAAACTCTCCAACTGAAGGGTTTTTTTGCCTAAATACTCTAACCAACCTGCTTACATTACATGATAAGCCAAAAGCTTTCTCTAACCCCCCTTTGATTAAAAGCGCCTCAAAGTTTTGTGAGCTTGCGGCAAGCATGTGTGCATTAGGTCAGCTAGTTACTTTATCCTAAAGGACCGATAGTAAAACTATTTAGAAAGGTCCTATTATGTTTGGCAAAACATTTGATAAAAAAGTCGTTACACCCAAGTCAGCAACACCTTCAACACTAGATAATATTGCTCAATCGCTCAAGTCATGGCGTTCATCATCAAAAGAGCCATGGGAGATTCCAGAAGACCTTTGGGTGAAAATTATTGCGCTCTATCCTGCTTATACAAAAAAGGACATTACTGAACGATTATCAATCAGCTCTAAACGGCTCAACAAAAAAATTAATGAAAAAGAATTATTAGCCAGCAGTACATCAGTTGCCAATTCTGATGATGACCAAGCCGATGAATGTTTTGTTGAAGCCACTATTCAGGATTCAGTTGTGCTTTCACAGCAGCTAGTGCGCCATCCTTTCTGTAAATTCCATTGACTTGCTGAAAATAAGCAGGCGACTCAGTCAGATTAGAAATTCCTTTTAAGGTAAACTTAACCAAAAAAGAGGAATGACAATGAGCTGCTATAAAAATGAGAACTTAATCGAAGAAGCCATACATGTTTTAGCGATGGAGGGGTTTGAAGCTTTACCTAAGCTTGTCTCCAGGTTGATGAATGAGGCTATGTTAATAGAAAGGGAGCGCCATTTAAATGCCAGTCCTTATGAGCGAACTGGCGATAGAAACGGATATGCGAACGGCTTTAAACCAAGGTTAATTAACACAGGTCAAGGTCAGCTTGAGCTACAGATACCGCAAGTTAGAGACTCCAATGAAGCCTTCTATCCATCAGTCTTAGAGCGAGGTGTACGCTCTGATAGAGCACTTAAGCTGGCTGTCGCTGAAATGTATGTGCATGGGGTTTCCACGCGCAAAGTTGAAAAGGTGCTAAAGCAACTCTGTGGAACAGATATTTCAAGCACAGAGGTAAGCCGTTGCGCTAAATTGTTGGATGAAGATTTAAAGAAATGGCGAAATAAGCCGTTAGGAAAGATAAAATATCTTTGGCTAGATGCACGTTATGAGAAGGTGCGCACTAGCGGCACAGTACAAGACTGTGCGGTATTGATAGCCTATGGCTTTGATGAATCAATCGGCAAGAGAACAGTGCTAGGTGTTTCTGTTGCGTTATCAGAGGCTGAGGTACATTGGCGTGATTTTCTTCAGCAGTTGGTTGAGCGAGGTATACATGGTATTGAGTTGATTACTAGCGACGCTCATACTGGCCTAAAAGCCGCTAGAAGAGCTGTGTTCCCCAGTGTTCCTTGGCAACGCTGCCAATTTCATTTGCAGCAAAATGCTCAGGCTCACATACCAAAGCGCTCAATGAAGGAACCAGTAGCTGAGGAGATTACAGCTATATTTAATGCCTCAAACATTCATGAGTCGGAAAGACTATTGGCTATGGCGGTAGATAAATATCAGCAAACAGCACCAGAGCTTTCTTCTTGGTTGGAAGTGAATATACCGGAGGGCTTAGTAGTGATGAACTTTGACAGGCCGCATCAAAAAAGATTAAGAACCAGTAACATAGCTGAGCGCGTAAACAGAGAGGTAAAAAGAAGGACGCATACAGTTGGAATTTTCCCTAATACTGAATCGTGCCTAAGGCTCGTATCAGCTGTTTTAGTGGAAATTGATGACCAGTGGAGCGGATCACCTAGATACTTAAGTTGAAGTGAATAATAAGGCTTCATAGGGTTTTAGGATAGATCATTCTTGTTCTTATTAACGAGATATAATTGCTATTACCTAAAAGTTAATAATTTATTTTGAGAGGAGAAAAATTTGAGGTATAAATAATTTTTTAGATTGATTAGCATAATTAATTTAAGATATTATGCGATGAGACAGGTACAATAGAGTGCCATTTAGAATTTTAAAGGTTTTTCTAAGTACTGAAGTTGGTTTTTACAGACAAAATAACGCTCTATCTCACAGCAACTGATTAGCATTACAAGAACTGATGGCGTCGTGTTACAACTGCCTAAGCCGGAGTATGCTGAAACCATTAATCTGATTCTTACTTTTTGCAAGGGGTAGTGTATGCTGCAATTCACGCCTCAAATGAGGCTATTGTTATCAGTCAGACCTGCTGATTTTAGAAAGGGTATTGATGCTTTAGTTGCGCTTTGCCAGCAACGGCTGGGTGAGGATCCATTCTCTGGTACGGTCTTTGCTTTTACGAATAGCCGCCGTACCTCAGTGAAACTTCTAGTTTATGATGGCAATGGATTCTGGCTTTGTCTAAAGCGTTTTTCGCAAGGAAAGTTACAATGGTGGCCAAACTCCCACTCAGCCACGTACCATATCGATAGCACGCAGCTAATGATTCTGCTTAACCAAGGTAACCCTATCACTAGTCATCTCGGTGAGCCATGGAGAAGGCTCGCTAGTCAACCTCCTGTAATAAGTCAAGCGGCCTCTTCATCGACCAAACCTCCTTTATCTTCAATCTGGTAATTCCATGGCAACCATAAGGAGGGATCCTTAAAAACACTTGATTTATTTTCCTGCAAGGCAACTAAGTAATCGAGTGGGTTTTCCCCGCACAATTGAGCTGTAACAATAAGAGATAATAAGATGCTACCGATGTTAGCGCCATGCTGAGTTTTATAAAACATTGCAGCTTTTCTAATGCGAATAGGAATCTTTAGTATCGCCTCGACAATGTTGTTATCTAGTGGCGCTCCTGGTGTCGTTAAGAATCGCCGAAGCTTTTTCCAGTGCTTTAACATATACTTCATCGCCTTACCAAGGTGACTATTTGGTTCTACCACTTTGTTAGATAATTGCTTATTGAGCCAACCATGCAGTTTAAGCATCAATGGTTTGCTATGCTTTCGATGATAAAGTAAGCGTTGATGTGGGTCCATTTGCTTTGTTTGCTCATCATTTCGATAAACCTCACCCAGGGTTTGCATAACGTGCAAACAAGGCTCAGGATAATATTCAAGTAAATCACGAAACTTTCTAAAACCATGAGCTAAGCAATTGCAGATGATAGTTTGTAACTCTTTCGGCATGTTGGCTGCTAACGCATCACACATTTGAATCACCTTCTTTTTTTCAGCCACCCTGTTTGCTAATAGTTGTGATAAGTTTTCGCCGCCGTGATGCTCGCCTGCATAAAATAGAGCAACCTGGTGAGCACCAATAGTCTTGCTTAAAATGGCTGTTGTATACATCCCTTTTCTTGGTTTATTAAGGTCCGCCTTGTTATCAGATAGTATCGAAAGTATCTTTGCGAATGTGTCATCATGCTGAATAATATCACCGTTCGCGCCATACTGTTCTAAAACATCAAACACACGATAGCCGATATCAGCCACCTGCTCACAAAGCTCGAACTGTGTACTTGAGGGTAACGGAAAGCCTAGTAACTCTTGGAACTTTTCTTGACGGTAAAAAGGCACGCCAATGTAATACTTTTGCAAGCACAGCATTGCTTTAAACTTAGCGTCATACTTTGGTTGCTTCCTAACATCCGTGGGTAACTGGGCAGTGATAATAAGCCCACACAAGGCGCAGCGAAGCTTTTCCAAATGATACCGTGTTGCCGTGCCTAATGAGTTGCCAGTTATACGAATAACTACACCGGCTTTTTTAACCTTATACAGTTTCCCACCACATCCTCCAGGACAGGCATCGCCACATGCATGGTCAGCAACATGGCAATAAACATCAGTGGCATTCCGGTAATCCTGATTACCTCGCCTGCCATGACCGGATTTCCCTTTCTTATCTGATTGACTATCACCTTTTTTATTGCCTGATGTATTATCGTCAGAGTTATTGCCAACACCCTCAATATTACTTTCAGATTCTTGGCCCTTATTCTCCTGATTCTTCTTGGGTGACTGATTACTGTCAGCTCCAAAAATAAGTTCACGTAATTGTTTAATTGTAATTTTCTGCTGTTGAAGCACCTCGGGCAACCAAAGAGCAAGGTCCAAACAACCACCTGCAAGCTCCTTATCCTCATCACCAAGATTGGACTGATTCAAGCGAGCACGAAATTCTGCAATTTCATGCTCTGATTTAGTCGCTATATCCGGTATTTCAGTTGCGGTTGGCATAATTATTTCACGTGATGCGTAAGAAACTGTCGTCACAATAAAATAATTTTCTTTTCTAAGTCAATAGGTTAATGAAGATAATGGATAATTATCAAGCCCAATAAAGTACTCGGCAACGAAAGTTTACCTTATCCAACTTATTGGTTCACACATACTTACCGCAAGCTCACACTTAAACCCAGAACGTGCCATTATTATGGCTTTCTCTTCTGGCCTGAGGAGCTGCTAGTTTGCTGCGGCTTCTCAATAATAATAACAGGCTGAATAACCGGCACAGGATATGAGTTAAACAAACTATCATTAAATTGCATCATGTCATTAAACTGATGTTGCATTACGTTCATCTGCTGTTGCCAATAGTGATTTTCTTGCTTGGATTGCTGCTTTAACTGTTTATAAAAAGCTTGTGCCTGTTGCTCATTAAGCTTTTTACCATTACGATAAGCAACAATCTTAGCTGGCTTGTCACCTTGCTTATTAACGGTAATTGAGTAATCGGTAAAATTAACAACTGGCGGCTTAAAGTGCTCCGCGATTACTTTCGCCGCTTGCTGCTGGTTATACCAACCCACCTCGCCAGTCTTTGGATCTCCTGCTTTATACCAATCACCCTTTTTATAGAAAGCCACTAAGTGTGCCTCAGGTGAAAATCTAGCAATAACCCGCCCTGTATTTGATGGACGAGCACGCAATAGAATCATCGGCTTTATATTTGAACTTCGCTTAGCTTGCACCTGTATATTTTTTGTTGAAACTTTATCAGAATTAGCATAGGCCAAACTTAAAACACTTAGGCCAGCCATTGTTACAACCAATAAACGCTTCTTCATAGCATCCTCCTTCAACTTGAAAAATACGGATCTCTTTCAGAATGTGTGGGTAAGTAAACAATGGGTGTAGGTATTTATCCGTAAGTTTCGACTTTTTACTATTCAATGCTGCAGAACGGGTGGCGCGAATCGAGGGCTCCCAGCGGCGCAGCTTGCGAGCACGCTGGAAACGATTCGTGACAGGACCCGTTAGTCGCAAAGGGTTTGAAAAAGTCGAAACTTATCTTACCCATAGATTCTGAAAGAGACCCCAAAATACAGGCTTTGATTTTAACGCGATAGCTTGGGTTTTCAATCCCCATCCGCTATGATTCTAGAGCTTGTTTGCATTTACCGTTAAGGATAAAGAAAATGTTTTACCAAAATGCTGCCTTTCTCAACGGATTCATTATGTGCGGGCAAGTTTTTTTAGCCTTTATATTAGGCTTTGCTGTTGGTCTGGAGAGACAATATCGCCGAAGTCCCGCAGGTATTCGCACCTACGCTGCGGTTTGCCTAGGCTCCTGCTTATTCGCTATCGTTTCTACACATGCAGCCGGTCCTGCTTTTTATAAAAGTATCGTTGACCCAACGCGTATTGCTGCTCAAATCGTTTCAGGCATCGGCCTTTTGGGTGCCGGCGTAATCTTTCGTGATGGCTCAAAAACCAATGGGCTCACCACTGCAGCAACCTTATGGGCCATGGCAGCCGTTGGCATGGCAGTTGCTTTTGAAATGTATTTTGTCGCGATTTTTACTACTTTGCTTGTCTTTGCCTTATTAACGATGAATCACTTGCCGTTTATTAAAAAACTCAAGGGCAAGAAAGACTATGCCGATTAAGAAACACTCAGTTCACCTACTAAGTTTTGTGTAAACTGCTCTCTAATTTTCTCAACACTGAACCCACAACTAAATAAATAATAAAGCTTACAAAGTATCGCCTCGTCGGTCATATCGCCAGCACTTAATGCACCACAGCTTGCTAAAAATTGCCCTGCCACATAAGCCCGCATACAAACACTAGCGTGTAAACACTGGCTAGTATTAACTAACACCACTCCCGATTGAGCTAGGTGCTCAAACTCTTTTTGCAACTGTTTGTCTTGGCTAGGCGCATTACCAACCCCATAACTACGCACAATTACCGCTTGAATCTCCGATTCACGCAAAGCTCTTACTATATCAGCTGACATACCAGGAAATAACGATAGGCAGCTTAACTTAACAGGACTAATTTGCTGTGCCACCAAACTATTTGGTTGCTCAGGCAAACAAATCGGCTCAACACCTATTTGAGCAGCAACTTTGATTAATGGCTCCATATTTGGTGAAAAAAAAGCATTAAATGAAGAGGCTTTTATCTTTGTAACTCGATTGCCACGAAAAAGCTTATTATTAAAATAAACAGTCACTTCATTGATAGGATAATGCTGCAATAAATATAAGGCTGTAATAAAGTTCTCACGTGCATCAGTAATCGTTAACCCTAGCGGCACTTGCGAACCAGTCATCATGATAGGTTTAGTTAGCCCTCGCAGCATAAATGATAAAGCTGAAGCCGTATAAGCCATAGTATCCGTACCATGCAGGATTAAAAAGCCATCATAATCGTTATAGTGTGCAACAATACTATCAGCTATACGATTCCATAAAGCAGGGCTACTGTCAGCGGAATCAATTAAGGGGTCATACTCATACAGATCAACACCAGGCATATCTTCATGCTTTAAAACTGGTAAAGCAGCAATTAATTCTTTCAGATGGCCTGGTGCAGGTTGATAGCCTTGCGCTGATTCACGCATGCCAATCGTACCACCAGTATAAAGGATTAAAATACGTTTTCTCATTACTCAAAACCAATATGCTGTTTAAATAGCTGGTAAAGCTCTTCGATCATAATCGGCTTAGTTAAAAAATCATCCATCCCAGCTTCCGCACAAGCTTCTCTATCATCAGCATGAGTATTGGCTGTTAAAGCAATAATAAGCTGGTGCCGCTCTGGCTGTTCTTTAGCACGATATTGCTTTGTCACCTCAACACCACTTAAGTCAGGTAAAGTCATATCCATAAAAATAAAATCATAAGACGACTGCAGCTTATCGAGTGCTTCCTCCCCATTTACAGCAAGCTCCACTGTACAATTGAGTTTTTCTAACAAATGAATAGCTACCCGCTGATTAAGTGGGGTATCTTCAACCAGTAATGCCCTACTCGGCCTAAACGACTTGGACAGAGCATCCACACCAGTTAGCGCATCGACAAGCTCCTCTATTTGTTCGAAAGTTGGCAAGCTAAATTCAAATTCACACGTAAACGTTGTCCCCTTACCCAGTTCACTAGTGACTGAGATTTTCGCCTCCATTAAATCAATAAGTTTACGGACAATCGCCAGCCCCAGACCAACCCCACCATAACGGCGTGAATACTCTGTATGTTTTTTCTCACTCACCTGGGTAAACTCATCAAAGACGGTTTGCAGTTTTTCTTCAGGGATACCAAGCCCTGTATCTTGTACGCGCACTCGTAGCCCAATGTGATTAGTTTTTGAGGCTAAACATTTATCAACAAAAATCGTGACCGTACCATTACTCGTAAACTTCAGAGCATTATCACTTAAGTTGCAAATAACTTGCCGTAGCCTTTGGCGATCAGCAAACAAATAACGTGGTAATTCAGGATCAATACGCACAGAATATTTAACGTTATTCTCCTGCCCTTTAACTGTGAACTCTTTTTTTAATTGGCTCAATAATGATTGGATTTCAAAAGTTTCTGGCTTGAGTTTTAATTTACCAGACTGCGCTTTACTGAAATCCAAAATATCATCAATTAACCCTAATAAAGAGCGGCCGGAACTAAACATAGTTTGTAAAAAGTCTAATTGCTCACTACGACCACACTCTTTTGACTGCATAATTTGCACCATGCCAAGAATCACATTTAATGGTGTACGCAACTCATGAGTCATCATTGCAAGGAACTCAGATTTAGCCTGGTTAGCAGCTTCAGCTTCTTGCTTGGCTTTTTGTAAAGCAAGCTCAGCCCTACGACGTTTAGTAATATCGACCGAAATACCCACCACACCAGCAATTTTTCCATCCTGATTTCGCAACGGGACCCGGCTAGTTAAATAATAAACTGTCTGGCCATCTATATTTTTTATAGGAGGTTCTTCAATACCAAAAATCCCTTCACCATTCTTCAAAACTTTTAAGTCATCATACCGAAATGACTCGGCCTGCCCTTCCGCCCAGCCCATTAACTTAGCTGTATCTTCATGGCGCAGACCAATAATTTCTTTATTAGAGGTGAAACCTAGCATTTTAGCTACATTATCATTACAACCCTGAAAATATCCTTTACTGTCCAGCCAGTAAACGTTCCCAGGCATACAGCCTATAACACCAAATAAAAAGTTCTCTCGTTCCTTACTATTTTGCAACGACTGTCGAAGTCTCTCGCAATCATCAAGACGAGTAAAAGTGTATAGCTCAGCCTGGTTTCGCTGAATAGCTGTTACAGAAACTTGATAACAATCTCGATCAATCAGCACCTCACCGCCAGCAGAAAAAACTGTCTGCAAGTGACCACTTTCACCTTCTAGCTCCTTATCCGTCTTACCCACCACTTCATTATCCGAAGCAAGCGAGAATAATTTACAAAAAGCCGGATTGACTAAAAGGTATTTACCAGAAGCAGAGGATTTAACACAGACGGGATAAGGTAGGTTATTCACTATCTCAATTGTTTGACTCGACACGCGCATTTTTATTCCTCACCCATTAAGGGGTACAAAGCCTGTGCAATATAAGCACTGTTTTGCATATCCAGTATCGTAACATGATTTGCATCCAATAGGTTGATTTCTACAGCTCCTGCCGTTATTGCTGCAAAATGTGCTTTAATAGCACTTTCAGTATGATGAAACCCTGGAGGGATCGCACAAAAGGCATTAATACGAGCCTTAATTGCATAAGTAACGTTACTATAAT
The DNA here is from genome assembly GCA_965196985.1 of Gammaproteobacteria bacterium. Taxonomy (GTDB): domain Bacteria; phylum Pseudomonadota; class Gammaproteobacteria; order UBA12402; family UBA12402; genus 2-12-FULL-35-23. Next base: position 12,642 of record CBDALO010000168.1, on the reverse strand, counting down.
TGAGTTGTTTATTTTCTTCAAAAACACGCAACAATTGCTTTTTCTCAGCTGCCGAAGCCTCAGCTAATAAACTCTCAACGTTTACTGAGCATACTTTAAACTCAGGTACATAGGATAAATAAGAATCGATTAACACTACAGCATTTACCACAACCCCTGCTTGCTCAAGTCGTTGGCACAACTTAACAGCCAAACTTCCTCCAAGAGAGTAACCTAATAAATTGATCGATTGCTTGCGATCTATCTTATTCAACAAGTGCTTGAAATACAGCTCCACCAACTCATCAAATGAAAACTTTTTGTTTCCAACAAAAGCAAAGCGCGGATCCTCGTATGCATAAAACACACGGGAACCTTCTAAACCTTCTGCTAATGACTGGTAGCAAAATGGCTTACCTATTGCAGGTGGAAAAGCAAAAACCCTTGGCTTTTCTGGACTTGTTTTATTCATAACCACTAAACAATCATCCTCAACAGTCACCTTCCCGACTGAATCAGATGAATTTTCAGCTATCCGTTTAGCAATAGCCTTTATTGAGCCTTGTGCATAAAGCACCTTTAATGGCAACTTCACATGAAAAGCCTTATAAACAGCGACAATTAATTTAATAGCAAGTAGTGAGTGCCCACCTAAATCAAAAAAACTCAGTGAAGTGCTAATCTTATCAACCGGCCGGCCTAAAAGTGAGGAGAATATCTCAACTAAGCGCTGTTCAACCTCATCAGTAGGTTTGTCAAAAAGATAATCTATAGGAATATCTGCAGACTGCACCAAGCGTTTCTTATCAACTTTACCATTCAATGTCACTGGCATCTCGTCCAAAGCAACTATGACCGCAGGTACCATATAGGCTGGCAAGCGATCTGCTAAATAAGCTCTTAGCCCGCTTGTACTAAAGTCTATTTTCCTTATATAAAGCGATAAATATGCAACCAGGTATTGCTGATCACTACTCAACAACACTACAGCCTGCTTAACTTTTGGAAACTGCAATATAAGCGCCTCAATCTCTTCTACTTCAACACGATATCCCCTTAACTGAACCTGAGTATCTTTACGACCAACATAGTGTAGTTCAGCACCCCCCCCCCAGCGCACCAGGTCGCCAGTACAATAAGCATTTTTATAATATTGATCACCCAAAGTTAAACCAGCAAACTTTGTTTTACTTTTTTCATCTGCATGCAGATAACCAGCAGCAACCCCTTGCCCTGTAATATACAGCTCGCCCGACACGCCAAAAGGAACTAGTTGCTTTTTATTGTTCAACACAAATACTGAAGTATTTGTTATAGGCTTTCCAATCGTTGGCAAGGGTGGCCAGTTTTTAGCTTGTAATGCCTGCAATACTTTTTCTGTAACAACGTGTGTCTCGGAAGGCCCATACTGGTTGCAAAGCTGCAAACTTGGATGTCTTAAAAAAAACGCTTGAATTTCTTCATTAATTTTAAGCGCCTCACCAGCCACAATGACTTGTTCAACACTATCAAGCAAAATAGCACTCTCATTAGCCATTTCACAAAAAGCACTTAAATAGGCTGTGGGTAAGAAAAGGATGTTTATTCGTTTTTCGTTTAAGTAGCTTAGCAAAAGCAAAGTGTTGTCTTTAAGGCTTTGTGATAAAACGTGCAGCTCACACCCGTTAAAAATAGAAAAAGTCATCTCCTGCAAAGACACGTCAAAACCGAAGCTAGCGAATTGTGCAACCTTCTTTCGCCCAGATATGCCAGCACCCTGCCAACGAGCCAAATTAACTAACGTACGCCCATAAAGCATTACACCCTTAGGCTTTCCTGTTGAACCCGACGTATAAATCGCATAAGCAAGCTCAGCATCATCTTTATCTCGCAACGGCTCATTAGCAGCCTGCTGATCGAATTCAAGTAATGAGCTAACCGTTATAATGGTATAAAGCTTAGGATCCTCAACCAGCTCAGACAAACGACTAGCACTCAAATCATCAACAAGCAAAACAGCCGGGTTACAATCATTCAAGATATAGTTCAGTCGCACAGATGGCAGTGAAGCATCTAATGGAACATAAACCTTGTGCGCCAACCAAACTGCTAGCATTGCCACCGGGGCCAAGTACGTACGACTTAAATAGCAACCAACAAAACCACTGTCAAAACCATTCAACTTATTTGCCAAGCATTTAGCCAAGCTATAAACTTCTCGATAGCTTAATTGCTCACCTCCACTATCAAATACACAAGTCTCATCGGAAAATTGAGTAAAAGTCTCTTCAAGCAACTCATATAGAGAAGGTAAATTAGAAACGCTTGGACCAGCTGAATACTGCATCAATTCAGAACGCTGCTTAGCAGTTAAATAGTCTAGTTCAAAAATAGCCTTTGAAGAGTTCTCACAAAACTCTTCACATAATTTAAGAAAGGTGTTTAATAAACTTTCTATAAAGCCACCAGAAAAACGTGAGGTGCTGTATTCAAATAGGCCTGCCAATTCACCTTCCGTTTCTTGCAAAAACAACGTTAAATCAAATTTAGAAGTATCAAAGTCAGCGAGCATCAAAACCCGCCCCTCATTAAAAGCTCGCTGTACTTTTAAACCATTCAACTCAGGACAACTTATAGAAAACTGCTCAAAAACAAACATTACCTGAGCAAGTGGATTTTCGTTATTAAGTCGTTGCGGATTTATTGCCTCTACTAATTTCTCAAAGGGTAAAGCTTCATGCTTAAAAACTTCCTGAATCATTAGATAGTTTTTAGTTAAGAAATTTTCTACGGAAATATTTTCAGAAAGATCACAACGCAACAAAAGGATATTAACAAAAAAGCCAATTATAGAGTTAGTTCCCAACACAGAGCGTCCAGAAGTTGCCGTGCCAATAAGGAACTTTTCTTTAAAATCTGAATAGTAATACAAGGACAATGAAAACACAGAGAAAAGCACATTAAACAATGTAGTATGATTTAAAAACTTAGTTTTTAACTGGCTAACTAACTTTTTAGGAATGACAAAAGGAACACGCGCACCACTATTTTTGCTACAAGTAAGGTTTAGATCCCTCGAGAGAGCAGCCCCTTCATAGCCAGACAAAAAATCACACCAATACCCAACTTCATCTTGTAATGCTTTTGTTGTTAGCGTTTGCCGCTGCCAAATTGCAAAGTCCAACATATCCAGTGGCTCTTGCCTCAATAGAGCAGAAGGCAGCTCCTTGTCTTCTATATAAGCATTATAAAACGCCGCGAGCTCATGGCAAAAAATCTCAAATGACCAACCATCATGAATAATATGGTGAATAACTAAAACCAGATAGTCCTGCGCTTTCGTTTTTACATAGTTTAATCGAATAAGTGGTGGTTTTTTTAAATCAAAAGGCTTGTTAGCTAATGCTTTTATATAGCTTTTTAGCTCAATCTCTTCGCAATCAACCTCATTCACCTCAACTAATACCAGCACTGAGGATGAAGGCAGAACCTCTTGAAAAGGCACACCTTCACTATCAATAGAAAACTTAGTCCTAAACGACACATGCCTTTCTAAAAGTGAATTCACACTTTGCTGTAAAGCCTCAACATCCAGACAACCACCAATCTCCCATACGATAGACATGTTGTATACTGACTTTACCGCATTAAGCTGATGCAAATACCAAAGCCTACTCTGAGAAAAAGATAGTGGCGCCCTACTAAGCCCCCCCGCTCTTTTGGTCAACTGTGTCTTTAATACCCCTTCTTCTCGGGTACTAAGCAACAAGCGAACTGTTGGAAATTTCAAAAACTGCGTTAACTCCAATAAGACCCCTGTCTCCTGCCAAAAGTCAGAGATAACTTTTACTGCTGCAATAGAATCTCCACCCAACAGAAAAAAATTGTCATCCACCCCCACAGGGTGAACGTTTAACTGTTTTTCCCATACGTTAACCAATGACTGCTCTAAAGGGGTTTGAGGTAAAACCACCTCCTTATCAAATACCCGCTTAGACTCCCCCAAACAAAAGCCAATTAAATTATCAGGAACACTTAGCCTATTAGCGATGTCAAAAAAATATTCCGCATTGTTGCTCACCTCTTTTTTTTGACTTGGTTTAGCAACCGGTGAAGCATCACCGTGATCAGCACTGCTTTGCCCTTTCTCTAGCACAACTTGCTCAAGCTTTTCACTTTCAAAAACATAGTGATCATCCAAGATAGTTGCATCTGATTGATCAACGATAATCTTCAAAAATTTTTCAGCAACAATATTTCGTTCTGTTCTTATGAAGGTAAAAGAAATAGAACCTATAGATTGACTACGTGCTATTTGTGCTAAATACCGAACAAGCTCAAATTCTACACCACGCCCTAACACCCTACAGCTTAACAAAAGGCTATCCACCTCAAGAACACCTTTATCTTGTTCAATCTTATAAATAACAACACCCACTAAACCATAATCACCAAAACGATCTGACACAAAAACAGACAAACACTCAAATCCTTTAGCAAGCATGCTTTGTAATGCTGTGACATCATGTCGTCTAGTTGTAAAATTAAACTGATTAGAACGCATTAATAGCTGCGAAATACGATCAATATGTAAATCTAGTGCTTTACCAATTTCTACTTTCAGGTCAAGCTGCTTTATAAAACCCTCCAATCCAGCCGATTTCTTTAGCAACTGATTACGCTGAACACTTTGCTTATAATACGTTTGTCTCTTTGCATCCTCTTTGGTGACACGAAAAACATCAAAAGCCCAAAAATTGTTGAGAAAATGCGGCACTTGCTCTTCAGGAAAAGTAATCGTAAGGACACCTGGGCAATTAAGCTCAACATCAGCAATCTCAACCGGGTTATCATCAATAAAAATAAAACTATCCAACCCAAGAGACAGCTCCTCAGCTAGCATATTGATGTTCTCTGATTTACTCTCCCAGTTAACTTTCATTGAGGTAAGGTGAGACTCCTTTAGCACCATGTCAGAGCGCTCTCTAAAAACAGCTAAAACGTCTTTCTCAATATTTTTGCTAGCTAAGCAAATTAACTTTCCTTTGTTACATTGGCCAACTAAAAACTTTTGCAAAAAAAGGCTAGCCTCATCCAAGTCAACGCGTTTTGGGCCAACTTCAGCACAAACACCTTTCCAAAGAACCTGATCACAATCGACAACAATAACTTTGTTAGGCTTTTGCAACTTCGAATTAATCAACCTAACCACATTCAGCCCTAAACAGGCAAACAGATAATCTCCAAAAGGAAGGGCTCCAATTGCATCACCTGTTTCATCATAGATACTTTTACCATCACAAAAAGCTTTGACTTGAGTACCAGTTATTAAGGCAACATCTTGAATAGCTAGCCCCGACTGTTTGTAAAATTGATCAAGGCTTGAAGAAAACTCATCTAAAGAGAAACCTTTTTCCTCTAAAGGCTTATCTGGTAACTGACACAAGATAAGCATAGAGTTGTGTGCTGCTTTATAGCTTTTCACTGCCTCTAAAAGCTCTGCAGTTAAATTCCTAATTTCAGTAGCCAACTCACTCTTATCTACAACCCGATCAAGCTTCAACCAATCGCTATAACGAAATAAAACTAGCTCTACACTAATAGTGTTAGCCTCAGAGATAACATCAGGCTGCAATAACGACTGTAAAACTTGATTATAAGGGGAGAACTTAATAGTAGGCTCATAGCCTATCTTACCTATTAAAGTAAATAGATAATCAGCAATAGGGTTAGCAATAAATGTTGAAGAAACTTGAACACACAGTTCCAAACTTAAACTCCCTTAACACAGATTAACTCTACGGACTGTTAACTGAAGGATAAACTTTTATGAAATAATAAAGGTATACAACAACACCTACTACACAAAAAAATAACTCACCGATGCCGACAAAATAAAAAATGGGCAAGATTCAACCAACCGCTTGGCAATGCGTCCAAGCGCAGAGCTCAATCCCACCACTTACTTTTGTCGGATAATACATGACTCCCCCTACATCATCAAATAGTACAACTACTGGTATTAACAAAATTAACCAATAAATAGCTACTTGATAAAGAGGATAATTAACCTTTTGATAATATTGGCAGTTTGACTCATCATACCGGCCAAATATAGCTCTAACCAGCACCTACAGTGCTAACACTTCCTTAACAAAAGGCACCGTCAGTTTGCGCTTTGCCACCAAAGAAGCATGATCGAGTTTATCTAATGCCTCAAACAAAGAGCGCATATCACGCGGCCAATGTTTGATAAGATATTGAGCTACTTTATCAGGAACATATAACCCTCGACCTTTAGCTCGCAGTAACAACGCCTGTAACTTTCCTTCATCACTCAGTGTTTTTAGATGGAATGTTACTCCCCAAGACAAACGCGACACTAAATCAGGCAGAGCCATACCAAGCTGACTAGGTGAAACCTGCCCCGCGACAATAAGCCGCTTACCCGCTTCACGCATCCGATTAAAGAAATGAAAAAAAGCCTCTTCCCATGCTGGACGCCCAGCAATACCCTGAACATCATCAATACAAACTAAATGTAAAGCCTCAAGACCATCAAGCAAACTCGGATCCAAATGGTCAAGCTCAGCAAGTGATAAATAGATAGGAGCCAACTTCAAATAATCTGCAACATGACAACATGCTTGCAGCAAGTGAGTGCGCCCTGCACCCGCATTACTCCACAAATAAATAAATTGTTCACCTCGACCACGAGCCACTTCTTGCAAAGTCATAATGAGTTGCTGATTCTCCGCACCCGGGTAAAAGTTTGCAAAAACAGCATCTGGCGGCAAATTGAGAGCTAAAGTTAGCTGTTCGTTCATGACACCCCCTGAAAGGCATCATCCTGCTCAGGCTCTTTGCTAAAGTAATAATTATGCCAATGACGAAATAACACCATAATTACTGCCGCAGCAGGCAAAGCCAGCAACACTCCAACAAACCCGAACAGCTTACCACCAGCTAACACTGCAAAGATCACGGCTACAGGATGAAGGCCAATCCTATCCCCTACAAACAACGGAGAAAAAACAAAATTCTCACACAACACACCAACTGCAAAAACGATCAACACACCAATAAAGTGCCAAAGTGTCGGAAACTGTAAAGCTGTCGCAATCAAAGCAATTAACACACCACTAATAAAACCAAGATACGGCACAATCGTTAAACAACCCGCTAACACACCTACCAATAAAGCCAAATCCAACCCTAAAATACTTAGACCAATTGAATAAACTACGCCTGAGCCAATCATTACCAACAACTGTCCACGTAAAAAACCTGCTAACACATCTCCACATTCTTTAATTAGCCCCGCAGCTCTGTCTCTCTTATGAGGTGCAAATGGCAACAAATCTTTACCATGTGTCGTTACCTTAACCCAGTCAACTAACAGGTAAATGGTAATCACAGGAATCATAATGACGTTCATCACAATTTCTATCATCATATAACCTGAGTTAAACACCGTTTTAAATACTGTCTGCGCTAACTTGCCTTGCCCTGATTGGAAATGTTTCATAACTGCTGCTTGAATAGCAGCCGAGTCAATATTGATATTTAAATGCAGTCGCGCATTAATCCAAGGAATAGCCGTTTGCTTAACCCAGGCAAACATAGCAGGTACAGTGTGGGCAAAAGCGACAACCTGCCTTTCTAAAGCAGGCAATAAGCTCAACAAAACTGCTAAAATAATTGCAACCACTAACAAAAAAACTAAAAAAGCCGAAAGAAACCGTGGAACCTTCCACCTTGCTAAACGAGTTACTACTGGATCTAGAAAATAAGCAAGCAAAAATGACAGTACAAATGGCATCAATACCGGACCTAACAAATATACAACACCTAAAAAGATCACTATGATAACTAAAGTGAACCAACGCATTGAGTCGGTCATATAAGCCTCTCCTAAGTCCCCGTATACTGAAAAATCAATCGTGTCTGCTGCGCATCAGCTTCACCATATTGCGACACAGGCAACAAACGCTTCCCTAATTTTATCTGAGCCAACAATGCCTGAAGCGAGCTATTTATTTGCAACTTAAAAGTAATTAACCCCTCTTGAACATTGGTAACTTGCACATGTGCAACCCCTGTTAATTGTGCCAAGTAACGGTTAACTTCAGCAAAACGAGCAATACTATTAACATGGTTAACCTGTAACTCTACTGCTTGTTGATTGGCTGGTGTTTCTTTTACTGCATATTTAGTAGCAATAGCATCAACTACATCATTCAACCCTACCTGCAAGGCTTCGCTCACTGTAGCGCCCTCGGCATGCCATTGCTGTTGTTGCCCTTGAAAAAGCAAGGTCCAATCGCTTGATATTGCCGTAGGATTAGTTTTATCAAGCAAAACCATTAAAATCGCATTAGGCAAATATCTCTTGGAAGCATTCTCTACAGCAAGCACGTTATCCTGCAATATATCATTAGCACTAACTAGCTGCATATCAGTTAAGTCCATCATTGGCCACTCTAATGGGAAACCTCGAGCGTTAGCATCTGTCATCAACACTTTTGCCAAAGAGTCATCAACTTCCTCACTGCTAATTAACTGTAAGCTTGTCCCATTCTTCACAACCAACCAAACCAAAGTGAGCGGCCTATCACTACCCCATATAGCCTGATCATTAGCACGTAACAATTGATTAATAGCTACCTCTGAAAAACGCATAGTCAGTAACAGCTGCTGCTCAGGCTCAGAAGACTTTTGATAAAAATACTGATCAACATAATTACCCGCCTGTGCCGTAGCTAGCTTAACAGGAGGCAGCGTTACCACTTGACTATTACCACTCACTTTAACTAAAACCTCAGCCAACCCTTTAGAAAACAAACTACTGCGGCTCACTTGCTGAGAAGCAACTGGATAGCTTGCTTGATAAAGATGCGGCACCGTCACAGCCCAAGCTTGGACAGATGACACACACGCAAATAATATAAAGAAAATCTTTCTCATAGTGGCCCGGATTATAGAATAATTCTAACAAGGTCGATATAGTAACCTATCAGGAAGCAAAAGTGACTCGCAAATTAGCAAACAAAATGTAAATTTAGATAAAAGAGCCTACAAAACAACACCAAAAGAGAGGAGAATCACATGTCTTGGACTGACAAAACATTAAACTCACTCAATGATCGTAACGTTATTGAAATTCGCACCTCACACCTTAAAGAACGCTTAATTGTTGGCCTAGCTTTACTAATACTCTCTACCTTGGGTGTCTTTATCACCGTTTTTGCCCCTACTTTTGCCTGGCACTACTGGTTACTTATTGTTCCAATTTTCGCCATTATGTGTCTGTGGTTAAGCTGGCATGTCTCTCGCAGCCATAAACTAAGCGGCTCAACGATATGGAAAGAGGTTATTCATTGGATCGCCCTACTCGCCGCAGTTTTTCTAGTTTCAACCATTGTTAGCTCAGGAATCATTAACTACTTAGCAGGGGCTTTGTTCGTCCTCATTCTGCTTGCTTTTGCCATCTTTATTGCTGGCGTACATTTTGACGCCATGTTTATGCTGATTGGTGTTTTATTAGGTTTAATGGCTGCCTGCTCAGCTTTTTTTGTGAAATATTTGATCGTTATTATGATCCCAATCATTTTGATTGTTGCCGCGATACTAATCTGGCGTTTTTATTATAAAAGAAAGTCTCAACAGGTCTAAGTCCTTTGATTTTTAACGAAAAGTTTCAGAAATTACGTGCAAGGCTAAAATTGAAATGCTAATATTTTTGATATGGATAAAATTTTGACTATGAGGCAGACCCATGATTAAGTCAGAACTAGTCGAATTGGTAGGACGCAGACAAGATCAACTTTCAGAGCAAGATGTTGCCTTAAGCATCAATGCCGTTTTAGATAAGATGAGCCAACACTTAAGCCAAGGCGGACGCATTGAAATCCGTGGCTTTGGTAGTTTTTCATTACACTATCGCCCACCTCGACAAGCCCACAACCCTAAAACCGGCGAAAAGCTTATCACACCACCTAAATATGCCGTTCACTTCAAACCAGGCAAGGAATTACGCGAGAGCATTAATGCTGCCCGCGATATTCCTATTCAAGATGATGTGGTTGGGCATCATCATAGCGATGAATAACAACCTTATTACTCAAAAGCCTAAGCACTAGCCACTACATGCTATACGACGACTAAGCTCAAATGTCTCGCTACCAACTTGCCGCGCAGCTTTTTTCTGTTCAGTACTAAAGCCTGTTTTCTTAGTTGAGAAAAATGTAGCGGCCCCATGAACAAGACCCACAACGCCACCAATCCCAGCCATTGTAGCAAGCCCAGCAACAGCTGCGGTTGTTGATAAAACAACCGCAGGGAAAATCCCAGCGCTCATAACAGATGCAACCGCAGCACCACCAAGCAACAACGCAGCAGCAGCTACCTTTAATGTTAACCACCCAATGCGCCCCCACATTTCCCCTGTACGTAGTGGAGGCTGAGCTTTAATATAGGCTTGATTAGCCAATAAAACGGTGCCTGGACAAGCAATCCATGGATCACTCGGTCTATTTCGTTCTGGAAAAACCGTCTTAACGTAACGTTCAAAAACCCCTTTTCTTTGTGATAAATCAGGGTTAGCTAACTCACTCCCTGATACAGAAGCTGGTTCTACTTCTGTATCAGATAACCCACTCCCTGACACGGAAATTGACTCTGCCGCTGGACCTGACTCCAAGCTATTTAACTCTTCTATCAAATGGCGTTCTAAGTCATCACAAGAAGAAAGTATATTGCTAACACCAGAATCACTGGATAGCGACTTAAACTCATCCTTTATGTTCTGTATGCGACTGCTGATATAGTCCCTTAAACTTGGCTGCTCATCAGCCAGCAAATCCGCCGTATCTATACCTACCTCTTTAACACTAGGTGGACTGCTAGTTAGCACTTCAGTAACAACAGACGTTGGAATAATACTAGTAGGGAGACTTCTTTTGCTTTCGTCTTCGTCGTCATCATGAGTACTTTTACGCCGCTCCATCACAGGCTGCGCACTTGAAGTGGCAATGTCTAAGAGACCGGCACCATCCCTAGATAGATCTAAACTCGTACTAACTTCTCGTTCCCTCGAGCTAACTGATCCTACGGAGGAAGCAAGTTGATTCTCTTTTTTTAAAGTACTATCAACCCCACCACCCATGGATTCATCTGCATCCAATAAAGACGACAATAGGGTAGGGCTATCACCTACTACCGCAACCCTTCTCTGCGGCAATGCATTGGTCTGGGTGAATTGATCATGTTTTTCAGGTAACTCATGAGTTTGTTTTAAAGCTGAGTCCGCATGAATTGATGCCACATCTCGATAGAGCGTTATTTTGTCTGTAAAAACCAACTTCAGTACTTAGAAAAACCTTTAAAATTCTAAATGGCACTCTATTGTACCTGTCTCATCGCATAATATCTTAAATTAATTATGCTAATCAATCTAAAAAATTATTTATACCTCAAATTTTTCTCCTCTCAAAATAAATTATTAACTTTTAGGTAATAGCAATTATATCTCGTTAATAAGAACAAGAATGATCTATCCTAAAACCCTATGAAGCCTTATTATTCACTTCAACTTAAGTATCTAGGTGATCCGCTCCACTGGTCATCAATTTCCACTAAAACAGCTGATACGAGCCTTAGGCACGATTCAGTATTAGGGAAAATTCCAACTGTATGCGTCCTTCTTTTTACCTCTCTGTTTACGCGCTCAGCTATGTTACTGGTTCTTAATCTTTTTTGATGCGGCCTGTCAAAGTTCATCACTACTAAGCCCTCCGGTATATTCACTTCCAACCAAGAAGAAAGCTCTGGTGCTGTTTGCTGATATTTATCTACCGCCATAGCCAATAGTCTTTCCGACTCATGAATGTTTGAGGCATTAAATATAGCTGTAATCTCCTCAGCTACTGGTTCCTTCATTGAGCGCTTTGGTATGTGAGCCTGAGCATTTTGCTGCAAATGAAATTGGCAGCGTTGCCAAGGAACACTGGGGAACACAGCTCTTCTAGCGGCTTTTAGGCCAGTATGAGCGTCGCTAGTAATCAACTCAATACCATGTATACCTCGCTCAACCAACTGCTGAAGAAAATCACGCCAATGTACCTCAGCCTCTGATAACGCAACAGAAACACCTAGCACTGTTCTCTTGCCGGTTGATTCATCAAAGCCATAGGCTATCAATACCGCACAGTCTTGTACTGTGCCGCTAGTGCGCACCTTCTCATAACGTGCATCTAGCCAAAGATATTTTATCTTTCCTAACGGCTTATTTCGCCATTTCTTTAAATCTTCATCCAACAATTTAGCGCAACGGCTTACCTCTGTGCTTGAAATATCTGTTCCACAGAGTTGCTTTAGCACCTTTTCAACTTTGCGCGTGGAAACCCCATGCACATACATTTCAGCGACAGCCAGCTTAAGTGCTCTATCAGAGCGTACACCTCGCTCTAAGACTGATGGATAGAAGGCTTCATTGGAGTCTCTAACCTGCGGTATCTGTAGCTCAAGCTGACCTTGACCTGTGTTAATTAACCTTGGTTTAAAGCCGTTCGCATATCCGTTTCTATCGCCAGTTCGCTCATAAGGACTGGCATTTAAATGGCGCTCCCTTTCTATTAACATAGCCTCATTCATCAACCTGGAGGCAAGCTTAGGTAAAGCTTC
>CBDALO010000167.1:0-4843 GCA_965196985.1 Gammaproteobacteria bacterium | reverse complement strand
GGTGGTACGCAACTGGCTGTTTGGCTGGTATATCATGGAATTTGAAAATGGTGGCGCAGAACGAACAGAGCTATATGGCAAGAAGCTGATTAGACGGCTTTCTGAAGAGTTGAAAAAGTCTGGATTGAAAGGCATGTCCCAAACCAATTTGAAGCAATTTAGGCTGTTCTATGAGGCCTACAAAAAGATTGGTCAGGCTCTGCCTGACCAATCTGAGATTTCGCTCCAGATAACCGAGATTGCGCAGGCAGTGCCTGACCAATCTCAAAAGATGGCGGTTTTCACTCGGATTGTCCGCACACCTCCATGAGCGTTTTCTCCTGGGCTGGACGCATTATGTAACGCTTTTAACAGTGAAAAAAACGGACGAACGCCGGTTTTATGAGTTGGAAGCTGCTGAGAACAGCTGGGGATACCGTGAACTGGAACGGCAAATCAATTCTGCTCTCTATGAACGGCTGGCATTGAGTCGAGACAAAAAGGAAGTGAAGCAGTTATCCACCAAAGGACAGCTTGTTGAAAAGCCCGCTGATGTCATTAAGAGCCCCTATATTCTCGAATTTACAGGCTTGGAAGAGCAAAAGAGTTATAGCGAGCATGACCTTGAAACGGCTCTAATTGATAAAATTGAGCATTTCCTGCTGGAGCTGGGAAAAGGCTTTCTTTTTGAGTCCCGTCAAAAACGCTTCTCTTTTGATAATCGTCATTTCTATGTGGATCTGGTTTTCTACAATCGACTGTTGCGTTGTTATGTGGTGATTGATCTGAAAGTCGGCGACCTGAAACATCAGGACTTAGGTCAGATGCAGATGTATGTCAATTACTTCGACCGCTTCGTAAAGACAGCAGACGAAAAGCCGACCATCGGCATCCTGCTCTGCCTGACCAAAAGTGACGAGTTGGTGGAACTTACTTTGCCCGAAAACGCCAATATATACGCTTCAGAATATCAGCTTTATCTTCCTGATAAAGAAGCATTGAAGAAACAATTGGAGGAAGCGCAAGCAGAATGGGAAGCAACTCACGAAGATTCCTCGGATGTTCAAAAAGGAGGAACCACCAATGAACACGAATAAACACCAATCCACTGAGAAAGTGGTTGGTTCCATTTTGGAACATACCACTCAAAATAATTTATACCTGCTCAAAACAGAGCTGCTGATAGCTTTAAAGAATGCACGTTCGTGTTATTCGTGCCTTTCGTGGTTAAAAAACATCTGTGTGAGTCTGTGTCCATCTGTGGTTCCAACCCTTTCTGTGTCTTCCGTCAATTCCGTGTTTAAAACAGGAGGGATTTTCTAATGGCTAAACGAAAATCCAAAGGCCCCAAGCCTCATAAGTTCAGGGACAAGCTACTCCTGAATCAATGGTTGATGAGCTTGTTCGGTATTGACCCGCTTCGGGAAGGTGCAAAGAAACATCCATTTCACAAACTGGCAAAGCCTATTCGTGATCCCAGGCTGGAAGGTCTCGACAAGGATAATCTACACAATTTTTACCATGCGCTGGTTAACAGCAACCTGTTTTGGGATGATGTAACGGAACTAAGCAAAGCGCAACTGCTCGCGTATGAGGAAAACATTGTCCATCACACCCAAGCGATCAATGCCAAGCGTCATCGCCCAGTGGTCTGGAAATATTATCAGTGGCTTTCGCTTCTGTTTGTCGAAATTTATCTCGACCGTTATTTCAGCGCCCGGGAATCTTTGCTCGTAGCCTTGAACGAGTATGTTGACCGCTTTAACAGCCGTTGGCCTGAATATGCCGATATGGATTATTTCAATGAAGACGAGCTGAACAAGCTCTCTTTGCAGAATGCCACCGGTTCAGGAAAAACGCTGCTGATGCATGTCAATTACTTGCAGTATAAGCACTACTCGAAAAAATACGGCAAAGAGAAAGATCTCTCCAGAGCTGTTCTGATTTCACCGAATGAGCGATTGAGCGAACAGCATATTGCTGAGTTTTCCGAAAGTAACATTGGCGCATCCAATTTCTCAAAGGAAGGCCACAGTCTGTTCACACAGGCTCAGGGACTTTCCAGAGTGGATGTTCTGGAGATTACCAAGTTGGGCGACAAGAAAGGTCCAAACACCATTGCGACACGCAGTCTTGGCGACCAGAATCTACTGCTTGTGGATGAAGGGCATCGCGGCCTTTCCGGAAAAAATGCCAAAGCCGATGAAAACGCATGGTTTAAAAACCGCGCCATGCTGTGTGAAAAAGGCTTTACCTTCGAATACTCAGCAACCTTTGATCAGGCTGTTTCCGGCACGGGCCATGAAGACGATTATGCAAAGACGGTTGTTTTCGACTACTCATACCGCTGGTTTTATGAGGATGGCTTTGGCAAAGACTACCAGATCCTTAACCTGCCGGAATCCTTTGATGAGACCAAGGCAGTCTACTTAACAGCCTGTCTCCTCAAATTCTATCAGCAGCTTGATATCTATGAGGACAAAGCCCAAGCATTGCATCCTTTTAATATTGAGAAGCCTCTATGGGTATTTGTGGGGAGCACCGTAACAGGGGCAAGCTTGGAAAGGATGAACAGATTGTTGCGACCGATGTTGCTCAGATCATCGCATTTATTGCCGACTTCCTGTCGAACAAAGATAAAGCCTGCAAGCGTATGGAGGAAATCCTGACATGGAACGGACAGGATACCGGCCTGCTGGACAGTAACGGCGTTGATATTTTTGAAGGCTCATTTACATGGCTGGCCAAAACAATGAACGCAGGCCTTTCCTATGACGACCTCTACAAAAATATCCTGAAGCACCTGTTCAACACAAACACCGGCGGACATCTTGCCCTTGATCGTGTGAAAGGCGAATCCGGTGAAATTGCTCTGCGGGTCGGTACATCAGAAACGCCATTCGGATTGATTAACGTTGGCGATGCCAAAGCGCTTGCGGATCACATTGAAGGCGTGGCCAAGCAGGATGGTTTATCACTGTCTGTTGAGGATAGTGATTTTTCGGAAGCGACCTTTGACTCCGTTAAGGATTCCTCGTCTCCAGTTAACCTGCTTATTGGATCAAAGAAATTTGTCGAAGGCTGGGATTGCTGGCGAGTCAGTACCCTTGGTTTGATGCATGTAGGTAAAAGCGAAGGTGCGCAGATTATCCAGCTTTTTGGACGCGGTGTGCGACTGAAAGGGTATGACTGGAGCCTCAAACGAAGCGGTCACAGCTATGCTCCGTCCATTCCTCAATATAATCGAGGAACTCGAGACGCTGAACGTATTCGGTGTGGAAGCCGATTTTATGGAAAAATTCCGCCAATTCCTTGCCGATGAAGGGTTGCCCGGCAACGAGCGGCGGCGTGTGTTCACCATACCGCTGAATGTCACTTATGACTTCGGCAAGAAGCTCCAGATTATCCGACCAAAACGGAAGGCGGATGACGGGAAAGAATATGACTTTAAGAAAGATGCTCCCGTCCCCAGCCTTGGCCAGCTAACAGAGTACCTTCAGCTGCACCCGGTTGTGTCTGACTGGTATCCGCGTATTCAGTCCATCCACTCAAAGAAGACTGCCGATGCAGTCAAAAAAGATGATGTGAATATTGGTTGATAGGCATATCTCGCTACTGAATATGGATGAGTTGTATTTCGATCTCGAGCAGTTCAAGCGTGAAAGAAGCTGGTATAACCTGAATATTGATAAAACAGGTATTCAAAAGCTCCTTACGGATAAAACATGGTACACCCTTTTCCTTCCGACGGCCCGATTGGAACCGGCTGGGTTTGATGATGTTTCGTTGCTTCAGCAAGTTGCTGCAGAACTTCTTAAACGATTCTGTGGTCACTACTACAACTATTGCAAACGTTCATTTATTGAGCCACGCCTTGAGCTCCGGGATCTTACGCCTGAAGATGACAATATCCCTCAGGAAGATTTTTATCAGATCATTGTCGATGGCAGTGAAGAGCAGGTAATCCTTGCCATTGAAAAGCTCAAAAAGGAATTGGAGGAAAACGAGCAATCGCTGCTTAAAGCAGGTGACCTCCAAGCATGTCGCTTCGGAATACATCTTTTCCAACCGCTTTTCCATGTAAGACAAAACGGGAAAATCACGGTTCTGCCGGTGCCGCTGAATGAAAGTGAATTTCAGTTTGTTACGGATTTAAAAAAATGGTCCGAAACCAATGCGGCGGAGCTTCAAAAGGACGGGACAGAACTCTTTTTGCTCCGGAATCTAAGTCGCGGAAAAGGAGTTGGATTTTTTGAAGCGGGTAATTTCCATCCCGACTTTATTCTGTGGATGATTGTTGATGGCAAACAATATGTCACCTTCATTGAGCCGCACGGGCTGCTCCACGAAGGCCCCGCCAGCGATAAGGTGCAGTTTCACAAGCGCATCAAAGATATCGAAAGCCGCTTTGCCAACCCCGATGTCATTCTCAACAGTTTCATTTTGTCGTGGACAAAATATCACCAGCTTTGTTGGCGATTTTCGCAAGGTGAGATGGAAGCCAATCATGTGCTCTTCATGACGGATGACCGGGACGGGTACATAGACAAACTGTTTGATACGTTGAGGGTGATCTGTTCGATGAAAAAGCCGTGAATTAGCTTCAGTTTGCTTTTTAAAATTGTCTATTAGTTGGAGCCACCTTAACTTTAACCATCAATTATTTACTATATTTTTAATCTAAGGAGCAATGTTCTGGTCAAGTAATAGACCTAGAAAGTGCTTGAACTATAGAACACCTTATGAAGTTTTTAGGCAACTATCTGGCGATAGCAATTTTTTACAACCGAATGTTGCACTTATGATGTGAATCCACGTCCTTTTTGTAATGAATTAATACAATAAATAAGTCAACTTTCAGCTT
>CBDALO010000166.1:0-4170 GCA_965196985.1 Gammaproteobacteria bacterium | reverse complement strand
ATGACATATTTTGATCATCTCTGACACACTTAACACTAGAAAAGAATAAACATCAATTATTTTAAATGTTTAATGTATCGAAAATTCAACTTTTTATTAAGTGCATATCAATCTGTGAACAATATTATTACCTTGAGGTAAATTAACATACGTAATATTAAGAACAAGAAATTTTCACTCACATTTGCTTTATTCAAAATGCAACAACAGTCTGCTCGCGCTAGGGTTACCAAGAAAATTTCCATAACAACCTTTTTTCATGTGCTTAAAGCCCCGCATAAGAATATTCAAGAACTAAATTTTCCGCCACCCCTTGTTTTTTTTTTCTTTTGAACTCTCAAAAACGTTTAGGCCTACTCAAAATCGAAAGTAAAAGCACTCTTAGTTTTAACAGTGTGAATTTTGTCGTGAATCAGTGGCGTAGCCAGGGTCATTTCTTGGGGGGGGGGGCAAATGGAGCAAGAGATGAACGGGGTCCTGTGGATTGTCACTTGCAATATTTGTAGCACCTCACAATTCGTTGCAGGCCAAGAAAAAACATTGAAGAGCGTCTTATTTGAGCATACACGCTTAATGGAAATGAGAAGCGTTCATAATTTGAGATGTGATAAGCTTAGCATTACATTTTAGTGTGGTAATCTTTTCAAAGCTATATAGTGAAACCCATTTGCATTGCATGCCAATGTGTACGAGAGCTGCTCTATGAAGGCACTTTAATATCTTAATACATCTGATACTGTTTGATGTTTGATTAATTAGTTCCATTTTACTAGGGGCCATAACTGCAAAGTCTTTCACAAGCAGCTCTAAGTCAAGGCTTTTTAGAATATCGGATTCAACAGACATCAACCTAAGGCTTTGAAGTCTTTCTTATCCCATGGTGGATCTCAACCAAGTCTTAGTTTTGAAAATGCTCTCTCGGCACTGCATGAAGTTAACGGCAAACATAATGCAATTTACATCAATTTCTTAATTTCACCGTAACATAAAAGATCCTCTTTTACTTCATTGTACAAGTCAAGTTGCATCTTTTCTTGCTTTCTTCAATACCCTTTGCAGCGTGAGCGACTTTTGAAGACTTAGCAGTTGACCCTTTAACAAATCCCTCTCTAGGTCACCTTTATACCAATCAACAGCATTTTGGATGCTTTTTAATGCATCTGGTTCACTTAAACGTTCTGGAGCAAGGTAACCAAGACCTTTCAAGATCGATGCACTTTGAGAATTGAATCTCGTTGAGATCGAGGTTGCCATCAAGTCAAGAACCTGTAGATAAAGGAAAACTCAATTTGGTTCAAACTACAGAATTCAATAATTTTGCAGGTCATCAAAGCAATATTCTCTCCCTGTACAGATTGTTTAAAAACCATACCATAAGCAGCATATTGTTCATGCGTTATTTTGGGTTATATTGATTACATATTCCAGAAAATTTCCTATTTTGGTATCGTTTGTTAAGTACTGCTCTGCAACAGAAATCCATTGCGAGATGGATTGGCCTCTTACAATGCAATTCAATAACTATGAAAAGACAAACTTCTTTGGCATAAATTCGAAAAGAAGGTTCATCCAGATTGCTACTGTTGCACTTCATATTATTTTCAGTTCGTATCGTTACCATTACAACGCAAGTTAAAATTTCTACTACCGCCCAATGCTCATTGTTTTCAACTCGGCCGCATCGTTTTGTGGCAATATATAAACGACAGAAATTTCTCTCTTCGGTAGTAATGGGAAAGCATTTAAATTATTAACTTACATTACAGAAGAAGTGGATTCTCAGTTTGTCTTTTGCAACAAAATGCACAGCTATTTCCTGATTCTCGTCAAATCTCTTGGGAACTTTTCGGATATGTTTTTCTTTGGGCCCATTGATACCAAGCTGGTTGCATCCGTCAAGTGCTTCCTGCCAGAGAGATTCAAATTTCTCCTCATTTCGAAAGTCTTTTGTTGCTTCCAGCAAATCTGCAACCTCACATCCAGAGACTGCGTCAAGGTCTTTGGTTTGCAGCTTGTCTGAAACGCCTGTACTTAGGAAGGGGATGGGTTTGAGAACCTAAGGACAATGGTATAACAAGGAATACGTGAATGAAGTTGGGCATATAATTCAGGGTGTTAGCATGAAAATCCTTAAAGTGTCAACCTGTTTTTTTCAAGGTTTGCTGTCTACTAGTTTGTTTCATTATATACATTATATCTTGCTTCATCAATATCTATATATTGTTTCATATGTTTCCGTGAAAAACAATCTATTTCTTACCACGAGTGCAAGAATGAATTCGAAGTTGATGCTTCTAAGGAGGCCGTTTGCTTCAGCGTATATGTTTGGCTTCTGTTCTACTTTTGCCACCTGCTTCAGTGTGGCAATCACAGACCCAATGGTATGGTAAATGGCTTTGGTGCTTTCAGCTCTGATGCCCACCTTGTGTCGGACAACATCTTTAATACGTACTTTTTTGCTTTTTGTGCATCGTTTGATTCATTTAGCTGCTCTTGGAACTTGCAGAAAATGGCATGCGTTTGGTGCACGTTTCAACGAATACATATATATTCTGTTCTATATACACGTGCATAGCAGTGGGTACACAATGCCGTAGGTGAAAGGTTTCGCATAAGAGCTTGCAGACCTGCATGGATGCCAGCAACATTACTTGCTCCATCATAGCACTGGCCACGAAGCATTGATATTTCAATGTTGCACTATTTGCGCTCCTCCGTAACAGTTTTCAACAGCGTATTGGCATCCGTTTCGTCGACTGTTTTTACTGCCAGTAAACGTTCTTCTACCATACCTTTGGTTACATACCTTATTACCAAGGCCAGCTGCTCCTTATTGCTGGTATCAGGGGTTTCATCTACTATAATGGAGTATACACCAGCTTGCTTGACACGATCTATTATCTCCTTCCTGATAGCAGATCCTGTCAATGCAATGAGCTGGTTCTGGATGTCAGGACTTAAGTAGGTTGCATTCGCTGAAAAATTGATAGGTAGCAACATTCTTAACAACGTTTATAAGCATAACATTTCAGAATATGTTGATACTATGACATCAATTTGACTATTTGGAAGACAGCTTTAAAACGTATAGTTAAGCTATATGCAATGCAATCCTGTCTGAATAGAACAGAAGCGCCAAGTATATCAATCACTAAAGTTCCTAAATACTAAGTACCTGGTGCATTTAGATGATCGTTAAAAGGGGAGTCGGTTTGCGAAACGTACTCAACAAACTCTCTAAAGACACCCTTGTTGTCTGAGTCTTCATGTTCGCAATGGCCCCGAAATGCCAAATTCAACCTCTCTTAGAGTTTTGTAATATCAAACAACTTTGTGAACACGGAACGATTCTTGTTTACCTGTCAAGAGAGAAGAAGAAAACGACTAATTAAGCTAATGTTCTCCTTCTGTAGCCAGCCATTTTTTATAGTTGAATATCATGTTCCATCAAATAACCTCGAATGTAATAATTCCTTTCTAATCACAGAAACAAGCCTTAAGTACCCTTTCCAGGCGATAGGATTCTCTTTTTGCAGCATCTTCATTTATTAGATGATCAATTGGCTTCTGCTTCTTCCACCTTAGAAACGACTCAGCGGAGTATCGAGGACACTCTGATTGCTCATGCTTGGAAAACTTTTCGGTCTCTTTCCAATTACTGAATCCAGTAGTTATAAAGGCAGGATCTCCCTTTTTTTGCATCTAAAAACATCATAAAATGTATTTACTTCAAGCTGTACAAGCTGCTCCTCGATAAAAATTCTCATGAATCACGTTTACTCCTATAAAACCTCCCGTAGGTAATCAGAGCCATTTTGGCATGAAAGGTGAAATTACCCATTGGCAACATAACAATTACAATTTAACAGAATAATTTTGAACAGACCACATTGATAGTGTATCAAATATCACATCCGATTTACATAAGAAACCGAAAAAGGTGCTCTGCTTTAACCTTGCCAACAAAGCCATGTGTTGCTCGAGCTGAGCTTGGTTGAGTTGAGAAATGCTTGCAAGCAGATCATTGAAAAATATTAGCTAAATAATTACTCACCGGTTTATTGAAAATTCGGCAATAAAAGCAAAACGCTTTATCAGTTGATTTTGAGTACTCCAGCCAACCATACTTCTTATACCACGTTGTCAAGAATTTTCTTCCGCGTTTGTCTG
>CBDALO010000164.1:0-78764 GCA_965196985.1 Gammaproteobacteria bacterium | reverse complement strand
TGTCGAGTTTTTTGCTATCGCTTGCTTGGTTATTGTCGTTGGCAGTCTCGACGCGCCAAGTGTGATTGTTAATGTTGAGGTTGTCTTGTGAGCTGGCTTGTGGTTTGCTTGGGTTTATTGTGCTGATGAATCAGTGCGTTTTGCTCTTTAACAAATTGGTGAATGTGAGCGCAGAAAAATTTGCAATGCTCGCGGCGAGTTTGTTATGACAGGCATTTGTTGAGTGGTTACTTTTATACCATTCACTTGATAGGGTTTTGATGAGGAAGTACCACGCAAAATGTTCGCGGGTTTTAAAACACACTCACCCAAAAGGGCAGCCTTGACCGCCCTCCTACCTCAGTGAATCAATGGAGTTTACTCACTAAAAGGAACCACCATAAAATCGGCCTCGATTGAGTAGGTAAAATTTCTCCTCGATTTTGTCAAGTTGTTCCGGTGTGAGTCCGTGCTGAGTTTCGAACCGATCACGCTGTTTTGAGAGTTTGGTCATCTGTTTATCGTGTCGTTCAAAATCAGTCCAATCTGTTTTTTCTTGGTCGGCAACGTATCGCCCGTTCACCCGATTGTAAACGGCTGTCTTGCGCCAGAAAAAATCGAGCTCTTTGCTCACTTGCTCGAAGGCTTCCCTATTTTTAATCACGCGCTTCTCAAGGGGTGTTAATCCCTTGTAGGTTTTTTTCAAACTCCTTTCGTGAATCTTCTCGAGTCGTATTGTGGTTTTGGTGTAATCTCTTGCCATAGTCGATCTCCTGGTCAATCAGTCTGGGGTTATAACCTTTTGCATGAGTCGATCTAGCAACCCTGTTCAACAAGCGTTGCTAATTCACTCATCGGTTAATACAAAGAAGCCGTGGTTTTACCAAAATGCGCTTTTAACGCCTCGAGTGACTCCGGTGTCAGCTGGTAAGCGTGTTTTAAACGGGTATCGGGTTCAGGGTCGTAGCCTTCGGGATCATTCATCGAAGTCAAACAATTATCAACCACGCAGACTAGCACATCCTCGAAACCTTCTATTTGCACGATCAGACGGTTCCAGTCATCCCGCTCAATAACCCGCATCATTTTGCCGTTGTTTAATTGATAACAATTTGTGTTTGTGTTCATGGTGTTTTACCTTTTTACTGTTTTGTGAAGGGGTAAGCCCATTATTTTAGGGGCTTACCTAGCAACTAATGCGTTTGCAAGGTTTGCTCAGCTAGCGACCATAGGGCTTGATTGAGCTGGGTACCTTGATCGATGCTCGTTAACGCTCGCGTTTGAGTCCGGCGAGGCCAACCGTGATGATCACGACGCCAGCCGCGTACCTGACCCCGCAACAGATTTTCTTGCACGATATTAAAAATGCTAAACAAATCGTTGCGGTTGACTTCGGCGTGACGTCTAGCTTTTAAAAAGGCTTGCGCTTCAAAGCCTTTGCCGACTTCACTGGCACCAAAACGCAAGGCATGTGCAGCCTCAGCAAAGCGTTGCTGCTGCTCAGGATTGAGCGCGATCTCTCTCATAGCTTGACTGGACTCAATCATCCGCTGGGCTTCATTAATGACTTGATAAGTCCCCTCGATGACTTGCCCTAAAATATCGCCTTGATGCCTGACACGTACCTCGTCGTAGGTTTTACCCGCCACGAGGCCGTTAGTGCACACCAAGCGGTAAAGACCAGCCAATAAGCGATAAGAAGATAAGCCATCATGCGAGTTAATGAGCACTAACTCAGGGAATAACCCGTCTTCAGTTGGTCGCGTATTAACGTGACGAAAGCGCAGTAAGTGCTTAGCATAGTAGCGCTTATCCTGACTACGAGAGCGGGATTGCTGGACATGAACCGGATAGAATCCCTCCTCTTCCAAACGCGCCACCAATTGACTGGTAGAGATGTGTTGATACTTCTCGCTAGTACGCGCGGCACTGTCAGCAGTAAAAACCGACGGTGCAAGCGCTCGAATGCGATCAGTAGTTAAATAATTGTGATTTACGTGAGGACTAAGCTTAGATATGATAATCATAGGCATTATAACTCCATAATAGTTAGTAATGTTTAGCGGGCTAGGGGTGTTAGCGCACCCTTAACTCGCGCCGATAAAACCAATTTTTAACGACCTGATTAGTCTATCAAAAACGAGAGAAATGTCAATAAAAATCATTAACTTAACGCACTTTTTAGCTGTTTTTTTCTCGCTTTTTTAAGGGTTTTTTGCTACTCTTTAACCCAGTTAAACAGCCTGATTGACGATAAGGACGAGTCGTACTAATGAGCATTTGTTGTGCAGTGAGCTTCACAGGAAAATCAGCCTTTTCCTTTTTGAAAAATCAGTTAGGCTGTGTGGTTTTAATGAGCGTGGCGCACCTCACTCGACACGCACTCCGTGTTGACCGGATTCAGCGCTTGACTCACTCAGTAATAACAGGTTGTGTGACTCAGCGCATTGTGCAGCTGGGATTAACTATAAAGACTAGGCGGTTAGCAATCCATGGGTAAAATCGTTTCACTGATTAATCATGATCGCTTGTTTCGCAGCTTAATGCGGGATAAACGCATTGCACTGGATTTCTTTAAGGCGCACTTACCTGAAGAACTACAACAGCAAGTGAACTGGCAATCGTTAAAGCTCCAAAAGAATTCCTTTATTGATCAGAACAGCCAAGAGCATCTGACCGATTTACTTTACGGCGTTGAACTGGCTGAAGAGCCAGCCTATTTTTACTTACTCAACTGAAAACTACCCAAAATTTAAATCAGCAAAATAATGCTGAAATATTGTGTAAAAATGACTATGCTTTGTCTTTTTAACAAGACTAACGAGATGAGTATAAATGTTAAACTTCGCCGATTACGCTGCCCCTCTTTTTTCAAAATTAACTGGGAAAGTTGTTTTAAAAAAATCTATCGACGATTGTAGGAAAGCTATTAACTGAAGGTAGTTGTAAGTTGTTCAGTTCATCAAAAGATAACAATGAGTATAAAAAGATGATTCGTACACTTACCGGTGAAAATAAAAGCACCGATTTAGATCCAATAAAAACAAATGATGTATTGCTAGAACAGAGCTGTGAAAAACTTTCACACGCCAGTAAAATTGATGTTCTTCATGATCCTTCTGATATTAGAAAGCCACATAGCAAGCAAACTGAAAATCTAGGTAAAGTAAGGAGTCTGGACGGGGATATTATCAATGGTTACAGCACGCATAACGCAGTTGCATTAGTACCTGGTGATAAGGCTGTGCATCTACTATCGCATGTAAGCTACAGCAATAAAGACCCTAAGTTTTTAAAAGCTGAGCATATTAAGAAAATAGAGGCTGGAAAGCCATTTGAGGGAGATAAAGAGGCCAAGAGTCTTTATGAATCTGGTGATTACTTTAATAAAAAGCTGCTGTCTATTCGTGAAATAGAAAAAATAGGAATCTGCCTAAAATCAAAGAATGAAGATGCAACCATTACCCATATTCTAGATAGAGAGTTTGATGATAATGACTATCTCTCACTAATTGATACAAACCTAGATCAAGACTTTATTATTCGCTCAAAAATAACAAGAACAATAGAAGGTAGAGGTGATGATGGTAAAAAGCTTAAGCTGATTAACGCTGATTTTGATGCTCAAGGCGAAAAGCAATTCCAAAAGTTAACAGTTGGAAAGAATTGCGTACAAGACGGAAAAATAACTATTTATTTTGGAGAGTTTGAGAACTTCAATGCAATTAAAATCCAAATTACAGGCAGAGATGGTAGGAGAATTTTTAAGAATGACATGCTGCTATTAACTAATAAAAAAGTAACGACTTTTGATGAGGCGTATGAGGTATACATAGCCTATCTATCTCGTGCGAAAATTGAATATGTTTTTAAATTTCTCAAGGAAGGACTAGGCTGGGAAAATATGCAGATAAAAAATTTTAAAGGGATACAAAATCTACTGGCTGTATGTTTTTATGTGGCCTCATATTTGTATGAGATAGGTAAGGAAAAAGCTTATGACGATTACGCAATTATGCTAGCTAAATTAGGAGATGGTAAGGGCAAGGTGACACGACACTTTATTGCGAAGGGTATTAGAAAACTTCTAACGTATCACTTAGTAGAGCAATTTTTTAAAGAAAATAGTGTTTCTCAAGAAGAACAAAAAGAATTATCGAATTCAGTTCAGGTAGGGAGATAACAATTTTGGGTAGTTCTCAGTACTCAATGAGGCTAAAAGCCATCCAGAACTTTTTTTACCGCTGAAACTCTGGCAATACATGGGCGCTATCTGGGAAGCGGATCGCCATCAGCCAGAACGCGGTAAGAAAAAGCCAAAAGATAAACTGCCTATTATTTATCCAATGATATTTTATAATGGGCGAGTCAGCCCCTACCCGTTTCCAGTGGATTTCTTTCAATTGTTTAGTCAACCGGAACTCGCTAAAACTGTATTAACCAGCCCCTTTCATCTGGTAGATTTAACCGTGATCCCTGATGAAGAGCTACTTAAACACGGGTATGTGGCCGCATTAGAAATGTTTCAAAAACACGCTTTTCAGCGCGATCTGATTCCAGTGATTCAAAAGCTGATGGAGCATGGGCTACTCGAAGTATTTGAAGGTTTAAAAGAAGGCCAACATATACTAAAATTGCTAGAATACGGGATGAAGTATGAAGATACCAACGAGCCCGAAGACTTGTTGGAAGCATTTAAACTCGCAGCACCAGGTGAAGAGGAAAAGATTATGTCAGCAGCCGATCAATTGATACAACGCGGAGTCCAGCAAGGAATGCAACAAGGAATGCAACAAGGCATTGAACAAGAAAAAAGAACCATTGCAACGAATATGTTAAAAGAAGGCTTTGAGGAAACTGTTGTTACTAAAACTACAGGTATCTCATCAGAAGTGCTAGCGCAACTCAAAAAAGAAATTAATCAGCAGTAAAACACACTTACTATGACAGAACGACAAAAGCTCACTTTAAAAAAAACGGAACCCGATCCTCAACCAACCGTCAAACCCAAACAACCGCCACCGAAAAAAATCACCTACACCGATGTGATTAAAACCGTGTACTGGATTTGTAAACAATACCCTGAGATCTTTAATTACAAAGAACCAAGCAAACCCTTAAAAGTTAAGATTCTGCATGACCTAGCCAAAGCGCACCCTGAGCAATCAAAAAAACAACTGGGGCGCGCACTCAACGCTTATACTTCGACATTCCAATACTACGAGCTCGTCATGAAGTCAGAGTATCGTTATGACCTAGCCGGTAACATTAACGGCAGCGTAACAGAAAGTGCAAAAACCTATTCAAAGCAAGCACTGGAGCAAAAGCTTGCAAAGAAACAAGCACGTCAGTTAGCCAAGCAACAAAAAGCAATCCAGCAATCCGCCGAACAGCATGAACCTGCGCCATGAGTGATCAGACAGTCAAGCGCTCAGATTTGATTCACGACTTAGAGCAACGTAATCACTTAAAACATGAAGACGCTAAGCTCGTGGTTGAGTGCATTTTAGTAAAAATGGCTGACCACTTAGGTCAACAGGGTCGCATTGAAATTCGTGGGTTTGGCGTGTTTCAGGTTAAACATTACAAACCTCACTGGATTCAAAACCCAAGATCAGGCCGCTACCTGATGCGTCCAATTGGCATCCATTTTAAACCAGGCAAAGACTTACGAGCCGCTGCGACAGCGTCACGCACGCAATCAGAATCCAGCTAAGCAGAATCACAAAGACTATTGATTTAATTATGCGAGATGGGTAACAACAAGAACGTGAGATAGCTTGGTTCTAACCTGCTATTTTTTCTGAAGAAAAAATAGCATAACTCAACTTAAAAATCAAAACAATGATGCGAAGCACTAAGCCTGAAATCTCAACCTCTCCCAACCTTTCACTGCCAAGATACCTAACGGTGGTATCCCCATTAATAATCCCAAACTTAATTGACTGTGGCCCGCAAATAACGAAGCAAACAACGCAAACAGTGCGGTCACCACCACTTGCGAAAATCCATAGATTGCCGAAGCACTGCCAACAAAACGTTGAATATGTTGATAGGCACACAGATAACTGGCGGTGTATTGGAACGTGTTTGCAGTAAATAGTAAGGTTCCTATTAGGATTATAGCTGGCAAAGAGACGCCCAATAAAAAGTAAGACAGCGCTAAGAGTAAACTGCACAGGAAAGTGAGACTAGCGCACACTTGCATGACTCTACTCATGTTGTTAAAACGGGCATAACGCGCAGCTAACATAATCACTATTGCAGGCGGGACAATCATCAGTGCCAAATACAGTGAATACGCGGTCGGTGTGCAATGTAAAATAGTTTGGAATAAAAACGGGGCCAAGGTAATAAAAATAAATACCGTTGCCAGTGCTAACCCACTACAGGCTGCATTTAATAAAAACCGCGGTTGTGAAAAGACATAATGATACCCTTCTAACGGCTTGCTTGAGGAATCCCCTTGAGGCTTTAAGTGCAAGTACTTGAGGATAAGGAACAACATACTCAACACCAAGATCGCATGTAAAACAAAATTCATTCGCCAGCCCAGATAGGTTTGAATTAAGCCGCCACTAATGGGGGCTAAAGGCGGTGTTAAGGAAACTATACTGCTAATCACCAAACTGGCTTTTTTCAGTGGTTGGCCGCGTTTAAATACGTCTTTCATAATTGCCCGAAAAATCACTAAGGAACTGCCCATTGCAATTCCTTGCAGTAACCGTCCCGCAATCAGCCACCACTCCGTTTGTGCAAGACTGCAAAGCAAACTGGCCAGTAAAAACAGTAAGTAGCCGCCAATTAAACTGGACTTTCTGCCAAAACGATCACACAGATACCCAAACACTAAAGCAGATAGTCCCATTCCTAGAAAATACACACCCACGGTTGCTTTAATGCTGTCGTGTGAGGCATGAAAGTAGTCTGCTATGTGGGGCAATGAGGGTGTGTAACTGTCAGTGGCAAACTGCGACAAGATACCCATTAAGCAGATTAGGATGATCACTCTGGGTGCGGGAGTAACTGTTGTTGTCATGTTATTTTCCATTCAGCCCAACCAGCACCTTCCTAAAGCTAGCCAAACCCGACTCTAGGTTTTCTATAATTTCTTCAGCTAACTCATCTGGCTCTGGTAAATTTTCTAGGTCAGTTAAGCTTTTATCTTTTAACCAGAAAATATCAAGGCTTGTTTTATCACGAGCTATAAGCTCTTTATAGGTGTATTTACGCCATCGCCCTTCTGATTTTTTTTCAGGGTGCCATGTTTGTTTACGCTTACTTGGATTACTGGGATTATAGCAATCAATAAAGTCCGTTAAATCTTCAAAGCGCATTGGCTTTTTCTTAAGTGTATGATGAATATTGGTGCGGTAATCATAAAACCAAACGTTTTTAGTCCAAGCTTTTGAATCAGCAGGTTGATTATCAAAAAATAACACATTTGCTTTAACACCATTTGCATAGAAAATACCTGTTGGTAGGCGCAGGATAGTGTGCAGCGTAGTATTTTCCAGCAGTTTTTTACGAATAGTTTCGCCAGCACCGCCTTCAAACAACACGTTGTCAGGTACTACTACAGCCGCTTTGCCTGTTGTTTTTAACATGCTACGTATATGCTGAACAAAATTAAGCTGCTTGTTTGATGTAGTCGCCCAAAAATCTTGTCGATTATACGTCAAATCATCCCTCTCTTGCTCACCCTCTTCATTCGTAAAGCTCATTGAACTTTTTTTACCAAATGGTGGGTTCGCTAAGACGTAATCAACGCTGACAGAACACGGTGCAATCAATGCGTCATTGGGAGAAACGAGACTATCACCATCAATTTCTCCGATGTTATGTAAAACATATTCATCAAACACAAGCGGCGTGTGTTAGCAACAATTTCATTACCATAAAATGTTTTATGTTTCAGAAAATGCTTTTGGCTTTTATCAAGTTTATAGTTTTCGCATTTCGTCAAAAAATCATAAGAGGCAAGAAAGAATCCGCCCGTACCACAAGCAGGATCAGCAATAGTTTTACCAGGCTCAGGTCGAAGACACTCTACCATTGCGCGGATTAATGCTCTTGGTGTGAAGTATTGCCCCGCACCAGATTTTGTATCTTCAGCATTTTTTTCTAACAAGCCTTCATAAATGTCACCCTTTATATCAGCGTCCATCATAATCCACTGAGTGTCATCAATCATGTCTATTAGACGATATAGCTTGGCTGGGTCTTGAATTTTATTCTGTGCTTTAGTAAAAATCTGCCCTAGCATTCCTTTCTTCTTACCAAGCTCACGCAACAGCTCAACGTAAAGCACCTCAAGCTCAGCACCTTTTTTGCTGGTGAGCACTTTCCAGCTGTATTTCTTGGGGATACCCACATCACGATTATAAGGCGGTTTGGTATATTCATCCGCCATTTTTACAAAGATCAGATAGGTAAGTTGTTCAAGATAATCGCCGTAACTTACACCATCATCGCGCAGTGTCGTACAAAAGCTCCAAACTCTGGAGATTATTGAAGAAGTATTCATAAACGTTGTTCCTTATTATGAGCAAGTGCATTCTTGCCTAAATTAGTTAATCGACATTTTTGCAGGCGGCTGTAAGACTTACCGTGAATAGCAATTTCACTTCTTGCGTATGATAATTCGTATGATAATTGCGGCCGCCAATTTTTTCCGTCGCACCAATCATCATTCACGAAATCGTTTACGGTATGGATAGTATTCTCAGAATTCCAGCCTGCTTTATATTCAATACACTCGCTTTCAATGGTGCGTTGGGCTCTATGAGGTTTCCCGTGGTGCGTTTTACCCTATATTTATAGAGTAAAGCTCATATCCATTAATATCAATATACAGTCTTTTGAATAGTGTTTTTGGGTCAAAAATCCCATAGCATCTACGCTTCAAAACTTTAATCTTATTATTAAATCCTTCAACAAACCCACTATTCTTTCCCTCTGAAAAATAATTACAGATTTCCACTTTGAAGGCTTTAAGAGTTTTTATGAATTTTTTAAAGCAATTAATCTTTTTACTTTGAACCTCCTGAATCCAGGCATCAATACTTTTAGTACCAGATTTTATTGATTGCTCCTTATTAAAAATGCTCGTTAGCTTTCTTGCCATTCGGTATGACTCTGTTAACTCAAAGGAGTAGGAGAATAATGTATTCAGCTTTTCATTTTCTTCTTTGGTAAAAAACTCTTTATGTCCCCTGAGCAGATTAGTTAGGTTTTTAACTTTATCATACTCATGAGGAGGTAGCTCCTTTTTTAAATCGGCTAGCACCTTTTGACGCATCTTGTCTAATGCTCGCCGATACAGTTTAGCAACATGATAACGGTCAACAATAACCTGCATTGGAGTAAAAACCTCTCTGGCAGCGTTAACATAACCCTTATACATGTCAGTACAAACTGACACAACTGTCTTTCTAAGCTTTATAGGAATCGAAAGCAGAAAATGCTTTATATCACGCTTTTTTCGACCTTTAATGATTGAAAGTATTCTAACTTTACCATTAATCCTGGCTGTAATAATTGTCATATAGGCGCCTTTTCCTTTTTCTAAACTAATCTCATCAATCCCTAAATCACCTAGAAATTTAAATTGCGACCAATTAATCTTAGGTGAGATATGGCGATTAATTATTCCTTCGATCTTCTTCTCTGTTGTGTCATTTTTCAATGCTACATCTTTTACTGTGCTGTTAACTAGTGACTGACAGAAAACCCCGAAACCGTTGCTACGTAAGGCATACAGGTTGTTTTAACAAACGAAGATTTACTGTTTAACCACCATTAGTGTCTAAATTGACCGCTTTTAATGAATTTATAGCAAAAAAGTCAAAATCTTCGTTTATGAAAATCCTCTACAAGCGTTGATGCGTAAGGCTTTCGAGGTTTTCTGTCAGTCACTAACTAATTCGCGCAGTAAATATAATTCTAGTTCATAACTAAATTGACTATCACTTGAATGAAAATCCGGTGTTGCAGTAGTCGTTGGGCAATGGCAGCCATGTTCAAAACAGATATATCGCTTAGGCTGATAAATTAGATAGGTCTGCTTGTTCATAATAGGAAGATGCCTAACCTTGCGTTCTTTGTCGTAACCGTGAAAACGTGCGGTTTCTTTACCGCAAATATGACAACCAACGGATGTTTCTTCTGTCTGCCCGTAAATAAAAATTGCTGTATCAGTTTCTTCAACTTTATCGATACGGAAGAAGGGAATATTAAACTGGATGTCAATGGTCGGCATAGGTAATGTCCTTATTATGAGCTAAAATGGAGAGAAAATTCTATACCTGAATAATTTGGAAAGGAAGGCTTTATGCTATTAATAAAGGATAAACTCAACCACGGGAATTATCATAGAGCCAGGAGTAATCAACGAAGTGGTCAACCAACCAGTGAAACCACCTAGCAACGGTGTGTCGACTAACACCTTGCTCCTGACCTGATGAGCTAATACTTTTCCCAGGAGCACGCTCATTAACACTGCCTGCTGAACTGACCAGCAATACCAACGCTTTGGAGAAAGTATCTCAGGTAGGGTTGAACAAGTACGTTTACATTGATGACAATAAAATCTCAAAACAGGGGTGGGATTTAAAGAGCGTCCTTTACCTGGGTTCCTATCTGGTTTTCGATCATATGATCCATGTGACCATAGTCCACCTGCACCGCAATGGCTGCACTGCTCTGGCCTTAGTAGCTCTGGATTTTTTTTCAGCAGGATCAGGTAATCACTCAGGCTTTTAATCGCTTTTATGATTCTGCGCATGACTAATTTCACTATAGTTTTTATATCAAGTTATTTTACCTTGATAGGTTACTAAAAACCTTGTTTATTATGAGATAAAACTAGCTCAATTCCCCTAAATAAAGATAGACGTAACAGTCAAGCAAGCTTATCCTGCAAATTTACACGTATAGTTGCAGTACCCGAACATCGCTTTTCATTCAGTCAATATTGCTATCAATTTAAATGGGCGACAAAAGGATGATAAGTTCTTTAAATAAAATAAGATGTAAGATATATCACACGTAATACTATAAGCAAGATTATGACTTCGATGCCTGTGTAACTACTAGACCTCCTGCGAAAGTCAAAATAGAGGATTTGACACCCAATAAAATCAAAATGTTAGAGACGTAAAATTGGTCAGAATTTGATTTTCGCAGAAGGTCTACTGATTTACAGATGGAGGCAGTAGTGTTATAGTTATTGCATGGAAAAGAAAGCTATTGAATCAGAAATCGCTGATCTTCAAGCGCGATTTAACAACACTCCTAACCCTACCGCTCTTGAGGTAGAGCTTAGTAAACTTTCTAAGGAACTGGCTCAGGAAACAGTGGATCTAGAAGAGAAGTTGCAAGCGCTACAGGATGAGCGTAACAAGCTTATCAGGGGTTAGTTTGAGAATAGCTTGCCCTACCTAATACCTGACCTAAAATACCAGAATCCAAACCATTCAACATAGTATACCTCGTCTACTGGTTAAGCATTTACAGTATGTGGGAGTACCGATATACTGCGAGCGCCAATCACACCTAATGCTAGTTATTAGAGAGAGAGGCATTGAATGAATTTTATTAAAAGAGATTAATATGTCAATGAATACTGGTATCGTTAAGTTCTACATTCATGAAAAAGGTTTTGGTTTTATTACTCCTGACGGAGGAGGTAAAGATATTTTTGTCCATGCGAGTGGTTTTAAAAATGGTGAGTTAATTGAGGGCGCTAAGGTTGAGTTTGCAACTGAGTCAACGGAAAGAGGTTTAAGTGCGATTAATGTTGCGGTAATCGATTAAGCCTATTTCTTATTGCAACTTCTATTTGCCGGTGATGAAATGAAAAATGTGCCTGAGAATAATAATATTATTGTGGCTCTTAATAGTGAGAGCCAGTTATACCAGCCAGTAAGGCTTTATTATAGAATCTACGATATTGAACAAGTTCGTTCTTATCTTGAGGAAATAAAGAGTATTATTTATCACCCCGTATCTAATGAATGGCTTTGGCTGCAATCTGAGAATACTACTTACACGCCCTGTGAAGATATTGATAAAAAGGTTGAGGATAATAATGATCTAAAGGTTCGTGGTGTGATTCAGTTATATGGGCGAGCGCATATTAGTATCAGTGTTTCCTCACATGAATACGCATCCGATGCACTAACATTTTTTGATAAGTATATTCCTCAAAGTGCGATGATGGCGGAGCACATTGATATAATCAACAGGTTATTCCTACCATCAGATATTGCAAAGAATTCTCTTAGTAAAATTCTTGATAATCCTCAAAGTATTACCAGTGATTACAGGCATACCAATAGCGACTTTCCTTTAATAGAGGTTTTACCAATTCATTATTCTAAGGATGGTCCAGAGTCATTAAATGCACAGCTTTCTATGCGTCAGAGAGTAGCTGTTGAGCATCATCGAGGGAATACTGATTTTCGAGTAGAGGATATTTATAAAGGTTTATTCTCGTAGTTGCATTGATTCCCTGAAATCCCATACCTTTAAAAAATTAACCTTATTAATTTCAGGGTAGTTTTTCACAGGCTATTTTCATCAAAAACTTGTTAGTTTTTATATTTTTTAAATAATCTATAGTGAAATTAATGACAAACGAATTGACTTGCCACCCTTTAAGTAAACCGTATAACCAACAATAACAATGAGAAGAAGAATAAAAAAATAACTACAAAGAAAGCCGGAATAATAACAATACTCCGGCTTTTTTATACCCAAAAAACTTTACATTAATAATGTGATAACTGGTAGTTTTGGATTCCATCCCCAATACGTTTAACTACAGCTTTGTTATTTAAATCACTCATAGTAATCCCGTTAAATACTTTTGATTTTTTGCTGTACTCAAGCATAGCGGTAAAGAATTTCTTACACTGGCCTTTTTCGCCAGTAAAGGGATTATTAAAATGCTGAGGATTAGTGACACACCTATTATAGGTATTAATTGAAGCATCATAAACTTTAGTTTTTTCAGACGCATAAGTCTGGGCATCAGATAAAAATTTAACCACGTCCTTTTTAGGTTCCTTCAATAATTTGTTTTCGCCGTGATGACAGCCAGCGAGTAGGGCGGTAGCCGTGATCACGCCCAGTAATGCAATTGCTTGTTTCTTCATAAGTTACTACTCCCTTTAAAATTAATTGACTTCGATTTTATCGTAAACAACCCTGAGATTTTGCAGCCCATGCTCTTTAAATTCATTGATGTATTTTTCCCTTAGCGCATCAAGTTTATCAATGCGCTCAAACAACGCTAACTTTTCGTAACCGATCTCGCCGACTTCATCAAGTAGATCACGCTCACATAATTGCTCTAGCAATTCATCACGGAAAACCGCTTGTTCAAACGGCTCAATAAATCGGCCTTTTGCACTGTCCGCCAGTCGACTATCAATAAAATAGTCTTCACCATTACTAGAGCGATCCACAAAATCGCCATCAAAAAGATCCGTAGCAAGCGCAAGGATACTTTGTTGTACTTTGGCGTGTTCGGAGTTGGCATCCTTTTTGGTATACGAGTTCATCACCCAATCAGCGATATAGAGCATTTCCAGCAACCGCTGATACTCTTTTCTTGTACAATCAATTTTCATTAAATCCCCTCAGTATGACCAAACCAATCTATTAAAAACCCACTTTTCATCACCACTAAAAATAGGTAGACTCCCTAGCGATCCAAGTAGTACCCAGTGTATGCCTAGCTACTCCTTGACTCCCTGTAGCTAGGCGTACTGCCTCACATGACCCACCCTAATCAATATGAAAGACTGCCAAGGCCAAACCAATCAAGCCAACTGCCATGACGTATTGGTAAAAACTGGCGTGGAAGTGAAAGAGCGTTTGCCCATGATGCAAAGTATTCGTCACAATCACACCCACCAGCGTTGCAGCTAAGGGTAACAACAAGCTCCGCGTGGAGCTTTTAATAATCTGCAACCCACCAAAAATCAAAATCCCAATACCGAGATAATGAGCAAATTGTCCGGCATGACGCAAGGTGAATTCGGTACTTAACGTCACATAAGCAAACAGCGCAATACCTAACCCTACGATATTGCCAATAACAGGGCGGGGCGTTAGCATCATCACTAACCGACCCATCACCAGCTCTAACAAGGTATTGTATCGCCGTTTGGTTTTGAGCACTTGTTGCGTATCAGCCATTTGCATGGCTCCCTCAAACTCCTGTTGCGCTTGCAACACTTCCTGTTGGCGTTTTGCTTTTGCCAGCTCTGCCTTTAACTGCTCAATCTCTTGTTGTGGGTGTAAATGCGTAATGCGGTTGTGTTCCATTTCATGCACTCCTATTTAGTGAGTTATGCCCAACCATTCACACGAACGCAGCCTCAAAAAAGGCGAAGTGAGTGTGAATGTTGGGTATAACTCTGCTATTGTCCTTCAACGCTTTTCCTACTAACAAAGCTCCTACCCGTGTTACCCACATACCCACATACCCACATACCCACAATCGTTCCGCTTTTTTTTAAAGCTCCACTCATGTGGATATGCTGGATAACACTCACTCATCCAAGCTAGGCTCAGGTTCCAATAACGCTTTAACAACCCTAGGCACTAGCTCTTTGTCTTTCTCTCTTGTCAAAAAGTCATCCACTAATTTTAAACGCTCTTGGCGTTCATTTTCACTCAAGCCTTCCCATGTTTTTAAAACCCAAGCCCCCAATAAAATCTTCACACGGGTTTCGTCTTTCTTTTCCTGATGCCGTGATCTGGCTTTTAGGGTCTGCAATCTCGCTTTCGCCTGTTTGAGCTTTTTGTTTTCCTTGGCTATTTTTTCTTCCAGTGTTAATCGTGGCATGGGGTTTTCCTTAATCCAATTCCTTTTCTTCAATTTTTAACGAATCAATCTTAATCTCTAAATTAGGATATTCATAATTCAACCTACTCATAATTTCTCGCTGTATTTCCTTTAACGCCTCACTGACTTTTAATTTCTTACTCATAGGGATGGTAATTTGTTTTAACCCTTTCTTCTGAACAGTATTGTTGCCTGTGGCAATATAACCCACAACGGCGGTGACTTCTTTTGTTTCCGGCATTCCTCATCCTTAACAACCCATTACAAACTCAATAAAAAAACGTTACAGCTATTAAAGCACCCTTTATCCACAAAAGCAAGCCTAACGGTAATCTGATTTGAAAATAGGTAGGATTATGGTATAGTAAAAACCGAAAAGATAAAGGGCGCGCTTATACAGTGCAAGCACCGTACTAAATCGCGTAACCCAAAACCAAAAAATGAAATATAGTTGAGCAAAATGGCAATTTATCATTGTTCATCAAAAATTATTAAACGATCACAAGGCAGAAGTGTTATTTCTGCTGCTGCTTATCGCGCTTGCGAAAGGCTCTATGATGAACGACAAGAACAGGCTTTTGACTATTCATCAAAAAAAGATTTTGTTAATGCTGAAATCTTTTTACCTGATGGTGCGCCTGACTGGATGAAAAACCGTGAGCAAGTCTGGAACCATCTCGATTCGATGGAAAGGCAATGGAATGGCCAGATGGCAAGAGAAATTCAAGTTGCCTTACCAGTTGAGCTAACCGAAGAACAAAACTGGGAGTTAGCCAAAGCATTTGCTCAACATTTTACTGAACAAGGGATGATTGCTGATGCTGCTTTTCATAGGGGGCATGGTAACGATCAGCCCCATTTGCATTTGCTATTAAGCATGAGAGCATTAGCGGGTGATGACTTTTCTAAAACTAAAAATCGAACATGGAATAGTAAATCATGGTTAGCTGATGTGAGAGTCGCATGGCAAGACCTTGCTAATCATCACTTAGCAATTCATGGACACGATGTGCGTATTGATCACCGTAGCTATGAAGACCAAGGGGTTAATCTTTCCCCTCAAAACAAAATCGGCGTATCAGCTACCCGCGCCAAACGTGAACTTTCCCAAGGCAAGCCGTTCACCCCTAGTGATCGGATGGATGAATACCAACGGATTACTGAGAAAAACGGCAAGGCCATTATTGCTGATCCGACCATTGCGCTTAAGCTGTTATCGGGTCAGCAATCGACTTTCTCTGATGCGGATATTGCCCGAATTGCGAATCGCTACAGTATCGATGCGGAGCAATTTGTTCGGGTCTATCAAAGCATTTTACAATCCCCTGAGCTACTCAGTTTGGGGCGAAATGACAGAAACGAAATGCGCTACACCAGCAAAGAAATGCTACAAATCGAGTCAGACTTAGTCGCTAATGTTACCAGCATGGCCAATGAAAACCGCCATGAAGTACCGAAGTACCTCGCGCAAAAAGCGATAAAAAGTAAGACGCTTTCTGAGTCACAAGCCGAGGTACTGAATGCCTTGGTGCATGGTGGTGATGCGGTGGCTGTCGTGGGTTTTGCGGGTACGGGTAAAACCCACTTGTTAGGTGCAGCGCGTGAAGTCTGGGAAGGGGCGGGCTATCGGGTGCGCGGTTTAGCCTTAGCGGGAAGAGCTGCCGATGGTTTATTGCAAGATGCCAATATCGACTCACGCACCATCGCTTCTCATCTATTGGCGTGGAAAAGTGACCGTGAACGACTGGATAAAAAAGACGTGTTAGTGATCGATGAAGCGGGGATGGTAGATTCACGGTTGTTGGCTGAGGTGATCGGCTTTGCCAAACAAGCAGGGGCAAAAGTCGCATTAGTGGGTGATCATACGCAGCTCCAACCCATTGGGGCAGGGGCAGCGTTTCGAGCGATTTTAGAGCGAATTGGGTTTTCCTCGCTGACTGATATCCGCCGACAAAAGCATGACTGGATGCGCGAGGCGAGCAAAGATTTAGCACTTGGGCGGACTCAAGAAGCATTAAATGCCTATCACGAACATGGCTTTGTACATCATTACAATACAGAGGATGAAGCCTTACAAGGCACAGTGGATAGCTGGTGGGGCAAGCGTGTGGCTCACCCTAATGAAACGGCTACTATGTCTGCTTTTATGCGTAAGCATGTCGCAAGGCTGAATGAGCTAGGTCGCCGGAAAATGCGAGAGGCAAAGAAACTAGGTAAAGATGTAACCATCAAAATTAATGATGGTAAAAATGAAGTCAACCGTAGTTTTGCGGTGGGTGATGAAATTTACTTCCTGAAAAATGAAAAAGGGCTTGGGGTCACGGGGGTAGATGACACCCCACACGGAGTCAAAAACGGTACACGCGGATTAATTAAGAAAGCCAGTGCTCACCAGCTCACTGTTGAAATTATTGGTGGTAAAAAGCGCGCTATTACTTTTGATGTGAAAGACTACAATCACTTTGATTATGCCTATGTTGCAACCGTTCATAAGCTCCAAGGAGCGACTTTTACTTACGATGATTACTTCCCAAGCTTTAACTCCAATCGTTACCTCACGCATGTGGCACTAACGCGCCACAAAGAAGCGTGTGATATTCACTGGAGCACTGAAGGGTTTCACCACGGCTATGCTTCTCTGCTGCAATCAATGTCACGAGAGCAGGTCAAAGACTTTACACTCGATTATCGTGCACCACGCTCACTGGAACGTGACGTGCTGATTGATGTTGATGGTTTGCTGGTCAATGAATCTCAGAGCAAAGCCGTAAAAACATGGATTAACACCATTAATCTAAGTGCATTAGCCAACAGTCAAGAGCCAGAGCTGGCTGACTTGGTCACGGCGCACAACGCATTTACAGCGGTGAGCCAACACGGGGCTGAAACCTCTGATCATTACAAGGAAAAACAAGCCGATCTGGTGAAAGCTGCCTTGGTTGTTAAAAAAGCGCATCAAGACTATGACTTATTAAAAGGGCAGTCACCTGAGTTAATTGCCAACTTTACCGAACACACTGCTTTAGCAACTATCGAGAAAGGTGCGAGGCAGTTAAGCCCAGCAATTCCTAAGCCAATCAATACTGATCTAAATACACACCTTAATGACGTACTATCGTCTTTTGACTGGGCTGCCCTTGAGCGGGATAAAAACAAACATCCTGCTATTGAGCAACTAGTGCAGGCTAAAACTGATTATGAAACTTTAATTAAGCATAGATCACTCGCTGTTGCTCAAGAACAACAGATGGATGAATTAATTAATACCGAGAAGGTAAGTAAAAGCCATTCTAGCCATTATGCAGTTTTACAACGCCGGCAAGAATGTGAAGTCACGCAACAAGCTGAGAAGGTTAGGCAGTCAATTCGTACGATTATTAATGATGAACACCTGTACCGTGAAGTGACAAGCTTGTCAGCAACACTTATTGAAACACTCGAAGAAATTAAGCAGCACGATTTTATGAAATTGACTCCACAAGAACAATTTAAGGTCATCTATGATTCGATTGATTGGCAGTCGGTTGAGAATAACAAAAAAGATAATGAGGAATTACAAACCCTACTTAAAACAAAAGAGAGACTTGATGGAGCCACTCAGTCTGATAATCCCTTATTAATCAAGCTTAGACAGGAAAAGCTCACCGGCCAATTGATTGATATAGAAAAAACTGGTGAACAAAACATACTGAATCAATTACCGTCTCTTGAGCATTCTGTTAAGCTTGCTAAACAATATGTTGTAATTGAAGTAGAAAGGTCTAAATCAAGGAATTTAGGTGATGCGATAGGGTATGGGGTTGACGTATGAGTAGAAAAAAATTAATTACTACTATGACACTAACTCAACCCTAATACAGCAATAAAAAAATAGATCGACAAATTATATTACATAGTTTTTCCCTTTGAAGATCTCAATAGAACCCATGTACATAGAGATGAAATAAAATGAAGATAGATCTATTAAAAAGATTGAGCACAAGTGTTACTGATATAGTAAAGATAATAGTGCTATTATACTTTTTTGGATATATATACAATTCCTCATACTTTTCATGTTTTAATTTATCCATTACGCAGTTACCAATAAACGCTATTGATTTTATTTCACCATTGATAAGCTATTGGGTATTCATGTTAGTTGCCTTTGTTTTCATCGCACAAACATGGATCTTTTCACTCCTCATGGTAGATTATGGTTTTAAAAGTATATCAATTAGTAAGCTGCTATTTTTTAGGTGTATTTTAATATTTATTTACTTATCAAGCTGGTGTTTTGTATATATGTTTGGGGCTAGAGTAGTATCACCATTTCAATATTTTTTATCAGGGTTTATCCTTTTTACAATCTCTAATGTACATCCACCCTGTATACTTGACGAATGTGAAAAGTATAGCGCACTTGTAAAAACGTTACTAATATCCTCTGGACTTTTTTTTATATTAGTATATTGGGTGCATTCAATTGACTTCTTATTAATTATAGATAATAAAATGACACGAAAACTTTTTGAGCTGTTTACATGTTTTGTATCAATATATGCTGTTTTAATTATACTTATCGGAGGTGTAGAGAGAAAAATAAAAACTGCTCTTTTAGCATTAGTTAGTTTTCCAGCTTTAATTCTAGCTCTCAATCTTATTGCTATACATGATGCGAAAGAAACATTTCATAAATCATTAAAGGTTAACTTATATAAAAATGATAACGGTGGGATAATTTTAATTAAAAAGATTTCTTTAGGGGTAGTTACTTATAATAAAATAACAAATATATATAGTTTTATTCCATGGGGGGAAGTTAGCAGCGTAGATTTAAATACTAATCTTAGTAAACCATACTTTTTAAAAAAAGTTTTTAAATCAATAGATCAAATTGGAAAAATATAATTATGAAATACAATCTAGATATCATAGAATTTTTTATGATCTGTTAAGCTATCATCAAGATAATCATAAAAACCATATCCAAGGTTTTTAGAGCTTAGAACTAAACAAGATAACCTAGGTAAAAAATAATTGTTAGCGTCACTGTTTGTTTTTAATAAAGCCAATATAGAATCAAACATTGACTCAAGACTACCATAAAACCCTTCATACATATCACCATATTTATTGGAATAATCAACACCTAACTCAACATAATAAATCATTATATCAATTATATTATTTTTAATACTACTTGTTTTCTTAAACCGATTAACAGTATTTCTCGCTTCTCTTAAATTTATTCTAGCTGGTGGCTCTGGATTTAAGTATTCTAGCAGTAGGCTCTTATATTTTTTTAAAATCATCATTTCTGACTCTGAATTAAATAGTGACTCAAGGAAAGCTTTGTTTTCATTATGCAGGCCATATAGTTTACCAAGTAAGTTAATAACTTCTTTTTTAGAAGAGCTTTGTAATTCGTTTTTAATTTTCAGCCATGACATAAAATTAACCCTGAGTTTATTTAGTGCTATTTACTAGTGAGTCGTACACCTTCTTTTTTAGCAAGCTTTTTCACGCAATCAACCTGACTCTTTGAAGAGTGGCTCTTAATGTTATTAAACACTTTATCACAAAAAGAAGAATAACTGTCCTCTCTCAAGACTGGCAACATATGTTTTGCAAAAGACTCATCATCACATGTTTCAGATGCAGCTTGGATATAATGTAATGAATACTTCTTTGTGTCACCTCCCATCATCCATGTTCCTAACTTATCTGCAAAAACGATTTCATCATCCAGCTTATCTAGTAATGAGTAGAGTATCTGAAATCCAATTATTGCGTTGGAGCTATCACCCTGCTTGTATAATTGACAGCAACGTTCGAAGTAGGTCACCATTTTTTCGAACCACTCATCAGTTTCTTTAGGTACATTCATATAATTTTTTGAATGGGTGCTGCCTTTATATAATGTAGAAAATATAGCATAATATACACTTTAACTTGATTACGGATGGTGTTTGGATGTTAGCTAGAATTCTCTCTGATGAAAATAATGAATTAACTATTGAGCTCAAGCTTCCACTAAAAGGATCCATGCTTGAATGTGAGGATGCAATTCTTGACGGCCTTAATGAGGTTGGAACATTAGCCACTGAAAAAGCTTTAAGTAAGTTTGATGCAGATGGCTCTCCTATCCATGTTGGAAAAATAAAGCTAACAGCACGAAGTAGAGATGAAGCAAATTACCAAACGCCTTATGGAGTTGCTCGAGTTAAGCGTTATGTTTATCAAACCTCTAAAGGCGGGAAGATCTTTTGTCCTTTAGAAGATAAGGCTAGAATTATCCAAGGATCAACACCGCGATTTGCAAAAATAATCTCACATAAATACTCAAACTTACCTGCTCCTAGTGTTATTGATGATCTCAAGGTCAATCATAACCGTAAAATCTCACATTCATACTTGCAACGGGCAACTGATTTTGTTGGCGGTATTGCACAAGCCAAAGAGGCTGAGTGGGAATATGAAGAGCCAAAGCTTGATGCAGGCATTGAGATGCTAAGTATTAGCTTAGATGGTGCATATGTTCTCACCGTTGATGATGGTTATAGAGAGAGCATGGTTGGAACTATTTCCATGTATGATAAGCATGGTGCACGCCTGCACACAACCTACGTTGCAGCATCACCAGAATATGGAAAAGATGAATTCTTTAATAGGCTTGAAAAGGAAATAAAGCTGAAAAAGAAATATTACCCTGATGCTAAAACAATTGGCGTTGCTGATGGAGCAAAAAATAATTGGCCATTTCTAAAAAAACATACTGATACGCAAATTTTAGATTTTTGGCATGCAACTGAATATCTCGGCGAAGCATCAAAGGCAGTATTTACCAAAAAATCTGAAAGAGATGAGCGTGATGTTTGGCTCGAAGAGAGATGTCATGACTTAAAGCACAAGAAAGGTGCGGCAGGTAGAATACTTGCTGAGCTTAAAGAGCATCTAAATAAAAAACTGAATAAATCGCTTAGAGAAAAGCTAGAAGGAACAATTACGTATTTTGAAAATAATATTAAAGAAAAGCGAATGTCGTATCATAATTTGATTAAGCAGAATGCACCAATTGGCTCTGGCGTCACTGAAGCAGCATGTAAAACAATTGTTAAACAAAGATTAGGCGGATCAGGAATGCGCTGGAAAGACAAGGGAATGAAAATCGTTTTATGCTTGAGAACACTAGTAAAGACTAAAGGCAGATGGGATCAGTTTTGGGAGAAGGTCAATGATTTTGGCGTGCCAGCAGCAATATAGCCTACATTATATAGAGGCAGCACCCTTTTGAATTTATATCAAAAGGTGCATAATAATGCCCAGCTAACGATAGCTCTTGAAATCTTTCAATATCTCTTATCACCTCTTTTGAGTCTAGTTTACTTGGATATTCAGTGGGCATGTATTTTATAAAAATAGACTCTCTAAGCTCAACACTTAAATGTTCATAAGTGGACTTTACTAAATCTAATAATTCTGTTTTTTTTA
Organism: Gammaproteobacteria bacterium; assembly: GCA_965196985.1. Lineage (GTDB taxonomy): Bacteria > Pseudomonadota > Gammaproteobacteria > UBA12402 > UBA12402 > 2-12-FULL-35-23. The sequence continues at coordinate 56,452 of CBDALO010000164.1, read as the reverse complement.
ATTTCTCCAAAGCTGGAAATAATTTTATTTTATCCATAAAAAATATCGACTTAACGGTTGATTGACATGATAAGTGATTCTACCTTATCAGCTGAAAACTACCCAAAATTTAAATCAGCAAAATAATGCTGAAATATTGTGTAAAAATGACTATGCTTTGTCTTTTTAACAAGACTAACGAGATGAGTATAAATGTTAAACTTCGCCGATTACGCTGCCCCTCTTTTTTCAAAATTAACTGGGAAAGTTGTTTTAAAAAAATCTATCGACGATTGTAGGAAAGCTATTAACTGAAGGTAGTTGTAAGTTGTTCAGTTCATCAAAAGATAACAATGAGTATAAAAAGATGATTCGTACACTTACCGGTGAAAATAAAAGCACCGATTTAGATCCAATAAAAACAAATGATGTATTGCTAGAACAGAGCTGTGAAAAACTTTCACACGCCAGTAAAATTGATGTTCTTCATGATCCTTCTGATATTAGAAAGCCACATAGCAAGCAAACTGAAAATCTAGGTAAAGTAAGGAGTCTGGACGGGGATATTATCAATGGTTACAGCACGCATAACGCAGTTGCATTAGTACCTGGTGATAAGGCTGTGCATCTACTATCGCATGTAAGCTACAGCAATAAAGACCCTAAGTTTTTAAAAGCTGAGCATATTAAGAAAATAGAGGCTGGAAAGCCATTTGAGGGAGATAAAGAGGCCAAGAGTCTTTATGAATCTGGTGATTACTTTAATAAAAAGCTGCTGTCTATTCGTGAAATAGAAAAAATAGGAATCTGCCTAAAATCAAAGAATGAAGATGCAACCATTACCCATATTCTAGATAGAGAGTTTGATGATAATGACTATCTCTCACTAATTGATACAAACCTAGATCAAGACTTTATTATTCGCTCAAAAATAACAAGAACAATAGAAGGTAGAGGTGATGATGGTAAAAAGCTTAAGCTGATTAACGCTGATTTTGATGCTCAAGGCGAAAAGCAATTCCAAAAGTTAACAGTTGGAAAGAATTGCGTACAAGACGGAAAAATAACTATTTATTTTGGAGAGTTTGAGAACTTCAATGCAATTAAAATCCAAATTACAGGCAGAGATGGTAGGAGAATTTTTAAGAATGACATGCTGCTATTAACTAATAAAAAAGTAACGACTTTTGATGAGGCGTATGAGGTATACATAGCCTATCTATCTCGTGCGAAAATTGAATATGTTTTTAAATTTCTCAAGGAAGGACTAGGCTGGGAAAATATGCAGATAAAAAATTTTAAAGGGATACAAAATCTACTGGCTGTATGTTTTTATGTGGCCTCATATTTGTATGAGATAGGTAAGGAAAAAGCTTATGACGATTACGCAATTATGCTAGCTAAATTAGGAGATGGTAAGGGCAAGGTGACACGACACTTTATTGCGAAGGGTATTAGAAAACTTCTAACGTATCACTTAGTAGAGCAATTTTTTAAAGAAAATAGTGTTTCTCAAGAAGAACAAAAAGAATTATCGAATTCAGTTCAGGTAGGGAGATAACAATTTTGGGTAGTTCTCAGTTATCAGGAAAGAATAACAATTATTAACTACATTTTATAATCACGCTTATCCCATAGCTTTTTCAATTTAATCGGTTGCTCATTCTCAATGCAAACTAACCAGTATTTTTTAGACAGCATTCGAATAGCATCAACGGTCATTAAAGGCTTGGTCTCAGTAATCTTTCGCCTTGCATCACCTTTCCCTTCAAACCTTTTAACAATTTTATCACCTAGAAGCTGGGAGAAATAGCGATTGTTTTTAAGGTTGTTATCGCCGTCCTTAATCACTACGCCTGAGCTTAAAAATGTATCAGCGGTTTCAGTCCCGTAATGTTTTTCAATTTGACCAATGTTTTGCACTACAAAAATAAATCGAAGTCCAAAAGATCGAAATGTATTAGCACCGCTATCCAGTTTTTCAATTTTGCCAATATCACCAAACTCTTCCATATTGAGAAGGATTTTATAAGGCTCCGACTTATCAGGTTGTCCAAGCTCTGCGATTACTGCCATGAACACGTTGTAAATCAGATTTAAGAAAATACTTACTTCACGAGACCTGCCTTGTGGTACATCAATATAAATCGCTGTTCGTTCTTTTCTTAATAACCGTAAATCAACATCATGTCCACTCAATGAACGCAGGACAGTTGGAAGAAATAAGTTAGCAATATCATTTTGTGCTGAATAAATTAAACTGTCTTTAAACTTCTGATCTTCGATTTCTAAAAGCTTTGCAAGCCAGTGGTCTAACCATGAGCCATACAATGGGTGCTCAGCGTATGCCTCATAGATTTTTGCTAAATTGTCACGTAACTTAGGTCGCGCAATAAATCTAACGATTTTTTCTAATGTAACATCATTAGGATCCTCGTTTTCCAAGTAAAAATGAATAGCAACACTTCGAACCGTGTCTCTTGATGCTTCAGCCCAAATGGACTTTTCATAATCCTTGAGAAGTGGCACTATGGTGGTAACAATTAAATTTAGCATATTAATTGCTTTTTCACTTTGCCATTGAACATACATAAACGGATTGATTCGTGCATAATCTTCCTCACTACCGTCACCGAACAAAATAAGCCTTGCCACCTTAACCCCATTAGCTTTAAAGTAGCTCGCGGTTTTCTCCCAGACTTCACTTTTAATATCTGTACTAATACTAGACCCTTGAAACTCGTACATAGTAGGAATAATCAGTGATGAAGTTTTGTAGGAACCAGTCGTCGCAATAACGAGCAACGACACAGGGTTTGCATAAACCTTTTGACCACTGTATTTCCCAATTGGGAAACCCTCTGGCTCAAAATGCCCGTTCTTCGCCAGCTCCCAATGACTTTGAAAATGCGCGCCTTTATCGTTACGGTTTTCCATGTGCTTCCAAATAATTAAACCAAACGGCATAACAACAAAGAAACCAAAACTCACCAACAAGCTTAAAATCTGGGGTTTTAACTCGCTCGCCGGAAAGGTGCTAACCCAGAGCGCAACAAAGGGGTTAGTAAATAATAGCCGGTGAACCGCCCAGTAGTTATAAAGCATTGTTGCGCCAATCAAAGCAATGAGCGATAAGAAAAAACCAGCGATCATATAGAAGCCATACCGCCTTTGCCTAACTGTTCCATCAAACACTAAGTAACACCCATAAGTTAATGATGACGAAATCACCAAGCCAAAAACAAGCGGAATATGTAAATCAGCATTAATTTTCCAGAAATAAGTACCGGCTCCAAGTGATAATAAGAGGGTAGATAATAATGCGGTGGCAAGCAGTACGATTGCACCTATTACAAAGGTTATGATTAATTCATTCTTCATTGTTTCTCCACCTCTGCGTGATACCATTCAAAAAGTTTTTCCATGTTAAGTTCTTCCGGTTTAAGGTGCATTGCCTCACAACATTGCAAAAGCGCTTCCATTTCATCAGGATTAGCGTCTGCATACTCATCCGCTTCACAATAGCGGGAAAGTGGAATCGCGGGATTGAGCGGTTTACTCCCTGCGGTAGAATCGTAGGCGAGCCTAAAATGCTGCATGGCAAAAAACAGGTCATCCAGAAAAACATAGAACGTTTCACTTCTCTCGGTTGGCTTTTTTTGCTTGACTCGTGAATCTTGCTTGGGGCTTTTCATCTTATCCACTGGAAAGTGATGAATACTGCTCAAAACCCCTTGATAATCATAGAGGCCATAGCCCGTCACTAATATCCTCTGATTTTCTGGCCACTCTGGTAATAACGGTTGTAATGCTTCGGCGTAATGCGGTTGAATAAAAATAATATCAAGGTCTAGCACTGGGAGAGCATAACACGGGTCTAATTGTTGTAACGCTGATTGCTTCGAGCTAATGATCTCAAGGACTAGCCGATCAAACGGATTACCCTGACGACTATCGGCTTGAAACTGTAGGTTTCCGCCTTTTAAAAAGAAAGGGGCTTGAGGTAACTGGCCAATTAGATTAAATAACTGCGAGCTGGGGAAGGGGCGCGTAATAACAACCTGCGGAATGCTTGCATAACGATTCGGTAAGTCATAGTGCTGCTCAGATTGAATCGATGAGAGCACAAGCTGATGCACTGATTCTACAAACTTACTGACCCCCTCATCTAAAAACATCACAAGCTGATAATCATTTCGCACAATGAAATCCATCTCGCTGGATTCCTTTTGACTACTCATTTTTTTATTCATCTTTCATCACTCCATTGTAAACTTTGTTTTCTTGAGTAGGTTTTAATCCATCGCAGCACAGCGATACCAGCGCATGTCTCGGCCACAATACCAATCAACCATTTTATTCTCGCCGTTCTTGTACCAATCAGTTAATTGCTGCACCGTTAAATAGGTAGGATTGATCTTTAAATCGTTAGCGCACTCACTCAGTAATTGCACCTCGTGCTCGTAGGCTTCGGTTTTCGCTTCAATAAACTGCTTCGCTTGCCCTAACGACTCCTTGGTCAGCCCTTCTAGGGTTTGCTTATCACCAAGAGCCTCACAACAGAATTGAAGCAAGGCGATTTGATGGTCGCTTGCTTTTTGATACGTAAAATCACGCAAGGCTTTTTTTAATCGATCCATGCGAGTGCAGCTTAATTTAAACGTGTTTAACATGAGCGTTAAATCAACCAAGGAAAGGGGGATGACGTAAGGAAAGAGCCTTTCTAGCATGATGTTATAATCGGTAGAAAACTGATCCAAACGTTCACGGTTCGGTTTTAAGGTGTAAATGGGTTGTTCTAATTCATAAGTGCACCACTCTAACATATCATCAACAAAGAGGTCTTCTTGATTACCTGGATGGGTGACTTGCGTTCTTTCTTGGGCAAGTTCAGTAAAGCAAACCGCAAAGCATAAATACAATAACTTAGTCAGTTCCGAGTAAGCCTTGTTATGTCAATCAGCATCTAAAATTGCCCCCTGATCAGCGTCGAATATTGACCCCCAGACCATCAAATTTATTGTATATTAAATGCTCGCCGCCTCCTTTTAATTTCTATTTTTAAATCTAAAACTCTCATTGCCTGTTTCAATAATTGCACAATGATGTGTTAATCGATCCAGCATAGCCGTTGTCATTTTTGCATCCATAAAAACGGTTGGCCATTCTCCAAATGTTAAGTTTGTAGTAATGATTAACGAAACTTTTTCATAAAGCTGACTAATCAAATGAAATAGTAGTGCTCCACCTGTTTCAGAGAATGGTAAATAACCGAGTTCATCAAGAATAATTAGGTCAACCTTTTTAAGTCGGTTGGCTAATTTACCTGATAAATTATTCTGCTTCTCTTGCTCTAGCTGGTTTACTAAGTCAACCACATTATAGAATCGCGCTTTCATACCTTTGTAGATACAATTTGTTGCTATTGCAGTTGTTAAGTGTGTTTTACCAGTGCCAGTTCCACCAACAAAAATAATATTACGATTGGCGTTAATAAATTCTCCATCATACAAAACATCAATGTCTTCTTTATTAACTTCACTTTGTTGGAATTTAAACTCATGCAATGTTTTGTTCACAGGAAACTTTGCGGCAGCCAGTTGATAGTTAATAGAGCGTGTTTCACGTTGTGTGAGCTCGCTTTGCAACAGCTTTATCAACCATGCTTCATTTGACAGCTTTTTATTTGCTTTACCTTTCTGCTCTATTAATTCAGAAAGCATACCAAACAGCTTTAACTCTCTAAGTAATTCTTCAACCTTATTAACTGACATGCTCTCTCTCCTTTAACAACATATTGTAATGCTCACAATTAGCAGTAGGCTCTTTTTTTAATGTGAGATTCACTGGCGTTGCTATTACCTCAGGACGTGGTTGCTCACGCAAGCGATTAATGATATTTAATATTACATCCTTGCTTACAGTTTTATCTGCTAAGGCTAGTTCACATGCAACCTCTACTGCTTCACTTCCATGCTCAAGCATTGCTGACAGAACAGCAACGCAATCACGGTCTCCGCCTTTACGTTTTAGTAATTGCTTCTTCACATTCAGTACTGATTGAGGTAACTTCCAATCCTTGAAGGGTGCACCATTTCGTAAAGCACCTGGCTTCCTTTCCAATAAAGGCACATAGTGCCACGGATTAAATTCAGTGTGATCACGTCCAAAGTAGCGTTTATGACGCCCTATCTCATGATTGTTAGCATAAACAACAACTTCATTGGCATACGCTCTAACAATAACAGTTTTGTTAGCATAAGCGCAGTCAACGCTGTAACGGTTTCTATCAAAATTAATTAGACAAGTGGAAGTAACACTAGCATTTACTTCTTTATAAGCTTCAAAGGGTTGCTTTAATTCTAGCAACTTTTTCTTCTCGTGCTCGAACACCTGTGCAATAGACTGTGATTTAAACTGTGGATGCTTACGCTTGCAAGCTAACTGCTCACAACGTTGTAATAGGTATTCGTTTAACTTCTCTAATGATTCAAATTTCAGTCTCGGTCTAAACAACCAGTCTCGCAGTGTATCAACTTGATTTTCAACCTGCCCCTTTTCCCAACCGGCAGCTGGTGAACAAGCAACAGGCTCAATTAAGTAATTATCCATAAGCGCTAGAAAACGTCGATTGAATGCTCGTTCTTTACCAACGAAAATTGATGTCACCGCCGTCTTCATATTATCGTAAATACCTCGTTTGCAAAGACCACCAAAAAAGGCAAAGGCTTTGTTATGCGCATCAAATAGCATCTCCTGACTTTCTCTATGATAGGCAACTACAAAAAATTTACGGCTATAACAAAGTCTAAAGTGAGCAACTTTAATATTGACAATAGTTCCACCTAATTCTACTTTTTCATCACTCCAATCAAACTGATAAGCTTCTGCTGGATCAAACGTTAATGGAATATAAGCAGACTTATTTTGCCTATGTTCTTGTTTCCATAATTTCACATAGCGTTGAACGCTGTCATAAGCACCCGTGTAGCCTTCTTTTTCAAGCAAGGAATAATAACGGGATGCTGTGCGACGTTCCTTACGAGGAAGTTTACTATCCTCAATAAGCCAGGCCTCTAAGGTTTCAGTATAAGCGTCTAATTTCGGTTTTACTTGTGTAGAGCGAACATATTCTTGGTCAGCAGTTTCTGCACGCAATATTTTTCTAATTGTATTTCTTGATAGGCCAGTTTTTTTTACAAGTTCTTTAATTGAGAGACCTTGCACAAAATGCAATCTTCTAATCTTTGTTTTAGTTTCCATTAATATCACCTTTTATTCACCCCAGATTATTAAACCTGAAGTGTATAGTTTTTAATCGGGGGGGGGTCAATATTCGACGCTGATTTCAACGCTAAAGGGGTCAGTTTTGCACGCTAATTAACATTGTTAAGCGTCAAGCGTTTTTTGGGTTGAAAAAGCGAAAGTGCTTTAACTGCTTTATTTTGCAGCCATTCGTTCAACGTCACCGGAAAAAGCTGCGTAAGCTTCTCTTGATAAAACAACATTAACTCGTGATGTTGATTCAAACAGGGTACATCCGGCAAGGTGGTATAGGCTGACTCCACCAAAAGACTCTCGGCTTGTTGCTTAGTTATTCTTGAGTGCCCTGTTGAGGAATCAATGACCGTGAGATTCCCATCATAAATCTCACCCGCCAAGCGATTAAACAGATAATGCAGTGTGCCACATAACTCCTTGTATTCACTTTCCAGATTGATGTTGTGATGATTCGCCATACTAGTTCCCCTTCTTCTTCTGAGGTGTCGTTAAATCCGGCTCGCCGTTTTTATCCCAATACATCCCTTTACACTTCGGATAGCCAGCACAACCCCAAAAGGCAGACTTCTTACCTTGACGCTTGACTAACTTGTGCGAGCTGCACAACGGGCAATCGTGATCAGATAATTCCACTGGCTTACGGGGCACAGGCTTTCCGTCAACATCCGGCATCGTAGTCGTACAATTGGGATAACCAGAGCAACCCCAAAAAAAGCCTTTTTTACCTTTCCTGCGTTGCATCGGCTGCTTGCAGTCAGGGCAGTAATGCGCTGCGCCTTCTTCAATCGGCTGTGCTTTCACCATGGCTTTGAGCGCATCAATCATCGTGTTCAATGTCTTTTTTTGCCCTGCTAAAAAATCCTCAAGCTTCGCTTTCCCTTCGGCCACGTCATCGAGTGTTTGCTCCCATTCGGCGGTGGTTGCTGGATGCTTCACGCAATCGGGCAGCTTCGTTAACAGCTCTCGGCCTCTTTTGGTCGAGATCAGCGTTTTTTTGTCTTTTTGTAAAAATTCACGCTTTAATAACAGCTCGATAATGTTTGCTCGCGTGGCTTCCGTGCCAATGCCTGCGGTGTCTTTGAGAATCTTTTTAAGTTGCTTGTCATCCACTTCTTTAGCGACATTCTTCATCGCAGCAATCAAAGTGCCCTCGGTAAAGCGGGCTGGCGGTTTAGTTTGTTTGGCAAGCACTTGCTGATCACTGCAGTTCACCGTTTCATCTTGTGACAGTTTTGGAATCGCATTCCCTGTGCTTTTCTCGTCTTTGCTTTCAGGTTCGACCTTCGCTAACGAGACTTTCCAGCCTTGCTTAAGCGGTGTGTTATCCGTTGCACTAAACGTGTGATCCACACAGGTGACGGTGACTTTACGTTGCGCGTAGTCATACGTTCCTAAAAACTGTGCGACATAATATCGACAGATCAAATCAAAAAGCTTGCGCTCTTTGTCATTCATTTTCGTCAAATCAACCGACCGGTTATTGGTGGGGATAATGCCGTGATGCGCGGTGATTTTTTTATCATCCCAGACAGGGGATTGATAGCTCGTGTTACACTGATCGATCACTTCACTAAGCTCGCTGTGTGTTTCCTTGAGCGTAGCTAAAATCGCAGGGGCTTCCTTGAATTGGCTCAGTGGCAAGTAACCGCAATCCGTTCGCGGGTAGCTCGCTGCTTTGTGGGTCTCATAAAGCGATTGCGCGGTGTCTAGCGTTTCTTTAGCCCCTAGCCCTAATTGACTGGAAGCGAGTTTTTGCAAACTCGACAACGACAAACAAGACGGGGCTGGCGTTTGTTTTTGCTTCTCACTAAAGGCTGTGACCGTACCTTGCTGGTTGGTAATATCAGCGCATACCCTGTCAGCTGCCTCACGCTTTAAGCAATGCCCTGCTTCGTCTTGCTCATCCTCTGGCACATTCCATGTTGTGATAAACGACTCACTCGATTGATTACTAAATGTAGCTTGCACCACGTAGTAATCGCTTACCTTAAAGTTTTCAATCGCTAAATCCCGATTCACGACCAGTTGTAAAGTCGGTGTTTGCACGCGCCCTACCGATAACACCCCTTCACCGCGACTAAAGCTTGAGGTGACACCCATCGTCATATTCATCCCGATAAGCCAATCGGCGCGGCTTCGACCCAAGGCAGCTTGATAAAGTGGGTAGGTACTTTCGCCGGTTTTCAGGTTGGTTAAGGCTTTTTTAATCGACGCTTCATCCAACGCCGATAACCATAAGCGTTCAATTGTGCCTTGATAATTGCAATAGTCGAGCAGCTCACGCGCAATCGCTTCGCCCTCTCGATCTGCATCGGTAGCGACAACAACATGATTGGTTTGCTTGATCAGCTCACGTACTACGTTCAATTGCTTTTTGGTTTTTGGGTTTGGCTCAATCTGCCATTGATCGGGCACAACGGGCAACACCCCTAACCGCCATGGCTTTAGATCAGCGCAATAGCGTTCTGGTGGCGCAAACGCAAGTAAGTGACCCAACGCCCAAGTAACAATCACGCCATTACCACTTAAATACCCTTCATTGCGCTCATTCGCCCCTAATACCTTAGCAATGTCGCGCCCTTGGCTGGGTTTTTCACAAATAAATAATTTCATTTTAACGCTCCTGTTGTTTGTTATAACTCATTCACCAAATGACTGTGCTTGTAATGAATCCCATCCGCTAGACGACCACTGCCCGTCTTAGCCACTTGCAGCACAATATCAATCACCTCGTGCAGCTCTTGCAAAATATCCTCATTCGTCATCGAAGGCACATTGTTTAATTTATAAAGCTGAACCATTCGCATAAACGCAAGGCGTGGGTTATTGGCATGAATACTGGTAATCGAGCCTTCATGCCCTGTTGAACACGCGCTCACAAAATCGAGAATGGATTCATCACGGATCTCACCCATGATAATGCGATCCGGTCTTAAGCGTAGGCAGCATTGAATTAACGACTGCATGTTCACCTTCGCCTCGCCTTGATCGCCTTTCGATGCTAAAAGCTGCACTTGGTTACAATGCGGTATTTCCACCTCGCGCGTGTCTTCTAAAATAATAATCCGATCATTGGCAGGGATATGGCGTAAGCACGCATTCAGGTAAGTCGTTTTCCCTGTAGACGTCCCGCCAGAAATCACAATGTTTTTACGCAATTCAATGGCGCGTCTTATAAAGCCGTCCCAGTCGTTTTGATGATAAAGCTGGATCAATTCTTTTTCGGTAGCTGGCAGACTTGCCAGCGATTCATCACGAATATCGGTGGGACGTAACTGCTGATAAAACGCATTCGCTTGATAATCATCCAGCGTAAAGTGTCTGACCACTTTGCGCCGGATGGATAACGTATGATGTTTAGCAGTCGGCGGTAAACACAATTGCACCCGCGAACCGTCTTGTAAACTCGCGGACAACAACGGGTGGGTTTTAGAAAACCGCTGCTCGTTCTCGTTCGCAATCAATTGAAACAACCGCTCTAAATGCGAAGGGATGAACGCCACGACCTCGTGGCGCGTAAGCTGCCCTGCTTTCTCGACCCAGATTTCTTGAGGCCGATTAACCAGAATCTCAGCGACTTGCGGGTCACTCAACCACGGCTTGATCGGTTCAAGCAACCCGTCTGACCCCGCCCCGTATTGACTCATGCGCCATGCCCTAAGGCAGGGTAAAGGTCTAAATCATGCGCCACAAAGACATTAATGCTATTCCCCTGATGAATATACAACGTGGGCTTAATGTTGAGGTTTTGATTCAAACTACTTTGCGCGGATTGCTGAAACGCAGTCGCAATCGATTGGCGATACAGGTTGGCACTGTTGGGTTGCTCATAAGCCCCCACGTTATTGGTGGCGGTCACTGCCCCCATCACCGATAACAGCGAAGCCGTCCCAAAGATACGGAAGAAATGCGTATCAATTGAATCAGCACCCATGCCACCACGCCCTAGCGAGTCGGTTCCTGGACTGTTAATCATCAGTGAAATACCCGAAGGCGTAATGACTCGATTCCAAATGATAAACACACGTTCAGTCGATGCGCCGTTACTCGACATCGAGGCATATTGACCGATTAAACGCGAGCCAGCGGGCAGTAACGCTTTTTGCCCGCTGTAGGCATAGACCGGCTCTGTAATCACCGCACGCACCATACCAGGGACTTCACTGTTAATGGCGGTTTCTAAAGTCGCTTGAATAAACTCGCCTTCGGCCACCGTATAGTAAGGATGGGCAATTTTCGTGGCTGTCACCGTGGTTGCACTGGTGCTTTGTGAGTTCGCAAAAGTCGAAAACGCCCCTTGTCCCACCAACACTTTCGATTTTGCCGACCCGCTCCCACTGTCTTGCCCTACCGAAGCCGGTGGCTTGGCAGAATACATCGAGGTTCCTGCGTTACGCCGAAAGGCCATGGCCTTACTTTCCGTGGGTGCTGCAACTGGTGCTTGAGTCGGCAGGTGCTGAACAGGTCGATGACTCTCAAGGCGAAGCTTTTCGAGCCTCGCCTCGTTTTGCTCCGTGATCGAGTTATCAGTAAACCCACTGGCAGTTTGAGTGGGCGCAACCACTCTGGTGTGATGCCCTAAAAAAAAGAACACCACGATTAATACAAGGACAAGACCACCACCAAACCCCAAAAACCGGAGACGTGTTTTTGGTGAGCTGACTTTGGTCGTCTTGCCCAAAAAGGCAAACCGCTCTTTTTTGTTGGTTTGTTCGTTTTTGTTACTCATGTTACCCCCTTAACTTCGCAATTAAGCGATTGTTAAAAATGCTCGCCACATGATCTTTGCCTTGACGCAGGGTAAATTGTGGCGCAGTCCGTTGAATCACCATCGTTTGCCCGCGTTGGCGATAATTGACCACGGATTCTTTGCCATTAGGACTCGTTACCACAAAGAGTGCGGGCACAGGCTGATTAGGGCGTAATTGCAAATAAGTAAACTTACCGTCATCAAACACATGTAACGGCATGATGCTTTTATCGCCATTAAAGGAATAATCCCAATTCATTGCCTTGGGATTTTTAAAGTGCGAAAGATCCGCTTGCTTTTGTTGGCGTTTAAAATGTAAGGCTTTCGCTAACCGCGCCTGTCTTTCAACAGGATAAATAAAATGCAGCGCGTAAGTGGCCTTGGCCGTACTGCCCTTGCCTTCGGCATTCGAGGCTAAGGTAAAGTAATAGGTGTGCTTATTCGTCACCACGACCATATTGGTTTTCGAGTTATACGCGGTGGGCTTTAAGAACAGCATGTTCGGCAAGCCTTTATTAATGCTGACCATCCACGCTGCTGAATCCCCGTTTTGTACGTCTTCGATAAACTCATCCTTACCGAACGTCACTTGCGTGGTGGTAAAGGTTGTCCCATTAATCGGTACGACATTAGTCGGTGAATACGAGGCCACCTCGATGCGTGAATCGCTCGCCAGCTTCACTGGCTGTTGAGTGGCCATTGCTTGCCCTGCAAGTAGTACGGTACTTAACGTTAATAAAGTTAATACTGTTTTTTTCATTCCTTCTCTCCCCATTAATATGAATTGGTTGACGCATTCGCCGAAGCTTGCGTTTGATATTTAGTAATCTGGAAACCGTCCCAGTCTTCCAACTTGCCTTCTGGCGAACTAGGCACACCACTGTACTGCCACGAAACGATAGCGGAATAAGGTGTTTTAACCCCGCCCGCACGACCAAACAGGTGATCGGTGACGGTATAATTCACTTGTGCAATGTTGGTGTGGTCGTGGTTGGTCTTCGTGTTCTTACTCGCTGAATCGAGCGGTAAAATGTTTTGAATTTGCACCGTACGATACCCTTTCACCTTCAACACATTAATCGGAGCCTCAGCGTTATCACTGGCTTGCGAGGCTTCATAACCGGCTTGCACGTCAGGCGAGCTGAGTAGTGCCACCTCACTGGTTTGGTGATGGTATAAATTCGGGTGGTACGATTCACGTGTTGTGATGTAGTGAGCAATCTCCGCTTGCGTACGCGCCCATGTTGCGGGCATCTTCATATGATCATGTGTCGTGGATATCCAGACATAACCGCCTTGCCCTTCGTGCGCGATCACTAATTCAGTGCGCTGCAACGGAACCATGACCATAATGCACAAGGCCAATAACGCCACTAAGCCCGCACTCACTAAAAATGCAAGCTTATAGCGATTACGGCTTGCTAAGGTTGACGAATAAATATCGTCTGCCCAAGAACGCGCCGTCTTAAAATACTCCGACTGGTTCGTTGTTGCGTTGTCTTGCTTCTTCATCACTTAACCCCCTTTCTTTCGGTTGTTCATAAAGCCTTTAATGCTGGATGCCACGCCCATGACGTTTTCAGAAATTGCACCGTACGTATGACGAGCCACTCTGCCCGCGTGTTTTTTCACATGACCACCCGCACGCCTTCCGGCATCCCTTGCGCGTCCGGCTGCGCCCATTGCACCACCGACCACACCCGACATCATGGCCATACCGGAGCTGGTTGAAATGGTTCCGCCTAGGTTTTGCGCCAAGCTGGTGGCCTTGAGAATCATTCCGATGCAGAGCAGTCCGATAATCACAACGGGGAGTGTTCCAACACTTCCTATACCAATAGCTTTAGAATGTACATGTGCATCGACCCACCAGTAAGCAATGGATAACGCAAAACTGAGCGCAACCGTCACAAACAATTGCACCAGCCCGCACCCAATGATTGCCCCTAGCCAACGATCAAAAATGCTTTGACCCCATTTAAAATAACAGCTCAATACAATTAAGGGCGTGAAGACAAACAAAATAGCTAACAAGAGTTTGGCGAGTAAAATTTCCATTAACCCAAGCCCGATAATCACATACCCAAAAAACCAGATAAGAAGCCCATCAAATAAAGGTGCAATGCTGGTATAACCACCAACACTAAAGATTTTATTACCAACCTGAGTAAATTCATTCAACGTAAGCTGCATCGCGCCGGTAATGCCTTGCGCGGGAATGGTGTGAAACGGATTTGCTGCAATCAACGCATCACCAGCACCACCTATCATTGAATTGACCAGCCCAATAAAGTAATAACTCACAAAGCCCCAGTTATAAATCACCGTGTAAATGATGCCGATTTTGATACAGAACTTACCAAACACATTGATATTGACTTTGACCGATCCCAGCATGACCCCAAAGCCTAAAATGACAATTGATAAGGTCGTAATCAGGAACACCGGCATCGCCAAGTAGTTACTTAATGCTTGATAGCCATTAAACACATAGCTATTCAATAACACGTTAACGTGATCCATTAAGTTTGAAACGATTGTGGTATAAAACGGTGGTGAATCAGCTAACATTATTCCTCTCCTTTTGTTGATTCGTTGTCATCATTCAATTGCTCCTTATTTTTTATCTTTTAAACCCGTCATAAACTTACCCGCCTTGAGTCCACCCTTCGCAGCCAACCTCGCCCCTGTCATTGCGAGTCCAGCGGGGCCGGCAACAAGCATGGCTGCCTTCACTGCATTCCCTACGGCATAACCAATCATGCCAGCAAGCATCGCGGTGGCTGCGGAGCTTGCCACAACACCACCTAGGTTTTGAGCGAGCAACGCAGCTTTTATTACGAGCGCAAGGCTTAAAATCCCAAGGATGACTAACGGCAATGTGCCGATGTTGCCAATATTAAGTGCGGGGTGGGTTAATTGCGGGGCAATCCATGCGTAAGACAGCGTAATCGCAAACACTAAGGCTGCGACCACAAACAATTGCATTAAGCCCATCCCGATGATGGCTTGAAACCAGCGGTAAAAAACACTCTGCCCCCACTGAAAGTACGTGCCGAACACCATTAACGGGGTAAACACAAAAAGAATCGCCAGCATCACCTTAGCGAGGATGAGCTCTAGCAAACCAATCCCGACAATCAACATCCCAAAACCTAGGATAATCACCCCATCAATCAGTGCGCCGATGTTGTGAATCCCACCAATGCTAAATAAGCTATTGCCAATTTGGATGAAGTCGTTAAGTGTCGCTTGCATCGCGCCATTCAATCCACCGCTTGCCGGTAGGTGAAACGGATTCGCAGCAATCAACGCATCCCCTGCCCCACCTATCATTGCATTGACTAACCCAATAAAGTAATAGCTGATAAACGACCAATTAAAAATGACCGTGTAAATGATGCCGATCTTAATGCACGACTTGGTAAAGGTTCGCACATCCACTTTCACGGAACCTAATGCAATCCCGACCCCAAGCACGACAAGATACAACGCCGTCACTAATCCCACCGGCACACCAACAAATAAAGCAAGGCTGTGATAACCGGCATACACGTAGCTCGTGACAAAGTGATCCGCTTTTTGTAACAGATCGGTGACTAAGGTCGTATAAAACGGTGCGCTCATCGTCATGCTCACTTACTTGGTATAGTTCCACGAGTTAATCGGTGTCTTATCACATGTCCCACCAAAGTTAGGACAAGGCGCGTTGAGGTTGTTACTCGCACACCCTGCTAAGACCGCGACAACGGTTAGTATCATTAAACTGCTGATTAGCTTTTTCATTTTTACTCTCCTGCTTGATTAAATTGGCTCGCCTCACTTTCAAGCGCGATACGTGAGGCTTGAAGCTGTGCAAGTTGTTGGTTAAGGATGGTGGTCATGCGGACTTCTTCGGCGTTGATATAACCAATCTCTAAATTAATCCGCGAATTTAAATCAATGGCTGATTTAAGATCATTATTTTTTTTAGAGTTCTCGATCTGTTGACCAAGGTCATAGAGCATTTTTAAATGCTTGTTAATGTCGTTAAACTCGTAGGTTGCCGTGGTTGCACTCGCTTGGTTGGTCTTGACTTCGTTTTGATACATCACGGCCAGTTGCTTATCAGCCCCTTTCGCATAAACGTTAGTATCGAGTGTGCGATGGCTTTGCTTGTAAAGTGACAGCAATTGATTGAAACGAGCAGGGTTGCCACCCGATAAGCCATTGAGCGCATCGTGCCATTTGCTCGCCGTAAACTCGCGCTCATGCTCTAAATCGCTCAAGGAATTATGTAAATTTCCCCAACCGTAGTTACCCGTAATTGCGCCGTATTGTTGCTTGAGCTGATTAAATTGATTCGTCACCATATTGTACTGACGCTGCAATATCTCATATTGCGTACTTAACTGGTGAAGCACTTCTAACGTTTTCGCCCACTCGGTTGGGTCTTCAACCAACATTGCATGACTCGTCATTGAAACACTGAGTAAGAAGGTTGAGAGTAAAGTTGTGATAATACGTTTCGTTTTCATTGCTGCTTTCCTTTGTTGTTAAGAGTGGGTTGTTTTGTTTGGCATTGACTGTGCAATGCTTCGTACTTCGCATTCAGCGTTGCAAGTTGCTGTTCCATCACTTGAGACTGTTGAAATAAATTGCCTAAGTTCTCAGGCACTAAAACAACCATGGAATACCCATAGCTTAGTGATGCGCCTAATAAGACAGCAGACAAACAAAGTGTCTTAATCAATCGCTTTGAGGTAAAAGATCGTTTACTCATTGATTAATTGCCCGTTGCTTAAAAGACAGAACGAAGCATCGCCACCGGTTAGCACGTCATAGCGATGGCGTTGGTTTTCATACTGATGTTGCAACGCCTCACGTTTGGCGATCACTTGCGCGATTTTGTGATTAATCGCCTGTTGCGATAAATCACCTACTCGCTGAGGTACTAAAACAATCATGGAATAGCTGTATGAAATGACTACTAGGCCAAACAACACAGTCACTAACAGCGTTTTATCGAAAAACTTACTCAACATAGCCATTCTCCTGACTCTTACGTCTTTGTTGAAAAACAGGCAACCAGTCTTCTGGGTTATTGCCCACCTCAGCTCGAATCTTGTCGAGCATTTCGCAGGTTTTGGTATTGGCAGAAAACACCGCGAGTTCGTCTTCCATGCCAGCCAAATTTAATTTACAAATTGCGCTCTCGTTGTCTTGCTTATAAAGAAATTGGCGAAGCTCTTTAGGCGTGTGCTTAATAAAATCAAACTCACTCGCCGTTATGCCAAAAAATTGATAATGCTTGTCATAATCGGCTTTGTTGTTGCACGAGAAAATGTTGGTTGCGCCGTTATCAAAAATTTGCGAGCGCACCGCAGACTCAATAATTGAGCTTGGTGATTGGGTTGCAAACACCACATGCGCGTTAAATTTGCGAAAGGTCGGTAAGTCTTCTTCGAGGCGATCAATCCAATACGGATTGTTTAACAACGACCAAGCCTCATCCATATAAATACTGACGCGCTGGCCATCTAAGGAGGTTTTAATGCGGTGCATTAAATACATGCACACCGAAGTGAGCACCGCATTGGATTTATCCTTGCCAAGCAAGTGAGTCAAATCAAAACCAACCTTGCTGGTTTGAATGTCTAAGCAATCCGTTTGATGATCAAACAGATAAGCGTATTGCCCGTCATTACGCACGCCTTCACCGCGCAGCCATTGGTTAAGCTCACTTCGGCGTTCAAAATCAATCGGCAGTAACTTAGTCGCTGTCGCAAGGTTTCGATTCTCTTTTGCCAATGACTCGTACGCATAATCAATACAATCACATAATTGACTATTAATGGTTGCGGGCAATTGAGTTTCGCCTTCACGCATCACTAATTGCCCGATCCATTTTTTTAAGAAAGCGCGATTAGTTGGGCTATCCTCTAACCAAAACGGGTTAAATTGGCATTGCTCAGGATATTTAGGGCTAATGACGGAGTACGTGCCTTCACATGCTCGCACGTAAATCTCAATGCTGCGATCCCGATCAAAGAAAAATGATCGCCCACCGTAACGACTCATTTGACTGTCCATAAAACCCATCAAAACGGTTTTCCCTGAACCATTCCCGCCAATAATTAACGTATGTCCAGGCGTCAAGTCGTTGCTTGACCCACTGCCTTGTAAATGAAAATTAAAAAACAGAGGTGACTTGGAAGGGGTTTCAATAATTGTCACCGCGCTGCCTAAATGGTTCCCATCCCGATAGCCGGTGCGATAATTATGCAGCGGGCAAAAATCCACAAAGTTTTGTGAAGTCACTAAACTGGAGCGGGCAATGTACTTTTGATTCGCCGGTATTTGCGCCCAAAACGCAGCTTCCATGCCAATGGTTTCCTGAACCAAAACATAAGCAATGTCGCTGTACACTTTAATCGCTTTATTCACCAGCTCTTGCAAGTGCTCTAAGTCATCGGCAAGTAACATTAAGGTATTGTGATGATAGCCAACCTTGAGACGGCTAGACGCTAAATCATCACGACATACTTCGAGTTCTTCTAGTTGTGAAATTGCAGGGTCGTTGGAGTTTTCGAGGCGAATAATTTGCTTACAAATCTTTTTTTGCCCCACGTCATTCGGCTCAACCCCAAAGCTATTAGTGTAGATAAATTCGCAATCTAAATGTAGCAAAGCATCAAGCATAATCGAGGATGACTCACTGCCGTACTCCTTTAGTGAGAGCATCGCACCAAAGCGTGATTGGTCATGCGAGCGTTTAAACTCGATGTAATTATCAAAAAACAAGCGGTGCGCTGGCAGGTAATTGGCAAGATTGCCGTGCGGATAGAGGTTGAAGGCTTTTTTCGCCTGATCGACCCCTTGAATAATGGGACTGGCAAACGGTGTGCCTTTAAACGGAATCATTTCGAGTGCATTCACAAATGCACCGTGAAACGCCATCAGTTCTGAATAACCGAGTTCTTCGTCACGCTCACCCAAAAGCTGTGTACCAAAACCTGAGAGCGTCACTTTAAATTGCTGCACGGCTTTTTTTAGTTTGCCGATGGTTTTAAGCCGGTATTCTTCGCGTGCTTGCTTAACCGCTTTATTAAACAGCGTTTGAAACCCATTGATCAGCTTACCAAATAGGCCAGAATCAATCCCTTTGTACAGAATCGTAATGTACAGCTCATTCGCATAAAGCTGAGTGTCTTTAAATTGCTTGTGGTACGTATCGTTTACTTTTTTTGTAAACGGTTCGGCAAACTCACCGTCCAAATGAATATCCAGCTTACGCCGAAAGGTATGCTCAATAATGTAAAACTCTTCACCGAGCAAACAGACCGCATGATGTTTAACCCGCTTGTAGTGGTTCAGCTCATCATTATTGACCGGATGAAAAGGCACACCTTTGACTTTAAGCGTGCAACCGATCTGACCATTACGACATTCAAAGATTGTCGGCTCATTGAAATGCGTAATCGGTAAGTGTTTACTCACCGGCGTTTCATTTTTGGCGAGTTTTAATGATTCCAGTTCCATTTAAAATACCTCGTAACTTTGACATTTCCACAGGCTTTTATTGTCGGTTCGACCAATCAAGCACTTCACCCAAATAATCCGATAAATATGCTTATCGAATTTACACAGAATCCAGCCAAGCAAATGCAAAGGCACAATGAGCAAAGCGTATAAAAAGTTTTTCATTTGCATAAAAACCAGCACCACTATTAAGCAGTTCACAAAAAAACAGTTGTAATCAACGCCCAGTATTTGTGCTGGTTTCGCCAAGCCTTTAAAAACCAATGAAAGGATTAAGTCTTCTTGCATACTAAAACCCCGTAATCGCCGACATAATCGTTGACGCGCTAAATATAATGGCAATACCAATTACAATAGCCACAAGGTAGGTTCTTGGTACTTTTCCAATAAAACACAGAAAACCAGCACCAACAATGACTAGCGTACAAATCGCTGTACCCACTGAGCCGGTGAGATAAGTTAAAACATTGCTGATAATGGTTGCCACGCTGCCAGTATCACTCGCAAACGCCAAACAGGGCGTTAAGCAGATCACCAGCAAAGACGCTAGGCTTCGGCGAAATCTTGCTGATTTTAAAAGGGTGTTTTTTAGCTTGAATAGCTTTGTTAATTTACTTCTCATTTGCAGTCTCCTTGCAGTTTAAAAAATTAGTTATCGATTGAATCAATAATCAATTAAAAGTCTTTTTCTAATGCGACTATCAACTGAATCTGATTCACTAAATGCAGAGTGAAAAAAGTGATTAAGCTGATTATTAACTAACTCCCTTGTTGCGATCAGTTCATCAATTTCTGTTTCTTTTTTAATAGCGTCGATCTGTTGATCAAGTCGTTTGATAAGTGACCGTATTCTCCAGCATTCCTCTGATGCTTCTTGAAATAAATACAAAAGCTCTCTATATTCTTCAAATCCTTCTGTCAGTCCGCTATAAAGATCGCCAATAGGATCTTCCAACCATTGCGCTTTTAGTTCCGCTAAATCGTCATATGTTTTATTCATTTGCAGTCTCCTTGCAGTTTAAAAAATTAGTTATCGCTCATGGGGTAGTGATGAATGATTGTTTCAATACCTTGTGGGTCATATAGCGAATAGCCTGACGCAGAAAACCGGCGTTGCTCCGACCAAGTCGGAAAACGCTGATTTTTGAGCTTGCACTCCAAAATCGGGAGCTTGTCAGTCTTAATACAGTCCAGCGTAATGTGTGGCTTAAATGCAAACGTCTCACTATGGTCACAAGCGATTTGGATATCCTGATTCAGTTGCTCTAAAGCAGGTGAATAAATTTCAATAGCCAGCAATGAGTAATCTTTTTTTGCCGGTAACAAAATTAACTCGCCTAACTTAAAGCTTGGCGTAATTAATGGCAATAATTGCAACGCTTGTAGTAGCTTTTCATTGGGCAGCTCACGCGCAATGGTGATGTGAGGTGGGTAATCTTTCATAGCGTGACCAAACCGCTCACAATCCTGCACAAAACGTTGAATTGTCATTTTGTATTCGTCTAATGGCATTTCACATTCATTACGTAGCTCTCCCACGCTTGCTGTAATTGCGAAACCACCGTAAAGGGTTTCCTTTTCTTGCATTACTTCTTTTTCCCGTAAATCCAACATAATTCAATTCCTTTTAGTTTTTGATAAGTTCAACACCGGATAAATCCAGTCCTTCATCGGTAGCCACATAAAGGCCATCTTTTTTTTCTGCAATTGATGAAATGTTCATTCCGCTCAAGCCATCGCTAAGTGTTTTTGTTTTCCAGGATGCGCCATTATCGTCACTAAACGACAAACCGTTTTCTGTACTGGCATAAAGGGTTTTGCCCACCGCTTGTACGCGATAGACGTTATTGGAGCCAAGGCCATTGTTCATTGTTACCGTTTGCCATGACTGACCTTGATTACTCGAAATTGAAAGCCCTTGATCAGTTGAAACAAACCAAGTGCCGTTGACGACACGAAAACTATGCACGTAATCACCTGCCAAACCCGATCCACTGGTTAAGTGCTGCCAGCTTTTGCCATCAGATGAAATCGCCACGCCAAAATCCGTGCTGACGTAATACATGTTATTGTGAATAAAAACATCACTAACCTCAGTCCCTAAACCCACGTTACGCATAGTAAAGTGTTGGCCACCATCGTGGCTCATGCCTAACCCATGATCAGTACCCACTAAAACCGTTTTTCCAGACACCGCAACAGACGAAACAGCACGACTACTCAAGCCTTGTTGCTTTCCAACCGAGTGCCACCTCTTACCACTGTCAGTCGAGATCGATAACCCGCCATCATCTTGCTGTGCGCCTTGATTAATCGCAGCGTAAACGGTGTTTCCCTCAGTCGCTAATCCCAGCACATCATTGCCCGCAAGCCCATCGGATGAGGTTTTCATTGTCCAAGTCAATCCGTTATCTCGACTCACACCAACGCCTAAATCGGTTGCTGCCAATACCGTGCCATCCGAAACGACCACGACGTCACGCAGATCGGTTTGCGGTAAGCTTGCACCACGAGTTAAGTTACTCCAAGTAGCACCAAGGTTTTGACTAATTGACAAACCACCGCGTGTTGCTGCAAAAAACTGATTGCCATTAACTGTGGCGTTTAATACCTCATTACTTCCTAACCCCTGGGTTGTTGATAGTATTGTCCAATGTTGACCGTAATCATTGCTTAAAGCTAAGCCATGACTGCTGCCCACTAACACCCATGAACCAGCAGCCGTCACTTTAGTTAAATCAGTCACAGGTAAAGTAACTGTATGCCAGCTCACCCCATTATCACTGCTGACACTTAAAGCTGATTCGGTGGTTACATACCAATGGCTATTAGTAATAGACGAGCCATTCATGGATGATGCTGGCAGCCCTTCTTTAACACCCCAATGAGACCAGCTCACACCCCAATCATCACTACGCCATAAGCCAGAACTCGTTAAAACAAACAGACTATTACCAACCAGTTGAATCGTGTTAACGTATTCAGTGCCTAACGCTTTAACAACCTGAAAGGTTTTGCCACCATCACGGCTAATTGATAAACCTCTTAATGTACCCACCGCAATGAATTGATTATGCGAATTGACTTGTGTAACAACATTACTCGGTAGTCCTTCTTGTGTAGTGATCGTTTTCCATGTTTCCCCAGAATCATCGCTAATCGATAAACCAGAATCCGTAGCAGCTAATAAGCGTTTCCCTGAAACATCAACAGCCCACACCAAATCATTAGCGAGTCCATCAGCAGTCGTGCGGTTAAACCAATGTGCGCCATTATCGTGGCTAATCGATAAACCGCCATCCGTTGCAGCGTAATAAATGTGGTTAGCCACCACGAGTTGATTAACGGCGTTACTCGCTAATTGATTACTTAAATTCACTGTAGAAAAGAATTGTTTATATGTATTAACTCCCACCAACACACCAGAGCTATCCTGCCCCCCACTAATTGTGTTGCCAAAGATCAATGAATAGAGGCGAGCCATTGGTGTTGGTGACTGAGCAGCTTGATACACATAACTATTATCACAGCTTGTTTTACCAGTAAGTGTTGCCACGCAGGTTTGTTGACTGCTAGCTGTTAATTGCTGATCAACAGGGAAAACCGACTGTTTAAGATGTGTAAGGGATTCTGAGCTGAGGTTACGCGCAACAAGTGGAATAGTTTGTGATAATCCCTGACTAATCACTAAGTGGTAATTGCTCGCCATTACAAGATTGGCTGATGAAGCAGAACCAACAACAAGTTCATTAGCAGAATCCGCATTACTGCCTTTAACAACCAAATCATCACTCCCTGCTGGCAGATGTTGTAAACTGCCATCTAAAATAATTATGCAGCCATTCAAAGGTGCTAACGCTTGTCCAGTTTGGCAGTTGCTTTGCTTATCTTCTGACACGCCAGCAATCGCAGGTAATTGAATGGCTAATGACTTCACGGCAACCGGACTGGAGTTTTTAATTAAGAGTTTCTTATGCAAGCCAGGAATAATAGTGACACGGTGTGCTTGTTGGTCTGCTTGTTCAGTAACTAATAAAGCTTTTGGTAATTGCTGTTGAAAGTTAACCAAAGAATCACTAACAACGATGCTTAACACAGGGCGAACAACACTTAAGGATTGAGCAACAACGGTTTCACTGTTAATTTTCGCTTTAACAACCAAATCAGTGGATTGATCACTATCGTTAGTTACTACCTTAAAAGAGCAGCTCTCATTTTTACTTAGCACTTTATTGAGACATTGATTATCGCTAATACTCGCTTGCCCTGTAGCGAGTGAGCCATCCTTGGTAAACACACCTAAAGTCATTCCCTCAGCGGTTTGATCACCGTTGTTTTTAAGCTGGTACGTTTTAGTTTCGCCAGCTCCCATTAGATCTGAATTAGCAGTCAATGAAAGCTGATAAGTGGGTGCTTTAATGACAACCGGAATACTCAATGAATTAGCATTATCCGCACGAATCGCTAACGTAGTTTGATCACCGGTGTTAACAGTGTGGTCAGCTCGAAAAGTTAACGTCAATGAATCACCGGCAGAAAGACTAGACTGCCCTACTCCACCACTCAACGTTAAGCCGCCAATTTTTGGGTTTAGGCTTACTTGTAAATTTTTTGCCTGAGCTGATCCAGTATTTTGAATAATAAGCTGATGCGTGCTATCGAGTGATAGCGATACATTAGACGGATTAGCAACCAAGCTCGTACTAGCTGGTTTTGGAGTTCCCTTGCTATCGTCCCCGCTACCGCTTTTGCAAGCAGATAATAGACTTAAAGACATTATGAATGAAATTAGTATGAAAGATTTAACTAAGCTGTTCTCAATAAAATAATTTTTTTTCATTTACACTCCAATTAACTGTAAAAACTAATCCTTTCAAAAGTGATTAGCACTAAAACTGATTAATTTTTGCTTAGAGTGAAAATAGGAATAAGTTGATGAGTTAAGTTAAACTAAATGATAAACTTAAACTCTTGTGGTTATTGTTTTTACAATGCTTACTGGCATTAAAACTTTTCCGCATTTTCAGCCCACACATGAGTTAGCCCCTCATGTGTGGTCTTTTCTTAGCTCTTTATTTTTTTTGTTATGAAGTTAGATTACCGCTTAATCAAATATAAAAAATCAGGGAAAAACCCTGATTTTTTAATTTCACAGTTGCCCTCATATCTAGACTACATTTGTAAAATTAATACATTATTAAGGACTATATCTTGAATACCGAAACATATTCTGAAAGAAAAATAGATAGTTTGCGTAAATATGTAGGCAAACAACTCGTCTCATACCTACGAGATAATGATTATGCACACGCTGGCGGTGAAGAAGCTATTAATATAGTTATGTCGTACTTCCGCAAAGATTCAGATCAAGGTATTTTAGATGTAGGGTGTGGATTAGGAGGTACAGCAGAGTATATTCAAAAATCTGGCTGGGGAAAACTATCAGGATTTGACATTGAATCTGAAGCGATAACCTATGCAAAATCCCAATACCCAAACATTAACTTCTATACCTGTGATGTTGTTCAAGCTAATTTATTGATTAAAGAACAATTTAGCGTGCTAACTCTATTTAATGTTTTCTATGCTTTTGAAAATCAATTATTAGCATTAAACACCCTAAATAAACTATGTAAGACAAAAGGAATAATAGCTATATTTGATTATTCAGATCCTTGCAATAACGGAAATACGCCTTTGACAAGGATGGGCGGTAAATCAATTACCCCTTTTATTCCTGTTAAATTATCAAAGATTAATGAAATGCTAAAAGAAACAGGCTGGAAAACTGTTAATACTGTAGATATCACAAATAAATATGAACTATGGTATAAAAACCTTATTGATGCCTTACATAAAAATAAAATTGAGGTTCTAGAACGGTTTAATGATTACTCATTTAATAATGCTTTAAAAACTTACACGCAGATATATGAAGGAATCACTGAAGGAGTATTAGGTGGCACTATTATTTACGCTAAAAAAATATCTGACATTTGATTATTTATCAAGTTTAATGGCTGCAGGTAGTGCTATTAACCCAGCACCAATAAGTAGTAAAACAGGGGATATGCTATTCCCTGTTTTAAATATTATATAACTGCAGGCAACAGGTGTTATTCCACCAAAAATAGAGGTGGCTAATGTAAAACTAATACTTACCCCTCTCCCCCTAAACTCAGATGTAAACCTGCTCGCCATTATTTCCATATTTACACTGTCAATCAATCCTAAAAAAACTGCAAATAATATCTGTATCATTGTAGTAACTAAAAACATTTTAGTATTTAAAAAAAAGAATAATGGGTATGAAAGCATAATAATTAAAATTATACCAGCTGCAGCAGCAGTTCTTCTTCCTATTTTTTCTGAGTGATAGCTGAATGTTAGTGTTAATATAATTAGTGTAATTAGAGAAATTGTAGCACTTAAAAAAGCTTCCCTTGAGCTAATGTGCAAATAAACATGTAAGTACGATGGCATCCAAACAAATAATAAATAAAATGAAATTGAAATAAATATATTAAGCAGGATAACCTGAATCAAAGGCCACTTGTGATTTATTATATGCTCTTTAGTGCTTTTTATTTTATTTCTTTTAGTAGAAGGCTCTTTTATTTTTTTCCTAAGCTGGTATACAAAAAAAACAGTGATTAAGCCAATAAAAAAAGGTAAACGCCATGCCCAATCTAGAATAAGTTGTTTGGTGAAGAATATATGTAACAGTGAAACCACTAATGAGCCAAGTAGCACACCAAGCATTGAGCTAGCAGCGATAAAGCTACAATAGAACACTCTTCTTTCTTTAGGTGAAGATTCATAAATGTAGCAGTTAGATATTGGCAACTCACCACCAGCAGCAAATCCTTGAAAAATTCTTAAGATGATAAGTAGAATTGTAGCCAGCACTCCAGCTTGTTTATAAGTCGGGATTATTGCAATCAGAGCTGTTGGTAATGCCATCATTATTAATGAAGCCTTCATAGCTAAACTACGACCTTTTTTATCAGCAAGAAAACCAAAAAATAAACTGCCGATAGGTCTAACTAAGTAGCTCACTGCGAATAATGAAAATGCTTTAATAAGTGCTGTATGCTTATTACTGTCTGAAAAGAAAAGTTGTCCTATTGTAAGTGCTAAGTAGGCATAAATAGAAAAATCATACCACTCTAATATATTCCCAAAAAAACCGACTTGCACTAGGTTGCTTGGTTTTCCAAAATTAATAGCCATAAAATTTAGTGACTTCTTAAGATAGTTAGAGGCTCTGAAAGATTTCTCTTTTTTGATTTGCTTATCATATTTGAAATATGTGTTTCAACAGTCTTGGTGCTAACATTCATTTCATTAGCGACACTTTTGTAACACTTATCCTGCCTCATACATAGCAAGCAGATAATCTCTTTTTCAGTCAAAGAATCATTAAAACAACTATTTACGCCTAAGTATGATGAGAAGTTATTTATAGCGTTTGATTTTTTTTTATAAGCTGATTTATATAAACTAAGTAATTCAAATAGGCTTGCTTTATTAGTTTTATCACAGCTAAGAGTTAAGATTGATGTCACCCTATTTTTACTATCCATAACGGGTAATTTAGTCATATCCTGGATATGTATGTGTCCTATTTTGTCTAAAAAGATTCTATTTACATCAGTGATAGTTATTTTTTTACTCTCTACTTCTCTATCAAGCCGTGCAATGTGTTGAGCAAATAATAAACCCCAATACGGCCTCATAAATCCATCAAGGTCATAAACAGTGGCGTTAATTATATCCTGAAAACTACCCAAAATTTAAATCAGCAAAATAATGCTGAAATATTGTGTAAAAATGACTATGCTTTGTCTTTTTAACAAGACTAACGAGATGAGTATAAATGTTAAACTTCGCCGATTACGCTGCCCCTCTTTTTTCAAAATTAACTGGGAAAGTTGTTTTAAAAAAATCTATCGACGATTGTAGGAAAGCTATTAACTGAAGGTAGTTGTAAGTTGTTCAGTTCATCAAAAGATAACAATGAGTATAAAAAGATGATTCGTACACTTACCGGTGAAAATAAAAGCACCGATTTAGATCCAATAAAAACAAATGATGTATTGCTAGAACAGAGCTGTGAAAAACTTTCACACGCCAGTAAAATTGATGTTCTTCATGATCCTTCTGATATTAGAAAGCCACATAGCAAGCAAACTGAAAATCTAGGTAAAGTAAGGAGTCTGGACGGGGATATTATCAATGGTTACAGCACGCATAACGCAGTTGCATTAGTACCTGGTGATAAGGCTGTGCATCTACTATCGCATGTAAGCTACAGCAATAAAGACCCTAAGTTTTTAAAAGCTGAGCATATTAAGAAAATAGAGGCTGGAAAGCCATTTGAGGGAGATAAAGAGGCCAAGAGTCTTTATGAATCTGGTGATTACTTTAATAAAAAGCTGCTGTCTATTCGTGAAATAGAAAAAATAGGAATCTGCCTAAAATCAAAGAATGAAGATGCAACCATTACCCATATTCTAGATAGAGAGTTTGATGATAATGACTATCTCTCACTAATTGATACAAACCTAGATCAAGACTTTATTATTCGCTCAAAAATAACAAGAACAATAGAAGGTAGAGGTGATGATGGTAAAAAGCTTAAGCTGATTAACGCTGATTTTGATGCTCAAGGCGAAAAGCAATTCCAAAAGTTAACAGTTGGAAAGAATTGCGTACAAGACGGAAAAATAACTATTTATTTTGGAGAGTTTGAGAACATCAATGCAATTAAAATCCAAATTACAGGCAGAGATGGTAGGAGAATTTTTAAGAATGACATGCTGCTATTAACTAATAAAAAAGTAACGACTTTTGATGAGGCGTATGAGGTATACATAGCCTATCTATCTCGTGCGAAAATTGAATATGTTTTTAAATTTCTCAAGGAAGGACTAGGCTGGGAAAATATGCAGATAAAAAATTTTAAAGGGATACAAAATCTACTGGCTGTATGTTTTTATGTGGCCTCATATTTGTATGAGATAGGTAAGGAAAAAGCTTATGACGATTACGCAATTATGCTAGCTAAATTAGGAGATGGTAAGGGCAAGGTGACACGACACTTTATTGCGAAGGGTATTAGAAAACTTCTAACGTATCACTTAGTAGAGCAATTTTTTAAAGAAAATAGTGTTTCTCAAGAAGAACAAAAAGAATTATCGAATTCAGTTCAGGTAGGGAGATAACAATTTTGGGTAGTTCTCAGTTATATCATTGACATTACTCAACCCATATATTTCTAAATTACTCTCATTACTAAAAATATACTTGCCATCTTTTATGGTCTTAATGTGAGCTGGCTCTGTCAAAGAGGAAATGAAGTTAAATAGATGATCACCAGCCACTTTAAAGATAGGATTAGTTTTATTTGATATAGAAATAGCAGTCATAATTACCTCACAAATTCTACAGCTATTTAAATAAAAAGAAAGAATAATTAATAAGCATATTACAATGACAAGATTTCTTGTCAATAGACAATCTACTTTGTCTGTTATTTATTGGTGTTTTTGATTGAGGGTTTTACATTTGAGGTAAAATAAAATTAGAATCTGTTTTTATCTAAATATTAAAAGACAATTAATGGCTACAGTTATGAATAATAAACTTCAAACTCTTTCTGAACGTATATTATATGCTCTAGAAATTACTGGCATGACCCAAACTCAATTAGCCAAAGAAATCAATATAAGTAAACAAGCTGTCCAGTATTTATGCAGCAAGCCTATTAATAAATCAAAATACATTTATGATATTGCTTCTGTTTTAAATGTTAATCTTGATTGGCTATCTACTGGATCGGGTTCAATTTTTACCAATGAGTCACCTGAGCAAAGTTTATTCTCCACTCAACAATTAGTACCTGTACTGACATGGGATCAAATAACTTCTACCATGAATGTTGACGAATTAATTGCTAATAATGAAATCATTGAATGGAGTACTGCTTCGATTGATTTAAGCAATCAAACATTCTGCTTTAGATTACGAGACCAATCTATGTTTCCTAAATTTAACGAAGGATCAATAGTTACTGTTGATCCTTCGTTAAAAGCCGTTAATAAAAAGTATGTATTGACTTTATTACCTAATAGCAATGAGCCTGTTTTTCGCAAACTAATATTTAATAATACAGGATATACCTTACAGACTGAAAATAGCGAACATTACAAAGATATTTACCTTGAAAAATTAACAAATTTTACTTTTGTTGCTACATCAATTGTTTTAATTCTTTAAATTACTAAGATAGAGCGTTATTTTGTCTGTAAAAACCAACTTCAGTACTTAGAAAAACCTTTAAAATTCTAAATGGCACTCTATTGTACCTGTCTCATCGCATAATATCTTAAATTAATTATGCTAATCAATCTAAAAAATTATTTATACCTCAAATTTTTCTCCTCTCAAAATAAATTATTAACTTTTAGGTAATAGCAATTATATCTCGTTAATAAGAACAAGAATGATCTATCCTAAAACCCTATGAAGCCTTATTATTCACTTCAACTTAAGTATCTAGGTGATCCGCTCCACTGGTCATCAATTTCCACTAAAACAGCTGATACGAGCCTTAGGCACGATTCAGTATTAGGGAAAATTCCAACTGTATGCGTCCTTCTTTTTACCTCTCTGTTTACGCGCTCAGCTATGTTACTGGTTCTTAATCTTTTTTGATGCGGCCTGTCAAAGTTCATCACTACTAAGCCCTCCGGTATATTCACTTCCAACCAAGAAGAAAGCTCTGGTGCTGTTTGCTGATATTTATCTACCGCCATAGCCAATAGTCTTTCCGACTCATGAATGTTTAAGGCATTAAATATAGCTGTAATCTCCTCAGCTACTGGTTCCTTCATTGAGCGCTTTGGTATGTGAGCCTGAGCATTTTGCTGCAAATGAAATTGGCAGCGTTGCCAAGGAACACTGGGGAATACAGCTCTTCTAGCGGCTTTTAGGCCAGTATGAGCGTCGCTAGTAATCAACTCAATACCATGTATACCTCGCTCAACCAACTGCTGAAGAAAATCACGCCAATGTACCTCAGCCTCTGATAACGCAACAGAAACACCTAGCACTGTTCTCTTGCCGGTTGATTCATCAAAGCCATAGGCTATCAATACCGCACAGTCTTGTACTGTGCCGCTAGTGCGCACCTTCTCATAACGTGCATCTAGCCAAAGATATTTTATCTTTCCTAACGGCTTATTTCGCCATTTCTTTAAATCTTCATCCAACAATTTAGCGCAACGGCTTACCTCTGTGCTTGAAATATCTGTTCCACAGAGTTGCTTTAGCACCTTTTCAACTTTGCGCGTGGAAACCCCATGCACATACATTTCAGCGACAGCCAGCTTAAGTGCTCTATCAGAGCGTACACCTCGCTCTAAGACTGATGGATAGAAGGCTTCATTGGAGTCTCTAACCTGCGGTATCTGTAGCTCAAGCTGACCTTGACCTGTGTTAATTAACCTTGGTTTAAAGCCGTTCGCATATCCGTTTCTATCGCCAGTTCGCTCATAAGGACTGGCATTTAAATGGCGCTCCCTTTCTATTAACATAGCCTCATTCATCAACCTGGAGACAAGCTTAGGTAAAGCTTCAAACCCCTCCATCGCTAAAACATGTATGGCTTCTTCGATTAAGTTCTCATTTTTATAGCAGCTCATTGTCATTCCTCTTTTTTGGTTAAGTTTACCTTAAAAGGAATTTCTAATCTGACTGAGTCGCCTGCTTATTTTCAGCAAGTCAATGGAATTTACAGAAAGGATGGCGCACTAGCATTACTAAAAAAACTTGTTTTTGTTTAATGTAATCTGTGGAAAACAAATGTTTTCCACAGATTACATTAAATAACTATAGGTAATTATTTATAGGTTAAATACAGGGGGGAGCTAAAAGTCCTTTTTTTTCAAATAGATAGAGAGACTTGGTCGACCAAAGGTACGCATGTAGTCGACCAAAAGTACGTAAATACTTCCTGATATAGTCGACCAAAAGTACGTGGATAAAGCCTGTTATAAACAAGGATATGCACATTTTAAACTAACAAATAATATAAATACTTTACTTAAAGTACATAAAGTTAATAAAGTTGTTATTATAAATACTATTATTATTTAATAGAAATCTAACCTTTGGTAAAATCAGGAGCTTAATTGATTGGGTTAACTCTAAAATGAATAAAAGCGATTTTATTAATCATCTATCAGAAACTGGTAATTTTAGCAAAGAAGTAGCACTTGGTGTGTATAAGGTATTTGTTGAAACTCTCAAACAGTCCTTGTTAACCAATGATAATAAGGTTGTTTTGCCTGAGCTAGGCAGGTTTGAGCTTAAAACTAGAAAGCCAAGAGTTGGAGTCAACCCAAACACTGGCGAAAAGCTAGAAATTCCAGAAAAAAAAGTAATACGGTTTAAAGAGTCAAAAAAAGTCAGCGAGGAAATGAATAAAAAATAATTTACGTAAAGTATTTACATTAATAATAGTATTAAGCGCTTCTTAAATATGCGATTACATGGTATGAAATTCAAGAAAAGTCGACCAAAAGTACGATTAACAACTTTAACCTACCCTACCCTACTCTATTCTTTTTTTTATATGCGTTTTAGATGGATATAATATTAATCCATTATTATTTTTCTCGACCCTGGCGTCAGGATATAATGCGAATATTTTAACCATTTGTTCACTGAATTTTTTTTTAAAAGCATACTTGCCAGATTTATCTTGACTATAATTAGACCCGAATTGGCTATGTAGAGATTCCCAAGGAATGGGAGTCATTTTTCTTAAATAACTCATTCGATAGGTTAACCAACAGTAAATATCTAACGCCAAACTGGAATTCTTTAATTTTTGCACTACTTCTAAGTCAATAGGGACTGGTTTACTTAATATCTCTTCAAAAAAATCTTGATCTAATAATAATACTGATTCTTTAGTTTTACTGTCATTATTTTGTTTAGGAGCCCACGTTAAACTAGCTCTTTTAACAGTAGACCTTCTGCGAAACTAAATACTGGGCGAGCTTATGCTCGTTTGTAGTTTTAGAATCCGGCTTGAAGATTGAGAATCCCAGCAATAATATTAAATCTCATATTGTGTTTTCTGCGAAAATTCCTATACACCTCCCCAAGAATGCGGAATTTTTTAAATTTTGAGAATTGATGTTCAACCCTAATACGGATCTTGCTGTGATTACGGTTATCCTCTTTTTGTTGAGTAGTTAATTTGCCGCCTTTGGGCTTTTTATGAGGTAAGTTAACCAAGGGGTCAGTATGTTGAATTCCTTGGTATCCTAGATCAGCATATTTTTCTGCTGGTGGCAGTGGGCTGCCACGTTGTCGGATCTTAATATCATGAACCCTCCCAGGCATTGTTTGAGAGACGTTGATTATTTTTCCGGATGTACTCATTGCTATCTCCACCTTTTGAGTATGTCTTTTCTTTTTACCAGAATAATAATCTTTACGTGGCTTCTTCTTTTTGGGGCGCTGAATAGGCTGCTCCGTTACATCCATTAATATAGCGCAAACCGCATCTTCTGTTAGGGTTCTGTCTTTTTTAATATGAATATGCTTGGCCACTAAGGGTTCTAAGCGTTTAAATAAGCGGCAGACATTACTGTCATCCAAACCAACAAAGTAACCTAAGAATTCATGTGTTACATAAGTGCGATAGTACATCATGAGAAGCAAAAGGCGATCATGGTGCGTGGTGAGTTTCGGGCGCCTTCCCAGCTTACTAAACTCATCATCAAGTGATGACTTCACTTGTTGGTGTATCGTTTCAAAATCATCAAGGGTCAAACCAGTTAACTTTTTAAAAATACGCGGGCGGTTACTGAGTTGCTGATAGCTTAATAGCATATGCCTTTCCATGAATGATTATTAATCAGGCAATTATAAGCAAATTTTAGCTAGTTTCTAGAACTGCCCTTAGTTACGCAGAAGGTCTAGTACTAACATTTTCAATTTTCCAATTTTCTCCATCATCATAAGTGCATGAAATAGAACATGAAAAAAGACGTTTTGTTTGCTCCTTAAAACGCTCTATGTAAGCTCCTGTCCTTGGTATGTTTAGCTGCTGCATAAATGAGCTCAAACTTTTACCCAACAATAATTCCCTGCTTTTCTTTTTCACTACTTCCGTAGTAATCCAGATCATAATTAATCTAGGAATAGAGCCGTATGGTAGACCTATCTCTGGGTTTGAAGTTATGATTAACGAATAATTACCGTTTTTTCTTTTGAAGCAGAATTCATTTGGTTTTGAATGTGGCATACAAGCCTGAACTAATGCGCGCGCCATATACCCTATATCCTGAGATGAGTTAATATTTGCCATATCACTACCATCCAAGGCTATTGATTCAGAAATTAGTTTGGATATCTTATTATCAATAACAGACTCCTCTAGCTTCTCGTCTTCATTCCTTTTTTTTAACATGCGAACCTCTCTAGCATAATTTGAGTAGTAGGCTTAATTTGGTCTAGATTAAGCTAAAAAATAAAATAAATAAAGTAATAACTTTATTTAAAGTATTAACTTTACAAACTATAAATACTTATAGTAAAGTAAAAAGCAATCCATTTTACATAGGGAGGTTGATAATGAGTGCTAAAATAATTGCTGTAGTGAATCAAAAGGGCGGTTCAGGGAAAACAACAGTAACTATGCAGTCCGGTGGAACATTAGCGTTACGCAATAAAAAAGTTTTAATAATAGATGGCGATGATCAAAACTCAGCTGTTGAATGGGCATCAATGGCTCCAGAAGGATTACCTTTTCCAGCTAGGGTTTTTAACTTAGCAGCAGCGGGGCGAAAAATTCATCAGGAGATCAAAAAATACTATAACGACTATGAATATATTTTTGTAGACTGTCCGCCAGCAGCAGATTCGCCTATATCAAAAAGCGCACTTTTGGTCGCTGATCTGGCATTAGTACCATTTATACCAGATGGACTAAACATGTCTGCTGCGGTTAGGATTCGAGATACAATTGAGGATGCCCAAGTAATGAATCCTGATCTCCGAAGTTTATTAGTGCTTAATCGAGTTGAGGCACAAACTAATCTTACAAATGAGGTGTTAGACTTACTGCCTGAGTTTAATATGCCTCAGGCTGTAACTAGACTTCATAAAAGAACGTATTACCCTGAAACATTTTTAACAGGGTCTACAGTTCATACATTAAAAAGCAAAGCAAAGTCCGCCATTGATGAGGTGGAGTCATTCACTAATGAACTTATTGAATTTCTTAAAAAGCCACTATTAGAATCTCAAATCCAAGAAAAGGAAGAAGCGTAGATGGGTAAATATGACCTTACTGAGTTTAAAAATAAGATAGCACCTAGAAAGAAGGAATTGGTAGAGCAGGAGGCTCCTTCTCGTTTTAATCAGGCGGATAAGGCTTTGGGTATAGATGAAGGAAGTACGCCAGCATTACCCTCTAAAACTCTAAGAGTTGTTAGAAAAACCTTTTCAATTCCAGAAAACGAGGTTGGATTAATTAATGAGATTAAGGATAAAGCACTTGATTGGAAGCTAGTTCTTGCTGAAAGCGAGGTTGTAAGACTGGGCTTTATGGCTTTATTGCAGCTTTCCAGTGATGAGCTAAAGAACCTTGCCACATCATTAGAAAAAATGCCTATGGGCAGACCACCGAAAGACAGTATATAAGCATAAAGTAAATAAATTACGTAAAGTATTTATATTATTAAAGATGACACTAACAAGTGATTACTTACTTGCTAATAACGTACACAACCCCCTGAAAAATAACATTAAAATCCTGATCGTAAAAAAACACCTGTGACGCATCATCCGTGACACGTAATGTTTTAGAG
The DNA here is from genome assembly GCA_965196985.1 of Gammaproteobacteria bacterium. GTDB lineage: Bacteria > Pseudomonadota > Gammaproteobacteria > UBA12402 > UBA12402 > 2-12-FULL-35-23. Next base: position 21,028 of record CBDALO010000164.1, on the reverse strand, counting down.
TTAAAGCAGGGTGTCTAAATCGGGTTAAGTGTCAGCTACGATAAAGGAATTTATGGGGCAATGTGTAGAAATAGTGCAGCTAATTAAGTTATGCTTAAAAAATGCCTGTTCATTGACGACTGTTCTGGTTCAACCACGTTCTTTTTCAATCTATTACCTTGGGCAAATAAAGCGCTATTATTATTGGAGATAGAGCCTGGTTGTTCTATCTGCACTTGTTCTTGAAGCGAATCTATAAGCTCAACGACTATTTCTGCACTAGTGGTATGCTCATATCTGCTCTTACGACAGGATAGATCTGGTCTTCGCTGATCCAATAAAGCATCCAATAAAATTGGATTTTTATAGGTTGATTTGTTAACAGCTGTTCGCAAATAATCTAAGCCGCTAGAACTCTGAAAAAGCGTTTTTAGATAAGCGCTTTTTCTGGGTTCATCATCCTCAATTAATGCTATTGCTTCCATGATAATTGAGTCAACTATCTTCGTCGGCATTGCCTCAAATAAATCCTTATTTAATCTGACATCTCGTATCGCGGAAAGCTGACCTATATTCAGATATTTACATAGGCTGTAAAGTGATGATGTTTCAGCTTGATCCTTCATTAAATAGGTTTTTGCAAATTGGTGGATTTCTTCAGATCTACTCTGAGCTACTTCAGTAAATACGTTTTGCTGATAGTGAGCCTCCTTTAAAATAAAAGCTCTATAGCAGAATACCTTATCCTCAAAGTTCATTGAATCGACTAGTGACTTATTTCGTAGCTTTTTGTTTGGATCATCTAAACCATGAGAAACATTAAGTGAGGTTAATAAATAATCATCAAGTTTTTTGTGATTATTCTGTGAGATTATTAAAGAAGATCCATCAGTCTGGTGAATCTGATTTTCAAGATCTGAAATAAGCGCGTCTGGAGCAACTATGAGCGCCAATGCACTGCAGCCTTTAAACGCCCAAGAACCCAGACTCGTGACGCTATTGGGCAGCGTAATGGATTGCAAACTGCTGCAGCCAGAAAACGCCCAAGAACCCAGACTCGTGACGCTATTGGGCAGCGTAATGGATTGCAAACTGCTGCAGCCAGAAAACGCCCAAGAACCCAGACTCGTGACGCTATTGGGCAGCGTAATGGATTGCAAACTGCTGCAGCCTTCAAACGCCCCATGACCCAGACTCGTGACGCTATTGGGCAGCGTAATGGATTGCAAACTGCTGCAGCCATAAAACGCCCAATAACCCAGACTCGTGACGCTATTGGGCAGCGTAATGGATTTCAAACTGCTGCAGCCATAAAACGCCCTTAAACCCAGACTCGTGACGCTATTGGGCAGCGTAATGGATTTCAAACTGCTGCAGCCATAAAACGCCCTTAAACCCAGACTCGTGACGCTATTGGGCAGCGTAATGGATTGCAAACTGCTGCAGCCATAAAACGCCCCATCACCCAGGCTCGTGATCTCATCTATGATTTCAATTTTCTTTATATGTTCTTTTTTTGTAATACTATTCCAATTGCATTGTTCGACACGCTCTGGTTGTTTTTTTTGATCGGACAGGTAAGTAACTCTAACTTGCATATTTATCATTCTCATTTAATCCAAATAATGCGTTTAGAATAACTTATAGAAATTATCTGTTTATTTAGAGTAACAGAAAGGGTATGGGGATTATTTCTGGTTTTGTCGCAAATTAATGGTTATTTGATATAATACCGACCAAATTTAGCATTGAATAATAATGGAGTTATTATGGCGATTAGTTTTAAAGGAAGACATTTCCCCAAAGAGATTATTTTAACAGCAGTACGCTGGAAGCTTGCGTACCCATTAAGTTACCGAAATATTGAAGAGCTCATGGAAGAACGTGGTGTTAGCGTTGATCACTCTACAGTACAAAAATGGGTGGTTCGCTATGCGCCCCAGCTTGAGTAAGAGTTTCGTAAAAGCAAGCGCAAACTTGCTGATAGTTGGAAGATGGATGAGACTTATATTAAGGTCAATGGCAAGCAAGTTTATCTTTATCGTGCAGTTGATAAGTACGGTAACACCGTTGATTTTATGCTGTCAGAGAAGCGTGATCGTAAGGCAGTTCTAGCTTTTTTTAATAAAGCGATTGGATCAAGCGGGTTACCCAAAAAGGTTAACATTGATAAAAGTGGTGCAAATACAGCAGCGTTGGAAAGACTCAATACCTTATTATTTTTATCTGGATTCTGGTTTGCGATGGTCGAGGTTAGGCGCATTAAATACCTCAATAATCTGGTCGAACAAGACCATCGATCGATAAAGCGTATCACGAAATATACACTGGGTTTTAAAAAGTTCAATTCAGCTAAGGCAACAATAGCTGGTATTGAGTTATGCCATATGCTAAAAAAAGGGCAGATGCGAGGCAATAGCATGATGCCAGCCTGGCAGCAGTTCTACACGCTCGCAGACTAGTTGCGCCCAAAAATAGGCTACCTCATCTAGGTGTAAATTTTTCGACAGAACCTGTTGCTGACCATGCATGTGGCGATGCCTGTCCTGGAGGATGTGGTGGGAAACTGTATAAGGTTAAAAAAGCCGGTGTAGTTATTCGTATAACTGGCAACTCATTAGGCACGGCAACACGGTATCATTTGGAAAAGCTTCGCTGCGCCTTGTGTGGGCTTATTATCACTGCCCAGTTACCCACGGATGTTAGGAAGCAACCAAAGTATGACGCTAAGTTTAAAGCAATGCTGTGCTTGCAAAAGTATTACATTGGCGTGCCTTTTTACCGTCAAGTCAGGCCGGCTTCGCCGGCAACTTTCTAAGCCTCTAAGAGTTTAGTCTTTACAAAGCCACGAGTATTATTAAGTCTCAAACTAGTCAAACCTGCCCATGGAATAATAACGAATAAAAATAACACACCTGCTATAGAAATTGCTTCAGGTAGCTGAGCAATAACTCACCTACTATACGCGCTTCTCATTTTACTCTATGAATAATGAAACGCTTTAGTATCAAACAAATCTTGGTAACCAATCAGAACTGGTGGAACTTTCACACCAAGTACAAAGATAAAATCAGAGAAGCTATTGTCATTGGCATTGTTAAGCTGCTTAGCTGCAAACATCCTATGCGTGGCCATAAAGAGTATCATTGCAGTAATCCAAACTGTTCACACGTCAAATACATCCGCCATACCTGCAAAGCTAAAAGCTGTTCATCGTGTGGTAAAAAAGCCACAGAAGTATGGATACAACAACAGATGGCAATCTTACCCAACACTACATGGCAACACATCACATTCACCATGCCCTCTACTCTTTGGGACTGCTTTTGGACAAACAGAGAGCTTCTTAATTTACTCCCACCATTAGCAGCAAAGGTGTTACTCAAGCTTGCTAAAAACAAGAGGGTTAAACCCGGTGTATTTATCGCGCTTCACACCTTTGGCAGAGATCTAAAGCGCAATGTGCATCTTCATGCGTCAATCACTCTGGGTGGTATCAACAAAGAGTTAACACAATGGAAAAGCCTCTACTTCCATCAACCTACACTAATGTCCATGTGGCGTTATGAGGTCATTAACCTTTTTAGAAACCACCACCAGGACAAAGGGCTTATTCTGCCAAATCAGTTAGCCTCTACACTGAACCACACTTTCAACTTTAATCAACTGCTTGATCAGCTTTACCAAAAACGATGGGTAGTACATTGCGCAAAGCCCTCAAAGAATCACAAACAAAACGTTAAATACTTAGGTCGATACACCAAACGTCCTCCTATTGCTGAGTCAAAAATTAAAAACTTTGATGGGAGCAGCCTCAGTTTTAATTATCTTGATCACGTCTCTAAAACCTACAAGCAATTTAAATTAACCGCGGAAGAGTTTATTGCTCGATTTATTCAACACATTCCTGATGTTGGCTTTCGTATGGTGCGTTATTATGGGTTTCTTGCTAACCGGGTGCGAGGTGAGATGCTACCCAAAGTCAGACTCCTATTAGGTGAAACTGATCCAAACACACCCCAGGTCAATTACCGCACCTTAATGCAAAATAATTTTAACATTGACCCCTATGAATGTGTTCTATGCGGTAGCCAAATGTTTTTAGCTAACTGCTGGTATAGACAACCTAACCGTTACAAATTGCTATCAAAGCATCGTGAACTCGCCTTACTGAAAAAAATCTAATAACTTCCTAGGGGGGTAGTCCGTCCAAAACAACAAATAACAGCTAGTTTTGGCTATTGTTTGTCATAACTAACCCTGCCCCACCACTAAATCGATTTTATAAAAAATACCTGTGCTAAAATTACTCATTTTAATTGGTGGTATTTTTACCAATTGACACATTGAAATTCCTTAATATCAAGAAAAGTTCCAAGAGTTACTAGGCTTTCCGTTACCCTCAAGTACACAGTTCGAGCTTTGTGAGCAGGTGGCTGATATCGGCTATCGTGTGTTTGATGTTTTAGAACAGTATGGCGCGAACGGTGATATTATTCGGCTCTATGAGGTTTCCCGTGGTGCGTTTTACCCTATATTTATAGAGTAAAGCTCATATCCATTAATATCAATATACAGTCTTTTGAATAGTGTTTTTGGGTCAAAAATCCCATAGCATCTACGCTTCAAAACTTTAATCTTATTATTAAATCCTTCAACAAACCCACTATTCTTTCCCTCTGAAAAATAATTACAGATTTCCACTTTGAAGGCTTTAAGAGTTTTTATGAATTTTTTAAAGCAATTAATCTTTTTACTTTGAACCTCCTGAATCCAGGCATCAATACTTTTAGTACCAGATTTTATTGATTGCTCCTTATTAAAAATGCTCGTTAGCTTTCTTGCCATTCGGTATGACTCTGTTAACTCAAAGGAGTAGGAGAATAATGTATTCAGCTTTTCATTTTCTTCTTTGGTAAAAAACTCTTTATGTCCCCTGAGCAGATTAGTTAGGTTTTTAACTTTATCATACTCATGAGGAGGTAGCTCCTTTTTTAAATCGGCTAGCACCTTTTGACGCATCTTGTCTAATGCTCGCCGATACAGTTTAGCAACATGATAACGGTCAACAATAACCTGCATTGGAGTAAAAACCTCTCTGGCAGCGTTAACATAACCCTTATACATGTCAGTACAAACTGACACAACTGTCTTTCTAAGCTTTATAGGAATCGAAAGCAGAAAATGCTTTATATCACGCTTTTTTCGACCTTTAATGATTGAAAGTATTCTAACTTTACCATTAATCCTGGCTGTAATAATTGTCATATAGGCGCCTTTTCCTTTTTCTAAACTAATCTCATCAATCCCTAAATCACCTAGAAATTTAAATTGCGACCAATTAATCTTAGGTGAGATATGGCGATTAATTATTCCTTCGATCTTCTTCTCTGTTGTGTCATTTTTCAATGCTACATCTTTTACTGTGCTGTTAACTAATTCGCGCGTAAATATAATTCTAGTTCATAACTAAATTGACTATCACTTGAATGAAAATCCGGTGTTGCAGTAGTCGTTGGGCAATGGCAGCCATGTTCAAAACAGATATATCGCTTAGGCTGATAAATTAGATAGGTCTGCTTGTTCATAATAGGAAGATGCCTAACCTTGCGTTCTTTGTCGTAACCGTGAAAACGTGCGGTTTCTTTACCGCAAATATGACAACCAACGGATGTTTCTTCTGTCTGCCCGTAAATAAAAATTGCTGTATCAGTTTCTTCAACTTTATCGATACGGAAGAAGGGAATATTAAACTGGATGTCAATGGTCGGCATAGGTAATGTCCTTATTATGAGCTAAAATGGAGAGAAAATTCTATACCTGAATAATTTGGAAAGGAAGGCTTTATGCTATTAATAAAGGATAAACTCAACCACGGGAATTATCATAGAGCCATCGCTTTTATGATTCTGCGCATGACTAATTTCACTATAGTTTTTATATCAAGTTATTTTACCTTGATAGGTTACTAAAAACCTTGTTTATTATGAGATAAAACTAGCTCAATTCCCCTAAATAAAGATAGACGTAACAGTCAAGCAGCTAGTGCGCCATCCTTTCTGTAAATTCCATTGACTTGCTGAAAATAAGCAGGCGACTCAGTCAGATTAGAAATTCCTTTTAAGGTAAACTTAACCAAAAAAGAGGAATGACAATGAGCTGCTATAAAAATGAGAACTTAATCGAAGAAGCCATACATGTTTTAGCGATGGAGGGGTTTGAAGCTTTACCTAAGCTTGTCTCCAGGTTGATGAATGAGGCTATGTTAATAGAAAGGGAGCGCCATTTAAATGCCAGTCCTTATGAGCGAACTGGCGATAGAAACGGATATGCGAACGGCTTTAAACCAAGGTTAATTAGTGACTGACAGAAAACCTACTAATTCTTAGTCTTTGTTGTTTTATTACACTTTCATTTTTTTATATCCGCGCGAGATCATAATAAAAATAGCATGTTAAGCCCTGGCCGCGTACAAAAAAATGAAATCTCGCTGTTTTGATACGAAAAAAAGCATCCTGCTTTCTGGAATACAATGGGATATTCTGAGGCTGACTAGGCAGCTAACGGTGGGCTGCGACCTCGAATGCGTTTTTTTAGTCGCGCTGCTTTCCTTTGCTCAGCTCTTTGTATAAGACTTCCGATACGATCTATGTTTTTTCCAACAATCGCTAAGCCAACATAACTCTTAAAGCCATCAATGCCGTGATCTAGGCATTGATCCAACCCATGAACTTCAAGAGCATTAATACTGGATTCTACCGCAGAATGCTTTTGTTTCGCTTTCACAAACGAGTCTGACTTTTCAATTTCCTGTGCTTCCTTTGAGAGTCGACCTTTTCTCGGCAATGCAACAACTTCCAAAATATCTGCTAACGCAGATTGATTTTCTTTTGAATGAAAGCCCTTATCAAAACTACATGTGTTTAACTCTGGGAACTTTTGTTGGGTCTCTTGAACCATAGATACGGCGACCTTGTCATCAGTCTCATTCTCCATCACACGATGATGCAATATAAATTGGTGTTGATCCTCCAAGACACAGACTTTCATTCCTAATTCGACTGGTACACCAGCCTTTCCTTTTACAATCCATTCAGTATGTGGCTGAAAGACAGAAAAGACTTTTTCTTCATGCGGGATCTTTTCATCCAATAATATTCGGCGTTTAATTTGATCAACTTGGCGATCTGCATGAACCGTGAACATTTCTATACTTTCAACCAGTGGCGCATCTTGCGGCTTCAGTAGATCGGCTTTCTGGATAGCGTTTATTGAGGCATGTGCTTTATCTAAATATTTTTGCGCAATATTGAGATACTCCTGATGAGCATCCTTGATTGCCTTGTCCTTTTTGTTTTGTTGATCTGCTTGCTTGCTCTTACTGCGCTTTTTTAGTTGAGCTATTCGCATGAGCCGTTTCAGATGCTTGATGTTATATCGATATTGACGCCAGTCACTCAATCCGCTGTGTTCACACAGCTTGGCCACCTGCTGAATTATTTTGCGCATTGCGTCAAACAGTAAGCTTATGTCTGTTGGAAAATGTACGTCTGTTTCAACCACAAAGGAATCGCAACGGCCTCGCAGAGGCTCACTTTTTTTTAACAATGAATGACCAGCTTTCACAACAACTTGATTAATCTCATCTAACAACTCGGGAGTGAGTAGCGAGACATTGTCTTTAATTGTTTGCAGCTGATACTCTATTTTATCGAAAAAATCAGCATGCCCTAGCATTTCACGAATGGTTTTATGTTGATTCACAAGTTCATGCAGTCGATCATAATCACAATTTAGACTCAGGCGGAGTACTCCCATGACCAATATTTTCCATAATTCCATACCAGGGCGTCCATTATTCTTGTCAACCTCAGGTGCAATCCGAGCCTCTAGTAGTTCGAAAATCTCCTTCCGTACAGAGGGTGTACTATAAATAAACTGTAGCCCTTTTAATAATTTTGGAATGTCATCCCGTGATTTAGAGCTGATTTGAATTTTAGAAATATCTACTTGGCCAATTTGCATTTGTGGATTTTGGGCTAGTCTTGTCATTCTTGCTTTCCAGTGAAGAGTTACCATGCTGTGGCGAAAAATCATCGAAGATTAAGGCATTATATCGAAAATAAGCTGTAAATAGCTGGAAAACGAGTATTTAGTGCTGTTTTTTGAAAATCTTCATGTGACCAGTTCGCCCCGAAACATTGAAAATAAAAGGCTTTGCGGGTTTTCTGTCAGTCACTAATTAACACAGGTCAAGGTCAGCTTGAGCTACAGATACCGCAGGTTAGAGACTCCAATGAAGCCTTCTATTCATCAGTCTTAGAGCGAGGTGTACGCTCTGATAGAGCACTTAAGCTGGCTGTCGCTGAAATGTATGTGCATGGGGTTTCCACGCGCAAAGTTGAAAAGGTGCTAAAGCAACTCTGTGGAACAGATATTTCAAGCACAGAGGTAAGCCGTTGCGCTAAATTGTTGGATGAAGATTTAAAGAAATGGCGAAATAAGCCGTTAGGAAAGATAAAATATCTTTGGCTAGATGCACGTTATGAGAAGGTGCGCACTAGCGGCACAGTACAAGACTGTGCGGTATTGATAGCCTATGGCTTTGATGAATCAACCGGCAAGAGAACAGTGCTAGGTGTTTCTGTTGCGTTATCAGAGGCTGAGGTACATTGGCGTGATTTTCTTCAGCAGTTGGTTGAGCGAGGTATACATGGTATTGAGTTGATTACTAGCGACGCTCATACTGGCCTAAAAGCCGCTAGAAGAGCTGTGTTCCCCAGTGTTCCTTGGCAACGCTGCCAATTTCATTTGCAGCAAAATGCTCAGGCTCACATACCAAAGCGCTCAATGAAGGAACCAGTAGCTGAGGAGATTACAGCTATATTTAATGCCTCAAACATTCATGAGTCGGAAAGACTATTGGCTATGGCGGTAGATAAATATCAGCAAACAGCACCAGAGCTTTCTTCTTGGTTGGAAGTGAATATACCGGAGGGCTTAGTAGTGATGAACTTTGACAGGCCGCATCAAAAAAGATTAAGAACCAGTAACATAGCTGAGCGCGTAAACAGAGAGGTAAAAAGAAGGACGCATACAGTTGGAATTTTCCCTAATACTGAATCGTGCCTAAGGCTCGTATCAGCTGTTTTAGTGGAAATTGATGACCAGTGGAGCGGATCACCTAGATACTTAAGTTGAAGTGAATAATAAGGCTTCATAGGGTTTTAGGATAGATCATTCTTGTTCTTATTAACGAGATATAATTGCTATTACCTAAAAGTTAATAATTTATTTTGAGAGGAGAAAAATTTGAGGTATAAATAATTTTTTAGATTGATTAGCATAATTAATTTAAGATATTATGCGATGAGACAGGTACAATAGAGTGCCATTTAGAATTTTAAAGGTTTTTCTAAGTACTGAAGTTGGTTTTTACAGACAAAATAACGCTCTATCGTCAAGCAAGCTTATCCTGCAAATTTACACGTATAGTTGCAGTACCCGAACATCGCTTTTCATTCAGTCAATATTGCTATCAATTTAAATGGGCGACAAAAGGATGATAAGTTCTTTAAATAAAATAAGATGTAAGATATATCACACGTAATACTATAAGCAAGATTATGACTTCGATGCCTGTGTAACTACTAGACCTCCTGCGAAAGTCAAAATAGAGGATTTGACACCCAATAAAATCAAAATGTTAGAGACGTAAAATTGGTCAGAATTTGATTTTCGCAGAAGGTCTACTGATTTACAGATGGAGGCAGTAGTGTTATAGTTATTGCATGGAAAAGAAAGCTATTGAATCAGAAATCGCTGATCTTCAAGCGCGATTTAACAACACTCCTAACCCTACCGCTCTTGAGGTAGAGCTTAGTAAACTTTCTAAGGAACTGGCTCAGGAAACAGTGGATCTAGAAGAGAAGTTGCAAGCGCTACAGGATGAGCGTAACAAGCTTATCAGGGGTTAGTTTGAGAATAGCTTGCCCTACCTAATACCTGACCTAAAATACCAGAATCCAAACCATTCAACATAGTATACCTCGTCTACTGGTTAAGCATTTACAGTATGTGGGAGTACCGATATACTGCGAGCGCCAATCACACCTAATGCTAGTTATTAGAGAGAGAGGCATTGAATGAATTTTATTAAAAGAGATTAATATGTCAATGAATACTGGTATCGTTAAGTTCTACATTCATGAAAAAGGTTTTGGTTTTATTACTCCTGACGGAGGAGGTAAAGATATTTTTGTCCATGCGAGTGGTTTTAAAAATGGTGAGTTAATTGAGGGCGCTAAGGTTGAGTTTGCAACTGAGTCAACGGAAAGAGGTTTAAGTGCGATTAATGTTGCGGTAATCGATTAAGCCTATTTCTTATTGCAACTTCTATTTGCCGGTGATGAAATGAAAAATGTGCCTGAGAATAATAATATTATTGTGGCTCTTAATAGTGAGAGCCAGTTATACCAGCCAGTAAGGCTTTATTATAGAATCTACGATATTGAACAAGTTCGTTCTTATCTTGAGGAAATAAAGAGTATTATTTATCACCCCGTATCTAATGAATGGCTTTGGCTGCAATCTGAGAATACTACTTACACGCCCTGTGAAGATATTGATAAAAAGGTTGAGGATAATAATGATCTAAAGGTTCGTGGTGTGATTCAGTTATATGGGCGAGCGCATATTAGTATCAGTGTTTCCTCACATGAATACGCATCCGATGCACTAACATTTTTTGATAAGTATATTCCTCAAAGTGCGATGATGGCGGAGCACATTGATATAATCAACAGGTTATTCCTACCATCAGATATTGCAAAGAATTCTCTTAGTAAAATTCTTGATAATCCTCAAAGTATTACCAGTGATTACAGGCATACCAATAGCGACTTTCCTTTAATAGAGGTTTTACCAATTCATTATTCTAAGGATGGTCCAGAGTCATTAAATGCACAGCTTTCTATGCGTCAGAGAGTAGCTGTTGAGCATCATCGAGGGAATACTGATTTTCGAGTAGAGGATATTTATAAAGGTTTATTCTCGTAGTTGCATTGATTCCCTGAAATCCCATACCTTTAAAAAATTAACCTTATTAATTTCAGGGTAGTTTTTCACAGGCTATTTTCATCAAAAACTTGTTAGTTTTTATATTTTTTAAATAATCTATACCCAACTTTGTCCGTTCTACAATTAAACCTATCCAAATCAATGACTTACGTTTTAAAAAAACGTTTAGGGTCACTACAACTTAACAAATTGTTTTTTCAGTGCCCCCAGGTTCTGAATTCATGCCTAACGATTTATAGATCACAACTTGCTCTGGAGTTGCCTTAGAGGTTCTTCTAATAGAAAGCAATTTATTATTTTCAAGCTGCATTGTAGTAGTGATACGAACCTGAGTGCTAAAAATCTGCCGTATAGTTTGCCAGCTACTATCAATGTTCTGCAATTTAAGTTGATGGCGAATAGTGTGTAGTAAGTGATAAGCAAGAATACTAATAAACAGATGGGCATCAACTCGCTCTTGCTTTTGATGGTAGATAGGACGCAGGCCTAACTCTGATTTTAATGATCTGAATGCCGATTCAACGTCAGTTAGAGTTGTATAAATTCTCCAAATTGTTTTTTCATCTAAATCCATTCTGTTACTACGCAAACAATATGCACCCAGATTCTCAGAGTTAACTTTACTCCAACTGATTTGCGTAACCTTATCACCCTCTGAATCAAGCGTGATAGTGTATCGACCTGAAACACGTTTATGGCGCTCCTTTATTCGACCTAAACGCAAGGTTACTTTCTCAATTGCTTTCATTCCAGTTTTTTTAGTGAGTCCATTAGCTAACTTAATTAATTCCTCTTCGAAACGAGTCTCAGCCTTACTAATCATATTTAAGCTTTTTTCTTCCTTAGCCTGAGAATGGCAGTACAGTAAGACTTCATTTGCTTCAGTATCTTTAATTAATTGCGCTGTAACCGTATTATTTACTGATTCTTTTACTAGCACTTTATCAATGTTTTCATCGACAACAGGCAATGCTCTACGGCTCACTACAATATAATGGAAACCTTTTTCAGTAAGCCATGAAATATTTTCTTCAGTTGCAAAACCAGCATCTAAGATAATTGTTGCCTCTGGCTGTGCATGAAGCTCAGTTAGCATTTCGGATAATGTTTTAGGCTCGCTAACATTCCCTTTGAAAAATTCACTGCGTTGCGGGAACCCTGAGCCATCCAGCACGAGTCCTAGAGAAACAAGCGGACAATCAGACCGCTTCTCCTTTGATCGACCATGCTGTGCGTGATCATTCTGTAATGCTCTACCCTCAAAGTAGGTATTGGTTATATCGTAGAGAGTGATCACCTGATTTAAACTAAAGAGATTTTTCTCACGTTCGAATAATTGATCTTCAATCATTTGCTTATGTTTGAGTAACTCATCAGCAGTCTTATAGAATTTCTTGAGTGATAGTTCTGAGAAATCAGTACCCAGTAATTCATCTAACGCACTTTGATTGCTTAAATAATAGTGCGTACTTAAATCACTTCCTGGGGCAACTAGCCGCCCAATGATGGTAGCAAGCATCAGGTGACATTGTTTTTGATTAAAGCCCAAAGCCCTGAACAATTCCTCAAGTTGTAATTGCCTGGCAGCATGTAAGCCCAACGCCTCAGCTCCAACGTGTCGTATGTCCGCGCTCTCAATGGAGTTAACATCCACTGTTTTAAAGTCAGGTTCTACCGCGCTTACTGAATTAACAGCGATACTTGTCTCATTGTCATCAGCAAACCTAGAGCGAATGCGTTTTACATACATTTGCGCCTGTTTTTCGAGATGTGCTGGTATTGAAATTAACGTGCCTTGACCCGTTAAAATTTCCTCAATACGGTCAGCAAGCAATTTCCAACTGTCCTTCTTTACTGAAAAATTCGCACCAAGATTTAAAATCAGTCTTTGACGTACTTTGCCGTCAGCAGTGCGATGAGTATCAACAAGTCGGTAGGTTGCGTAAGACTTACCTGTCCGAGGACTCTTTTGTGTAGAGGTTCGAATATACATAACTCAATACTCTCATCACTTCACCAGCCCATGCAACCCCTTATTGCCATTATGTGTCACTACATTCGAGAATTCACGTTTCTAGGCAAGTAAAATCAATGGGTTGAGTTAAAAATAGTGATGAAATTTTTGATTTTCAGGGTGAAATGGCCAAACTTGGGTTAAAACTAATCGCCATAATAACTCCATTATTATTCAATGCTAAATTTGGTCGGTATTATATCAAATAACCATTAATTTGCGACAGAACCGTAAAAGCTGAGTCGTATAACCAGTAGTATTTTCATCGCAATGGTCATTTATTATTTAAATCCTGTTGCTGGCGAGCCTCAAACCCGTGCTAATTTGTGGTTATCACGGGTATTTACCGCTACTTTAAGGCAATGCCATCGGTATATTCTGTAGTAGCCTGAATAATAACTAAATAATCTGTTAATTTTTATCCTTTATTATATTCGAATATCTACTTTAGAAAATAATTTTATATATTAAACCACATGCCTAGTTATCACTTAAGAAGTTCGCGCAACGATGAAGCAATAAGCACATTACGCAAGCAAATATTATTACAACAGATTACTGATGAACAGATAGTTAGCCACTTTCAAAATAATGCACTTGAAGCAAGTTTGTTTTTACAAGAAAGCGTGTATGTTTTTGTGCACAGGATGAAAAAAACTCCCAGTCTTGATCAAACTCTCATCATACTAATAAATAACAAACATTTCCTAGTGAAGGAGAAGGACACACCACATTTATGGCTTGATGAAAAAGAAAGGTGGACTTTTTTAACCTCTCTCGCAAAATATGGTAACGGTCAAATCATTAACATTGCATTGCAAAAATTAGACACCGCCTTTGGCGGCAAAAACACTGACGGCTTTCGCGCGTTTCTGACTCAACCGAATAAAGATCAGTTCTCCCCCTTGAATTCTGCTGCTTGTGCGGGTCACCTCGAGGTGGTGAAAGACTTAATCGCGGCGGCCGACATCGCCTTTGGCGGCAAGAACACTGACGGCTTTCGCGCGTTTCTGACTCAACCGAATAAAGATCAGTTCTCCCCCTTGAATTCTGCTGCTTGTGCGGGTCACCTCGAGGTGGTGAAAGACTTAATCGCGGCGGCCGACACCGCCTTTGGCGGCAAGAACACTGACGGCTTTCGCGCGTTTCTGACTCATAAAGATAAAGATCAGTTCTCCCCCTTGAATTCTGCTGCTTGTGCGGGTCAACTCGAGGTGGTGAAAGACTTAATCGCGGCGGCCGACACCGCCTTTGGCGGCAAGAACAGTGACGGCTTTCGCGCGTTTCTGACTCATAAAGATAAAGATCAGTTCTCCCCCTTGAATTCTGCTGCTTGTGCGGGTCACCTCGAGGTGGTGAAAGACTTAATCGCGGCGGCCGACACCGCCTTTGGCGGCAAGAGCACTGACGGCTTTCGCGCGTTTCTGACTCATAAAGATAAAGATCAGTTCTCCCCCTTGAATACTGCTTCGAAAGAAGGTTACCTCGAGGTGGTGAAAGACTTAATCGCGGCGGCCGACACCGCCTTTGGCGGCAAAAACACTGACGGCTTTCGCGCGTTTCTGACTCAACCGAATAAAGATCAGTTCTCCCCCTTGAATTCTGCTGCTTGTGCGGGTCACCTCGAGGTGGTGAAAGACTTAATCGCGGCGGCCGACATCGCCTTTGGCGGCAAGAACACTGACGGCTTTCGCGCGTTTCTGACTCAACCGAATAAAGATCAGTTCTCCCCCTTGAATTCTGCTGCTTGTGCGGGTCACCTCGAGGTGGTGAAAGACTTAATCGCGGCGGCCGACACCGCCTTTGGCGGCAAGAACACTGACGGCTTTCGCGCGTTTCTGACTCATAAAGATAAAGATCAGTTCTCCCCCTTGAATTCTGCTGCTTGTGCGGGTCAACTCGAGGTGGTGAAAGACTTAATCGCGGCGGCCGACACCGCCTTTGGCGGCAAGAACACTGACGGCTTTCGCGCGTTTCTGACTCAACCGAATAAAGATCAGTTCTCCCCCTTGAATACTGCTTCGAAAGAAGGTCACCTCAAGGTGGTGAAAGACTTAATCGCGGCGGCCGACACCGCCTTTGGCGGCAAGAACACTGACGGCTTTCGCGCGTTTCTGACTCAACCGAATAAAGATCAGTTCTCCCCCTTGAATTCTGCTTCGAAAAAAGGTCACCTCGAGGTGGTGAAAGACTTAATCGCGGCGGCCGACACCGCCTTTGGCGGCAAGAACACTGACGGCTTTCGCGCGTTTCTGACTCATAAAGATAAAGATCATTTCTCCCCCTTGAATACTGCTTCGAAAGAAGGTCACCTCGAGGTGGTGAAAGACTTAATCGCGGCGGCCGACACCGCCTTTGGCGGCAAGAACACTGACGGCTTTCGCGCGTTTCTGACTCAACCGAATAAAGATCAGTTCTCCCCCTTGAATACTGCTTCGAAAGAAGGTCACCTCGAGGTGGTGAAAGACTTAATCGCGGCGGCCGACACCGCCTTTGGCGGCAAGGACAGCTCTCAATTTAATGCTTTTTTAGAACAAATAAATAATCATGGCTTTACTCCATTAAATGCTGCAGCAACTTCAGCTAAGCAAAGAAGAAATACTACTACTTTGTTTTCTAGTATTTGCACCATTCTTTTATCGAAAGGCGCAGATCCAGATAAAAAAAATAAACGTGGTTTTTCTGCACGACAAAACTGGCGAGCCTTTTCATGGCCTGATCAATCTAGGCAACCATTGATAAACAATCAATACACCAATCCTAATAACAGAGTGTTAAAATTAAATAGTGGCGCCCACCAATCAAACAACAGCTCAACTTTTTTCAAGCGTGGTCATACAAACACTAACTATGGAAATAGATGCTCAACAGGTAGGCAAAACTATGTGCGATGCACAAAAAATAGTTAAGACCCTATAAGGTTCCTTATGGGGGGCTATTTTGACTGGCGTTTTACTCCCCTACTCCCTCTCTTTTTGTGTTAAACTTTTTCTCATTTATTACCGGTTACGTATTACCGGTAACACTACCTAGAAATCGCTATCAAAAAAAGACACTGAGTGAGTGTTATTTTTCAATGAGTTAGGAGTTTTTACCATGGCAAATCAGCACAAGCAGCCTAAACGGTTCCACAACCCTGCCGTTGATGAGTCTGACCCCAGTGAGGAAGCCCAACGGGAACGAGGACGTCTGCGGGTTAAAAAAAGTCGGCAACGACAACAAGCGCAAGGGGTATCACGCATCGAAATTTTACTTGATGCGGATTACCGTGCGTTATTTGACCGCTTAGTCGAAGCAAAATCGCAGGATTTTCCGGTTGATTTGGATCAACGCCGTTTACTGGCTAAAAGCAAAACCGCTGTGTTTAAAGAAGCACTGACTCAGACTAAAACCAGTTTCTTAACGTTAACTGAGCAAATTGCGCGGTTAAAAGCGGAAATTCTTGCCCTCTCCCCTACTTTCTTTAAGTCCGATCAGGACAAACAATACCCGCTACCAGAGGCCATTGCCGCTTTACCAGCAGATCCTGAAACTTTGAAGCCCCTGTTGGCTCAGTATTATAAAGCAAGCCTTGTAGCTCAACGTCAAACAAAGGAAGCGGAACGTTTAGCTAAACAGTATCGTGAACTTTATGAAACAGTGGATCAAGAGAATCAGCGTTTACGGGAAAAGTGTGCCACAAAGAAACCTTAAAAAAAAAGAAAAACAAAAAAAAGAATATTTTTGATATGAATAGATTAATCATCCGACACTTAAGCCTCGATTACCCGACACTTAAACTGGGGATAACGGGGTGAATACCCCTGATGGGGTGTAGCGGTGGATAAAAAGTGGGCTTGATGGATGGGATTTAAGGGCTTTTCAGACATTCTGAGGGCGAAAAGCGGGTTGTGAGTGGCTTAGAGTGAGGTTTTGCCGTAATCAGGCCACAGGAAGCCCCTACCGCGTTGTAGTGGGTTGATGGGTGGTTAAGGGTAGATTAGGCCGGTGGTGCGCCTAAACGGGCGAGAATGGCGGCGTCATCAAGATCGGGTTCAGCTTGCAATAAGTGCATCTTCTTTAAAAACCACTGATTGCGTTGCTTGGCTAAGGCTTGTTGCTGTTGGGTTTGATTATGAAGCTGTTGTTGCGCGGGCAGTAAGTTTTGCACCAGTTTGGCCAAGCCAGTCGTTTTCGGGGCTTGAGGCTTGTTGGTGGGCTTTTTATTTTGATTATGTTGATTCGCCAGATACGCCAGTTTCGCTTCCGCTTTACTGTGTTGTTTCTGGCGGCGTTCCAGGCGTTTTTTGGCCCATTGGATGCATTGGTTGAGCTTGCCCCACCCCACCCCTAAATGATGGAATAACACCGCATTCAGACGTTTAATCGAGACCAAGGCACGAATACCCACTTTTTTGAAGGTAAAGCGTTTTTCAAGGGTTAAGTACCCTGCCCGCTTCAAGTCTTTTAAGGCCCGCTCACAGCGTTTAACGGTAATATGAGCCAGTTTAGCAATCTCGGTGATCTTCATGTCACGCCAGCTCGTGCCATTGAGATACCGCACTACTCGTAATTGTGCCATGTCCGCATGATTAATCAGTACCCCTAACACTAAGCTCACCGCCTCACGGCGTTCTGATCGAACTTGTCGATCCGATTCACGACTAAAGTCAATCAAATCCAAGACCCCTTCAGGGCTAAACGCATAGCGTTGCGCATTCTCTGAGGCAATCTGAAGTGCATCGAAGGTTTTTTTATGGTCGGAATCACGCGCATAGGTGCGCGGGTTCGCAGGGTCATGGCCACAGCGGTTGCCATGCTGCTCAGACAATAATTGTTTATTTGCTAAGCTGGTTTTTTTTTCTAACACACAAGTTCCCTTGTTTACAAAGGATTGATGTATTAGAATTAACGAGTTGATGAAACATATCCGGTTAATATCCAACACACATTATCCGTTTGTTTACAGTAAAACTCAGGTGCTCCAACACCTGGGTTTTCCATTTTACGAATTTATTGACTCTGATATATTGATCATATTCCCCTCAAAATCGACGAAAATTTTCAAATCTCCACCTATGGCATCGATATATCGTTTTAGAGTAGATAGTTTAGTGTCACTTCGTTTTTCTAGAAGGTAGATATTCTTTCTTGCTACACCCAGCCTTTCAGCTATAACTGCCTGCTCTACATTTCTACTTTCCCTAATTTCTTTTAACTTTTCACCAATAACCATTTATTTCAACTCATTTACACTAAAAGGTAACATAAACTTATAGAAAACTCTTAGATAAAGCAATATTTTTTAAAAATAATCTTTTAGATGGTATCATGGGTTATGTTTGTTCCTTACATACAAACAAATGTAATGTACATTTCAAATGTTTACTTTGTTTGTACAAACATTATGTATTACTAGTTTAATTTCAAAATGGAGCTTAGGTATGACAAAAGTAATTGCTGTTACAAATCAAAAAGGAGGTTGCGGTAAGTCTATGGTTATTAGGAATCTTGCCCTAATGAGGGCAGCAGCTGGATATTCTGTAATCTTGCTAGACTTAGATGACGGTCAATATTCTTTGGATAAATGGTACACAAGAAGAGAGGATTTAGGGTATGCAAAGGACATTGATTATAATGGTAATTTAACTTTTATTGTTGAAAACTCGGATCTAATGAGTGGTGTTATTTCTAAAGCTAAGGAAAATAATATCGATTCATTATTTATTGATCTGCCTGGACGATCTGATACTCCTCTAGCAAGTGCATTGCTTAGCGCAGATTTTTCATTATGCCCTTTAAGTGGTAGTCCTGATGATTATGACGTTTTACCATATATGGGGGAGCTTATGGATAGAGCTACTAAATATAAACCAGAAAAGAAACTGTATGTTATTCATAATAAAGGCAACTCAACAAGCGCTAGACGAAGAGAGTCAGAGTATGAAGATCTAAAATATCAATGTACAAAAAATGATTCATTATCATTAACGCCATTCCAATTTAGGGACTTGGTTGCTATGAAAGATTCAGTTAAATATGGTTTGAGTTTATTTGAGTATGCTGAATTAACTGAATCAGGGATTAAAGATGATAATCCAAATTTAAAAGCATTTAATGAATTGTATACTTTTTTATTTAATACAAACTGGAGTAAGGCGGTGAATCATGCCTAGAAAAACACAAAAGCAGTTAGAAGATGAGATTAAGGCTAAAAATCCTGATGTCCAAAATATAAGAGAAGTTAGTAATGTTGATGAAAAAGAAGATGAAGCTAGGATGAGCTCACCTGATATTATTGGTGATATTATGCAGGAAAATAGAACCACTCTCCGATATCAGCTGCCTGAACAGGATTCACTTGATTCAAACACACCAATTCCTAATTTAAATCCTACTGAGTACCCTACTATCAATGTAAGAGGAACTTTTCCTGCTGAAAGGCAAAAGAGAGGTGCTAACCTACTTTTATTAAGAGAGATAGAAGAATTAATAACTCAAATAGATATAGGGAACAACAGAAATGCAACATTGAATTTTTTAATATGGGTTGGTTTACAAACCTTAAAAGGACTCCCTAAAAAAATTGACGTTAGAGTTGGGGCGCATACTTACGCTGATGGAAAGAAAATAGAATGATTTACATGCTTTGTGTGTAGATATTGTTTGTACATAGTGTTCACACAAACTGTTTGTATAAAGGAAATGTTAGAACAACATAAATTACGTTGAATGTATAATGTATGAAATTAATGAGTTACCCGTTTTATATATAAACACTTTGTACATAATGTTTGTATGCTTTGATTGTATATATTGTCTGTACAAAATAACTCTTTATTTAATATTAAGGAATTTCAATGTGTCAATTGGTAAAAATACCACCAATTAAAATGAGTAATTTTAGCACAGGTATTTTTTATAAAATCGATTTAGTGGTGGGGCAGGGTTAGTTATGACAAACAATAGCCAAAACTAGCTGTTATTTGTTGTTTTGGACGGACTACCCCCCTAGGAAGTTATTAGATTTTTTTCAGTAAGGCGAGTTCACGATGCTTTGATAGCAATTTGTAACGGTTAGGTTGTCTATACCAGCAGTTAGCTAAAAACATTTGGCTACCGCATAGAACACATTCATACTGAGAACTACCCAAAATTGTTATCTCCCTACCTGAACTGAATTCGATAATTCTTTTTGTTCTTCTTGAGAAACACTATTTTCTTTAAAAAATTGCTCTACTAAGTGATACGTTAGAAGTTTTCTAATACCCTTCGCAATAAAGTGTCGTGTCACCTTGCCCTTACCATCTCCTAATTTAGCTAGCATAATTGCGTAATCGTCATAAGCTTTTTCCTTACCTATCTCATACAAATATGAGGCCACATAAAAACATACAGCCAGTAGATTTTGTATCCCTTTAAAATTTTTTATCTGCATATTTTCCCAGCCTAGTCCTTCCTTGAGAAATTTAAAAACATATTCAATTTTCGCACGAGATAGATAGGCTATGTATACCTCATACGCCTCATCAAAAGTCGTTACTTTTTTATTAGTTAATAGCAGCATGTCATTCTTAAAAATTCTCCTACCATCTCTGCCTGTAATTTGGATTTTAATTGCATTGAAGTTCTCAAACTCTCCAAAATAAATAGTTATTTTTCCGTCTTGTACGCAATTCTTTCCAACTGTTAACTTTTGGAATTGCTTTTCGCCTTGAGCATCAAAATCAGCGTTAATCAGCTTAAGCTTTTTACCATCATCACCTCTACCTTCTATTGTTCTTGTTATTTTTGAGCGAATAATACTGAAAACTACCCAAAATTTAAATCAACAAAATAATGCTGAAATATTGTGTAAAAATGACTATGCTTTGTCTTTTTAACAAGACTAACGAGATGAGTATAAATGTTAAACTTCGCCGATTACGCTGCCCCTCTTTTTTCAAAATTAACTGGGAAAGTTGTTTTAAAAAATCT
>CBDALO010000163.1:0-384202 GCA_965196985.1 Gammaproteobacteria bacterium | reverse complement strand
TGCTAGCGTTTTTTGCTGTTCTCTTCTCAAACGATAGAGAAACTGCGTGTAAGGTACGTTATTCTCTCGGCAGTATTTCGCTTTGGTTAACTTGCTTTGCTTAAAGTCGGAAAGGTGTTTTTCCCAATAAGCATCTGTGTAAGTAGCATTTTCATTTTCAGGATTTGTTGCTGACATACCGTAAGCTCCTTGTTACTATTTGCGGGAGCATACAGTCACATGAATTTAACTAGTTGACTAGGGTGTACTTGCTGGATCGCTTACTTTGCGATCTTCTTCTCTTTAAAGAAATTGGGAGCGATAAAAGATAAGAGAGCGGTTAATATTTTGCGCACCGGACTGCAAACTTCAGACTTTATTTCATTTCTATCTAATATGGTTTTACAGTTTTGATATGTACGTTCTTTAAAAGCAGTATTTAGCTTTTCAATATCTTTAATTATGAGCCCTCTATCGTTTCTAACTTCGCCACGCTTAATTTGAGTAGAAATTGCATTTTTATGGGTGTGAGTAATAGTTTGTTGAGCTTCAAGCTGGCTTCTTAGTTGAGCATGAACATTGCCGCCTTGATCCTGCCCTGATTTTTGATCGTTGCTGATAGAATCGTTATGCTCGTATAAATGATCAATGTCAGTTATACACTTGGTGAAAGCATCACTCACATTGTGATTTAGGATAGAGCGTTATTTTGTCTGTAAAAACCAACTTCAGTACTTAGAAAAACCTTTAAAATTCTAAATGGCACTCTATTGTACCTGTCTCATCGCATAATATCTTAAATTAATTATGCTAATCAATCTAAAAAATTATTTATACCTCAAATTTTTCTCCTCTCAAAATAAATTATTAACTTTTAGGTAATAGCAATTATATCTCGTTAATAAGAACAAGAATGATCTATCCTAAAACCCTATGAAGCCTTATTATTCACTTCAACTTAAGTATCTAGGTGATCCGCTCCACTGGTCATCAATTTCCACTAAAACAGCTGATACGAGCCTTAGGCACGATTCAGTATTAGGGAAAATTCCAACTGTATGCGTCCTTCTTTTTACCTCTCTGTTTACGCGCTCAGCAATGTTACTGGTTCTTAATCTTTTTTGATGCGGCCTGTCAAAGTTCATCACTACTAAGCCCTCCGGTATATTCACTTCCAACCAAGAAGAAAGCTCTGGTGCTGTTTGCTGATATTTATCTACCGCCATAGCCAATAGTCTTTCCGACTCATGAATGTTTGAGGCATTAAATATAGCTGTAATCTCCTCAGCTACTGGTTCCTTCATTGAGCGCTTTGGTATGTGAGCCTGAGCATTTTGCTGCAAATGAAATTGGCAGCGTTGCCAAGGAACACTGGGGAACACAGCTCTTCTAGCGGCTTTTAGGCCAGTATGAGCGTCGCTAGTAATCAACTCAATACCATGTATACCTCGCTCAACCAACTGCTGAAGAAAATCACGCCAATGTACCTCAGCCTCTGATAACGCAACAGAAACACCTAGCACTGTTCTCTTGCCGGTTGATTCATCAAAGCCATAGGCTATCAATACCGCACAGTCTTGTACTGTGCCGCTAGTGCGCACCTTCTCATAACGTGCATCTAGCCAAAGATATTTTATCTTTCCTAACGGCTTATTTCGCCATTTCTTTAAATCTTCATCCAACAATTTAGCGCAACGGCTTACCTCTGTGCTTGAAATATCTGTTCCACAGAGTTGCTTTAGCACCTTTTCAACTTTGCGCGTGGAAACCCCATGCACATACATTTCAGCGACAGCCAGCTTAAGTGCTCTATCAGAGCGTACACCTCGCTCTAAGACTGATGGATAGAAGGCTTCATTGGAGTCTCTAACCTGCGGTATCTGTAGCTCAAGCTGACCTTGACCTGTGTTAATTAACCTTGGTTTAAAGCCGTTCGCATATCCGTTTCTATCGCCAGTTCGCTCATAAGGACTGGCATTTAAATGGCGCTCCCTTTCTATTAACATAGCCTCATTCATCAACCTGGAGACAAGCTTAGGTAAAGCTTCAAACCCCTCCATCGCTAAAACATGTATGGCTTCTTCGATTAAGTTCTCATTTTTATAGCAGCTCATTGTCATTCCTCTTTTTTGGTTAAGTTTACCTTAAAAGGAATTTCTAATCTGACTGAGTCGCCTGCTTATTTTCAGCAAGTCAATGGAATTTACAGAAAGGATGGCGCACTAGCTAATTGGTTATTCTGGAAATAACTACGATGTGATCAAAAGAGCTTTAAAAGCACTTATTTCTACTGTTATAGAATGGAATATCTTAGATGAGAACGGTAGTGAAGAAGACTGGTCTGCAAGTTCAGTTTTAGCGAGCGTTCGAATTAAAAAAGGTGTTTGTTATTTTTCTTATAGTCCTAGGATGAGAGAGTTACTGGCCTTACCACGTATGTACGCAAAAATTAACCTTTATATACAATCACGGTTTCATTCCAATTATGGGCTGGCTTTATATGAAAATTGCGTCAGATATAGGAATGTGCAATCTACAAAGTGGTTTGATATGAAGCAGTTCAGGGATCTCATGGGAGTAGATGAAGGTAAATATAAAGTGTTTAAGGATTTTAAGAAACGAGTAATAGATAAAGCGGTTGATGAGGTGAACACATACTCTGATATCAAAATTACTCCTATCTATGGAAGACTAGGACGCCGCATAAATAAAGTTCGTTTTAGTGTTAAGGATAGGCCTAAAAAAGCAAGATTAGGGCAATCTAAACTTACTATGGTGAAAACACCCCAAGCTGAGAGTTTATCAGAAATTATTCAAAGTAAATTTAGCCTTTCTCATATTCACGCAGATAAACTGGGTGCTGCCTCTATATAATGTAGGCTATATTGCTGCTGGCACGCCAAAATCATTGACCTTCTCCCAAAACTGATCCCATCTGCCTTTAGTCTTTACTAGTGTTCTCAAGCATAAAACGATTTTCATTCCCTTGTCTTTCCAGCGCATTCCTGATCCCCCTAATCTTTGTTTAACAATTGTTTTACATGCTGCTTCAGTGACGCCAGAGCCAATTGGTGCATTCTGCTTAATCAAATTATGATACGACATTCGCTTTTCTTTAATATTATTTTCAAAATACGTAATTGTTCCTTCTAGCTTTTCTCTAAGCGATTTATTCAGTTTTTTATTTACATGCTCTTTAAGCTCAGCAAGTATTCTACCTGCCGCACCTTTCTTGTGTTTTAAGTCATGACATCGCTCTTGGAGCCAAACATCACGCTCATCTCTTTCAGATTTTTTGGTAAATATTGCCTTTGATGCTTCACCGAGATATTCAGTTGCATGCCAAAAATCTAAAATTTGCGTATCAGTATGTTTTTTTAGAAATGGCCAATTATTTTTTGCTCCATCAGCAACGCCAATTGTTTTAGCATCAGGGTAATATTTCTTTTTCAGCTTTATTTCCTTTTCAAGCCTATTAAAGAATTCATCTTTTCCATATTCTGGTGATGCTGCAACGTAGGTTGTGTGCAGGCGTGCACCATGCTTATCATACATGGAAATAGTTCCAACCATGCTCTCTCTATAACCATCATCAACGGTGAGAACATATGCACCATCTAAGCTAATACTTAGCATCTCAATGCCTGCATCAAGCTTTGGCTCTTCATATTCCCACTCAGCCTCTTTGGCTTGTGCAATACCGCCAACAAAATCAGTTGCCCGTTGCAAGTATGAATGTGAGATTTTACGGTTATGATTGACCTTGAGATCATCAATAACACTAGGAGCAGGTAAGTTTGAGTATTTATGTGAGATTATTTTTGCAAATCGCGGTGTTGATCCTTGGATAATTCTAGCCTTATCTTCTAAAGGACAAAAGATCTTCCCGCCTTTAGAGGTTTGATAAACATAACGCTTAACTCGAGCAACTCCATAAGGCGTTTGGTAATTTGCTTCATCTCTACTTCGTGCTGTTAGCTTTATTTTTCCAACATGGATAGGAGAGCCATCTGCATCAAACTTACTTAATGCTTTTTCAGTGGCTAATGTTCCAACCTCATTAAGGCCGTCAAGAATTGCATCCTCACATTCAAGCATGGATCCTTTTAGTGGAAGCTTGAGTTCAATAGTTAATTCATTATTTTCATCAGAGATAATTCTAGCTGACATCCAAACACCATCCTTCATCATGTTAAAGTGTATATTATGCTATATATTCTACATTATATAAAGGCAGCACCCGATAAACTTGTTTCTCGGTATGAAGAAAACTATCTATTAGAGAAAGTAAGATATGTAGAATCTGCGAAAATCTTTCAATCGAATGATCCGTCAGCAATTGCGGCATACTTTGTTTCAGCAGTGAATAATGACTATAAATCAGTAGCAAGAGAATCAACCAGTAAATCTAGTTCATCAATTAAGTTTTATGATCCTAACCAACCTTATGAAGAAGAAAATCAACATCGCCAATTAGTGAAGCACGAGTTTGAAAAAGTTATTGATCAACTTAACGGGCTAACTACTAAGGAAAGAGGGG
Source organism: Gammaproteobacteria bacterium (assembly GCA_965196985.1). Taxonomy (GTDB): domain Bacteria; phylum Pseudomonadota; class Gammaproteobacteria; order UBA12402; family UBA12402; genus 2-12-FULL-35-23. The sequence continues at coordinate 379,683 of CBDALO010000163.1, read as the reverse complement.
AGATTCTATCAAGTTTTGAAAGTAGCCTAGTTAATATTGGCTTACTCAAACTTTATAAAGAGCATGGTTTAGATAATCCGTTAGTTCAAGATAGCTTTTTAAAGTTTTATAATCAAGTAAAGGCCTAATGAGGGTTAAATTGGACACTAAAAGTGAACAAAAGCATACTTAATTTCACAGCCAGTGCCTTTGAGCAAACAGAAGAAGTTGCCGAGCTACTAGATGCTGCAACGGCAACCAATACTCGGTTGGTTTATCAAAATGATCTTAGCCTGTTTGTCGAATGGGGTGGTAAACTGCCTGCAACGGCTGAGCAGATTGTTGCTTATCTTCAAGCGATGGCTGATCAGCTTAATCCGACAACGCTACAGCGTCGTGTGTTAGCACTTCATCACTGGCACACGCTAAAGCAATTACCCGACCCTACTCAAGCGGTTTTAGTGAAACAAACGCTAGCGGGGATTCGCCGCAAGTATGGACGCCCTGCTAAAAAGGTGGCTCCGTATTTGTTAAGTGATATTGATCTATCCATTGGTTATTGGGAGAAGGAAGACACGTTATTAGCTTTACGTGATCGAGCGTTAATTTTAGTGGGCTTTCATGTTGCGGGTCGGCGTAGTGAGTTAGCTGACATGCGTTGGGAACACATTGATTATGCAGAAGAGGGGATGGTGATTCGTTTTCCTCGTAGTAAAACGGATCAGTACAGTCAAGGTGCTCGGTGTTCAATCCCTGTTGGCTCCACAAAAAAACGTTGCCCGTTACAAGCGTTATTGGATTGGCGTAAGGAATCAGGGTATGAGTCAGGGCCGGTGTTTCGAGGGTTATCGAAAAGTGAAGCAGTGGTTGATCGAGCGATTAGTCCTTACCAAGTGAATGAGCGGGTTAAATACGTGGCAAGGGCTGCTAACTTACCGAATGCGCCGACTATCTCGGCGCATTCGTTACGGCGTGGCTTTGCAACGGAAGCGTCTCGGCGTGGGGTTTCCTTGCAATCCATTATGCAACATGGGCGTTGGAAGTCGCTGAGAACAGTTTTAGAGTACATTGACGAGGGGAGGGTGTTTATGGATAGCCCGCTTAAGGCGCTGTACTGATCTGGGTTTTAAACCAACGCTGATACAGAAACTGGTTAAATAAATTATTTTCAAGCGCTTATTGTTTTGTATTAGTTGACGATTTGTTGTTCTATGCACTATAATCTTACTGGTAAGATTATTAAAGGGGTGGTTTATGAGTCGATTAGCAACTACTAAGCTTTCATCAAAAGGACAGATTGTTATTCCTGAGGAAATTCGTGAACAAATGGGTATGCATGTTGGAGATCAGTTTGTTGTTGTTGCTGAAAATGACATTGTTATATTAAAAACTATTGTTAAACCTAAAATCTCTGAGCTTTCTGGTCTAGTTAAAAAAGTAAGGAAGGCAGCGAAAGAAGCAGGGGTAACAAAAAGTGATGTTGTTAAAGCTATCAAGGAAGCTAGGAAAAAGTGACTAGGATTGTTTTAGATACAAATGTTTTTATTTCGGGAATCTTTTGGTCTGGGCCGCCAGCGAAAATCCTTAGTGCTTGGGAGAGTGGTTTTATAAAGCTCGTTTACTCAAGTGATATATTAGCAGAATACATTCGTGTATCAGAGCTGCTTAACAAAAAATATTCTAAGGTAAATGTTTCACCTTTTTTAAATTTGGTGACTATTCATGGTGAACTTATTAAGCCAGTTAGTTTACAAGAGCAAGTTTCGTGTGATATTGATGACGATAAATTTATTGCTGCGGCATTAGCTGCAACTTGTTGTATTGTAAGTGGGGATAATGATTTACTTAATATTAATGGTTATGGGGGCTGAGCGTAATGACTCCGGCAGCTTTTGTAAAAGAAAAGTTGGGCTAGTAGGTGTACTTCGCAGAACTAATTGCCTGCCTAACAGGCAAGCGTTAAAACTCTCAAGAGCACTTATAATCACAGGGAACCTGAATCCAACCTCTAGGAGGATTTTTACATTATGCAACATGGCCGTTGGAAATCGATGAGAACGGTTTTAGAGTACATTGACGAGGGTAGGGTGTTTATGGATAGCCCGCTTAAGGCATTATATTAGATATTAGCATACTTACTATTTGAATGATTGAAAGGTATTTAGTCTTAAGATAGTGATTGTTTTCTATTCCCAATTTTATATATTAAGTAACCAATGAAGATCGATATTAATGTGCATGTAACTAGTTCAATTTCATACAGAACTTTGCTTTTAGCTTTCAAGTCAGGCCGGCTTCGCCGGCAACTTTCTAAGCCTCTAAGAGTTTAGTCTTTACAAAGCCACGAGTATTATTAAGTCTCAAACTAGTCAAACCTGCCCATGGAATAATAACGAATAAAAATAACACACCTGCTATAGAAATTGCTTCAGGTAGCTGAGCAATAACTCACCTACTATACGCGCTTCTCATTTTACTCTAAGAATAATGAAACGCTTTAGTATCAAACAAATCTTGGTAACCAATCAGAACTGGTGGAACTTTCACACCAAGTACAAAGATAAAATCAGAGAAGCTATTGTCATTGGCATTGTTAAGCTGCTTAGCTGCAAACATCCTATGCGTGGCCATAAAGAGTATCATTGCAGTAATCCAAACTGTTCACACGTCAAATACATCCGCCATACCTGCAAAGCTAAAAGCTGTTCATCGTGTGGTAAAAAAGCCACAGAAGTATGGATACAACAACAAATGGCAATCTTACCCAACACTGCATGGCAACACATCACATTCACCATGCCCTCTACTCTTTGGGACTGCTTTTGGACAAACAGAGAGCTTCTTAATTTACTCCCACCATTAGCAGTAAAGGTGTTACTCAAGCTTGCTAAAAACAAGAGGGTTAAACCCGGTGTATTTATCGCGCTTCACACCTTTGGCAGAGATCTAAAGCGCAATGTGCATCTTCATGCGTCAATCACTCTGGGTGGTATCAACAAAGAGTTAACACAATGGAAAAGCCTCTACTTCCATCAACCTACACTAATGTCCATGTGGCGTTATGAGGTCATTAACCTTTTTAGAAACCACCACCAGGACAAAGGGCTTATTCTGCCAAATCAGTTAGCCTCTACACTGAACCACACTTTCAACTTTAATCAACTGCTTGATCAGCTTTACCAAGAACGATGGGTAGTACATTGCGCAAAGCCCTCAAAGAATCACAAACAAAACGTTAAATACTTAGGTCGATACACCAAACGTCCTCCTATTGCTGAGTCAAAAATTAAAAACTTTGATGGGAGCAGCCTCAGTTTTAATTATCTTGATCACGTCTCTAAAACCTACAAGCAATTTAAATTAACCGCGGAAGAGTTTATTGCTCGATTTATTCAACACATTCCTGATGTTGGCTTTCGTATGGTGCGTTATTATGGGTTTCTTGCTAACCGGGTGCGAGGTGAGATGCTACCCAAAGTCAGACTCCTATTAGGTGAAACTGATCCAAACACACCCCAGGTCAATTACCGCACCTTAATGCAAAATAATTTTAACATTGACCCCTATGAATGTGTTCTATGCGGTAGCCAAATGTTTTTAGCTAACTGCTGGTATAGACAACCTAACCGTTACAAATTGCTATCAAAGCATCGTGAACTCGCCTTACTGAAAAAAATCTAATAACTTCCTAGGGGGGTAGTCCGTCCAAAACAACAAATAACAGCTAGTTTTGGCTATTGTTTGTCATAACTAACCCTGCCCCACCACTAAATCGATTTTATAAAAAATACCTGTGCTAAAATTACTCATTTTAATTGGTGGTATTTTTACCAATTGACACATTGAAATTCCTTAATATCAAGTGTTCTGGAGGAATGAAGCTAAAAATAATTCCCATAAATAATGCTATTATAATTAATAGCGTTAGTAGGTAAGGTAGTATTTTTTTAGAATGATAGGGTTGCTGTCTTCTTAATATTTTTACATAAACGATAATCAGATAAATATAGGGTATAAAAGCTAACAGGGCTGACATTACAGCTAGTGCGCCATCCTTTCTGTAAATTCCATTGACTTGCTGAAAATAAGCAGGCGACTCAGTCAGATTAGAAATTCCTTTTAAGGTAAACTTAACCAAAAAAGAGGAATGACAATGAGCTGCTATAAAAATGAGAACTTAATCGAAGAAGCCATACATGTTTTAGCGATGGAGGGGTTTGAAGCTTTACCTAAGCTTGTCTCCAGGTTGATGAATGAGGCTATGTTAATAGAAAGGGAGCGCCATTTAAATGCCAGTCCTTATGAGCGAACTGGCGATAGAAACGGATATGCGAACGGCTTTAAACCAAGGTTAATTAACACAGGTCAAGGTCAGCTTGAGCTACAGATACCGCAGGTTAGAGACTCCAATGAAGCCTTCTATCCATCAGTCTTAGAGCGAGGTGTACGCTCTGATAGAGCACTTAAGCTGGCTGTCGCTGAAATGTATGTGCATGGGGTTTCCACGCGCAAAGTTGAAAAGGTGCTAAAGCAACTCTGTGGAACAGATATTTCAAGCACAGAGGTAAGCCGTTGCGCTAAATTGTTGGATGAAGATTTAAAGAAATGGCGAAATAAGCCGTTAGGAAAGATAAAATATCTTTGGCTAGATGCACGTTATGAGAAGGTGCGCACTAGCGGCACAGTACAAGACTGTGCGGTATTGATAGCCTATGGCTTTGATGAATCAACCGGCAAGAGAACAGTGCTAGGTGTTTCTGTTGCGTTATCAGAGGCTGAGGTACATTGGCGTGATTTTCTTCAGCAGTTGGTTGAGCGAGGTATACATGGTACTGAGTTGATTACTAGCGACGCTCATACTGGCCTAAAAGCCGCTAGAAGAGCTGTGTTCCCCAGTGTTCCTTGGCAACGCTGCCAATTTCATTTGCAGCAAAATGCTCAGGCTCACATACCAAAGCGCTCAATGAAGGAACCAGTAGCTGAGGAGATTACAGCTATATTTAATGCCTCAAACATTCATGAGTCGGAAAGACTATTGGCTATGGCGGTAGATAAATATCAGCAAACAGCACCAGAGCTTTCTTCTTGGTTGGAAGTGAATATACCGGAGGGCTTAGTAGTGATGAACTTTGACAGGCCGCATCAAAAAAGATTAAGAACCAGTAACATAGCTGAGCGCGTAAACAGAGAGGTAAAAAGAAGGACGCATACAGTTGGAATTTTCCCTAATACTGAATCGTGCCTAAGGCTCGTATCAGCTGTTTTAGTGGAAATTGATGACCAGTGGAGCGGATCACCTAGATACTTAAGTTGAAGTGAATAATAAGGCTTCATAGGGTTTTAGGATAGATCATTCTTGTTCTTATTAACGAGATATAATTGCTATTACCTAAAAGTTAATAATTTATTTTGAGAGGAGAAAAATTTGAGGTATAAATAATTTTTTAGATTGATTAGCATAATTAATTTAAGATATTATGCGATGAGACAGGTACAATAGAGTGCCATTTAGAATTTTAAAGGTTTTTCTAAGTACTGAAGTTGGTTTTTACAGACAAAATAACGCTCTATCACATTACAATTAATGCTTGATACATACTATTAATTGATGGTAGTAAGTTTGTTAATACGACGATCAAGGTTACTAAAATTCCGGAGAATATTAATGCCGGAGCAGGTGCTTGGTAACTATTAGTTTTATGTAGCTATGTCGGTAAAATACCTGTTGGGGTGCACTTAAAAAACATTATAATAGGGGTAATTAGCCAAATACTTAGCGTTGCTAATTCGTAAGCGATCCAGCAAGTACACCCTAGTCAACTAGTTAAATTCATGTGACTGTATGCTCCCGCAAATAGTAACAAGGAGCTTACGGTATGTCAGCAACAAATCCTGAAAATGAAAATGCTACTTACACAGATGCTTATTGGGAAAAACACCTTTCCGACTTTAAGCAAAGCAAGTTAACCAAAGCGAAATACTGCCGAGAGAATAACGTACCTTACACGCAGTTTCTCTATCGTTTGAGAAGAGAACAGCAAAAAACGCTAGCAAAGGTTGTTTGCGTGTCTGAGCAGCCAGCACAACCAGTGGCTGTCATGCAGGTCAACTCACACATACAGATTAGCTTTTATGACCAGGATAGCTTAGCGTCTTTGATTCAGAGGCTTTGCTAATGTTTCAGAACTGGAAAACACCGATCTGGTTTTATCGTACCCCTGTGGACTTTAGAAAACAGATTGATGGCCTAGTAATGCTGATTGCCGATCATCTCTCAATGACCCCAAGCTCAGGCCAGCTATTTCTTTTTCGTAACAGGCAGCGCGATAAAATAAAATTACTTTGGTACGACCAAAATGGTTTTTGGCTTTGCTACAAACGATTAGAAAAAGGTAAGCTGAAGTTCCCTAGCGAAGCAGATGAGACTATCGAGTTGACCCAAGATCAGTTAAGCTGGTTATTGTCAGGTTTAAACTGGATGAAGCAAAAGTCATTACCCAAAGTCTCTCCCGAGTTTTTTTACTAAAATGGCAAAAAAAGTCTTGACAGGTTTTTTCTGTGTTTTTTGATTTTACACGTGATTTTAATGCTTGTTTTATATCCTTAGCCCAGGCTTTGTGAGAGCCGCTAGGAGTTGAAAAGAAAACATCACAATGACCAGCTACCCCAAAAAAGTAATATGCGCTAACCAAGCGCCTGAGGAAGAAAATATTGCACTTAAAATGTCATGGTACACTTTGCAGTAGTTACTTGAATGAGAAACGCAATGCAAACAGTCCCTAGTGAGCTTTTCTATCAACAAGTCGGAATAAATGAAAAGCTTTGTCATAAGCTTGAAATAGAACATGCTCGTGTTGAACAGTATGCCGAGGCTTATGATCATTTGAAGATACAATTTGCTAAGCTCCAACGACAGCATTTTGTTAGTAAATCTGAGCGCTACATAGAAGATCAGTTGCCACTCTTCGGTGATCTCTCAACACCGGAGGATCAAGAAGATGATGAAGCAGTTGTTGTCTCTTCTCACAAACGTAAGAAGAAGGTCAAGAATGAATTACCTGTGACGGTGAGAATCATTCCAGTACCTGATGACCAGCGTATTTGTCCTTGCGGTAAAGAAAAATGCCCAATGGGTTTTGAGACTAAAAAAATACTGAACTACAAACCAGCTGTCTTTGAAATGATTGAAGAGCGCCGTGAAAAACTAGGCTGTGATTGCGAGCAAGGTGGTGTTACGGTTGCACCTAAGCCTTTACATATCCTACCTAAGGCCGAGGCGTCTGAATCATTACTAGCGCATTTAGTGTCTAGTAAAATCAGGGATAGACAACCCTTTTATCATTTAGAAAAACAACTACGCTCACAATACGGCGTCAATCTATCCAGGCAAACTATGTCACGTTGGTTTATTGAGCTGACAGGTGCTGCCTCTATATAATGTAGGCTATATTACTGCTGGCACGCCAAAATCATTAACCTTCTCCCAAAACTGATCCCATCTTCCTTTAGTCTTTACTAGTGTTCTCAAGCATAAACAATTTTCATTCCCTTGTCTTTCCAGCGCATTCCTGATCCGCCTAATCTTTGTTTAACAATTGTTTTACATGCTGCTTCAGTGACGCCAGAGCCAATTGGTGCATTCTGCTTAATCAAATTATGATACGACATTCGCTTTTCTTTAATATTATTTTCAAAATACGTAATTGTTCCTTCTAGCTTTTCTCTAAGCGATTTATTCAGTTTTTTATTTACATGCTCTTTAAGCTCAGCAAGTATTCTACCTGCCACACCTTTCTTGTGCTTTAAGTCATGACATCGCTCTTGGAGCCAAACATCACGCTCATCTCTTTCAGATTTTTTGGTAAATATTGCCTTTGATGCTTCACCGAGATATTCAGTTGCATGCCAAAAATCTAAAATTTGCGTATCAGTATGTTTTTTTAGAAATGGCCAATTATTTTTTGCTCCATCAGCAACGCCAATTGTTTTAGCATCAGGGTAATATTTCTTTTTCAGCTTTATTTCCTTTTCAAGCCTATTAAAGAATTCATCTTTTCCATATTCTGGTGATGCTGCAACGTAGGTTGTGTGCAGGCGTGCACCATGCTTATCATACATGGAAATAGTTCCAACCATGCTCTCTCTATAACCATCATCAACGGTGAGAACATATGCACCATCTAAGCTAATACTTAGCATCTCAATGCCTGCATCAAGCTTTGGCTCTTCATATTCCCACTCAGCCTCTTTGGCTTGTGCAATACCGCCAACAAAATCAGTTGCCCGTTGCAAGTATGAATGTGAGATTTTACGGTTATGATTGACCTTGAGATCATCAATAACACTAGGAGCAGGTAAGTTTGAGTATTTATGTGAGATTATTTTTGCAAATCGCGGTGTTGATCCTTGGATAATTCTAGCCTTATCTTCTAAAGGACAAAAGATCTTCCCGCCTTTAGAGGTTTGATAAACATAACGCTTAACTCGAGCAACTCCATAAGGCGTTTGGTAATTTGCTTCATCTCTACTTCGTGCTGTTAGCTTTATTTTTCCAACATGGATAGGAGAGCCATCTGCATCAAACTTACTTAATGCTTTTTCAGTGGCTAATGTTCCAACCTCATTAAGCCCATCAAGAATTGCGTCCTCACATTCAAGCATAGATCCTTTTAGTGGAAGCTTGAGTTCAATAGTTAATTCATTATTTTCATCAGAGATAATTCTAGCTGACATCCAAACACCATCCTTCATCATGTTAAAGTGTATATTATGCTATATATTCTACATTATATAAAGGCAGCACCCGAGCTGACTAAACCTTTACAGCCGATTTATAATCTATTGAAGGATGAGCTGCTGGATTATGAAATAGCAAGTTGTGACGCGACTAAATTACAAGTCTTAAAAGAGCCTGGTCGACGGCCACAAACTAAGTCACTGATTCATTGCATGCTAGTGCGCCATCCTTTCTGTAAATTCCATTGACTTGCTGAAAATAAGCAGGCGACTCAGTCAGATTAGAAATTCCTTTTAAGGTAAACTTAACCAAAAAAGAGGAATGACAATGAGCTGCTATAAAAATGAGAACTTAATCGAAGAAGCCATACATGTTTTAGCGATGGAGGGGTTTGAAGCTTTACCTAAGCTTGTCTCCAGGTTGATGAATGAGGCTATGTTAATAGAAAGGGAGCGCCATTTAAATGCCAGTCCTTATGAGCGAACTGGCGATAGAAACGGATATGCGAACGGCTTTAAACCAAGGTTAATTAACACAGGTCAAGGTCAGCTTGAGCTACAGATACCGCAGGTTAGAGACTCCAATGAAGCCTTCTATCCATCAGTCTTAGAGCGAGGTGTACGCTCTGATAGAGCACTTAAGCTGGCTGTCGCTGAAATGTATGTGCATGGGGTTTCCACGCGCAAAGTTGAAAAGGTGCTAAAGCAACTCTGTGGAACAGATATTTCAAGCACAGAGGTAAGCCGTTGCGCTAAATTGTTGGATGAAGATTTAAAGAAATGGCGAAATAAGCCGTTAGGAAAGATAAAATATCTTTGGCTAGATGCACGTTATGAGAAGGTGCGCACTAGCGGCACAGTACAAGACTGTGCGGTATTGATAGCCTATGGCTTTGATGAATCAACCGGCAAGAGAACAGTGCTAGGTGTTTCTGTTGCGTTATCAGAGGCTGAGGTACATTGGCGTGATTTTCTTCAGCAGTTGGTTGAGCGAGGTATACATGGTATTGAGTTGATTACTAGCGACGCTCATACTGGCCTAAAAGCCGCTAGAAGAGCTGTGTTCCCCAGTGTTCCTTGGCAACGCTGCCAATTTCATTTGCAGCAAAATGCTCAGGCTCACATACCAAAGCGCTCAATGAAGGAACCAGTAGCTGAGGAGATTACAGCTATATTTAATGCCTCAAACATTCATGAGTCGGAAAGACTATTGGCTATGGCGGTAGATAAATATCAGCAAACAGCACCAGAGCTTTCTTCTTGGTTGGAAGTGAATATACCGGAGGGCTTAGTAGTGATGAACTTTGACAGGCCGCATCAAAAAAGATTAAGAACCAGTAACATAGCTGAGCGCGTAAACAGAGAGGTAAAAAGAAGGACGCATACAGTTGGAATTTTCCCTAATACTGAATCGTGCCTAAGGCTCGTATCAGCTGTTTTAGTGGAAATTGATGACCAGTGGAGCGGATCACCTAGATACTTAAGTTGATGTGAATAATAAGGCTTCATAGGGTTTTAGGATAGATCATTCTTGTTCTTATTAACGAGATATAATTGCTATTACCTAAAAGTTAATAATTTATTTTGAGAGGAGAAAAATTTGAGGTATAAATAATTTTTTAGATTGATTAGCATAATTAATTTAAGATATTATGCGATGAGACAGGTACAATAGAGTGCCATTTAGAATTTTAAAGGTTTTTCTAAGTACTGAAGTTGGTTTTTACAGACAAAATAACGCTCTATCCATTGCATGCGAGGTGGTGCTCCTGGTCGTGAGGTTATCCTGTTTGCCTATACGCCAAGTGACCACAGTGAGTTTCTAGTAGAATGGTTTCAAGGGTGGACTGGCAAGCTTCATACTGATGCAAGCCCTATATTCGACCAATTAGAAAATACCGGCGTTACGATCATTGCGTGCAACCTTCATGCCCACAGGAAATTTGAAGAGATCACCAAGGCGACCAAAAAGAATGGGTTAGCCGCTCATGCTATGCGGGTCTATAAAAAACTCTACCGGATTGAAAGAAAGGCGAAAGAAGAAGAGATGTCGCCTGAGCAACGCCTTGCGCTTCGGCAGAAAGAATCAAAACCGATTATGGATGAGTACAAGGAGTGGCTAGAGGAGTATTATCCAAAGGTTCTACCACAATCTCATCTTGGCAGGGCAATGGAATATGTCATCAAGCATTGGGAAAACATGACTCGGTTTCTTGATGATGGTAGATGTGAGATTGATAACAATCACACAGAGAGAGACATTAAGCTCTTAGTGCTTGCAAGGAAGAACTTTCTATTTTGCGACACAATGCCAGGCGCTAACGCACTAGCAATGCATGCAAGTCTAGCTCTAACTGCTGAACTGCATCATCACAATGTCTGTCGATACTTCACCTATCTTTATGAGCGCCTACCACATTGCAAAACATTAGAAGATATTGAGGCACTGCTGCCATGGAATGTGCCGCCGGATAGCACCTAGCACGTGTTAGCTACGGAAGCAAGGACGCCCGTGGATCGCTTACGCAGGATCTCGACCTTTAGCCCTGCTTAAAATTAGATCGATTTAGGCTTGTTTTTTAGTCAGATAGTGCCCAACCCCCGATAAAGCTGGTTATAGAGGCCTGATTTGTCCATGGTAATTTGAATTTTCAATTATTGCTGGCAGGGTTTAGTTAATTTTCACCCACCACATGATAAACGCCTTATATGCTGTACTCCATTTTCTATATCTAGTGCACTCTTAGTTTTTGGTTTTGGGAAAAATGATTGTCCTTGAGATACTCTACCAGCACGGTAAGCCCAAAAAACTAAATTGACCCCTGGTATTATCGAAGCTGTTATTGATAAAAACTTATAAAAGGCCGCTTTAGTACCTCGATGTTGCACTAGCGAAGAATCCTCTAGGTCTTTTTGAGATTCTTTACAAGCTATCTCTAAATTTTGCTTGGCTTTGATGCTATTACCTTCTCCATTCTCAGAATTACTCTGTTTTAAATCAGTGGTTAGTGAATTTTCCTGGCCCAAAGCATCAAAATATTTATTAGTAGCAACAGTTAAATTACCAGAAATTTTTAACGCACAATTTCCAGCACTCTCATAACCAGTTTTTTTTAATCTGTATCCGTCTATTTCAATAGGGTAGATTGCTTTTAAAATATTTTCGTGCGTTTCTGTTATTATTCTGCTTTCACTTTTCTTTTCACTGCTTGTTAGTTGCGAGCCCGGATGAGAAGGTGATTGTGTTATTTGAGTTTGATCCGGATCAAAATATGTAATAACCGCTTCAATACAACTATCTACTCCTATATTCTGGCACTTTTTACTACGATTAAAAAATTTATTTTGTAATGCTCGCAGTTTTTCTTCAGTTTCTCTAGAAATTTCAATATCTTTAATGGCATTATTTACAATATTCGATAGTGGTGTAAGAACTTCGTCACTACCTAATTCCTCATTGGTAATGGAATCCATAGTATACGTAGCTACTTCAGCAAGCCCTAAACAGGCTTCATATAATGATTCTTCCGTTTTTTTATTTTGATCAACAATAAATGATAGGAGGGACGTCCTAAATTTTTCCTGTTTAATTGACACTTGGATATTTAGAATACGATCTAGGTTTTCTAAAAACTTCGAACCAGTTCTCTCAGTCAATAATTTAACTAATGATTCATGGATAGAATATAAAATAACATTGAACTTAGCAGAATTATTTTTAGCATCTAATAAATTTTGCCTCTGCCTTTCATTAATATTTAGTTCACTTAAAACAGTTTTATTCAATAATTTTTCTTTTAAGCTTTGATTCCCAGATAGGTAGTCCTCAATTAATTTTATGTATACCAAAGATTCGGTCGTATATGCTAATCGTGCAGCAGAAAGCGCATATTTATAAAAATATTTAGCGCAAACACTATGCCCCTTATATTGGAATTTTTTTAACACTTTTTTTCCTTTTTTTCATTTGCAATCATTAGTGCATTTATATAAAAAACATTACTTACTTTAAAATATCACTCTTAAATTTAAAAAATATAAACGCAGAGGTTACAGATATGTGGTATTTATAGTTTAACCTCATAAGGGCCATTATGGGGGGCTATCTTTTTCAAGGACTTCCCCTCGCTTTTGGCGCCTTTTTGTTTTACACTAATTTCCGGAAATGGTTTTCCGAATGGATTTTGATAAAACCTGAGGGGTGAATCATGCCTAATAATCAACCGGTTACACGCGATTCCGCCTTAAATCGCAAACGCATCCGCCAATGCCGTCTGCGCCAAAAAGCGCAAGGGGTTCGGCGCATTGAAATCAGCTTGGATGCTACCACCGCCGCGCACTTTGAGGAGCTCGTTGCCGCCAAAACCGAGGACTACCCCTTAGACCAAGATCAACGTCAACGAAAACGCTTAGCCAAGACGGCGGTGTTTAAAGCCGTGTTTGCTAAAACCCTCACTAGCTTTGTCAGCTTAAAAGACCGTATTCAGCAATTAGAGGCGGAAATCCGTGCCCTCACCCCAAGTTTTTTACAGGCGGAACCGCCAGGCGCGTCAGAAACCCCTGTCGTGCCAGAAGTGATACAACAGCTCACCGACAACCCCGTCACCTTAAAACGCACGCTCGCACGGATCTATCAGCAAGCACTCAAAGCCCAGCACAGCTTGGTCACTGTCAGCGAAGAATTGCGCTTAGCCAAACGCAGTGCCAGCCGGTATCAGGAGATTACGGAGCAGCTCAACGAAAAAATCATTGAATTAGAGGGGCGTTTAACGCAGCAATCCGGCGATTAAAGCCAAACCACTTTACGATGACGAAGTAGGTAATACAAAATCTCATAGCGTTTCTCGCAATAGAATTTGTTTTTAATCGCATCGAGATGATTTTCCACGCCTCGCAGCGAAATCCCTAAGGCTTACGCCATCGCTTCAGTGGTTAACCCCTCAAACAATAACGCAATCACCTGCTTTTGGCGTGCGGTTAGGATCACATCGACTTCCTCACTAAAGCGCAGCTCAGGCGGCTTTAACGGTGGAAAAGTGACGGGTTGTAGTTCCCCTAAGTACGGCAATTGCTGAAACACCGAATAAACCCGCGCCATGTCTCGCCCCAATTGTTTCGTCCACAGCTCAATCTCACCCAGCACCGCTAAATAATCACTGTTCACGACCGGATCCGGTTGCCGGCTTGCCAACCAAAAGCCTCGCCAATACCCCTGACAATCCCACTCAAAGCGTAATAACAGGTGATAAAGACCGATTGGCTCAAACTGCTTGGCAAGCTGTTGTAAAACTGGGGGTAACGGTGACGCCAGTGAAACAAAATAAAAGCGATCTTGCGTGAGAGGGACAGCATTCACTAAATCTGGTACGTTAAACCAACTGTCCGCTTGTAGGTAGAGTGTTTTTAAAAAGGTAAAATCCGAGCAAAAGCAACGCCATTGGCCGGTTGCATAGAGTTCGGTATACGCGACAAAGTCCACTGGCCAATCTGGTAAGGCGGTTTGTTCGGCGCTTTTAAAAGCGCTTCTCAGTTTTCTCACAACTCGGTAAGGATTCATGGGGCGAAGTGTAGCAAAGTCAGGCCAATCGACTAAACGGTGTAAGCTTTCCTAGGTAGGGAATGTGCCACAAGAAGGGTTTAAAAAGTCCTTAAAAATAAAAAAAGAAAGTCTAATTGATGTGAATAGATTAATCATCCGACACTTAAGCCTCGATTACCCGACACTTAAACTGGGGATAACAGGGTGAATAACCCTGATGGGGTGTAGCGGTGGATAAAACGTGGGCTTGATGGACGAGATTTAAGGGCTTTTCAGGCGTTCTGAGGGCGAAAAGCAGGTTGTGAGTGGGATTAGGTGAGGTTTTGGCGTAATCAGGCCACAAGAAGCCCCTACCGCGTTGTAGTGGGTTTATCGGTAGTTAATAAGGTCAGTTAGGCCGGTGGTGCGCCTAAACGGGCGAGAATGGCGGCGTCATCAAGATCCGGCTCCGCTTGCAGTAAGTGCATTTTCTTTAAAAACCATTGATTGCGCTGTTTAGCCAAGGTTTGTTGCTGTTGGGTTTGATTGTGAAGCTGTTGTTGCGCGGGCAGCAAGTTTTGCACCAGTTTGGCCAAGCCAGTCGTTTTTGTGGCTTGAGGCTTATTGGCGGGCTTTTTAGTGTGATTGTGCTGATTGGCCAAATACGCCAGTTTCGTTTCCGCTTTACTGTGTTGTTTCTGGCGGCGTTCCAGGCGTTTTTTCGCCCATTGGATACACTGGTTGAGTTTTCCCCACCCCACGCCTAAATGATGGAATAACACCGCATTCAAGCGTTTAATTGAAACCAAGGCACGAATAGCGCCTTTTTTGAAGGTAAAGCGTTTTTCCAGGGTTAAGTACCCTGCCCGCTTGAGGTCTTTTAACGCCCGCTCACAGCGTTTAACCGTAATATTAGCCAGCTTAGCAATCTCGGTGATCTTCATGTCACGCCAGCTCGTGCCATTGAGATACCGCACCACCCGTAAGTGGGCCATATCCGCATGATTAATGAGCACCCCTAACACTAAGCTCACGGCCTCACGGCGTTCTGATCTCACTTGTCGATCCGACTCACGGCTAAAGTCAATCAGATCTAACACCCCTTCAGGGCTGAACGCATAGCGTTGGACATTCTCCGAAGCTATTTGGAGCGCATCGAAGGTTTTCTTATGGTCGGCCTCACGGGTATAGGTGCGCGGGTTCGCAGGGTCATGGCCACAGCGATTACCGGAGCGAGTGACTTCAACTGGCTCCAATGGTGCTGCGCCCTGCCCTGTCGTATCAATGGCCGCGCCGATGAGTGATTCCATTTCGCTCACTTGGGGTGGCGAAAGTCCTTTTTTGGGCACAAAAATCCCCTTACCTTCAAAATGTGTAATTCCTAAGTTGAATAACGGGATTTGTATTGCTAGACTCTTTAAACCATTTGAAACTAAAGGGTGCTAGGTAATCTCGTTATTCATGCACTTAACCAGCCAAAAAAGTCCGCGTGCGCGGACTTTTTTATTCACAGTATTCTATTAGCATTTTTGCAAACTCCTCTCCAATATCTTGTAAGTTGATGTTTTTCATATGTAAATGTCCAGCATAAGCTTTTGGTACAACAAAATTTATAGTTCCATGCTTATCCTGTTTAATTGTTACTACATGTTTGTTGTTAATTAGAATTTTCTTTAAGCTTTTTTTGAACGGCTCTTTTTGATGGTTTTTTATTTTAGTTAGTGAATTTAACACAAGCTCTGTTAGCTTTTTTTCACCAATTGATCCAGATTGTATGTTCGATGCCTGCTGCATAATGGCTGAGATATAGTCATCTCCTTTAGCGGAGAGTTGTTTAATCTTTTCGGCAGTCCTTGATGAAACATTTGACATGTCACCAATCGATTCAATAATACAGTTTGGAATTTTAGAAAATGATAATAAGGCTGATACATATTGTTTACTTTTACCTAATGTTTCAATTAGATCTTTTTGTTTTATAATTCCCCTTTCTATCTGGTTTGCAAAACTCATACCTTTTGCATAATCAGAAATATCTTTTCTTTGGTCATTTTCAGTCGCTTGCGCCAAGGCAGCCTTTTTATTGTCATAATCTGTAACAATAACTTTTAATTTGATATTTGCGTGCTTTGCAGCACGCCAGCGTCTTTCGCCAATAATTAATTCATAACAATTTTTTTCTTTATTTTCTCTAACAATACACGGTTGTTGCTGACCAAGATTTATTAAATCTTTAGCAAGACTTTCTATATCTCCTAATTCTGAAGCTGGTCTATCATGGAACTCCCAATTAATAATTTCATTTGGATCTATTTCGATTACATTGAGTGAGTTAATGTCAGGGCTATCAAAGATTTTATATCTTGAATAAACTTGTTGATCTTTTGACTTATTAATTTGTGTTTTATTAAGATCGCCGTTATCAAGCGTGGCTTTAGAGCGTGGTATAACAGGTGTTACATTACTATTAAAATAGCTATCAATCATTTGTTTCTTTTTAGACATATTAGCCAACCTGTGCTGTTAATTTTTCCCATATTTTAGGTATTAAGTCATAATAATCTAATGCTAAATTACTGTTTGCTGCATATTCTAATATACTAAGATTGGCTAGACGTGCTTCTTGAGCAATAATAGAGCGTCTAATTGGACATGGTATTATAGTGCCCTCATAGATATTTAAATACTGAGCGTATATATTTTGGCTAATTGAATTATTTTCTAAGAAAGTTGGTATCATATAATAGTGATCCCATGAAATATTAACCGCCTGTCTAAAGTCTTCAATTTCCCCCAAGTTTTCTTGTAAAGCCTCATAGCATTCAGCTTCACAAGCAATAGGCATAAGGATAGTGTTAGCTGCTGACAAGGCATTCTCAATTAAATCACTCCAACCTGGATTTCCATCAAAAAGAATAACATCATAGTTTTTTAAGTGCGGTATGAGACGTTCCTTAAAAATATATTCACGCCTGTGAGCTAGGCGTATCTTTTTTGCCATGAAATTTAAGTCGGAAGTTTCAGGAATGATATCAAGAGTCGGTAAATCTGTTTTTTGAATAACATCATCAAGGTTAGCTTTTTCAAATAATAGGTGGTGTAGACCAACGATATGATTTTTACCAATATCATGTACTGAGTTAATAATAGGTGGGGGAAGAAAAAATCTAGTTAATGATCTTTGGAAATCTAATCCGCACACTATAGTTTTAATTCCGTTAATTGCTAGTGTACGCGCAAGGTTAGCTGTAAACGTTGTTTTAGCTACACCTCCTTTAGGTGTATAAGTGCTTGATATTATCTGTTTTTTATTTTTTTGTAAAAAACCAAACCTTTTGCCAATAGCTGGAAGTTGAGACGTGTTCCATTTTCTAACGTTCACTTTACCTCTTTTTACTCTGCCCGCAGTTGGTATTTCTCCTTTTTCTTCAGCATACAATAGGGGAGTTTTACTACTATCCTTTAGTCGAAATAATTTAATAACTTCACTAGTTGTCCAGTCTTTTGCCATCTTGATACCTTGGTATATATACGTTTAAAGCTATTTAATTGGATAAAAGGTATAAAGTCAAGACGCGAAGGTATGCTTTTTTATTGATTCTTTATATTTTTCTGAAAAATGGTATATTCAAAAAAGTTTTATTGTCCCGTTTATTTTTTTAAGGACTCTTTTAATTCTTTAGGAAAATTTGTAAGAAACCAAGTGTCATATCGGCATCCTACCCATTGGTTTAACTTCATGGCTTTAAATTCAATGGCATTCATAAAGTAAGTGATGCTTTCTTCTCGTTCTTGGCGGGAGTAAGCATCATTATTAACAAAATTTGCAATACTTGCAGTCATAAGCTCCATGAATTTTTCCCAAGACAAAGAGACCAGTGGTTCATTTGGCCCATTATCAGTAATTAATATTTCATCACGGTGTTTTGCGATAGAGCGTTATTTTGTCTGTAAAAACCAACTTCAGTACTTAGAAAAACCTTTAAAATTCTAAATGGCACTCTATTGTACCTGTCTCATCGCATAATATCTTAAATTAATTATGCTAATCAATCTAAAAAATTATTTATACCTCAAATTTTTCTCCTCTCAAAATAAATTATTAACTTTTAGGTAATAGCAATTATATCTCGTTAATAAGAACAAGAATGATCTATCCTAAAACCCTATGAAGCCTTATTATTCACTTCAACTTAAGTATCTAGGTGATCCGCTCCACTGGTCATCAATTTCCACTAAAACAGCTGATACGAGCCTTAGGCACGATTCAGTATTAGGGAAAATTCCAACTGTATGCGTCCTTCTTTTTACCTCTCTGTTTACGCGCTCAGCTATGTTACTGGTTCTTAATCTTTTTTGATGCGGCCTGTCAAAGTTCATCACTACTAAGCCCTCCGGTATATTCACTTCCAACCAAGAAGAAAGCTCTGGTGCTGTTTGCTGATATTTATCTACCGCCATAGCCAATAGTCTTTCCGACTCATGAATGTTTGAGGCATTAAATATAGCTGTAATCTCCTCAGCTACTGGTTCCTTCATTGAGCGCTTTGGTATGTGAGCCTGAGCATTTTGCTGCAAATGAAATTGGCAGCGTTGCCAAGGAACACTGGGGAATACAGCTCTTCTAGCGGCTTTTAGGCCAGTATGAGCGTCGCTAGTGATCAACTCAATACCATGTATACCTCGCTCAACCAACTGCTGAAGAAAATCACGCCAATGTACCTCAGCCTCTGATAACGCAACAGAAACACCTAGCACTGTTCTCTTGCCGGTTGATTCATCAAAGCCATAGGCTATCAATACCGCACAGTCTTGTACTGTGCCGCTAGTGCGCACCTTCTCATAACGTGCATCTAGCCAAAGATATTTTATCTTTCCTAACGGCTTATTTCGCCATTTCTTTAAATCTTCATCCAACAATTTAGCGCAACGGCTTACCTCTGTGCTTGAAATATCTGTTCCACAGAGTTGCTTTAGCACCTTTTCAACTTTGCGCGTGGAAACCCCATGCACATACATTTCAGCGACAGCCAGCTTAAGTGCTCTATCAGAGCGTACACCTCGCTCTAAGACTGATGGATAGAAGGCTTCATTGGAGTCTCTAACCTGCGGTATCTGTAGCTCAAGCTGACCTTGACCTGTGTTAATTAACCTTGGTTTAAAGCCGTTCGCATATCCGTTTCTATCGCCAGTTCGCGATAGAGCGTTATTTTGTCTGTAAAAACCAACTTCAGTACTTAGAAAAACCTTTAAAATTCTAAATGGCACTCTATTGTACCTGTCTCATCGCATAATATCTTAAATTAATTATGCTAATCAATCTAAAAAATTATTTATACCTCAAATTTTTCTCCTCTCAAAATAAATTATTAACTTTTAGGTAATAGCAATTATATCTCGTTAATAAGAACAAGAATGATCTATCCTAAAACCCTATGAAGCCTTATTATTCACTTCAACTTAAGTATCTAGGTGATCCGCTCCACTGGTCATCAATTTCCACTAAAACAGCTGATACGAGCCTTAGGCACGATTCAGTATTAGGGAAAATTCCAACTGTATGCGTCCTTCTTTTTACCTCTCTGTTTACGCGCTCAGCTATGTTACTGGTTCTTAATCTTTTTTGATGCGGCCTGTCAAAGTTCATCACTACTAAGCCCTCCGGTATATTCACTTCCAACCAAGAAGAAAGCTCTGGTGCTGTTTGCTGATATTTATCTACCGCCATAGCCAATAGTCTTTCCGACTCATGAATGTTTGAGGCATTAAATATAGCTGTAATCTCCTCAGCTACTGGTTCCTTCATTGAGCGCTTTGGTATGTGAGCCTGAGCATTTTGCTGCAAATGAAATTGGCAGCGTTGCCAAGGAACACTGGGGAACACAGCTCTTCTAGCGGCTTTTAGGCCAGTATGAGCGTCGCTAGTAATCAACTCAATACCATGTATACCTCGCTCAACCAACTGCTGAAGAAAATCACGCCAATGTACCTCAGCCTCTGATAACGCAACAGAAACACCTAGCACTGTTCTCTTGCCGGTTGATTCATCAAAGCCATAGGCTATCAATACCGCACAGTCTTGTACTGTGCCGCTAGTGCGCACCTTCTCATAACGTGCATCTAGCCAAAGATATTTTATCTTTCCTAACGGCTTATTTCGCCATTTCTTTAAATCTTCATCCAACAATTTAGCGCAACGGCTTACCTCTGTGCTTGAAATATCTGTTCCACAGAGTTGCTTTAGCACCTTTTCAACTTTGCGCGTGGAAACCCCATGCACATACATTTCAGCGACAGCCAGCTTAAGTGCTCTATCAGAGCGTACACCTCGCTCTAAGACTGATGGATAGAAGGCTTCATTGGAGTCTCTAACCTGCGGTATCTGTAGCTCAAGCTGACCTTGACCTGTGTTAATTAACCTTGGTTTAAAGCCGTTCGCATATCCGTTTCTATCGCCAGTTCGCTCATAAGGACTGGCATTTAAATGGCGCTCCCTTTCTATTAACATAGCCTCATTCATCAACCTGGAGACAAGCTTAGGTAAAGCTTCAAACCCCTCCATCGCTAAAACATGTATGGCTTCTTCGATTAAGTTCTCATTTTTATAGCAGCTCATTGTCATTCCTCTTTTTTGGTTAAGTTTACCTTAAAAGGAATTTCTAATCTGACTGAGTCGCCTGCTTATTTTCAGCAAGTCAATGGAATTTACAGAAAGGATGGCGCACTAGCCAGTTCGCTCATAAGGACTGGCATTTAAATGGCGCTCCCTTTCTATTAACATAGCCTCATTCATCAACCTGGAGACAAGCTTAGGTAAAGCTTCAAACCCCTCCATCGCTAAAACATGTATGGCTTCTTCGATTAAGTTCTCATTTTTATAGCAGCTCATTGTCATTCCTCTTTTTTGGTTAAGTTTACCTTAAAAGGAATTTCTAATCTGACTGAGTCGCCTGCTTATTTTCAGCAAGTCAATGGAATTTACAGAAAGGATGGCGCACTAGCTGTTTTGCAAGGTAGGCAGTGATTTCTTGTAAAGAAAAGTTTTCTGATTTTATTGTATTAAACTCAAGGTCAAATTGGTTATAGGAATCGCTCATGACTCTCTCCTAACTATCTGAATACAACCTTTAAAAAAAGAACTGTTTTGAGCAAGCGTATGTTCAGGAAAACGCGCAAGCGCCTTAGAAAAATAAGGATCATTTAATGGTATTGAGCAGGGTGAATTAATAGCTTTATCATTATCAGGCTTTATGTGGTAGAAGTGAAACGTGGTATTAAGGTTAGGCATGGTTTCTAAAAGAAGGTCAAGAAGCTCTTTTATTTGTCTAATAATCGAAACACCTGTTTTATATTTTGGTATTTCAACCCATTCCAATAGAGTTGGAAACTTCATGGAATAATAAACACTTTGCTCATTTGTAATGAATTTAGGGGACATTATTATGGGCGCAAAGTTTTCACGAGAATAAACATCTCTATATGCACGTTCAATTGTAAAAAGTGGGCAGGTTGTTTTATCAATAGTGGGTGCAAATCCAGGGAAAACCTCTTTACTAATTAGGTAAAGGTGTTTAATGGTGTTAATAAGATATGTATTGATGTTTAATTTGAGTTTATCTACAGCAGTAAGAAAGCTTTCCCAGCAGAGCGTATAGTCCATTAGGTATCTGCAATTTAATGATTGTTCCCATGCCTGTTTTAGTAGGTAAGAGTTAACTAAAGGAGGATTTTTTTTAAAAAAAGTCTTTTTCCAAAAGCCGCCTACAAAAAATAAAACGCTTGTTTTCCAAGAGGTATCAGTTTGACCAATTTCGATAAAAGGATTTATATGTTCAAGCAGGGTTTTTGGTGGATGACTACTAATGTTGTAGGTTTTACTTAATTTACTATGATTATAAGTGTCAGAAATGCTTGGAATCATTAATAAACTTCTGGCTCCAGAGGAAACTTCCCAGATGGTTTTTTCTTTATTTACTTCTTGTGAGTCAAACAGCTCCCATAATCCAATAAGTTCGCCAGCTTGAAAGATCTTTGTTGGCATAACACGAGAAGGTTTTTCTTGATAAACTTCTGTAGATTTATTGAGAACGAGAGTTACAGGAACAGCTCCTGCTTCAGCAAATAATTTTTGAAATTCTGTCGGTATACTTTGATCAGTAGTTTTGATAGTTTTGCCATTGGTTGTTGGCAAGTAAACGCCGTCCTCTCTCATGATCTTTTCACCAAAAAGGTATTCAGCCTTAATGAATTTTGCGGTATTAATGTTGCTGAGTTCCTTAAGATTATGAGCCAACTCGGGGTTTATACTTTTAATTAATGAAGACGCTTTTTGGTAGTCTAATAATTCAATACATAGATTTTTCCGCATTTGATTGCACCAACAGTTCTAATTTACTTGAAATTCTATGTTGAAAAACAGGGTTGTTCAATTGAAATATACTTAGTAATAGGTGGTTATTATAGATATCTTTTTTAGTGCAGTAAAAAGCTTGACTAAAAACAATGCTCGTAGTTTAATGCAACTATAAATTACATAAGCCTTGAATGAGTTTAAATTTATTGTTTCTCAGCATAAGTAACTAGAGGTTATGTAACAACTTTAAGATGTTTTTTGGAGGATCAGATAAACAAATGGAAAGAATTATAAAACCAACCTAAGTATCAGCTTAGGTTGGTTTATTTAGAGGTAACTGGCTAATTCGACTCGGTCAATTCCCTCAAGTGATTGATAATACCAGTTATCACGGGTATTAAGCAATCACATGGGGGAATTCTCTCATAGCCAATGTCTTACCTCGCACAGTAGTTAGGTGCGAGTGCTGAGCTCAACGTAGGCACTCGTTGTTATTTTGACCATGTTGTCATTGCAACAGGAGTGCTTACGTGATTGCAAAATCCACCGCTTCTCAAATTTATAATTTGGGTGGCACTTACACAACCCTTCCTAATGAATCGCTTTTAGCCATACGTGATGCCGCAGCTATTGGTGTCTGGGCTTATTTAGTTTCTAAAAATGAAAGCTGGCGACTAGAGCGTACCTTTCTTTGCGAGGAGCTTGGTCTTAAAACGAAACAATACCACCAAATCTTAAACCGGCTAAAAGTCGTTGGTTTAGCGCGTGAATACTGTGTCCGCAAAAACGGTCGGTTACATGGCAAGGAAATTGTCATCGTGTCAGCAGTGAGCGACTGGTTGGTCGCCGAGGCAAAGCTTCAAGCAGCGGGCGATGAAAAGGGGCTCAAGTTTGTTGATATCACCGCATCCAGTATTGAGCGAGCAACTGCTAAAGCAAAAGAAGCTGAGGAGCACAAGGCCGAAAAATCAAATACTGAATTGTCGGCAGGTGAGAATTCAGTAACGGCGAAATCTCTATTATATAATAAAGAAATTAAAGAAAGAGAAATAAAAGAAGAAGCAAAGGGTAGTGCTTGTGCTGCTGATTTTTCTGATGATAGTTTTTTAAATTCTTCATCTCAACCTGAAGCAGCTACTACCGCAGCAGATATTCCAGTAATCCCAAAACCTACAGAGCCACCCACAGCATCACTAACCAGCGAGGTTCCAGTCGATGAGCAGGTGATAGGGGAACGCTTATCCGACTTTCAGCATGAGTTTGTTAAACGCAAGCTAGCTTTGCTGATGCAAGGTGCTTCTGAATCGGAGTTTAGTAAATACTTGCAAGGCGTTGTTTACGATCTGGAGTCTAAAACCGTATTCACCGAAGCGGATGATGATTTTCTGAAAAAGGCGAACACGATTTTTAAATTGATTCGCTTAAAGCGTTGGCATATCCCCAGAGCACTCGAAAAGACCTTGCTTTCCAAGCAGCAGAGCGAGCAAAAGGCTCGTTCGATTGAGCTAAGCAAGTTAGTCGGTGAACGAGATTCCATTGATCGTATGCTCAATTACACGAAACCGGATGCGACTGGTCAGCGAGAGAGCTTGTTGCAGCAGCTCAAAGCGGTTGAACATCGGATTCATGCGTTCACAAAAAATATCTATGCCAAGACAGTTTCAAACCAAGGAGCTGCGTCAGCATGAATAACTGCCACCCCAGTCAACCTGTTGTTTCTGGCATCACTAAGAACAACCAAGAACATGCTAGTCGGCAACAGGGCGTTATTCACCATCCCCGACCGTGGTCAGGTCGGGGTAAGGAGTTTTTTATGCGTGTTTCTGTCGACGCAAACGATATCGAGTGGTTGCTTAATGAAGTGAGTGGCGTGTTAGCCACGCTGTATCAACAAGAAGCGGATGGCATTGAGGTCACAAGTATCCGTATTGAGATTAACGCCATAGAAGCGATGAGATCTCGTTTAGGAAAAATGACGCAACAAGCACAAGCGCATCGAGGCGTAAAAATTTTTAAACGTTAGAAAACTAAGAGGTAAAAATGATGAAGTTAATTTTTAAAAGTGGAATGAAGCGTGCAGCACTCGCATTACTGACTTGCACGTTAGCTGTTGGTTCATTGCAAGCCGTCACCGTGCAACAACTCCAACAGAAAAAAGCGCAGATCAATCAGGTAGAAGCGCGCAAGCAACGTGCGCTCAATCAACTGCTTAACCAACTGGTGGAAATCAAGCTCAGCAACCCAACCCGTTACGCGGTCTTAATGGATTGGCTGCACCTCGAGCAGCAAACCGCCATTCTGACCACCTTACAACGCATGGCGGATAGCACACGCAATGCTCGACCTGCCTCAACGGTTGTCATGAACCTGCAAGGTGAAGTGCTCGAGATGATAGGGGACGGGTTAGCGGCATTAGCACCCATGAAACAAGCAACCAATTAGGACATGAGTATGCCAAGCAATCGTAACGAACAGACCCGCAAGACTCAGCACAGTGTTTATTGTGGGATAACTCAATCAGCCCCGGCACCAGTGAGCACGGTCGCGCAATGCACCAAGACGCTGATGTTACCCAGCGTGTTAGTGCAAGACGGTGTTCCGCCGGAGCACAGTAAAACGTTGCTGAACGAAACCGGGTTGCTTGCTCACGACTTAGCGTACCGCTGCCACGTAGGGATGGAAGCGCAAGAGCTGGTTGCACTGAAGACAATTTATCAAGGCGACACACTCGGCTTAAAAGCGTTGTTATGCCATGAAAGCAAGGCGGGTGACTCGTTACTTGCCTTAACTTGCCGAAGCAGCAAGACCTTTGCCTTGGTTAAGGAGCTGTTTACACGGGAAGAATGGCAAGCCTTAATTGATCAGCAGCTGAGTACCCACGCGCTTTTGTTCAGTGCGTCTGAGTTTGAGGTATTGACGTGGTTGCTGGCCTTTTATCCGCAAGCCCAGTTAGACGCCGCGTTGCAAACAACCAATGCCTTGGGTGACACGTTGTTATCGGAATTTTGTGACCAACCCCAAGCGATCAAAGCGTTACTGGCCCGTGTTCCTGCGTCTGAACGCGACAAAGTGATCTTAACGGAAAACACCCTCGGCACGCGAGTGCTGGAGAATGCGATCAGCACCAACACGGAAAGCTTTTTGTTGTTATTTCACGCCTTATCGCCTGAGAAACAACGCGAGGTCGTCTGCACACGCACGCATTCAGGTTCAAATCTCTTGCAACCCTTAGCGCTTTGTTGTCCTGAAAGGTGTGAAACAGTCTTAGCCGAGTTAATGACACACTTACCGCCCGTGCAGCGTTTGGATTTTATTCGCACGCCCAGTTACTTGATATTAAGGAATTTCAATGTGTCAATTGGTAAAAATACCACCAATTAAAATGAGTAATTTTAGCACAGGTATTTTAGACCTTCTGCGAAACTAAATACTGGGCGAGCTTATGCTCGTTTGTAGTTTTAGAATCCGGCTTGAAGATTGAGAATCCCAGCAATAATATTAAATCTCATATTGTGTTTTCTGCGAAAATTCCTATACACCTCCCCAAGAATGCGGAATTTTTTAAATTTTGAGAATTGATGTTCAACCCTAATACGGATCTTGCTGTGATTACGGTTATCCTCTTTTTGTTGAGTAGTTAATTTGCCGCCTTTGGGCTTTTTATGAGGTAAGTTAACCAAGGGGTCAGTATGTTGAATTCCTTGGTATCCTAGATCAGCATATTTTTCTGCTGGTGGCAGTGGGCTGCCACGTTGTCGGATCTTAATATCATGAACCCTCCCAGGCATTGTTTGAGAGACGTTGATTATTTTTCCGGATGTACTCATTGCTATCTCCACCTTTTGAGTATGTCTTTTCTTTTTACCAGAATAATAATCTTTACGTGGCTTCTTCTTTTTGGGGCGCTGAATAGGCTGCTCCGTTACATCCATTAATATAGCGCAAACCGCATCTTCTGTTAGGGTTCTGTCTTTTTTAATATGAATATGCTTGGCCACTAAGGGTTCTAAGCGTTTAAATAAGCGGCAGACATTACTGTCATCCAAATCAACAAAGTAACCTAAGAATTCATGTGTTACATAAGTGCGATAGTACATCATGAGAAGCAAAAGGCGATCATGGTGCGTGGTGAGTTTCGGGCGCCTTCCCAGCTTACTAAACTCATCATCAAGTGATGACTTCACTTGTTGGTGTATCGTTTCAAAATCATCAAGGGTCAAACCAGTTAACTTTTTAAAAATACGCGGGCGGTTACTGAGTTGCTGATAGCTTAATAGCATATGCCTTTCCATGAATGATTATTAATCAGGCAATTATAAGCAAATTTTAGCTAGTTTCTAGAACTGCCCTTAGTTACGCAGAAGGTCTTTTTTATAAAATCGATTTAGTGGTGGGGCAGGGTTAGTTATGACAAACAATAGCCAAAACTAGCTGTTATTTGTTGTTTTGGACGGACTACCCCCTTAGGAAGTTATTAGATTTTTTTCAGTAAGGCGAGTTCACGATGCTTTGATAGCAATTTGTAACGGTTAGGTTGTCTATACCAGCAGTTAGCTAAAAACATTTGGCTACCGCATAGAACACATTCATAGGGGTCAATGTTAAAATTATTTTGCATTAAGGTGCGGTAATTGACCTGGGGTGTGTTTGGATCAGTTTCACCTAATAGGAGTCTGACTTTGGGTAGCATCTCACCTCGCACCCGGTTAGCAAGAAACCCATAATAACACACCATACGAAAGCCAACATCAGGAATGTGTTGAATAAATCGAGCAATAAACTCTTCCGCGGTTAATTTAAATTGCTTGTAGGTTTTAGAGACGTGATCAAGATAATTAAAATTGAGGCTGCTCTCATCAAAGTTTTTAATTTTTGACTCAGCAATAGGAGGACGTTTGGTGTATCGACCTAAGTATTTAACGTTTTGTTTGTGATTCTTTGAGGGCTTTGCGCAATGTACTACCCATCGTTTTTGGTAAAGCTGATCAAGCAGTTGATTAAAGTTGAAAGTGTGGTTCAGTGTAGAGGCTAACTGATTTGGCAGAATAAGCCCTTTGTCCTGGTGGTGGTTTCTAAAAAGGTTAATGACCTCATAACGCCACATGGACATTAGTGTAGGTTGATGGAAGTAGAGGCTTTTCCATTGTGTTAACTCTTTGTTGATACCACCCAGAGTGATTGACGCATGAAGATGCACATTGCGCTTTAGATCTCTGCCAAAGGTGTGAAGCGCGATAAATACACCGGGTTTAACCCTCTTGTTTTTAGCAAGCTTGAGTAACACCTTTGCTGCTAATGGTGGGAGTAAATTAAGAAGCTCTCTGTTTGTCCAAAAGCAGTCCCAAAGAGTAGAGGGCATGGTGAATGTGATGTGTTGCCATGCAGTGTTGGGTAAGATTGCCATTTGTTGTTGTTGTAACGTCCCACAATAATTTAGAGAAACCATCTCAACCTATTTTGCGTGAGATGGTGTCAAATAGTTAACCTTTTAGCTCATGAATTGCCTGATTAATGACATCATCCGGTATATGGTTTAAATTCATATTAGCGGCGATTAGCAACGCATGTCGCATGAGCCTATCAACATAACGAAGCCTACCTTTTGTGGCCATGTGTACTGCACGAATACCTGTTTCAGTGAATAAGCTGCTGCTCATTCCTGCCTTCTCAAAAGCAGCGTGAATAATGCTCTCAAAATCCCTGCTATCTTCAATTGCATGCCACCTAATAAAGCACTGAATTCTAGAGTTGATAGGTTCATAGGCTGGTCTCTGCAATGTTGCTAGAAGTGATGGGAGTCCACATAAGATAATCGTCATGACGTCTTTGCTGTCAAAACTGAAATTAAGGAAGTCAGGTAATCGTAGAATGAAATCATTACTAAGCTGATGCGCCTCGTCTAGGATCCAAATAGGCTGAACGTTTTTATCATGGTAGAGCGCGATCAAGCTCTGCTTCAAGTCTCTCCAAAGTTTAGAGAATCGGTAATAGTTTTCTAAACCTAGATTTTCGGCAAGCTGAGAGTACACATCAAATGACCGAAAGTGAGTGTCTGATTGATAAATGACTTGATGGGTCAGCGGGTTGAGTTTATTGCTCCAGTATCTTAGCGCCGTGGTCTTTCCTGTCCCTGAGTCGCCAGTAATCACTGCTAAGCCGCGTGTTTCTAGCAAACCATTAAGTTGCTGTTCTAGTCGCTTTGACTGCGCCAATTCAATAATGTTTGATTTACCCAATGGATCAAATTTCAAGCCAAAATGTTGAAGATACATCTTACTCATCCTTGTATCTTAAATAACTGTAGAGATATGACAATATTGCTACAATCCCAAGGATGCTTGGGTAGGCGGAAGGTGAAGCCGTGTTCGTCCTTAGGATTTAATCCTGTTGAGGAGATTTAGCTCCCTTCCACCCTCATAAGTTCATGAGATCGAACGGTATCTTAGGCCATTGTGAGCCTGTATTTGCAAGGTTGATCCGAACTATGATTTCCCAAGTTTGTTAGTGTAATAAAATTTAAGAGGCTCTAGCAAATGAAAAAAAATTGTGTTGGTATTGATATTGCAAAATCTGATTTTGTTGCTGCTATCACCACTAGCGGAAAAGATCACGTTAAACATTTTAATAATAATCCTGAGGGCTTTTCTGAGTTATTAGAATGGACGCAATCTTTATCTGATCAGTCACTTCATTTTTGCATGGAATCAACAGGTAAATACGGTAATGCATTGGCTCTTTATTTACATAGTGAGAAGTGTGATGTCAGTATAATTAATCCTGCACGAATAAAGTTTTTTATGAAAGGACAGCTAATACGAAACAAGACCGACAAGGCCGATGCGGTCAGTATTAAGGACTATTCAAATCATTTTACTCCAACGCTATGGCAGCCTTTGCCAGCTAATATAGAGGCTCTAAGAGCTTTGATACAGAGATCTGAAGTATTAACCTCCCAAGTCAGCAATGAACAAAACAGGCTGGAGCTAGCGGAAGAAACAATTATTAGCTCTATACAAAATCATATCGATTATATGGAAAAAGAAATTTTACGACTGCAGGAAGAAATTAGTAAGCTGATCGCGAGTGATGATGATCTGAAGAATAACACAGAGCTGCTTAAAAGCATCCCAGGCATTGGTGATAAAACCGCTCAAACACTAACTGCTTTTTTTAATAATATTGAAAGATTTTCTGGCGCAAAACAATTGGCTGCTCATATTGGTTTAAATCCCAGCCAGTCACAATCAGGCACTTCATTGAATTCATCACGGCTCTCAAAGGTTGGTAGTGCTTGGTTGCGAAAGGCGCTTTACATGCCGGCATTAGTGGCTATAAGGCATAATCCTATTTTGAAGAAATTTTATGAAAAGCTGCTCAAAAAAGGCAAGCCAAAGAAGCTAGCCATTTGTGCTGTTATGAGAAAAATGGTGCATATGATTTATGGCATCCTAAAAACACAGCAGCCATTTTCAGCGGATGCCTAGTAAAAATTTTACAATTTATTGTTGACGTTTATGACGGTATCTCCTCAGTGATATCCAAATCCTCTTTAACTTGGTTATAAACAATCTCAACTAGCGAGGTTTTTCTTGCTGGTTGTTCCGGCATCTGAGGTCTAGCTCGGGTTCTAGAAAGGTTGTTATGTTTGTCCAGCTCTCCCACTGCACCAAGGTATTGATATTCCAATGATTCGACGTGACGGGCGGAGTCACTATGCGGATCAACCACTAAATAAACCTCTTGTTGAGCCAGTTCAAATGGAACTTCAAAGAGTCGATTATTCCAGCTTACCGTGCCATCCTTCCTGACTCGGCGCTTAATGCGATGCAGGAAGTAATCATCTAGCTTATCGGCCAAACAACCTAACGGCTGAATTTTAGTGAGGTCTTGCTGATAGCGTTGTAACGGGGTCATCTTGTCAGGCAGGGCGCTTTGCGAGGCTTGATGATAAACACGCTCAACCCAAGCCCAAAATCGATCATTCAGCGCATTGAAACTATGAATGGAATCCAGGTTGCATTCAGCTAGGAATTGCTCGCGTACTGTTCTATGCCAACGCTCTAGTTTGCCTTTGCTTTGCGGTTCATAGGGCCTGCCGTAAATCAATTGAATTTTCAAACGAGCACAAATGGTTTGCAACGTTTTAGCACGGTAGGCAGGGCCGTTGTCAATGATGAGCTTAACAGGAAGCCCACGTTTGAGTAATGCCTCTTTCAACACATGCTCAATAGTAATGGCACTCTCATCAGTACAAAATTTACTGTGACAGACCAACCTTGAGGCATCAGCAAAAATACTCACCAAATAGCTTTTAACTCTTCTTTGGCCATCGTAAATCGTTGGACCATGCATGACATCGCCATACCAAATATCACAAGCTGTGAGCGCCTCAAATGAGCGGCGCTCAATTTGGTTAGAAGGTGTGACTGTTCTTTTAGACAGGCCGTGTTTTACTAATAAGCGGTGAACTGTTGCGTGAGATAATTCACCTCGTGCTACCTTCCCTTGAGTTTCTAAGAGTTTAATCACGGTCGGAATTGATCTTGAAGGGCTTTCCTGTTTAGTGGAAATAATTAACTCTTGTAGCTCTGGATTGATGTGACACTGGCCTTTGTCTCGTCGAGTTTTAGGAACTAATCCATCAATACCCTGCTTTAACCAGGCGTAATACCAATTCTCAATTGTTTTAGCACTGAGGTGAACACGCTTACTACCTGGAATGTTGTAGGTTTGCTGGGACAACCTTTTAATAATGCTCTTGAGCTCACCATGCTCAAAACTATTTCGGCTACATAGCTCACCTAAAACACTTAGGCGAAACAGTGCTGTTGGGTGAATGGGCTTGGTCATTTTGCAATTCCTGTGTGATTTAACTACTTGCAATGAGTTAATCACAACTTGAGTTGAGAATGCTACGCTCAAACTGTGTGGGGTCGTGAGGTTTACAGAAAATATCCATCTCAACTTTTTTTCACGTTAATTAATTATGGGATGCTCACTCCTGTGTTGTTAAGAAAAAGCATGATGCTCGATAAATCATGCTCACCAAGGCAGGCCAACCAAAACGCTTGTGGATCACTATGTCGCCCAAGCTGTAACCACAACGGATGTGCTTTGATATGGAAGGAGTAATCAACGAAGTGGTCAACCAACCAGTGAAACCACCTAGCAACGGTGTGTCGACTAACACCTTGCTCCTGACCTGATGAGCTAATACTTTTCCCAGGAGCACGCTCATTAACACTGCCTGCTGAACTGACCAGCAATACCAACGCTTTGGAGAAAGTATCTCAGGTAGGGTTGAACAAGTACGTTTACATTGATGACAATAAAATCTCAAAACAGGGGTGGGATTTAAAGAGCGTCCTTTACCTGGGTTCCTATCTGGTTTTCGATCATATGATCCATGTGACCATAGTCCACCTGCACCGCAATGGCTGCACTGCTCTGGCCTTAGTAGCTCTGGATTTTTTTTCAGCAGGATCAGGTAATCACTCAGGCTTTTAATCGCTTTTATGGCTAGTGCGCCATCCTTTCTGTAAATTCCATTGACTTGCTGAAAATAAGCAGGCGACTCAGTCAGATTAGAAATTCCTTTTAAGGTAAACTTAACCAAAAAAGAGGAATGACAATGAGCTGCTATAAAAATGAGAACTTAATCGAAGAAGCCATACATGTTTTAGCGATGGAGGGGTTTGAAGCTTTACCTAAGCTTGTCTCCAGGTTGATGAATGAGGCTATGTTAATAGAAAGGGAGCGCCATTTAAATGCCAGTCCTTATGAGCGAACCGGCGATAGAAACGGATATGCGAACGGCTTTAAACCAAGGTTAATTAACACAGGTCAAGGTCAGCTTGAGCTACAGATACCGCAGGTTAGAGACTCCAATGAAGCCTTCTATCCATCAGTCTTAGAGCGAGGTGTACGCTCTGATAGAGCACTTAAGCTGGCTATCGCTGAAATGTATGTGCATGGGGTTTCCACGCGCAAAGTTGAAAAGGTGCTAAAGCAACTCTGTGGAACAGATATTTCAAGCACAGAGGTAAGCCGTTGCGCTAAATTGTTGGATGAAGATTTAAAGAAATGGCGAAATAAGCCGTTAGGAAAGATAAAATATCTTTGGCTAGATGCACGTTATGAGAAGGTGCGCACTAGCGGCACAGTACAAGACTGTGCGGTATTGATAGCCTATGGCTTTGATGAATCAACCGGCAAGAGAACAGTGCTAGGTGTTTCTGTTGCGTTATCAGAGGCTGAGGTACATTGGCGTGATTTTCTTCAGCAGTTGGTTGAGCGAGGTATACATGGTATTGAGTTGATCACTAGCGACGCTCATACTGGCCTAAAAGCCGCTAGAAGAGCTGTGTTCCCCAGTGTTCCTTGGCAACGCTGCCAATTTCATTTGCAGCAAAATGCTCAGGCTCACATACCAAAGCGCTCAATGAAGGAACCAGTAGCTGAGGAGAT
Organism: Gammaproteobacteria bacterium; assembly: GCA_965196985.1. Lineage (GTDB taxonomy): Bacteria > Pseudomonadota > Gammaproteobacteria > UBA12402 > UBA12402 > 2-12-FULL-35-23. Next base: position 346,630 of record CBDALO010000163.1, on the reverse strand, counting down.
TACAGCTATATTTAATGCCTCAAACATTCATGAGTCGGAAAGACTATTGGCTATGGCGGTAGATAAATATCAGCAAACAGCACCAGAGCTTTCTTCTTGGTTGGAAGTGAATATACCGGAGGGCTTAGTAGTGATGAACTTTGACAGGCCGCATCAAAAAAGATTAAGAACCAGTAACATAGCTGAGCGCGTAAACAGAGAGGTAAAAAGAAGGACGCATACAGTTGGAATTTTCCCTAATACTGAATCGTGCCTAAGGCTCGTATCAGCTGTTTTAGTGGAAATTGATGACCAGTGGAGCGGATCACCTAGATACTTAAGTTGAAGTGAATAATAAGGCTTCATAGGGTTTTAGGATAGATCATTCTTGTTCTTATTAACGAGATATAATTGCTATTACCTAAAAGTTAATAATTTATTTTGAGAGGAGAAAAATTTGAGGTATAAATAATTTTTTAGATTGATTAGCATAATTAATTTAAGATATTATGCGATGAGACAGGTACAATAGAGTGCCATTTAGAATTTTAAAGGTTTTTCTAAGTACTGAAGTTGGTTTTTACAGACAAAATAACGCTCTATCCTTTTATGATTCTGCGCATGACTAATTTCACTATAGTTTTTATATCAAGTTATTTTACCTTGATAGGTTACTAAAAACCTTGTTTATTATGAGATAAAACTAGCTCAATTCCCCTAAATAAAGATAGACGTAACAGTTGTATCCATACTTCTGTGGCTTTTTTACCACACGATGAACAGCTTTTAGCTTTGCAGGTATGGCGGATGTATTTGACGTGTGAACAGTTTGGATTACTGCAATGATACTCTTTATGGCCACGCATAGGATGTTTGCAGCTAAGCAGCTTAACAATGCCAATGACAATAGCTTCTCTGATTTTATCTTTGTACTTGGTGTGAAAGTTCCACCAGTTCTGATTGGTTACCAAGATTTGTTTGATACTAAAGCGTTTCATTATTCTTAGAGTAAAATGAGAAGCGCGTATAGTAGGTGAGTTATTGCTCAGCTACCTGAAGCAATTTCTATAGCAGGTGTGTTATTTTTATTCGTTATTATTCCATGGGCAGGTTTGACTAGTTTGAGACTTAATAATACTCGTGGCTTTGTAAAGACTAAACTCTTAGAGGCTTAGAAAGTTGCCGGCGAAGCCGGCCTGACTTGAGTTACTCGGCCTTGCAAAACGTGATCAAGGCGTTAGTAAACGCGAGAACCGCAGACGAAGAAGCGCGGGCTTTCTCGTTGCTTAAAGCTTTACTCAGTTACTTAACACCGCATGAAGTCGTCAAAGCATTAGTGACGCGTGCGATGGACATCGAGTGCAACCGCTTAATGACGCTGTTAAAAGCGAAACCCGCCTTTTATCAAGAGGTGGTGTCGCTGGTTTACGGTGACGAGCATTTGATTGAGGAGTGCAGTGTATGCCAGTAAAGCCGTTAGCCCAGTGCTTTAAAACGAGCGTGGCAGTACTCGTGAGTGTGAGCGTGTTAGCACTGTCGGCTTGCAAACCACCCGGGAGCGATGATGACGATAGTACTGGTGGATCACCGAAACCGACACCACCACATAACGTGTCCTTACAGCTCACCGCTGGCGCAAGTCAAATTGGTAGCGGGGGAGTGGTGACGTACCATTTACAAAACACCGGCAGCGATTCGGTGAGCGGTATTGAGTTAGGTGTGAGTGATACAGCCAGTGTAATGACTGCCCGCTCATCCGCAGACGTGATTACCAATAATCATTGCAGCTCGCAGCCTTTAGCAGCAGGGCAGGCGTGTACGTTTTCGGTCACCGCAAAGGCAACCGATCCTTCGTGTAAGGTGATTGTGAGTGCGCGTGTTGCCAATGCCGTAAAAGCGCAACAAACGCTGACCATACTTCGTCCGCAATTAACGATTGTGCCGAGTGACTCACTGGTGGGGTTTGAGTCGCAGCTTCCTTTACCGCTTCAGGTGGCAAGACAACACGCACAACAACACCAAACGGTTACCCTGGTACCAGGCGCACACCGCACCCTCTTCATTAAAAACACCAGTGCTGTGCCTGTGCAACAGCTTGCCATCAAACTGCCGTATGTCGCAGGGGTGACGGAAGATAAAAAAAGCACCTGTGTTGCTGGTCAAGCACTCGGTGCATTACAAACCTGCACCGTGACATTGGATGGCAGCTTAACGCAGTTTCCAAGTGGCAGTGACAATCTCAGTGTGTGAGGGGCAAATGCGGATACCGTCAATCAATTAATCACGGGTTCCAACGCATCCAGTCAGTTAAGTTTAAGTCGCAATAGCCATATCGTGATGACGCAAGGACTGGATGAAGAAATCCCGCTAACCGCACATAACAGCGCGTCAGAAACGTTGACGCAATAACACAAGTGATGAACCCTGTCAATTCCCAATTCGTGAAAAGCCCTCAAAATAATTGCGGTGATCAGTTAGCGGGACAAAGCAGTTGCCGTGCGAATGTGCATTTCACCTCCGGCAAATTAGGGCGAGCACAAGCCCGCTTGACTTCATTCGTCTATGGCAATACGCCACAACAAGGCCAAGACGCAGCGGGTGTGTTACTCTCCAGTAATACGTAGTGACTGACAGAAAACCCGCAAAGCCTTTTATTTTCAATGTTTCGGGGCGAACTGGTCACATGAAGATTTTCAAAAAACAGCACTAAATACTCGTTTTCCAGCTATTTACAGCTTATTTTCGATATAATGCCTTAATCTTCGATGATTTTTCGCCACAGCATGGTAACTCTTCACTGGAAAGCAAGAATGACAAGACTAGCCCAAAATCCACAAATGCAAATTGGCCAAGTAGATATTTCTAAAATTCAAATCAGCTCTAAATCACGGGATGACATTCCAAAATTATTAAAAGGGCTACAGTTTATTTATAGTACACCCTCTGTACGGAAGGAGATTTTCGAACTACTAGAGGCTCAGATTGCACCTGAGGTTGACAAGAATAATGGACGCCCTGGTATGGAATTATGGAAAATATTGGTCATGGGAGTACTCCGCCTGAGTCTAAATTGTGATTATGATCGACTGCATGAACTTGTGAATCAACATAAAACCATTCGTGAAATGCTAGGGCATGCTGATTTTTTCGATAAAATAGAGTATCAGCTGCAAACAATTAAAGACAATGTCTCGCTACTCACTCCCGAGTTGTTAGATGAGATTAATCAAGTTGTTGTGAAAGCTGGTCATTCATTGTTAAAAAAAAGTGAGCCTCTGCGAGGCCGTTGCGATTCCTTTGTGGTTGAAACAGACGTACATTTTCCAACAGACATAAGCTTACTGTTTGACGCAATGCGCAAAATAATTCAGCAGGTGGCCAAGCTGTGTGAACACAGCGGATTGAGTGACTGGCGTCAATATCGATATAACATCAAGCATCTGAAACGGCTCATGCGAATAGCTCAACTAAAAAAGCGCAGTAAGAGCAAGCAAGCAGATCAACAAAACAAAAAGGACAAGGCAATCAAGGATGCTCATCAGGAGTATCTCAATATTGCGCAAAAATATTTAGATAAAGCACATGCCTCAATAAACGCTATCCAGAAAGCCGATCTACTGAAGCCGCAAGATGCGCCACTGGTTGAAAGTATAGAAATGTTCACGGTTCATGCAGATCGCCAAGTTGATCAAATTAAACGCCGAATATTATTGGATGAAAAGATCCCGCATGAAGAAAAAGTCTTTTCTGTCTTTCAGCCACATACTGAATGGATTGTAAAAGGAAAGGCTGGTGTACCAGTCGAATTAGGAATGAAAGTCTGTGTCTTGGAGGATCAACACCAATTTATATTGCATCATCGTGTGATGGAGAATGAGACTGATGACAAGGTCGCCGTATCTATGGTTCAAGAGACCCAACAAAAGTTCCCAGAGTTAAACACATGTAGTTTTGATAAGGGCTTTCATTCAAAAGAAAATCAATCTGCGTTAGCAGATATTTTGGAAGTTGTTGCATTGCCGAGAAAAGGTCGACTCTCAAAGGAAGCACAGGAAATTGAAAAGTCAGACTCGTTTGTGAAAGCGAAACAAAAGCATTCTGCGGTAGAATCCAGTATTAATGCTCTTGAAGTTCATGGGTTGGATCAATGCCTAGATCACGGCATTGATGGCTTTAAGAGTTATGTTGGCTTAGCGATTGTTGGAAAAAACATAGATCGTATCGGAAGTCTTATACAAAGAGCTGAGCAAAGGAAAGCAGCGCGACTAAAAAAACGCATTCGAGGTCGCAGCCCACCGTTAGCTGCCTAGTCAGCCTCAGAATATCCCATTGTATTCCAGAAAGCAGGGTGCTTTTTTTCGTATCAAAACAGCGAGATTTCATTTTTTTGTACGCGGCCAGGGCTTAACATGCTATTTTTATTATGATCTCGCGCGGATATAAAAAAATGAAAGTGTAATAAAACAACAAAGACTAAGAATTAGTAGGTTTTCTGTCAGTCACTACGTATCCTGACTTTTTTGATAGTGCGAATCTCTCGAATCAATTAGGCAGTAATGACGTCAACGAAGTGACTGTGTCCAACCATACACTTTATGCAGCGACGCTAGCAGGATTGTCAATCTCTCACGACCTTGGCAAGCATTGGGTGAATGCCACGACTGCTAATGGTTTAGTGAGCAATGTGGCGTTTGATGTGGCCGTGTCTGGCAAGGTCATTGCACTAGCGACTGACTTTGGGTTATCGCTGTCGTTAGACGGCGGTGAGAGTTGGAAGACTATTAACAGTCAACAAGGACTACCCAGTGACGGTTGCCATAGCGTGGTGATTGTAGGCAATACGATTTTCGTGGGGACTGAAAAAGGACTGGCGAACAGAGATGATTGGGGCAAAACGTGGCGCGTGGTGACATCACTGGGTACTGCACCCATTGCGTCACTCAAGGTGTTTGATGACACGCTCTTTTTAGTGACACCTGTCACGCTTTGGGTCAGCGAGGACAAAGGCTTGTCTTGGCGTCCGTTTGGCAGTGCTCAAGGATTAACACTCTCAGGTCTTCAAGACGTGAGTGCGAGTAATCAGATCTGGGCGGTGGCAAGTTTGCAAGGCTTAGCTGTGAGCACCGATTTGGGTCAGCACTGGCACATCAAAAAACAACAAGACGGCCTAGGGTCTGATGACGTCAATGCCGTGAGCGTCGTGGGTGAGTCGATTTTTGGGCTTGGTTCAATTACGGTGTATTTTAGGTATCGGGGCGCATAGAAATACCTACCCAATTAAAGTATAATAACTACTGCTCTTTAAAAATTAGATTGCGTTATGCTGCTCGTTGAAAACGTTTGAAGCCCAGCATTTCTACCCAGTGTGGATGCTCCTGACCGGGTGCTGCCTCTATATAATGTAGGCTATATTGCTGCTGGCACGCCAAAATCATTGACCTTCTCCCAAAACTGATCCCATCTGCCTTTAGTCTTTACTAGTGTTCTCAAGCATAAAACGATTTTCATTCCCTTGTCTTTCCAGCGCATTCCTGATCCGCCTAATCTTTGTTTAACAATTGTTTTACATGCTGCTTCAGTGACGCCAGAGCCAATTGGTGCATTCTGCTTAATCAAATTATGATACGACATTCGCTTTTCTTTAATATTATTTTCAAAATACGTAATTGTTCCTTCTAGCTTTTCTCTAAGCGATTTATTCAGTTTTTTATTTAGATGCTCTTTAAGCTCAGCAAGTATTCTACCTGCCGCACCTTTCTTGTGCTTTAAGTCATGACATCTCTCTTCGAGCCAAACATCACGCTCATCTCTTTCAGATTTTTTGGTAAATACTGCCTTTGATGCTTCGCCGAGATATTCAGTTGCATGCCAAAAATCTAAAATTTGCGTATCAGTATGTTTTTTTAGAAATGGCCAATTATTTTTTGCTCCATCAGCAACGCCAATTGTTTTAGCATCAGGGTAATATTTCTTTTTCAGCTTTATTTCCTTTTCAAGCCTATTAAAGAATTCATCTTTTCCATATTCTGGTGATGCTGCAACGTAGGTTGTGTGCAGGCGTGCACCATGCTTATCATACATGGAAATAGTTCCAACCATGCTCTCTCTATAACCATCATCAACGGTGAGAACATATGCACCATCTAAGCTAATACTTAGCATCTCAATGCCTGCATCAAGCTTTGGCTCTTCATATTCCCACTCAGCCTCTTTGGCTTGTGCAATACCGCCAACAAAATCAGTTGCCCGTTGCAAGTATGAATGTGAGATTTTACGGTTATGATTGACCTTGAGATCATCAATAACACTAGGAGCAGGTAAGTTTGAGTATTTATGTGAGATTATTTTTGCAAATCGCGGTGTTGATCCTTGGATAATTCTAGCCTTATCTTCTAAAGGACAAAAGATCTTCCCGCCTTTAGAGGTTTGATAAACATAACGCTTAACTCGAGCAACTCCATAAGGCGTTTGGTAATTTGCTTCATCTCTACTTCGTGCTGTTAGCTTTATTTTTCCAACATGGATAGGAGAGCCATCTGCATCAAACTTACTTAAAGCTTTTTCAGTGGCTAATGTTCCAACCTCATTAAGGCCGTCAAGAATTGCATCCTCACATTCAAGCATGGATCCTTTTAGTGGAAGCTTGAGCTCAATAGTTAATTCATTATTTTCATCAGAGAGAATTCTAGCTAACATCCAAACACCATCCGTAATCAAGTTAAAGTGTATATTATGCTATATTTTCTACATTATATAAAGGCAGCACCCTCCTGACCAGTTAAAATATGTGCTGGAGTTTTCTGATGACGAAAGCTTTTTTCGCTACGCTCGATTTTCTCATGATTTAAAAAGAAGCGTAGTAAATTAAGAAATCCATTCCCTACTTGCTTACGTACAAATAAGTAGGGAGATATACGACTATGCAGGTTTCTGCCATAGAGCTTGTGCGTTCCGTGCCCTCTAGCACTCGAGTCACAAGTTCTTCTATGTCATAGAAATCATCACCCAATTCATCTTGTAAGGGTAACGCACGAACAGCATATTTCATTGACCCTTCCTTACACCTTTGTAATTCAGTTATTTTCCACAAAGTATTTACAGAGATATTATTAGATTCAGCAATTACCTGAAATTTATTATCAATTGTCATCATAAATGATAAAGCTAAGTGTTTGGCATTCTCCAACATAACTCGAATTGATTTGATAGAGCGTTATTTTGTCTGTAAAAACCAACTTCAGTACTTAGAAAAACCTTTAAAATTCTAAATGGCACTCTATTGTACCTGTCTCATCGCATAATATCTTAAATTAATTATGCTAATCAATCTAAAAAATTATTTATACCTCAAATTTTTCTCCTCTCAAAATAAATTATTAACTTTTAGGTAATAGCAATTATATCTCGTTAATAAGAACAAGAATGATCTATCCTAAAACCCTATGAAGCCTTATTATTCACTTCAACTTAAGTATCTAGGTGATCCGCTCCACTGGTCATCAATTTCCACTAAAACAGCTGATACGAGCCTTAGGCACGATTCAGTATTAGGGAAAATTCCAACTGTATGCGTCCTTCTTTTTACCTCTCTGTTTACGCGCTCAGCTATGTTACTGGTTCTTAATCTTTTTTGATACGGCCTGTCAAAGTTCATCACTACTAAGCCCTCCGGTATATTCACTTCCAACCAAGAAGAAAGCTCTGGTGCTGTTTGCTGATATTTATCTACCGCCATAGCCAATAGTCTTTCCGACTCATGAATGTTTGAGGTATTAAATATAGCTGTAATCTCCTCAGCTACTGGTTCCTTCATTGAGCGCTTTGGTATGTGAGCCTGAGCATTTTGCTGCAAATGAAATTGGCAGCGTTGCCAAGGAACACTGGGGAACACAGCTCTTCTAGCGGCTTTTAGGCCAGTATGAGCGTCGCTAGTAATCAACTCAATACCATGTATACCTCGCTCAACCAACTGCTGAAGAAAATCACGCCAATGTACCTCAGCCTCTGATAACGCAACAGAAACACCTAGCACTGTTCTCTTGCCGGTTGATTCATCAAAGCCATAGGCTATCAATACCGCACAGTCTTGTACTGTGCCGCTAGTGCGCACCTTCTCATAACGTGCATCTAGCCAAAGAGATTTTATCTTTCCTAACGGCTTATTTCGCCATTTCTTTAAATCTTCATCCAACAATTTAGCGCAACGGCTTACCTCTGTGCTTGAAATATCTGTTCCACAGAGTTGCTTTAGCACCTTTTCAACTTTGCGCGTGGAAACCCCATGCACATACATTTCAGCGACAGCCAGCTTAAGTGCTCTATCAGAGCGTACACCTCGCTCTAAGACTGATGGATAGAAGGCTTCATTGGAGTCTCTAACCTGCGGTATCTGTAGCTCAAGCTGACCTTGACCTGTGTTAATTAACCTTGGTTTAAAGCCGTTCGCATATCCGTTTCTATCGCCAGTTCGCTCATAAGGACTGGCATTTAAATGGCGCTCCCTTTCTATTAAACCCCAGTTCGGAGTTATGGCAGCCTTGGATTTAGTGAAAAACTTATATAACCTTTTGAAATTATTACTAATAATGGATGTGGTTATGATACATGAGCGCGAGGTTATAGAGTTATTTTGTCGCATAGATGATTTTGCTGAGGAATTTGCAGCACTTGAGCGCAAAGATCTACTCCCTTCATCTGCAGAAAAAAAGTCAGGTCCACCTTGTTGTTTAGCTTATAGCGAGATTATGACAATCATGATTTTGTTCCAAATGATCGGCTATAGAAACTTTAAATATTTTTATACTGGCTTTCTAAAAACATACTGGGGACATTACTTCCCTAATTTACCCAGTTACTCACGTTTTATTGAATTGATGCCTAGAGCGCTAATGCCACTGACAATTTTTATTACTCTTAACGGTGGCAGGCGTAGTGGCATTTACTACATTGACTCAAGTTGCCTACCAAACTGTCACATTAAACGCACTAAACGCCACCGCACATTTAAAGCGGTTGCAAAACATGGAAAAACATCTGTTGGTTGGTTTTTTGGTCTGAAACTTCATTTAGTAATCAATGACATAGGTGAGTTAATCGCCTTTAAAGTCACGCCCGGCAATCATCATGATTTAGCTGCAGGTGTCTCATTGTTTGAAGGGCTGGAGGGTTTGGCCTTCGGAGATAAAGGCTATATTGGGAAGGCTGTTTTTGAAAAACTACTTGATAGCGGTTTGAAGTTAATTACACGCAAAAGAAAAAATATGAAAAATGCGCAGCCACTTAGCGATCACGAGCAACAGTTATTAAATCAGCGAGGGATCATTGAGACTGTTTTTGGCTGCTTGAAACATAAGTTTCATATTTGGCACACCAGACATCGCTCGGTTGCAAATGCTATTACACATCTTGTTGCTGGGTTGGCTGCTTATATTATTGAGCCATTAACAATTACTGCAGTGAAAAGGTTGCCAAGCAATTAGAATTTAATTACTTGATCACTATTAACTCCGAACTGGGGTTATTAACATAGCCTCATTCATCAACCTGGAGACAAGCTTAGGTAAAGCTTCAAACCCCTCCATCGCTAAAACATGTATGGCTTCTTCGATTAAGTTCTCATTTTTATAGCAGCTCATTGTCATTCCTCTTTTTTGGTTAAGTTTACCTTAAAAGGAATTTCAAATCTGACTGAGTCGCCTGCTTATTTTCAGCAAGTCAATGGAATTTACAGAAAGGATGGCGCACTAGCATTGATTTAATACGATGAGGATGAATTAACTCAAGGGTTTTTAGTTCATTAACAATGAAGTCATATAACTCACTACGTTGCTCTGGTGCTGGGCCTGCTTTTACTAAAACATCATGACACAACCAGTCTACTAACGTGTCAATAGAGCTTGATAAGCGCCCAGCTTGTCCTGCCTCTTTTACCGCCATGAATAACTGCTCTTCATGTAGCGCTTCATTACCTTTAGTAATTGCCTTGTAATACTTATTCTCTCGTTGGTTTAGATATGTGATAGAACTTTTTTTCCTATTTCTAAAGTAACGACGAACCTCAAGTAACTCATGGATGATGTGAAAATGATCTCTGTGGTAAGGAACATCTGGCATTACAAGTTTATGTCCAGCATACAAACCACTGCCATCGTCACCATAAACAGCCTCTGGTAAAAAATGTTTTTTCTTCAGCTCTAGTAAATTTCTTGCCCACGTATCTCCATCACGTGTGTCTTCTAGGCGAAGCAAATAACAATATAAAGAACGAATATCGGTTCCAGAAAGAATTGGTTTATTAAGGTGAAACTTTTCATCATTAGCTACTAGTTTGGCTTGGCTTAAGTCTTCCTGAGAATTAATCTTCTCCGCTCTTTGAATCGCAACAGCTGCAATGTTATGAATTCCACCTTGAGAGATCTCATAGTCTAAACAAACACTTAAAAATCTACGTATACCCCTAAATGAGCAGCGAGAAAAAAGCAGTAAGCAAACAACCATAAGAGAAATATACTGCTTGGTTACTGGCATATAGTACAAAACCTTATGTGCATCATTAGTCGCGTCTGTTTCTGAGAAAGCACTATCAATTGCATTCACCAATTTATTTTTTTGCTTATGCACAAACTTACGGCTAACATCATTTTGTTCTGCCAGCTTAGAAACTGACTTATCTTTTTTTAATGCTTTTAAAGCAAGTTCTTTTCTATCGTCTGCATTCATTAACTTAGCGGCACTGTTTGTTGTTGACATGATCAGCCTCACTCTTTTGCTTTCATTATTGACTTGGATGCGAGAGTATATGGCAAGATAAGCCATAATTACCAATCCGTGAAATACTATACTGTATGTATGCTCAATACCTGACCATCTAATCTGATACCCAGAAATGAACAAAGCCGAAAAAAGCTGGTGTTGATCCAGATCCTCAATGTCATACCACCCTCCGGGCAAAACTATAACGTTATTTGACACTTTATGGATATGATCTGACTTTCTATTATATAATAACATAACTAATTTAGTCCCTATAACAAGCTTTATCGGGGGTTGGGCAAAATATAGCTAAAATAAGCCAATATTACCCCCGATAAGCTACCTTATGGGGTTTAACTGTTATAAAAGTAAAAGTGTTATACTCAGTGAGTTCTAAAAAATTAATTTTTGTTTGCATTTATTGTAATACTCATCAAAGTTTCTTTTTGCAGCAATGTAACGTTCAAACTCATTTGTTGTGCTGTCTGTTGTATGAATGAATTCAAGTACACAACTGTGTTTTTTTATGTTTCTTTTATATAAATCATTATGGTCAAATCCGTAACCATCATTGCCAAAATTTAAAAGCAAAGCGTGATAAAGAGATTGTTTTTGCTCATCTGTAATTTTAAACTCTGTTTCTAACTGAAAACTACCCAAAATTTAAATCAGCAAAATAATGCTGAAATATTGTGTAAAAATGACTATGCTTTGTCTTTTTAACAAGACTAACGAGATGAGTATAAATGTTAAACTTCGCCGATTACGCTGCCCCTCTTTTTTCAAAATTAACTGGGAAAGTTGTTTTAAAAAAATCTATCGACGATTGTAGGAAAGCTATTAACTGAAGGTAGTTGTAAGTTGTTCAGTTCATCAAAAGATAACAATGAGTATAAAAAGATGATTCGTACACTTACCGGTGAAAATAAAAGCACCGATTTAGATCCAATAAAAACAAATGATGTATTGCTAGAACAGAGCTGTGAAAAACTTTCACACGCCAGTAAAATTGATGTTCTTCATGATCCTTCTGATATTAGAAAGCCACATAGCAAGCAAACTGAAAATCTAGGTAAAGTAAGGAGTCTGGACGGGGATATTATCAATGGTTACAGCACGCATAACGCAGTTGCATTAGTACCTGGTGATAAGGCTGTGCATCTACTATCGCATGTAAGCTACAGCAATAAAGACCCTAAGTTTTTAAAAGCTGAGCATATTAAGAAAATAGAGGCTGGAAAGCCATTTGAGGGAGATAAAGAGGCCAAGAGTCTTTATGAATCTGGTGATTACTTTAATAAAAAGCTGCTGTCTATTCGTGAAATAGAAAAAATAGGAATCTGCCTAAAATCAAAGAATGAAGATGCAACCATTACCCATATTCTAGATAGAGAGTTTGATGATAATGACTATCTCTCACTAATTGATACAAACCTAGATCAAGACTTTATTATTCGCTCAAAAATAACAAGAACAATAGAAGGTAGAGGTGATGATGGTAAAAAGCTTAAGCTGATTAACGCTGATTTTGATGCTCAAGGCGAAAAGCAATTCCAAAAGTTAACAGTTGGAAAGAATTGCGTACAAGACGGAAAAATAACTATTTATTTTGGAGAGTTTGAGAACATCAATGCAATTAAAATCCAAATTACAGGCAGAGATGGTAGGAGAATTTTTAAGAATGACATGCTGCTATTAACTAATAAAAAAGTAACGACTTTTGATGAGGCGTATGAGGTATACATAGCCTATCTATCTCGTGCGAAAATTGAATATGTTTTTAAATTTCTCAAGGAAGGACTAGGCTGGGAAAATATGCAGATAAAAAATTTTAAAGGGATACAAAATCTACTGGCTGTATGTTTTTATGTGGCCTCATATTTGTATGAGATAGGTAAGGAAAAAGCTTATGACGATTACGCAATTATGCTAGCTAAATTAGGAGATGGTAAGGGCAAGGTGACACGACACTTTATTGCGAAGGGTATTAGAAAACTTCTAACGTATCACTTAGTAGAGCAATTTTTTAAAGAAAATAGTGTTTCTCAAGAAGAACAAAAAGAATTATCGAATTCAGTTCAGGTAGGGAGATAACAATTTTGGGTAGTTCTCAGTTTCTAAATAGTCATTTAACATACTAAGTAACTTGATATTAAGGAATTTCAATGTGTCAATTGGTAAAAATACCACCAATTAAAATGAGTAATTTTAGCACAGGTATTTTTATAAAATCGATTTAGAGGTGGGGCAGGGTTAGTTATGACAAACAATAGCCAAAACTAGCTGTTATTTGTTGTTTTAGACGGACTACCCCCCCCTAGGAAGTTATTAGATTTTTTTCAGTAAGGCGAGTTCACGATGCTTTGATAGCAATTTGTAACGGTTAGGTTGTCTATACCAGCAGTTAGCTAAAAACATTTGGCTGCCGCATAGAACACATTCATAGGGGTCAATGTTAAAATTATTTTGCATTAAGGTGCGGTAATTGACCTGGGGTGTGTTTGGATCAGTTTCACCTAATAGGAGTCTGACTTTGGGTAGCATCTCACCTCGCACCCGGTTAGCAAGAAACCCATAATAACGCACCATACGAAAGCCAACATCAGGAATGTGTTGAATAAATCGAGCAATAAACTCTTCCGCGGTTAATTTAAATTGCTTGTAGGTTTTAGAGACGTGATCAAGATAATTAAAACTGAGGCTGCTCCCATCAAAGTTTTTAATTTTTGACTCAGCAATAGGAGGACGTTTGGTGTATCGACCTAAGTATTTAACGTTTTGTTTGTGATTCTTTGAGGGCTTTGCGCAATGTACTACCCATCGTTTTTGGTAAAGCTGATCAAGCAGTTGATTAAAGTTGAAAGTGTGGTTCAGTGTAGAGGCTAACTGATTTGGCAGAATAAGCCCTTTGTCCTGGTGGTGGTTTCTAAAAAGGTAAATGACCTCATAACGCCACATGGACATTAGTGTAGGTTGATGGAAGTAGAGGCTTTTCCATTGTGTTAACTCTTTGTTGATACCACCCAGAGTGATTGACGCATGAAGATGCACATTGCGCTTTAGATCTCTGCCAAAGGTGTGAAGCGCGATAAATACACCGGGTTTAACCCTCTTGTTTTTAGCAAGCTTGAGTAACACCTTTGCTGCTAATGGTGGGAGTAAATTAAGAAGCTCTCTGTTTGTCCAAAAGCAGTCCCAAAGAGTAGAGGGCATGGTGAATGTGATGTGTTGCCATGTAGTGTTGGGTAAGATTGCCATCTGTTGTTGTATCCATACTTCTGTGGCTTTTTTACCACACGATGAACAGCTTTTAGCTTTGCAGGTATGGCGGATGTATTTGACGTGTGAACAGTTTGGATTACTGCAATGATACTCTTTATGGCCACGCATAGGATGTTTGCAGCTAAGCAGCTTAACAATGCCAATGACAATAGCTTCTCTGATTTTATCTTTGTACTTGGTGTGAAAGTTCCACCAGTTCTGATTGGTTACCAAGATTTGTTTGATACTAAAGCGTTTCATTATTCTTAGAGTAAAATGAGAAGCGCGTATAGTAGGTGAGTTATTGCTCAGCTACCTGAAGCAATTTCTATAGCAGGTGTGTTATTTTTATTCGTTATTATTCCATGGGCAGGTTTGACTAGTTTGAGACTTAATAATACTCGTGGCTTTGTAAAGACTAAACTCTTAGAGGCTTAGAAAGTTGCCGGCGAAGCCGGCCTGACTTGAACAACTTACCTATCTGATCTTTGTAAAAATGGCGGATGAATATACCAGACCGCCTTATAATCGTGATGTGGGTATCCCCAAAAAATACAGCTGGAAAGTACTCACCAGCAAAAAAGGTGCTGAGCTTGAGGTGCTTTACGTTGAGCTGTTGCGTGAGCTTGGCAAGAAGAAAGGAATGTTAGGGCAGATTTTTACTAAAGCACAGAATAAAATTCAAGACCCAGCCAAGCTATATCGTCTAATAGACATGATTGATGACACTCAGTGGATTATGATGGACGCTGATATAAAGGGTGACATTTATGAAGGCTTGTTAGAAAAAAATGCTGAAGATACAAAATCTGGTGCGGGGCAATACTTCACACCAAGAGCGTTAATCCGCGCAATGGTAGAGTGTCTTCGACCTGAGCCTGGTAAAACTATTACTGATCCTGCTTGTGGTACGGGCGGATTCTTTCTTGCCTCTTATGATTTTTTGACGAAATGCGAAAACTATAAACTTGATAAAAGCCAAAAGCATTTTCTGAAACATAAAACATTTTATGGTAATGAAATTGTTGCTAACACACGCCGCTTGTGTTTGATGAATATGTTTTTACACAACATCGGAGAAATTGATGGTGATAGTCTCGTTTCTCCCAATGACGCATTGATTGCACCGTGTTCTGTCAGCGTTGATTACGTCTTAGCGAACCCACCATTTGGTAAAAAAAGTTCAATGAGCTTTACGAATGAAGAGGGTGAGCAAGAGAGGGATGATTTAACGTATAATCGACAAGATTTTTGGGCGACTACATCAAACAAGCAGCTTAATTTTGTTCAGCATATACGTAGCATGTTAAAAACAACAGGCAAAGCGGCTGTAGTAGTACCTGACAACGTGTTGTTTGAAGGCGGTGCTGGCGAAACTATTCGTAAAAAACTGCTGGAAAATACTACGCTGCACACTATCCTGCGCCTACCAACAGGTATTTTCTATGCAAATGGTGTTAAAGCAAATGTGTTATTTTTTGATAATCAACCTGCTGATTCAAAAGCTTGGACTAAAAACGTTTGGTTTTATGATTACCGCACCAATATTCATCATACACTTAAGAAAAAGCCAATGCGCTTTGAAGATTTAACGGACTTTATTGATTGCTATAATCCCAGTAATCCAAGTAAGCGTAAACAAACATGGCATCCTGAAACAAATCCAGAAGGGAGATGGCGTAAATACACCTATAAAGAACTTATAGGTCGTGATAAAACAAGCCTTGATATTTTCTGGTTAAAAGATAAAAGTTTAACTGACCTAGAAAATTTACCAGAGCCAGATGAGTTAGCTGAAGAAATTATAGAAAACCTAGAGTCGGGTTTGGATAGCTTTAGGAAGGTGCTGGTTGGGCTGAATGGAAAATAACATGACAACAACAGTTACTCCCGCACCCAGAGTGATCATCATAATCTGCTTAATGGGTATCTTGTCGCAGTTTGCCACTGACAGTTACACACCCTCATTGCCCCACATAGCAGACTACTTTCATGCCTCACACGACAGCATTAAAGCAACCGTGGGTGTGTATTTTCTAGGAATGGGACTATCTGCTTTAGTGTTTGGGTATCTGTGTGATCGTTTTGGCAGAAAGTCCAGTTTAATTGGCGGCTACTTACTGTTTTTACTGGCCAGTTTGCTTTGCAGTCTTGCACAAACGGAGTGGTGGCTGATTGCGGGACGGTTACTGCAAGGAATTGCAATGGGCAGTTCCTTAGTGATTTTTCGGGCAATTATGAAAGACGTATTTAAACGCGGCCAACCACTGAAAAAAGCCAGTTTGGTGATTAGCAGTATAGTTTCCTTAACACCGCCTTTAGCCCCCATTAGTGGCGGCTTAATTCAAACCTATCTGGGCTGGCGAATGAATTTTGTTTTACATGCGATCTTGGTGTTGAGTATGTTGTTCCTTATCCTCAAGTACTTGCATTTAAAGCCTCAAGGGGATCCCTCAAGTAAGCCGTTAGAAGGGTATCATTATGTCTTTTCACAACCGCGGTTTTTATTAAATGCAGCCTGTAGTGGGTTAGCACTGGCAACGGTATTTATTTTTATTACCTTGGCCCCGTTTTTATTCCAAACTATTTTACATTGCACACCGACCGCGTATTCGTTGTATTTGGCACTTATGATTGTCCCGCCTGCAATAGTGATTATGTTAGCTGCGCGTTATGCCCGTTTTAACAATATGAGTAGAGTCATGCGGGTGTGCGCTAGTCTCACTTTTCTATGCAGTTTACTCTTAGCGCTGTCTTACTTTTTATTGGGCGCCTCTTTACCAGCTATAATCCTAATAGGAACCTTACTATTTACTGCAAACACGTTCCAATACACCGCCAGTTATCTGTGTGCCTATCAACATATTCAACGTTTTGTTGGCAGTGCTTCGGCAATCTATGGATTTTTGCAGGTGGTGGTGACCGCACTGTTTGCGTTATTTGCTTCGCTATTTGCGGGTCACAGTCAATTAAGTTTGGGATTATTAATGGGGATACCACCGTTAGGTATCTTGGCAGTGAAAGGTTGGGAGAGGTTGAGATTTCAGGCTTAGTGCTTCGCATCATTGTTTTGATTTTTAAGCTGAGTTATGCTATTTTTTCTTCAGAAAAAATAGCAGGTTAGAACCAAGCTATCTCACGTTCTTGTTGTTACCCATCTCGCATAATTAAATCAATAGTCTTTGTGATTCTGCTTAGCTGGATTCTGATTGCGTGCGTGACGCTGTCGCAGCGGCTCGTAAGTCTTTGCCTGGTTTAAAATGGATGCCAATTGGACGCATCAGGTAGCGGCCTGATCTTGGGTTTTGAATCCAGTGGGGTTTGTAATGTTTAACCTGAAACACGCCAAACCCACGAATTTCAATGCGACCCTGTTGACCTAAGTGGTCAGCTATTTTTGCTAAAATGCACTCAAGCACGAGCTTAGCGTCTTCATGTTTTAAGTGATTGCGTTGCTCTAAGTGGTTAATTAAATCTGAGCGTTTGACTGTCTGATCACTCATGGCTCGCTTCATGCTGTTCGGCGGATTGCTGGATTGCTTTTTGTTGCTTGGCTAACTGACGTGCTTGTTTCTTTGCAAGCTTTTGCTCCAGTGCTTGCTTTGAATAGGTTTTTGCACTTTCTGTTACGCTGCCGTTAATGTTACCGGCTAAGTCATAACGATACTCTGACTTCATGACGAGCTCGTAGTATTGGAATGTTGAAGTATAAGCATTAAGTGCGCGACCCAGTTGTTTTTTTGATTGCTCAGGGTGTGCTTTGGCTAGGTCATGCAGGATCTTAACTTTTAAGGGTTTGCTTGGTTCTTTGTAATTAAAGATCTCAGGGTATTGTTTACAAATCCAGTGCACGGTTTTAATCACATCGGTGTAGGTGATTTTTTTTGGTGGCGGTTGTTTGGGTTTGACTGCTGGTTGAGGATTGGGTTCCGTTTTTTTTAAAGTGAGCTTTTGTCGTTCTGTCATAGTAAGTGTGTTTTACTGCTGGTTAATTTCTTTTTTGAGTTGCGCTAGCACTTCTGATGAGATACCTGTAGTTTTAGTAACAACAGTTTCCTCAAAGCCTTCTTTTAACATATTCGTTGCAATGGTTCTTTTTTCTTGTTCAATGCCTTGTTGCATTCCTTGTTGCATTCCTTGTTGCATTCCTTGTTGCATTCCTTGTTGCATTCCTTGTTGCATTCCTTGTTGCATTCCTTGTTGCATTCCTTGCTGGACTCCGCGTTGTATTAATTGATCGGCTGCTGACATAATCTTTTCCTCTTCACCTGGTGCTGCGAGTTTAAATGCTTCCAGTAAGTCTTCGGGCTCGTTGGTATCTTCATACTTCATCCCGTACTCTAGCAATTTTAGTATATGTTGGCCTTCTTTTAAACCTTCAAGTACTTCCAATAAACCATGTTCCATCAGCTTTTGAATCACTGGAATCAGATCACGCTGAAAAGGTATCCGTTCAATATCAGCATGATTTGAAAATAATTCAAAAAGTTCTTGACAGCTTTTTCGTGCAAATTTGGAAATTTTATATTGGAATCATCGTGTGTCATAAAAGCATGATGTGCGCTCTATAACAACGCTGTATGCTCGGATTATTTTTTCATCGATCAGGTTCATGGCTTAAAAATAATTTCAGCAGTACGGCCATCTGTGTGGGGAAAATTTACCTTTTCAAACCCGTGGTATACTCTTCCTATGAAAAAACAACCTGACAAATCAGTTTTAGCCGATCTCATTGAGAGATTTAATAATACTGTTACACCAACAGCACTAGAAACAGATTTTAGCAATGTATGTGAAAGTCAGGCTGAGAAAATCATAAAGCTAGAAGACAAGGTGCAATCGTTAAATAACGCATTAAATAAATATAAAGGTGAGCAAGGAAAGCCTAATGTTAGAAAGCAAACGCGCGCTAACAAGGACAAGGATCATTCCTCCGAGAAGGATAGAAAAGGAAATAAAACCAATAAAACTAGAAAGCCAAAATCTAGTAAAAAAAATCTCGAAGTCTCTAATACAGTGACACTAACAATTAATCCAGATTCGTTGCCCAGCGATGCTGTGCCAAATGGCTCTAAGAAAACACTTATCCAGGATATAAAAATTGCTGCTAATAACACTCTTTTTTTGCGCCAACAATATTACTCCCCTTCTGAAAACAAACACTATACAGCACCTCTGCCAACTGGTTATGAGGGCCAGTTCGGCCCTACTATTAAAAGCTGGACAAGCTTCCTAAATACTCAAGGTGGTATGACGCTAGAAAGCCTTGAGACATTTTATAAAACCGCCAACATAGATATTAGTAAATCAACCATCCATAGCTTCACAATTAAAACACCTACGATACTTGAGCCCGAGAAGGTAGAAGTTGTGAAGGCAGGTTTACAATCCACGAACTACCAGCACCTAGATGACACCAACGCTAGAGAGGATGGGAAAAACCGTTATGTTAATGTATTGGGTAATGAGTATTATTCAGCTTACTTTACGCTGACCAGTAAAAGTCGATTAAGCGTCATTGAAATGTTAAGCAAAGACCACTTTGGGTTCACATTAAATGAGGCCGCTTTTAATTTACTGGCTACTATGAACTTACCCCACAAGGTAATCGAAAGCTTAAAGGTATTTCACTCATCGACTATCTTAAACAGTAAGGAGCTGGAAGTTATTCTTGATAAGGTATTAGGTGATAAAAAATTTCCAAAATATAGAAAGCTGATTACTGATGCGGCAGCTATCTCAACATATAGAAAGAGTCCTTATGCGATAGAAACACTCATTACCGATGATGCGCCACAGTTTAAGCTCATTACTGAATCACTCGCCTTGTGCTGGGTTCATGAGGGTAGGCATTATAAAAAGCTGACGCCAATTTTTAAGAAGCACCAAGACTCTGTTGACAGCTTCTTGGATAGGTTTTGGGATTATTATCATAAGCTCATTGAATATAAAAAGAACCCAGGGCAAGATGAGATAGATAAGCTATCCAATGAGTTTACTGAGTTATTCTCAACAATCACTGGCTACGAGAAACTAGATAAACAAATTGAGCTCACCTTAAAAAAGAAAAGGCAGCTATTGTTAGTGCTGGAAAAGCCAGAGCTTCCTCTACATAACAATCCAGCAGAGTTGATGGCTCGGAAGCAGGCTAGAATGCGCGATGTACACCTTCATACTATGAGTGAAGAAGGAACGAAAGCTAAGGATACAATGGTTACAATTACTGAGACATGTAAAAAGCTAGCAGTTAATGTCTTCGATTATATATATGACAGAATTACAAAAAACTATTCTATGCCTTCGCTAGCGGAATTAATTACCATCCGCTCATCACAGGCGCAGTAAACTAAAGAGAGCGCAGCATGAGCATCATGCTGAAATAAGACGGATACCTGAAAAGCGTGTTTTTGAAACATCTCTAATGCGGCCACATACCCGTGCTTGAGTAGCTCTTCATCAGGGATTACGGTTAAATCTACCAGATGAAAGGGGCTGGTTAATACAGTTTTAGCGAGTTCTGGCTGGCTAAATAATTGAAAGAAATCCACTGGAAACGGGTAGGGACTGACTCGCCCATTGTAGAAAATCATCGGATAAATAATAGGCAGTTTATCTTTTGGTTTTTTCTTACCGCGCTCAGGCTGATGGCGATCCGCTTCCCAGATAGCCCCCATGTATTGCCAGAGTTTCAGCGGTAAAAAAGCTCTGGATGGCTTTTAGCCTCATTGAGCAAGTAAAAATAGGCTGGCTCTTCAGCCAGTTCAACGCCGTAAAGTAAATCGGTCAGATGCTCTTGGCTGTTCTGATCAATAAAGGAATTCTTTTGGAGCTTTAACGATTGCCAGTTCACTTGCTGTTGTAGTTCTTCAGGTAAGTGCGCCTTAAAGAAATCCAGTGCAATGCGTTTATCACGCATTAAGCTGCGAAACAAACGATCATGATTAATCAGTGAAACGATTTTACCCATCGATTGCTAACCGCCTAGTCTTTATGGTTAATCCCAGCTGCACAACGCGCTGAGCCACACAACCTGTTATTACTGAGTGAGTCAAGCGCTGAATTCGGTCAACACGGGGTGCGTGTCGAGTGAGGTGCGGTACGCTCATTAAAACCACACAGGCTAACTGATTTTTCAAAAAGGAAAAGGCTGATTTTCTTGTGAAATTCACTGCGCAACAAATGCTCATTAGTTCGACTCGCCCCTATCATAAATCAAGGTATTTAACTGGGTTAAAGCGTAGCAAAAACCCCTCAAAAAGGCGAGAAAAAAACAGCTAAAAAGTGCGTTAAGTTAATGATTTTTATTGACATTTCTCTCGTTTTTGATAGACTAATCAGGTCGTTAAAAATTGGTTTTAGCGGCGCGAGTTAAGGGTGCAGCGAACACCCCTAACACGCTAAACATTACTAACTATATAGGAGTTATAATGCCTATGATTATCATATCTAAGCTTAGTCCTCACGTAAATCACAATTATTTAACTACTGATCGCATTCGAGCGCTTGCACCGTCGGTTTTTACTGCTGACAGTGCCGCGCGTACTAGCGAGAAGTATCAACACATCTCTACCAGTCAATTGGTGGCGCGTTTGGAGGAGGAGGGATTCTATCCGGTTCATGTTCAGCAATCCCGCTCGCGTAGTCAGGATAAGCGCTACTATGCTAAGCACTTACTGCGCTTTCGTCACGTTAATACGCGACCAACTGAAGACGGGTTATTCCCTGAGTTAGTGCTCATTAACTCGCATGATGGCTTATCTTCTTATCGCTTATTGGCTGGACTTTACCGCTTGGTGTGCACTAACGGCCTCGTGGCGGGTAAAACCTACGACGAGGTGCGTGTCAGGCATCAAGGCGATATTTTAGGGCAAGTCATCGAGGGGACTTATCAAGTCATTAATGAAGCCCAGCGGATGATTGAGTCCAGCCAAGCTATGAGAGAGATTGCGCTCAATCCTGAGCGGCAGCAACGCTTTGCTGAGGCTGCACATACCTTGCGTTTTGGTGCCAGTGAAGTCGGCAAAGGCTTTGAAGCGCAAGCCTTTTTAAAAGCTAGACGTCACGCCGAAGTCAACCGCAACGATTTGTTTAGCATTTTTAATATCGTGCAAGAAAATCTGTTGCGGGGTCAGGTACGTGACTGGCGTCGTGATCATCACGGTTGGCCTCGCCGGACTCAAACGCGAGCGTTAACGAGTATCGATCAAGGTACCCAGCTCAATCAAGCACTGTGGTCACTGGCTGAGCAAACCTTGCAAACGCATTAATTGCTAGGTAAGCCCCTAAAATAAGGGGCTTACCCCTTCACAAAACAGTAAAAAGGCAAAACACTATGAACACAAACACGAATTGTTATCAATTAAACAACGGTAAAATGATGCGGGTTATTGAACGGGATGACTGGAACCGTCTGATCGTGCAAATAGAGGGTTTCGAGGATGTGCTAGTCTGTGTGGTTGATAATTGTTTGACTTCGATGAATGATCCCGAAGGCTACGACCCTGAACCCGATACCCGTTTAAAACATGCTTACCAGCTGACGCCTGAATCACTCAAGGCGTTAAAGGCGCATTTTGGTAAAACCACGGCTTCTTTGTATTAACCGATGAGTGAACTAGCAACGCTTGTTGAACAGGGTTGCTAGATCGACTCATGCAAAAGGTTATAACCCCAGACTGATTGACCAGGAGATCGACTATGGCAAGAGATTACACCAAAACCACAATACGACTCGAGAAAATTCATGAAAGAAGTTTGAAAAAAACCTACAGGGGATTAACACCCCTTGAGAAGCGCGTGATTAAAAATGCAGAAGGCTTCGAGCAAGTGAGTAAAGAGCTCGATTTTTTCTGGCGCAAGACAGCCGTTTATAATCAGGTGAACGGGCGATACGTTGCCGACCAAGAAAAAACAGATTGGACTGATTTTGAACGACTCGATAAACAGATGACCAAGCTCTCAAAACAGCGTGATCGGTTTGAAACTCAGCACGGACTCACACCGGAACAACTTGACAAAATCGAGGAAAAATTTTACTTACTCAATCGAGGCCGATTTTATGGTGGTTCCTTTTAGTGAGTAAACTCCATTGATTCCCTGAGCGAGACGGGCAGTCAAGGCTGCCCATTTGGGTGAGTGTTTTTTAAAACCCGCGAGCATTTCGCGTGGTACTTTCTCATCAAAACCCTATCAAATAAATGGTATCAAAGTAACCACTCAACAAATGCCTGTCATAACAAACTCGCCGCGAGCATTGCAAACTTTTCTGCGCTCACATTCACCAATTTGTTAAAGAGCAAAACGCACTGATTCATCAGCACAATAAATCCAAGCAAACCACAAGCCAGCTCACAAGACAACCTCAACATTAACAATCACACTTGGCGCGTCAAGACTGTCAACGACAATAACCAAGCAAGCGATAGCAAAAAACTCGACACGAGGATCCCGCCTTGCTAGAGTAGCCTGACTAGAAAAACCCAACAAAAACCCATCGGTTTTTACCTTCTAAACGGGCATAATTAGCCCAATAAATAATCGAGTAAAGAATGCCAACCCTGAATTAAGGAAGAAATGCCCTAGTTTTTTCGGCTTGGTTCAATTACGGTGTATTTTAGGTATCAGGGCGCATAGAAATACCTACCCAATTAAAGCATAATAACTACTGCTCTTTAAAAATTAGATTGCGTAATGCTGCTCGTTGAAAACGTTTGAAGCCCAGCATTTCTACCCAGTGTGGATGCTCCTGACCAGTTAAAATATGTGCTGGAGTTTTCTGATGACGGTGAGCTTGCGGTAAGTATGTGTGAACCAATAAGTTGGATAAGGTAAACTTTCGTTGCCGAGTACTTTATTGGGCTTGATAATTATCCATTATCTTCATTAACCTAAGTATATTCCAATCGTAAGATGAGCCTGAAGCAGCATCTGAACAGATGTCACCATGATGGTCCATCGGTTAGTCTTCAGTGCTGATAGTATCAGCTATTTGCTCTTTTGTTATTTTCTCAAATAACGTCTTCTTTGCTTCCTGCATCTTTTGTGCAGATTCATGATCAGTCAGAGAATACGCTAATTTATCTAGTCGTTCAAAGGTTTCATTTTCCTTTAAATACTGCTCAGCATTTTCAATTGATTTGAACTTTTCGTAAGGAGTCATAATGGCCTCGTAAGGGTAAAGTTTAGTTTGCTTACCCTTGCTATTAATGCTGGTTACAGGGAAGTAACAAGGTCTGTGAAAATTAATATAGTCGTTAAAATGCTGGTTATAGAATTCATTAATTTGCGGGGCAAAACGTTGTTGAATATGTATGTAGCCAAAATGCTTTCTAACAACCGAGCCATTTTTACTTTCCACCAAACCGTTGTCATTACTATGCCTTGGCCTCGATTTAGTGAGTTCAATAAATAACTTTTGCAATAGTTTAGCTACATGCTGATTAATGTACTCTGAGCCATTATCAGCATGTAGGCCTAACACTTTAAATGGAAAGGTATCGATTATTTGCTCTAAGACAGGGATTAAGTAAGCCTCACTAATTTTTTCAACAGCGCAGACTACTTCCATCTGTGTCACCTCGTCAACAGCATTAATATGATAAACACCCTTGATTTTATCCATATCTCCTTGGTGCACTGTATCAATACGTATAAAGCCAGGCCTACCCTCTGGAGTTGGTTTTCGCCTTTCACCAATAGAAACCTGCGTTGCTTTAGTTTTATTAAAGTGTCGCCGTTTGCGCTGGTAGGTTTCAGTTTGTCGAA
Source organism: Gammaproteobacteria bacterium (assembly GCA_965196985.1). Taxonomy (GTDB): domain Bacteria; phylum Pseudomonadota; class Gammaproteobacteria; order UBA12402; family UBA12402; genus 2-12-FULL-35-23. Next base: position 321,874 of record CBDALO010000163.1, on the reverse strand, counting down.
GATTGTAAAGATGAGAGACTGAGATAAAAGCAAGACGCGCATAACGCTTATCTCCAAACAAATGAAAGGCTCTCTCGCAAAGTTTTTTTGTGGTAGGCCCGCTAAGCGTTTGATGAACCTGATCCGTTTCAGCTAACAACCAAGTATCCTCATGCGTATAGATTAAGCTAAACTTATTTCTAGGTGATCGTTGCTTAACAACAACTTTTCCTGACTTTTGATACTGAGCAATTAGCCTAGTAATTTGTGAACGTGAGTAACCAGTCATTCGTTGCAGGTAATCACGAATCAATCCTTTGTCCTTTTTGCACATACCGCAATAAGCAAATTTTTTTAATGTGTTCGTAACCCATAGGTAAGATTCTGCTCGTGATGTAGCTTCAAAGGTAAGCTGGGTTGATGAGGATAGAAATTGCTCAATCTGGGCAAGTGTGTTTAATTCTATGTCGTTCATATTAGACCTTCTGCGAAACTAAATACTGGGCGAGCTTATGCTCGTTTGTAGTTTTAGAATCCGGCTTGAAGATTGAGAATCCCAGCAATAATATTAAATCTCATATTGTGTTTTCTGCGAAAATTCCTATACACCTCCCCAAGAATGCGGAATTTTTTAAATTTTGAGAATTGATGTTCAACCCTAATACGGATCTCGCTGTGATTACGGTTATCCTCTTTTTGTTGAGTAGTTAATTTGCCGCCTTTGGGCTTTTTATGAGGTAAGTTAACCAAGGGGTCAGTATGTTGAATTCCTTGGTATCCTAGATCAGCATATTTTTCTGCTGGTGGCAGTGGGCTGCCACGTTGTCGGATCTTAATATCATGAACCCTCCCAGGCATTGTTTGAGAGACGTTGATTATTTTTCCGGATGTACTCATTGCTATCTCCACCTTTTGAGTATGTCTTTTCTTTTTACCAGAATAATAATCTTTACGTGGCTTCTTCTTTTTGGGGCGCTGAATAGGCTGCTCCGTTACATCCATTAATATAGCGCAAACCGCATCTTCTGTTAGGGTTCTGTCTTTTTTAATATGAATATGCTTGGCCACTAAGGGTTCTAAGCGTTTAAATAAGCGGCAGACATTACTGTCATCCAAACCAACAAAGTAACCTAAGAATTCATGTGTTACATAAGTGCGATAGTACATCATGAGAAGCAAAAGGCGATCATGGTGCGTGGTGAGTTTCGGGCGCCTTCCCAGCTTACTAAACTCATCATCAAGTGATGACTTCACTTGTTGGTGTATCGTTTCAAAATCATCAAGGGTCAAACCAGTTAACTTTTTAAAAATACGCGGGCGGTTACTGAGTTGCTGATAGCTTAATAGCATATGCCTTTCCATGAATGATTATTAATCAGGCAATTATAAGCAAATTTTAGCTAGTTTCTAGAACTGCCCTTAGTTACGCAGAAGGTCTATTGATATTCATCCATATAGGATGAACGATCACGCAACAACTTCAGGCCCACTTTGCATTGGAAAGTGGGGGCTATTTCAGGCTCATCTTGCATTGGAAGAGACTACCTATTGACTTAGAAAAGAAAATTATTTTATTGTGACGACAGTTTCTTACGCATCACGTGAAATAATTATGCCAACCGCAACTGAAATACCGGATATAGCGACTAAATCAGAGCATGAAATTGCAGAATTTCGTGCTCGCTTGAATCAGTCCAATCTTGGTGATGAGGATAAGGAGCTTGCAGGTGGTTGTTTGGACCTTGCTCTTTGGTTGCCCGAGGTGCTTCAACAGCAGAAAATTACAATTAAACAATTACGTGAACTTATTTTTGGAGCTGACAGTAATCAGTCACCCAAGAAGAATCAGGAGAATAAGGGCCAAGAATCTGAAAGTAATATTGAGGGTGTTGGCAATAACTCTGACGATAATACATCAGGCAATAAAAAAGGTGATAGTCAATCAGATAAGAAAGGGAAATCCGGTCATGGCAGGCGAGGTAATCAGGATTACCGGAATGCCACTGATGTTTATTGCCATGTTGCTGACCATGCATGTGGCGATGCCTGTCCTGGAGGATGTGGTGGGAAACTGTATAAGGTTAAAAAAGCCGGTGTAGTTATTCGTATAACTGGCAACTCATTAGGCACGGCAACACGGTATCATTTGGAAAAGCTTCGCTGCGCCTTGTGTGGGCTTATTATCACTGCCCAGTTACCCACGGATGTTAGGAAGCAACCAAAGTATGACGCTAAGTTTAAAGCAATGCTGTGCTTGCAAAAGTATTACATTGGCGTGCCTTTTTACCGTCAAGAAAAGTTCCAAGAGTTACTAGGCTTTCCGTTACCCTCAAGTACACAGTTCGAGCTTTGTGAGCAGGTGGCTGATATCGGCTATCGTGTGTTTGATGTTTTAGAACAGTATGGCGCGAACGGTGATATTATTCAGCATGATGACACATTCGCAAAGATACTTTCGATACTATCTGATAACAAGGCGGACCTTAATAAACCAAGAAAAGGGATGTATACAACAGCCATTTTAAGCAAGACTATTGGTGCTCACCAGGTTGCTCTATTTTATGCAGGCGAGCATCACGGCGGCGAAAACTTATCACAACTATTAGCAAACAGGGTGGCTGAAAAAAAGAAGGTGATTCAAATGTGTGATGCGTTAGCAGCCAACATGCCGAAAGAGTTACAAACTATCATCTGCAATTGCTTAGCTCATGGTTTTAGAAAGTTTCGTGATTTACTTGAATATTATCCTGAGCCTTGTTTGCACGTTATGCAAATCCTGGGTGAGGTTTATCGAAATGATGAGCAAACAAAGCAAATGGACCCACATCAACGCTTACTTTATCATCGAAAGCATAGCAAACCATTGATGCTTAAACTGCATGGTTGGCTCAATAAGCAATTATCTAACAAAGTGGTAGAACCAAATAGTCACCTTGGTAAGGCGATGAAGTATATGTTAAAGCACTGGAAAAAGCTTCGGCGATTCTTAACGACACCAGGAGCGCCACTAGATAACAACATTGTCGAGGCGATACTAAAGATTCCTATTCGCATTAGAAAAGCTGCAATGTTTTATAAAACTCAGCATGGCGCTAACATCGGTAGCATCTTATTATCTCTTATTGTTACAGCTCAATTGTGCGGGGAAAACCCACTCGATTACTTAGTTGCCTTGCAGGAAAATAAATCAAGTGTTTTTAAGGATCCCTCCTTATGGTTGCCATGGAATTACCAGATTGAAGATAAAGGAGGTTTGGTCGATGAAGAGGCCGCTTGACTTATTACAGGAGGTTGACTAGCGAGCCTTCTCCATGACTCACCGAGATGACTAGTGATAGGGTTACCTTGGTTAAGCAGAATCATTAGCTGCGTGCTATCGATATGGTACGTGGCTGAGTGGGAGTTTGGCCACCATTGTAACTTTCCTTGCGAAAAACGCTTTAGACAAAGCCAGAATCCATTGCCATCATAAACTAGAAGTTTCACTGAGGTACGGCGGCTATTCGTAAAAGCAAAGACCGTACCAGAGAATGGATCCTCACCCAGCCGTTGCTGGCAAAGCGCAACTAAAGCATCAATACCCTTTCTAAAATCAGCAGGTCTGACTGATAACAATAGCCTCATTTGAGGCGTGAATTGCAGCATACACTACCCCTTGCAAAAAGTAAGAATCAGATTAATGGTTTCAGCATACTCCGGCTTAGGCAGTTGTAACACGACGCCATCAGTTCTTGTAATGCTAATCAGTTGCTGTGAAAGCACAACTGAATCCTGAATAGTGGCTTCAACAAAACATTCATCGGCTTGGTCATCATCAGAATTGGCAACTGATGAACTGCTGGCTAATAATTCTTTTTTAAGCGATCCAGCAAGTACACCCTAGTCAACTAGTTAAATTCATGTGACTGTATGCTCCCGCAAACAGTAACAAGGAGCTTACGGTATGTCAGCAACAAATCCTGAAAATGAAAATGCTACTTACACAGATGCTTATTGGGAAAAACACCTTTCCGACTTTAAGCAAAGCAAGTTAACCAAAGCGAAATACTGCCGAGAGAATAACGTACCTTACACGCAGTTTCTCTATCGTTTGAGAAGAGAACAGCAAAAAACGCTAGCAAAGGTTGTTTGCGTGTCTGAGCAGCCAGCACAACCAGTGGCTGTCATGCAGGTCAACTCACACATACAGATTAACTTTTATGACCAGGATAGCTTAGCGTCTTTGATTCAGAGGCTTTGCTAATGTTTCAGAACTGGAAAACACCGATCTGGTTTTATCGTACCCCTGTGGACTTTAGAAAACAGATTGATGGCCTAGTAATGCTGATTGCCGATCATCTCTCAATGACCCCAAGCTCAGGCCAGCTATTTCTTTTTCGTAACAGGCAGCGCGATAAAATAAAATTACTTTGGTACGACCAAAATGGTTTTTGGCTTTGCTACAAACGATTAGAAAAAGGTAAGCTGAAGTTCCCTAGCGAAGCAGATGAGACTATCGAGTTGACCCAAGATCAGTTAAGCTGGTTATTGTCAGGTTTAAACTGGATGAAGCAAAAGTCATTACCCAAAGTCTCTCCCGAGTTTTTTTACTAAAATGGCAAAAAAAGTCTTGACAGGTTTTTTCTGTGTTTTTTGATTTTACACGTGATTTTAATGCTTGTTTTATATCCTTAGCCCAGGCTTTGTGAGATCCGCTAGGAGTTGAAAAGAAAACATCACAATGACCAGCTACCCCAAAAAAGTAATATGCGCTAACCAAGCGCCTGAGGAAGAAAATATTGCACTTAAAATGTCATGGTACACTTTGCAGTAGTTACTTGAATGAGAAACGCAATGCAAACAGTCCCTAGTGAGCTTTTCTATCAAAAAGTCGGAATAAATGAAAAGCTTTGTCATAAGCTTGAAATAGAACATGCTCGTGTTGAACAGTATGCCGAGGCTTATGATCATTTGAAGATACAATTTGCTAAGCTCCAACGTCAGCATTTTGGTAGTAAATCTGAGCGCTACATAGAAGATCAGTTGCCACTCTTCGGTGATCTCTCAACACCGGAGGATCAAGAAGATGATGAAGCAGTTGTTGTCTCTTCTCACAAACGTAAGAAGAAGGTCAAGAATGAATTACCTGTGACGGTGAGAATCATTCCAGTACCTGATGACCAGCGTATTTGTCCTTGCGGTAAAGAAAAATGCCCAATGGGTTTTGAGACTAAAAAAATACTGAACTACAAACCAGCTGTCTTTGAAATGATTGAAGAGCGCCGTGAAAAACTAGGCTGTGATTGCGAGCAAGGTGGTGTTACGGTTGCACCTAAGCCTTTACATATCCTACCTAAGGCCGAGGCGTCTGAATCATTACTAGCGCATTTAGTGTCTAGTAAAACTGAGAACTACCCAAAATTGTTATCTCCCTACCTGAACTGAATTCGATAATTCTTTTTGTTCTTCTTGAGAAACACTATTTTCTTTAAAAAATTGCTCTACTAAGTGATACGTTAGAAGTTTTCTAATACCCTTCGCAATAAAGTGTCGTGTCACCTTGCCCTTACCATCTCCTAATTTAGCTAGCATAATTGCGTAATCGTCATAAGCTTTTTCCTTACCTATCTCATACAAATATGAGGCCACATAAAAACATACAGCCAGTAGATTTTGTATCCCTTTAAAATTTTTTATCTGCATATTTTCCCAGCCTAGTCCTTCCTTGAGAAATTTAAAAACATATTCAATTTTCGCACGAGATAGATAGGCTATGTATACCTCATACGCCTCATCAAAAGTCGTTACTTTTTTATTAGTTAATAGCAGCATGTCATTCTTAAAAATTCTCCTACCATCTCTGCCTGTAATTTGGATTTTAATTGCATTGAAGTTCTCAAACTCTCCAAAATAAATAGTTATTTTTCCGTCTTGTACGCAATTCTTTCCAACTGTTAACTTTTGGAATTGCTTTTCGCCTTGAGCATCAAAATCAGCGTTAATCAGCTTAAGCTTTTTACCATCATCACCTCTACCTTCTATTGTTCTTGTTATTTTTGAGCGAATAATAAAGTCTTGATCTAGGTTTGTATCAATTAGTGAGAGATAGTCATTATCATCAAACTCTCTATCTAGAATATGGGTAATGGTTGCATCTTCATTCTTTGATTTTAGGCAGATTCCTATTTTTTCTATTTCACGAATAGACAGCAGCTTTTTATTAAAGTAATAACCAGATTCATAAAGACTCTTGGCCTCTTTATCTCCCTCAAATGGCTTTCCAGCCTCTATTTTCTTAATATGCTCAGCTTTTAAAAACTTAGGGTCTTTATTGCTGTAGCTTACATGCGATAGTAGATGCACAGCCTTATCACCAGGTACTAATGCAACTGCGTTATGCGTGCTGTAACCATTGATAATATCCCCGTCCAGACTCCTTACTTTACCTAGATTTTCAGTTTGCTTGCTATGTGGCTTTCTAATATCAGAAGGATCATGAGAACATCAATTTTACTGGCGTGTGAAAGTTTTTCAGCTCTGTTCTAGCAATACATCATTTGTTTTTATTGGATCTAAATCGGTGCTTTTATTTTCAGAAGTGTACGAATCATCTTTTTATACTCATTGTTATCTTTTGATTTTACAACTACCTTCAGTTAATAGCTTTCCTACAATCGTCGATAGATTTTTTTAAAACAACTACAGCGTAATCGGCGAAGTTTAACATTTATACTCATCTCGGCGTTAAAAAGACAAAGCATAGTCATTTTTACACAATATTTCAGCATTATTTTGCTGATTTAAATTTTGGGTAGTTTTCAAAATCATTACTAGCGCATTTAGTGTCTAGTAAAATAGGGATAGACAACCCTTTTATCATTTAGTTTCTATCCAGGCAAACTTCACTAGCTCTGTTCTAGCAATACATCATTTGTTTTTATTGGATCTAAATCGGTGCTTTTATTTTCACCGGTAAGTGTACGAATCATCTTTTTATACTCATTGTTATCTTTTGATGAACTGAACAACTTACAACTACCTTCAGTTAATAGCTTTCCTACAATCGTCGATAGATTTTTTTAAAACAACTTTCCCAGTTAATTTTGAAAAAAGAGGGGCAGCGTAATCGGCGAAGTTTAACATTTATACTCATCTCGTTAGTCTTGTTAAAAAGACAAAGCATAGTCATTTTTACACAATATTTCAGCATTATTTTGCTGATTTAAATTTTGGGTAGTTTTCAGAGTAAAATCAGGGATAGACAACCCTTTTATCATTTAGAAAAACAACTACGCTCACAATACGGCGTCAATCTATCCAGGCAAACTATGCCACGTTGGTTTATTGAGCTGACTAAACCTTTACAGCCGATTTATAATCTATTGAAGGATGAGCTGCTGGATTATGAAATAGCAAGTTGTGACGCGACTAAATTACAAGTCTTAAAAGAGCCTGGTCGACGGCCACAAACTAAGTCACTGATTCATTGCATGCGAGGTGGTGCTCCTGGTCGTGAGGTTATCCTGTTTGCCTATACGCCAAGTGACCACAGTGAGTTTCTAGTAGAATGGTTTCAAGGGTGGACTGGCAAGCTTCATACTGATGCAAGCCCTATATTCGACCAATTAGAAAATACCGGCGTTACGATCATTGCGTGCAACCTTCATGCCCGCAGGAAATTTGAAGAGATCACCAAGGCGACCAAAAAGAATGGGTTAGCCGCTCATGCTATGCGGGTCTATAAAAAACTCTACCGGATTGAAAGAAAGGCGAAAGAAGAAGAGATGTCGCCTGAGCAACGCCTTGCGCTTCGGCAGAAAGAATCAAAACCGATTATGGATGAGTACAAGGAGTGGCTAGAGGAGTATTATCCAAAGGTTCTACCACGATAGAGCGTTATTTTGTCTGTAAAAACCAACTTCAGTACTTAGAAAAACCTTTAAAATTCTAAATGGCACTCTATTGTACCTGTCTCATCGCATAATATCTTAAATTAATTATGCTAATCAATCTAAAAAATTATTTATACCTCAAATTTTTCTCCTCTCAAAATAAATTATTAACTTTTAGGTAATAGCAATTATATCTCGTTAATAAGAACAAGAATGATCTATCCTAAAACCCTATGAAGCCTTATTATTCACTTCAACTTAAGTATCTAGGTGATCCGCTCCACTGGTCATCAATTTCCACTAAAACAGCTGATACGAGCCTTAGGCACGATTCAGTATTAGGGAAAATTCCAACTGTATGCGTCCTTCTTTTTACCTCTCTGTTTACGCGCTCAGCTATGTTACTGGTTCTTAATCTTTTTTGATGCGGCCTGTCAAAGTTCATCACTACTAAGCCCTCCGGTATATTCACTTCCAACCAAGAAGAAAGCTCTGGTGCTGTTTGCTGATATTTATCTACCGCCATAGCCAATAGTCTTTCCGACTCATGAATGTTTGAGGCATTAAATATAGCTGTAATCTCCTCAGCTACTGGTTCCTTCATTGAGCGCTTTGGTATGTGAGCCTGAGCATTTTGCTGCAAATGAAATTGGCAGCGTTGCCAAGGAACACTGGGGAACACAGCTCTTCTAGCGGCTTTTAGGCCAGTATGAGCGTCGCTAGTAATCAACTCAATACCATGTATACCTCGCTCAACCAACTGCTGAAGAAAATCACGCCAATGTACCTCAGCCTCTGATAACGCAACAGAAACACCTAGCACTGTTCTCTTGCCGGTTGATTCATCAAAGGGGTGCTGCCTTTATATAATGTAGAATATATAGCATAATATACACTTTAACTTGATTACGGATGGTGTTTGGATGTTAGCTAGAATTCTCTCTGATGAAAATAATGAATTAACTATTGAACTCAAGCTTCCACTAAAAGGATCTATGCTTGAATGTGAGGACGCAATTCTTGATGGGCTTAATGAGGTTGGAACATTAGCCACTGAAAAAGCTTTAAGTAAGTTTGATGCAGATGGCTCTCCTATCCATGTTGGAAAAATAAAGCTAACAGCACGAAGTAGAGATGAAGCAAATTACCAAACGCCTTATGGAGTTGCTCGAGTTAAGCGTTATGTTTATCAAACCTCTAAAGGCGGGAAGATCTTTTGTCCTTTAGAAGATAAGGCTAGAATTATCCAAGGATCAACACCGCGATTTGCAAAAATAATCTCACATAAATACTCAAACTTACCTGCTCCTAGTGTTATTGATGATCTCAAGGTCAATCATAACCGTAAAATCTCACATTCATACTTGCAACGGGCAACTGATTTTGTTGGCGGTATTGCACAAGCCAAAGAGGCTGAGTGGGAATATGAAGAGCCAAAGCTTGATGCAGGCGTTGAGATGCTAAGCATTAGCTTAGATGGTGCATATGTTCTCACCGTTGATGATGGTTATAGAGAGAGCATGGTTGGAACTATTTCCATGTATGATAAGCATGGTGCACGCCTGCACACAACCTACGTTGCAGCATCACCAGAATATGGAAAAGATGAATTCTTTAATAGGCTTGAAAAGGAAATAAAGCTGAAAAAGAAATATTACCCTGATGCTAAAACAATTGGCGTTGCTGATGGAGCAAAAAATAATTGGCCATTTCTAAAAAAACATACTGATACGCAAATTTTAGATTTTTGGCATGCAACTGAATATCTCGGCGAAGCATCAAAGGCAGTATTTACCAAAAAATCTGAAAGAGATGAGCGTGATGTTTGGCTCGAAGAGAGATGTCATGACTTAAAGCACAAGAAAGGTGCGGCAGGTAGAATACTTGCTGAGCTTAAAGAGCATCTAAATAAAAAACTGAATAAATCGCTTAGAGAAAAGCTAGAAGGAACAATTACGTATTTTGAAAATAATATTAAAGAAAAGCGAATGTCGTATCATAATTTGATTAAGCAGAATGCACCAATTGGCTCTGGCGTCACTGAAGCAGCATGTAAAACAATTGTTAAACAAAGATTAGGCGGATCAGGAATGCGCTGGAAAGACAAGGGAATGAAAATTGTTTTATGGTATCCGTTCAATATCAGCATGATTTGAAAATAATTCAAAAAGTTCTTGACAGCTTTTTCGTGCAAATTTGGAAATTTTATATTGGAATCATCGTGTGTCATAAAAGCATGATGTGCGCTCTATAACAACGCTGTATGCTCGGATTATTTTTTCATCGATCAGGTTCATGGCTTAAAAATAATTTCAGCAGTACGGCCATCTGTGTGGGGAAAATTTACCTTTTCAAACCCGTGGTATACTCTTCCTATGAAAAAACAACCTGACAAATCAGTTTTAGCCGATCTCATTGAGAGATTTAATAATACTGTTACACCAACAGCACTAGAAACAGATTTTAGCAATGTATGTGAAAGTCAGGCTGAGAAAATCATAAAGCTAGAAGACAAGGTGCAATCGTTAAATAACGCATTAAATAAATATAAAGGTGAGCAAGGAAAGCCTAATGTTAGAAAGCAAACGCGCGCTAACAAGGACAAGGATCATTCCTCCGAGAAGGATAGAAAAGGAAATAAAACCAATAAAACTAGAAAGCCAAAATCTAGTAAAAAAAATCTCGAAGTCTCTAATACAGTGACACTAACAATTAATCCAGATTCGTTGCCCAGCGATGCTGTGCCAAATGGCTCTAAGAAAACACTTATCCAGGATATAAAAATTGCTGCTAATAACACTCTTTTTTTGCGCCAACAATATTACTCCCCTTCTGAAAACAAACACTATACAGCACCTCTGCCAACTGGTTATGAGGGCCAGTTCGGCCCTACTATTAAAAGCTGGACAAGCTTCCTAAATACTCAAGGTGGTATGACGCTAGAAAGCCTTGAGACATTTTATAAAATCGCCAACATAGATATTAGTAAATCAACCATCCATAGCTTCACAATTAAAACGCCTACGATACTTGAGCCCGAGAAGGTAGAAGTTGTGAAGGCAGGTTTACAATCCACGAACTACCAGCACCTAGATGACACCAACGCTAGAGAGGATGGGAAAAACCGTTATGTTAATGTATTGGGTAATGAGTATTATTCAGCTTACTTTACGCTGACCAGTAAAAGTCGATTAAGCGTCATTGAAATGTTAAGCAAAGACCACTTTGGGTTCACATTAAATGAGGCCGCTTTTAATTTACTGGCTACTATGAACTTACCCCACAAGGTAATCGAAAGCTTAAAGGTATTTCACTCATCGACTATCTTAAACAGTAAGGAGCTGGAAGTCATTCTTGATAAGGTATTAGGTGATAAAAAATTTCCAAAATATAGAAAGCTGATTACTGATGCGGCAGCTATCTCAACATATAGAAAGAGTCCTTATGCGATAGAAACACTCATTACCGATGATGCGCCACAGTTTAAGCTCATTACTGAATCACTCGCCTTGTGCTGGGTTCATGAGGGTAGGCATTATAAAAAGCTGACGCCAATTTTTAAGAAGCACCAAGACTCTGTTGACAGCTTCTTGGATAGGTTTTGGGATTATTATCATAAGCTCATTGAATATAAAAAGAACCCAGGGCAAGATGAGATAGATAAGCTATCCAATGAGTTTACTGAGTTATTCTCAACAATCACTGGCTACGAGAAACTAGATAAACAAATTGAGCTCACCTTAAAAAAGAAAAGGCAGCTATTGTTAGTGCTGGAAAAGCCAGAGCTTCCTCTACATAACAATCCAGCAGAGTTGATGGCTCGGAAGCAGGCTAGAATGCGCGATGTACACATTCATACTATGAGTGAAGAAGGAACGAAAGCTAAGGATACAATGGTTACAATTACTGAGACATGTAAAAAGCTAGCAGTTAATGTCTTCGATTATATATATGACAGAATTACAAAAAACTATTCTATGCCTTCGCTAGCGGAATTAATTACCATCCGCTCATCACAGGCGCAGTAAACTAAAGAGAGCGCAGCATGAGCATCATGCTGAAATAAGACGGATACGTTTTATGCTTGAGAACACTAGTAAAGACTAAAGGAAGATGGGATCAGTTTTGGGAGAAGGTTAATGATTTTGGCGTGCCAGCAGTAATATAGCCTACATTATATAGAGGCAGCACCCCATCAAAGCCATAGGCTATCAATACCGCACAGTCTTGTACTGTGCCGCTAGTGCGCACCTTCTCATAACGTGCATCTAGCCAAAGATATTTTATCTTTCCTAACGGCTTATTTCGCCATTTCTTTAAATCTTCATCCAACAATTTAGCGCAACGGCTTACCTCTGTGCTTGAAATATCTGTTCCACAGAGTTGCTTTAGCACCTTTTCAACTTTGCGCGTGGAAACCCCATGCACATACATTTCAGCGACAGCCAGCTTAAGTGCTCTATCAGAGCGTACACCTCGCTCTAAGACTGATGGATAGAAGGCTTCATTGGAGTCTCTAACCTGCGGTATCTGTAGCTCAAGCTGACCTTGACCTGTGTTAATTAACCTTGGTTTAAAGCCGTTCGCATATCCGTTTCTATCGCCAGTTCGCTCATAAGGACTGGCATTTAAATGGCGCTCCCTTTCTATTAACATAGCCTCATTCATCAACCTGGAGACAAGCTTAGGTAAAGCTTCAAACCCCTCCATCGCTAAAACATGTATGGCTTCTTCGATTAAGTTCTCATTTTTATAGCAGCTCATTGTCATTCCTCTTTTTTGGTTAAGTTTACCTTAAAAGGAATTTCTAATCTGACTGAGTCGCCTGCTTATTTTCAGCAAGTCAATGGAATTTACAGAAAGGATGGCGCACTAGCCTTGCTTTTATCTCAGTCTCTCATCTTTACAATCTTCGACAAACTGAAACCTACCAGCGCAAACGGCGACACTTTAATAAAACTAAAGCAACGCAGGTTTCTATTGGTGAAAGGCGAAAACCAACTCCAGAGGGTAGGCCTGGCTTTATACGTATTGATACAGTGCACCAAGGAGATATGGATAAAATCAAGGGTGTTTATCATATTAATGCTGTTGACGAGGTGACACAGATGGAAGTAGTCTGCGCTGTTGAAAAAATTAGTGAGGCTTACTTAATCCCTGTCTTAGAGCAAATAATCGATACCTTTCCATTTAAAGTGTTAGGCCTACATGCTGATAATGGCTCAGAGTACATTAATCAGCATGTAGCTAAACTATTGCAAAAGTTATTTATTGAACTCACTAAATCGAGGCCAAGGCATAGTAATGACAACGGTTTGGTGGAAAGTAAAAATGGCTCGGTTGTTAGAAAGCATTTTGGCTACATACATATTCAACAACGTTTTGCCCCGCAAATTAATGAATTCTATAACCAGCATTTTAACGACTATATTAATTTTCACAGACCTTGTTACTTCCCTGTAACCAGCATTAATAGCAAGGGTAAGCAAACTAAACTTTACCCTTACGAGGCCATTATGACTCCTTACGAAAAGTTCAAATCAATTGAAAATGCTGAGCAGTATTTAAAGGAAAATGAAACCTTTGAACGACTAGATAAATTAGCGTATTCTCTGACTGATTATGAATCTGCACAAAAGATGCAGGAAGCAAAGAAGACGTTATTTGAGAAAATAACAAAAGAGCAAATTGCTGATACTATCAGCACTGAAGACTAACCGATGGACCATCATGGTGACATCTGTTCAGATGCTGCTTCAGGCTCATCTTACGATTGGAATATACTGCTTGGAGGGGGGCCTTAATATGGCTATTGCTGCAGTTTATGCTGCAGCTGCTCATTGTAACTTAAAGCTAGGACAAGAGGCTCCTATTAATAGCATGCTTCTTAAGGCATTGGAGTACGCTCCAGACTGTTGGGAAGTGTACAGCGTTTATACGAAACTTTATATAAGTAGAAAAAAATTTTTTGAAGTGAAAGCAATGTTGCAACGGTTACTATTAACAAAAAGAAAGCCAGCGTTAAGGAAGGAGGCTGCTTATGAGTTGCTAAGGCTAAGTCAGCAATATAAATCAGAAATTATACTAAGTGTTGATGAGCTGAAGAATCTGTTTGAAACATATGATACTAAGAATCCGTATATGTTGATAGAGCATGGGAAACTTTTATATGAGCTCAAGGATCTTAAAGGTGCTAAATATTGTTTTCCTGAAGGCTTAAGGTATTGCGGTGCTGAAGAGAATTATATAAAAGGGTTGTGCAATCGTTTTCTTGCTCAAGTTTATTCAAGTAGTCACAATCCAGATCAGAATAAAAAGAAAGCACTTGATTATTTTTTAAATGCAATTGTGCTGGGTGATGACGAGTCTTTATTTGCTGCCGCATTTTTATTAGATGGAGAGAGTGTAACTGAAGAAGAAAAATCTCAGGCTGTGAAATTATATGAGCAGGCAATAGAAGTAGCCGGTGATATTCGAGCAATGCATAATTTAGGGCTTAAATTGTTTTCCGGAGAAGGCATTGGTAAAGATGTTTCGAAAGCAGAACAGCTTTATCTTCAAGCCAAATCTACCTGGGAAAAGGAAGAAGAAATACAAGACGACCTATTGCCAACGGTAGCTGCTATTTTACTTGATATTAAGGAATTTCAATGTGTCAATTGGTAAAAATACCACCAATTAAAATGAGTAATTTTAGCACAGGTATTTTTTATAAAATCGATTTAGTGGTGGGGCAGGGTTAGTTATGACAAACAATACTGAGAACTACCCAAAATTGTTATCTCCCTACCTGAACTGAATTCGATAATTCTTTTTGTTCTTCTTGAGAAACACTATTTTCTTTAAAAAATTGCTCTACTAAGTGATACGTTAGAAGTTTTCTAATACCCTTCGCAATAAAGTGTCGTGTCACCTTGCCCTTACCATCTCCTAATTTAGCTAGCATAATTGCGTAATCGTCATAAGCTTTTTCCTTACCTATCTCATACAAATATGAGGCCACATAAAAACATACAGCCAGTAGATTTTGTATCCCTTTAAAATTTTTTATCTGCATATTTTCCCAGCCTAGTCCTTCCTTGAGAAATTTAAAAACATATTCAATTTTCGCACGAGATAGATAGGCTATGTATACCTCATACGCCTCATCAAAAGTCGTTACTTTTTTATTAGTTAATAGCAGCATGTCATTCTTAAAAATTCTCCTACCATCTCTGCCTGTAATTTGGATTTTAATTGCATTGAAGTTCTCAAACTCTCCAAAATAAATAGTTATTTTTCCGTCTTGTACGCAATTCTTTCCAACTGTTAACTTTTGGAATTGCTTTTCGCCTTGAGCATCAAAATCAGCGTTAATCAGCTTAAGCTTTTTACCATCATCACCTCTACCTTCTATTGTTCTTGTTATTTTTGAGCGAATAATAAAGTCTTGATCTAGGTTTGTATCAATTAGTGAGAGATAGTCATTATCATCAAACTCTCTATCTAGAATATGGGTAATGGTTGCATCTTCATTCTTTGATTTTAGGCAGATTCCTATTTTTTCTATTTCACGAATAGACAGCAGCTTTTTATTAAAGTAATCACCAGATTCATAAAGACTCTTGGCCTCTTTATCTCCCTCAAATGGCTTTCCAGCCTCTATTTTCTTAATATGCTCAGCTTTTAAAAACTTAGGGTCTTTATTGCTGTAGCTTACATGCGATAGTAGATGCACAGCCTTATCACCAGGTACTAATGCAACTGCGTTATGCGTGCTGTAACCATTGATAATATCCCCGTCCAGACTCCTTACTTTACCTAGATTTTCAGTTTGCTTGCTATGTGGCTTTCTAATATCAGAAGGATCATGAAGAACATCAATTTTACTGGCGTGTGAAAGTTTTTCACAGCTCTGTTCTAGCAATACATCATTTGTTTTTATTGGATCTAAATCGGTGCTTTTATTTTCACCGGTAAGTGTACGAATCATCTTTTTATACTCATTGTTATCTTTTGATGAACTGAACAACTTACAACTACCTTCAGTTAATAGCTTTCCTACAATCGTCGATAGATTTTTTTAAAACAACTTTCCCAGTTAATTTTGAAAAAAGAGGGGCAGCGTAATCGGCGAAGTTTAACATTTATACTCATCTCGTTAGTCTTGTTAAAAAGACAAAGCATAGTCATTTTTACACAATATTTCAGCATTATTTTGCTGATTTAAATTTTGGGTAGTTTTCAGAACAATAGCCAAAACTAGCTGTTATTTGTTGTTTTGGACGGACTACCCCCCCTAGGAAGTTATTAGATTTTTTTCAGTAAGGCGAGTTCACGATGCTTTGATAGCAATTTGTAACGGTTAGGTTGTCTATACCAGCAGTTAGCTAAAAACGTTTGGCTACCGCATAGAACACATTCATAGGGGTCAATGTTAAAATTATTTTGCATTAAGGTGCGGTAATTGACCTGGGGTGTGTTTGGATCAGTTTCACCTAATAGGAGTCTGACTTTGGGTAGCATCTCACCTCGCACCCGGTTAGCAAGAAACCCATAATAACGCACCATACGAAAGCCAACATCAGGAATGTGTTGAATAAATCGAGCAATAAACTCTTCCGCGGTTAATTTAAATTGCTTGTAGGTTTTAGAGACGTGATCAAGATAATTAAAACTGAGGCTGCTCCCATCAAAGTTTTTAATTTTTGACTCAGCAATAGGAGGACGTTTGGTGTATCGACCTAAGTATTTAACGTTTTGTTTGTGATTCTTTGAGGGCTTTGCGCAATGTACTACCCATCGTTTTTGGTAAAGCTGATCAAGCAGTTGATTAAAGTTGAAAGTGTGGTTCAGTGTAGAGGCTAACTGATTTGGCAGAATAAGCCCTTTGTCCTGGTGGTGGTTTCTAAAAAGGTTAATGACCTCATAACGCCACATGGACATTAGTGTAGGTTGATGGAAGTAGAGGCTTTTCCATTGTGTTAACTCTTTGTTGATACCACCCAGAGTGATTGACGCATGAAGATGCACATTGCGCTTTAGATCTCTGCCAAAGGTGTGAAGCGCGATAAATACACCGGGTTTAACCCTCTTGTTTTTAGCAAGCTTGAGTAACACCTTTGCTGCTAATGGTGGGAGTAAATTAAGAAGCTCTCTGTTTGTCCAAAAGCAGTCCCAAAGAGTAGAGGGCATGGTGAATGTGATGTGTTGCCATGCAGTGTTGGGTAAGATTGCCATTTGTTGTTGTATCCATACTTCTGTGGCTTTTTTACCACACGATGAACAGCTTTTAGCTTTGCAGGTATGGCGGATGTATTTGACGTGTGAACAGTTTGGATTACTGCAATGATACTCTTTATGGCCACGCATAGGATGTTTGCAGCTAAGCAGCTTAACAATGCCAATGACAATAGCTTCTCTGATTTTATCTTTGTACTTGGTGTGAAAGTTCCACCAGTTCTGATTGGTTACCAAGATTTGTTTGATACTAAAGCGTTTCATTATTCTTAGAGTAAAATGAGAAGCGCGTATAGTAGGTGAGTTATTGCTCAGCTACCTGAAGCAATTTCTATAGCAGGCGTGTTATTTTTATTCGTTATTATTCCATGGGCAGGTTTGACTAGTTTGAGACTTAATAATACTCGTGGCTTTGTAAAGACTAAACTCTTAGAGGCTTAGAAAGTTGCCGGCGAAGCCGGCCTGACTTGAGTTAGGGAATGTGTATTTCTATCAAGGTGATATGGAAAAAGCAAAAAAGTACTATCAGCTAGCGATTGAGCATGGTCAACAAGCTGGGTACGATGGCTTGATAAGGCTCTATCATAAACAAGAAAGGTATGATGATGTTTTTCAGCTAGCTAAGAGCTTATCTGACTCTGATTCTAAAAATAAGCGGATGCATCTTAATGTGGCCTTATACTATTTATATGGTTCTGATGAGGTAAGGAATTGCTACTTGGCAAAACAATACCTTCTTAGAGCGGTATCTGCAGGAGAGTTTTATGCTGTTTCATTTTTGTTTCAGTTGTATGCTGGTAGTGGCCAAGAAATTATAACGCTTGATGAAATAGCTCATGTAATTGAATCCAGCCCACTAAAGAATAACCGAGATGACTTGGATGAAGTGAAGCTCCTTTTTTTTCAATCAAATGAAGAGGAACTAAAGGTTCAAAAAAGTCAGTATAGGTCTGTTCAGCTTTCGATCTATTCTATCTTTGTTAATGAGTCAGTAACAACGGCAGAGAAAATTGAAAGTTTATTGGCTTTGGCTGTATCCCATGACTTTGATGAAATTAATATTTCTAGTTGGGTGTTAACAGTATCTAAGCTTTTTCTTAAGCTTAAGTATAGTTCTGACACTTTAAGAGAAAAAGTGATTGTAGGATTTGGCAAGTTAGTTTGTCAGGAGGGTAGGTTGTTTTATTTTTCTGTATCAGGAATTCTATCTATATGGCGCTCTTTAAGATACTTGGGTGTTTCTCTGCAGCATTCGCAATTAAAGCCAGTTATCAATTTCTTGTTTCGACAAATGATTATTACACTTGGAAAAACTAATGAGAATGATTGTCTGAAAATACTTGCATCAATGACAAAACTATTACCTTGTAATGCTGATGAGTTTTTGTCTAATTACGAAGTTTATTTAAAAGGAGTATTAGACAAATACGATTTATTATCAGAAAGTGAATTGCCATTGCTTCTGCAGTGTGTCTCAATAGCCCATTTTTCAAACCTTATTCAAATTGATCAGTCTAAGTTGGGTGGGCTTCTTTCACGAATTTGTTTGGCTGCACCTAATTTGCTGGATATACGTCATATACAACAAGCATTACTTGGGCTGCGTTATTTCTTGATACAGAATAAACCTGGACTTCCAATAGAGGCTAGTGTTTTAAAAAATTTAGAAGAGAAGTTAAATGTATCCGTTCAATATCAGCATGATTTGAAAATAATTCAAAAAGTTCTTGACAGCTTTTTCGTGCAAATTTGGAAATTTTATATTGGAATCATCGTGTGTCATAAAAGCATGATGTGCGCTCTATAACAACGCTGTATGCTCGGATTATTTTTTCATCGATCAGGTTCATGGCTTAAAAATAATTTCAGCAGTACGGCCATCTGTGTGGGGAAAATTTACCTTTTCAAACCCGTGGTATACTCTTCCTATGAAAAAACAACCTGACAAATCAGTTTTAGCCGATCTCATTGAGAGATTTAATAATACTGTTACACCAACAGCACTAGAAACAGATTTTAGCAATGTATGTGAAAGTCAGGCTGAGAAAATCATAAAGCTAGAAGACAAGGTGCAATCGTTAAATAACGCATTAAATAAATATAAAGGTGAGCAAGGAAAGCCTAATGTTAGAAAGCAAACGCGCGCTAACAAGGACAAGGATCATTCCTCCGAGAAGGATAGAAAAGGAAATAAAACCAATAAAACTAGAAAGCCAAAATCTAGTAAAAAAAATCTCGAAGTCTCTAATACAGTGACACTAACAATTAATCCAGATTCGTTGCCCAGCGATGCTGTGCCAAATGGCTCTAAGAAAACACTTATCCAGGATATAAAAATTGCTGCTAATAACACTCTTTTTTTGCGCCAACAATATTACTCCCCTTCTGAAAACAAACACTATACAGCACCTCTGCCAACTGGTTATGAGGGCCAGTTCGGCCCTACTATTAAAAGCTGGACAAGCTTCCTAAATACTCAAGGTGGTATGACGCTAGAAAGCCTTGAGACATTTTATAAAACCGCCAACATAGATATTAGTAAATCAACCATCCATAGCTTCACAATTAAAACACCTACGATACTTGAGCCCGAGAAGGTAGAAGTTGTGAAGGCAGGTTTACAATCCACGAACTACCAGCACCTAGATGACACCAACGCTAGAGAGGATGGGAAAAACCGTTATGTTAATGTATTGGGTAATGAGTATTATTCAGCTTACTTTACGCTGACCAGTAAAAGTCGATTAAGCGTCATTGAAATGTTAAGCAAAGACCACTTTGGGTTCACATTAAATGAGGCCGCTTTTAATTTACTGGCTACTATGAACTTACCCCACAAGGTAATCGAAAGCTTAAAGGTATTTCACTCATCGACTATCTTAAACAGTAAGGAGCTGGAAGTTATTCTTGATAAGGTATTAGGTGATAAAAAATTTCCAAAATATAGAAAGCTGATTACTGATGCGGCAGCTATCTCAACATATAGAAAGAGTCCTTATGCGATAGAAACACTCATTACCGATGATGCGCCACAGTTTAAGCTCATTACTGAATCACTCGCCTTGTGCTGGGTTCATGAGGGTAGGCATTATAAAAAGCTGACGCCAATTTTTAAGAAGCACCAAGACTCTGTTGACAGCTTCTTGGATAGGTTTTGGGATTATTATCATAAGCTCATTGAATATAAAAAGAACCCAGGGCAAGATGAGATAGATAAGCTATCCAATGAGTTTACTGAGTTATTCTCAACAATCACTGGCTACGAGAAACTAGATAAACAAATTGAGCTCACCTTAAAAAAGAAAAGGCAGCTATTGTTAGTGCTGGAAAAGCCAGAGCTTCCTCTACATAACAATCCAGCAGAGTTGATGGCTCGGAAGCAGGCTAGAATGCGCGATGTACACCTTCATACTATGAGTGAAGAAGGAACGAAAGCTAAGGATACAATGGTTACAATTACTGAGACATGTAAAAAGCTAGCAGTTAATGTCTTCGATTATATATATGACAGAATTACAAAAAACTATTCTATGCCTTCGCTAGCGGAATTAATTACCATCCGCTCATCACAGGCGCAGTAAACTAAAGAGAGCGCAGCATGAGCATCATGCTGAAATAAGACGGATACAGTTAAATCAAAAGCATGAAGAAGATCACATGATAACTTCAGCTTTACAGGAAAGGGTTGAAGCTGCCTTGAGAGAAATTGACCCTGGCCTAAAGAGAGAACACGAGGTTCATTCTTTACCTGTTGATATTATGTTGTCAACAGGTGTCCCTGTTCAAATACATGGGCCGACACATTATTTAAAATTAGAGGATGGAAGTTATCAAACTAGTACAAGTGATAACTTTAAATCTATGATTATCAGTCACGGCTGTGGCGGAAAGCCTGTGGTTACTATTCCTTTTTTTGAGATTCCTAAAGGAAAAGGAGCGCTTAAGAGTTACCTCCAAAGGAAAGTGGGGCAAGTATTTAGAATGAACAACTCAGGCTCTTCATTATATCCTTGTTTATTTGCTGATCGATCACTTATGGGAGCTGCTTTAGATACTTCGGCAACGAATGTCACTGGTAAATCAATGTCCCCGTTCGGTGGGATGTAATTTGAATAAGCTGATCTAAGCGACCAATGCTTGCTTGCCTACCTGTGCGCTCAGCAAATTGTACGCAGGCTTTGACTTTTGGGCCCATTGAGCCAGCAGCATAGCTTTCGCTCTTAGCTGTATTTAGGTCTAACTGTCTTAATAATCGCTGTTGTTCACTGCCAAAATTTTCATACACGCCATCAATATCAGTGAGAATAATAAAGTGATCGGCATTGAGTTGCTGAGCAAGTAAGCTTGCGGTCATGTCTTTGTCAATCACTGCTTCAAGTCCAGAAAGTTCACCGGTTGCATCCTTTAAGCAAGGAACTCCACCGCCGCCACCTGCGATTACTACAGCTTCATGAGAAAGTAAGCTTTTAATTGCATCAATTTCACGGATAGCTAAAGGGGTCGGGGAAGGTACAACGCGTCGGAAATAGTTACCGTCAGCTTTAAGAACCCAGTTTGGATTGGTTTGCTGTACTAAGCCAACTTGTTCGGCATGATAGACAGAACCAATAAATTTACTAGGGTTTTGAAAAGCGGGATCATTTTTGTCAACGATAACTTGGGTAAGTAGGGTTGTGACGGTTTTAGAGGGGAGGTGGTTGCCAATACCTTGCTGTAGTACATAGCCAATCATACCTTGGCTTTCAGCGCCTAGAATGTCAAAGGGGTAGGGTGCAACTTCCGTATAGGCGGCCGACTGTAGGGCTAGTAGCCCTACTTGGGGGCCGTTACCATGAACGACAACAACTTGATGTTCTTTTGCTAATTCTGCGATTAACTTGGCAGCTATGAGTGCATTTTTCTTTAAGAGGTTCGCTTCGAGTGGCTCGCCGCGCTGTAATAGCGCGTTTCCACCAAGGGCAATAGTGTATAGCATATAAGGCTTCCTTTTATTCTTCGCGTAAGATTGGGCAGGACATGCAGCGAGAGCCACCACGGCCTCGGCCTAGCTCTGAGCCAGGGATAGGGATGACTTCAATGCCTTTGCGACGTAGAGCTTTATTGGTGGAGGTGTTGCACTCATAACCAATGACCTTGCCAGGAGCTATAGCAAGTAAGTTGCTCGCATCAGTCCATTGCTCACGTTCTTTTGCAAAGTGATCGCCACCTGGGTGAATAAGCTTGAGTTTGTCGGCTCCCAGTACTTTGGCTACAGCATAAAAAAAGCTTGGTTGTTCTTCGATAACAAGGTCGTCAGCCTGATCACCTGGACGAATAGACCATGAGTGAATAGGTCCTGGTGGAAAGGCGGTGCAAAAAGTATCATGATCTAACATGGTCATGATGGTATCTAAGTGCATAGAAGCACGACGCTTGGGGATTTCAACAGCAATAACTTGATTGATGGCGTTATGTCTAAATAAGTTCTGGGCCAAGATCTCTACGGCTTGAGCTTTAGTGCGTTGGCTAAGCCCTATGAGCAAACAGTCTTTTGAGAGTACCAAAACATCACCGCCTTCAATGCTTGGCAGTTTTTGTAAGACATCACTGCCGTCATACCAAACTTTAAAAGCTTCTTCACGGAATAGTGGGTGATATTTGTATATAGTAGCGACATTTGCTGTTTCACCGCGTCTAGCTGAAAAAGACATAGAGTTTATTGAAACCCCGTCACCAATCCAGCAAGAAGTATCGCGCGTAAAGAGCTGGTTAGGTAGTGGTGGAATAACAAAGTCATGTGGGGTGGCTAAGCGTGAGACGAGCCCTAGACTATGTTTGCCTAAGTCAGCAAATGTAAGCCCTCCGATAAGATCCAAGGCCAACTCTTTTGCTGATAAGTGATTTAGGTACTGTGATAGTAACTCTTCTACATGTGCGCCATGGTAACTTGCATAAAGCGTTTGTTCGATAACGTGGTGTTTGGCTTCTTCGTTTTCTAAGGTTTCTTCGAGTAATTCTTCGAGCAAGAAAACCTCCACACCTTCATTTTTTAGCAGTTGAGCAAATTGATCATGTTCTTCAGAGGCTCGCTCAGGCCATAGTACATCATCAAACAAGAGTTCTTTGCAATTACTTGGTGTTAGTCTTTCTAGCGAAGTGCCTGGGCGGTGTAGTATTACGCGCTTTAAGGGAGAAATTTCGGATTCAATTCTCATTGCTAGATATTCCCAATGGTAGCAACCATTACAGCTTTAATAGTATGTAGGCGGTTTTCAGCCTGGTCAAATACTTTAGAATGGCGACCACGGAAAACCTCGTCAGTAACCTCCATTTCAGTTAAGCCAAACTGTTCGTGGATTTGTTGTGCAACGGCGGTATTGAGATCATGGAAAGCAGGTAAGCAATGTAAAAAAATCACCTCAGGGTTATTCGTGAGACACAGCATTTCACTGTTGACTTGATAGGGTTTTAGTAGGGCAATTCGTTCCGCAAACTGGTCTTCTTCTCCCATGGAAACCCAAACGTCAGTATAAATAGCATCAGCATTGGCAACGGCTTTGGCAATGTCTTCTTCGTATTCGATAGTGGCACCAGTTTCTTTAGCTGTAGTGCGCATTTCTTCAAGTAGATTTTGCTCTGGCCATAAGGATCGTGGTGCTAGACCAACGAAATGCATTCCCATTTGAGCAGCACCAATCATTAGTGAGTTACCCATGTTATTGCTTGCATCACCAACGTAAACGAGTTTCATACGGTGTAAGGGCTTATTGATGTGTTCACTCATCGTTAGAAAATCTGCAAGAATCTGCGTGGGGTGATAAAGATCAGTCAAGCCATTCCAAACTGGAACACCGGCGTGTTCAGCAAGCATTTCTGCTTCTTTATGGCTGTAACCGCGAAATTCGATACCATCATACATTCTTCCTAAAACTTTGGCGGTATCTTCTATAGACTCTTTTTTTCCCATATGGCTGTTGGATAGAAAAGTCACATCACCACCCTCGTCATGTACTGCACATTCAAAAGCACAGCGAGTTCTAGTTGATGGTTTATCAAAAATTAGAACAACGTTTTTACCTTGTAGTAAGTCACCTTTAAACCCTGCTCTTTTTTTATCTTTTAGGTCACGGGATTTGTTAAGTAAATATTCAATTTCTAAGGGGGTGAAGTCTTTTAAGGTTAAGAAGTGACGACCGCGAACATTAATAGGCATGGCTTGTCCTCATTGTTTTTTGTAGCGGCTAGGATAGCAATTTTCTCTACAAGAACAAAGCGCTATTTCAGAGGCAGGTGTTAACCTATAGTGGTGTTAATGTGACTATTGTATTGATTAAGCGTTGTAGCTTGTGTTGTACTTGGTGGCATTGCCGTATGGTTCATTTGACTTGATATAGAGGAAATTCGCAATGAAAGGTGCTGCCATGGTTTAGCTTACTATCAATTGTTAAGTTGCCATGGTGATGGATAAGGATATGTTTAGCAATGGCTAGGCCTAGTCCCGTGCCGCCAGTAGCGCTTGACCTGGCTTTGTCAACGCGATAAAAGCGCTCAGTTAGTCGTGGTAGGTGCTTTTTCTCAATACCAATACCCGTATCTTGAACTTCAAAAATAGCGTGGTGGCCATTGCGATACCAGCGAATGGTAATTTGACCTTGTGTAGGAGTATATTTAACTGCATTAAAGATTAAGTTGGAAAAAAGGCTGCGTAGCTCTTCGGCAACGCCAGTAAAAGGAAGGTTGCTATCTATGTTAAGTTCAAATTGGTGGTTGTTTTGACTGAGTTCTTTAGCGTCATCAATAATACGTATTAGCAAGTCGGTGACATTTACTTTAGTAAAATCTTCGGTACTGTGTTCAACGTTTTCTAAACGAGACAGAAATAATAGTTCGTCAATAATATTTTGCATGCGAGTGCTTTGTTGTAGCATTTGCTCGAGAATGGGGCGCTGTTGCTCAGCCTGCTCAGTTAAAAGTTCAAGAAAGCCATGAATCACCGTGAGTGGTGTGCGTAACTCATGAGAAACATTCGCAACAAAATCTTGTCGCATGCGTTCTAGATGTTTAGTGCGAGAGATATCTTGAACAATAAATAGTTGCTTAGTTTGGGTGTAAGGTTTTAGGCAGTAGGTAACATGTTTGTGAGTGCTAAGTTTAGTTTCAAAGAGTTCTTCATTGTTAGGCCAGCAGCGGGCAAAAGCTTCTTTGCCAACTAAAACTGCTGGAGTGAGTTGTTTATTGAGTTTAACTAAAGGAAATAGCTGTGTAGCAGCTAAGTTCCACCACTCTAAGTTTGCATTTTGATCTAGAATAAAGACTGCATCGGGTAGGCTATTAGCTAATTGTAATTCAGTCATGCATGTGGTCCAAGTTAAGTTGATAACCTATTCCACGTATAGTTTTAATTAGCTTGGCTTCTGTGCTAAGTGATTGTCGTAGGCGTTTGATTTCAGCATCGACACTGCGTTCATCAAGTTCTTTATCTGCGCCCCAGACAAGATCCAGTAGCTGTGCTCGAGAGTAAGGGCGATTGGGGTGGGTTGCCAAAAACTTTAAAAGTCGTAATGAGTTAGGATTGAGTTTTATGGGCTGTTGGTCATGATAGAGAACTTGTTTGGTTAAATTTAGGTGATAGTTGCCAAGCATAATTTTGTCATCAGGTGATCGTAAGATGCCACGTCGTAGGACGGTTTTAATTCGGGCTACAAGTTCTTTAGGAGAAAAGGGCTTGGTTATGTAGTCATCAGCTCCTGTTTCTAGGCCTGTAATTTTATTCTCTTCTTGAGCCCTAGCTGTCAACATGATGATGGGAATATGTTGCCAGTTTGATTGTTTTTTAATTTTACGAATAAAATCGATGCCACTCATGCTGGGTAACATCCAGTCTAATAGAATTAAATCAGGTGTGGTTTTTTTTAATAAATTAAGTGCAGGAGTGGCATCGTCACATAGCAATGTGTTAAAAGATTCTGCTTGTAACGTGTAGTCTAATAAGCTGCGAATGGCGGCTTCATCTTCAATGACTAGTAAGGTAGTAGCACTCATAAGTTAAAGTAAGCTGAATAGTAAATATAAATAGCGCTAACCATAGCGAATTTTTTTAACAACAGCAATCTTAGTGTCTGTTTGCATTTGCTTAGTGCTTTACAGTGTGGTTTTTTGACGGTTATACTGCCTGCCATTTAGGGGGAGAGATGCTTAATAAAACACCGCTTTACGAGCAACATGTAGACGCTAGGGCGAAGCTAGTTGATTTTCATGGTTGGTCGTTACCGATTCATTATGGTTCGCAGTTATCAGAACACCAAGCAGTGCGGGAGCAGGCTGGTGTTTTTGATGTTTCCCATATGACGGTCGTTGATTTGCAAGGTGAACAAGTTGAGTTGTTTTTGCAGTATCTGTTAGCAAATAACGTTGCTAAGTTAAAGTCGTCGGGTCGCGCTTTGTATACGACAATGCTACAAGATGATGGTGGCATTTTAGATGATTTAATTGCCTATAAAGTCAGCGAGACTTTCTACCGCTTAGTGCTTAATGCGGCTACACGCGATAAAGACCTTGCTTGGATAGAGCGGCAGAGAAAAAATTACTCAATAGATTTAACGGTGCGAGATGACTTATCTATTGTTGCGGTGCAGGGCCCTAAGGCACGGGAGTTGACGCTATCAGCTTTAGTGCCGGATTTAGCTGAGCAAGCGGTAGGTCTAAAACCTTTTGCTTTTGTTTTAATTGGACAATGGCAAGTAGCTCGTACTGGTTATACCGGTGAAGATGGTTTTGAGGTAATTATGCCAGCAACTGAGGTGGTTGCTTTTTGGCGGAGTTTGTTGGCAGCAGGTGCAACGCCGTGTGGTTTAGGTGCGCGTGATACGTTGCGTTTGGAGGCTGGGTTGAACCTTTATGGCGCGGATATGGATGAAAGTGTTACACCGCTTGAGTCTAATATCGCTTGGACTGTTGCCTTAGAGCCTAAAGAGCGTAATTTTATTGGACGTGCCGCCTTAGAACAGCAACAGCAGTCTAAGCATAAATTGTTGCTGGGATTGATGTTAACAGAGCGAGGGGTGTTGCGCGCTGGGCAACAGGTATTACAGCAGGGTGAAGTGATTGGTGAAGTGGTTAGTGGTACTTTTTCACCTACTTTGCGGAAAGGTATTGCTTTTGTCCGGGTTAGGCTGCCACGTAGCGTTGACTGTCAGGTTGAAGTAAGGGGTAAGCTATTAAGTGCGCAAATTGTAACGATGCCTTTTGTGCGTCAGGGTAAATCAGTTTTTAAAGAATGGGAGGTTGAGTGCCATGAGTAATATTCCAGGAGAGCTATTGTATACCGAGTCACATGAGTGGATTCGTCGTGAAAGTGATGGGTCAATTACCATTGGGGTAACTGATCATGCGCAGTGTATGTTGGGCGATTTAGTTTTTGTTGATTTGCCAGCAGAAGATTTTGATGTGCAGAAAGATGATGAGGCTTGTGTGCTTGAATCTGTTAAAGCAGCAGCTGATGTTTATGCACCAGTAGATGGTGTGATTACTGAAGTGAACTCAGATTTAGATGAGGCGCCAGATAAGGTGAATCAGTCACCTTATGATGAGGGTTGGTTATTTAAGATGATGCCGGCAGATGAGAGTTCTTTAAGTGAGCTGATGGATGCTGAGGCCTATGAGAGCTGTGTGCAGGCAGAGGCACACTGATAAGTGTAGAGGATCATAACATGAGTTTTATGCCACACACGCAAGAAGATATTCAAGCAATGCTAGACGCCATTGGAGTTGACTCGATAGATGCACTGTTTGATGAGATTCCCCAAGATCTATTATTAACAGGTGAGCCTGACTTGCCTGAAGCGTTAAATGAACTTGAAATTACTCGACTAATGAAGCAGCGTGCTGCTTTGCAGTGTGATATGCAGTCTTACCTTGGTGCGGGTGCTTATGAGCACTTTACTCCTGCTGCTGTTTGGGATTTGGTAGGTCGAGGTGAGTTTTATTCAGCCTATACGCCTTATCAAGCAGAGGCTAGCCAAGGTGGTTTGCAGGTTATTTACGAGTATCAAACTATGATGGCTAGTTTAACAGGTATGGATGTATCAAACGCTTCACTCTATGATGGTGCTAATGCTTTAGCAGAAGCAATATTTATGGCTGTGCGCAGCAATAAAAAGGCAAAAAGCAATAAAGTACTATTGCCCAGTAGCTTACATCCATTTTACCAAACAACAGTGGCAACTATTGTTAAACACTTGCAAGTCGAGCTTGTTTTCATCAATTTTGATAAGGAGACTGGGTTGTTTGATCAGTCTGCGTTAGCGCAGCATCACCAGGCAGCGGCACTCGTTATTGCTCAACCTAACTTTTTTGGTTGTTTAGAAGAGGTTGATGCTTTAACTGACTGGGCACATGAACATGGTATGTTGGTGGTTGCCGTAGTTAATCCGGTTTCTTTGGCGCTCTTAAAAGAGCCTGGGTGCTGGGGGCGACAAGGTGCTGATATTGCCTGTGGGGAAGGGCAGTCTTTAGGTGTTCCATTGATGTCGGGTGGCCCTTATTTTGGGTTTTTGACTTGTAAGTCAGCACTAGTTCGCCAAATGCCGGGACGTATTGTTGGGCGTACTGTCGATCAAGATGGGCGGCCAGGTTTTACTTTGACGTTACAGGCACGAGAACAACATATTCGACGTGCCAAAGCTAAATCTAACGTTTGCACCAATCAAGGGCTATTAGTTACTGCAGCAACAATCTTTATGAGCTTGGTTGGTCCTGAAGGATTACGTCGTATTGCATTAACCAGTCATCATAACGTTGAGCGAATAGCACGTGCTGTTGCAAAGATAGATGGTGTGCAATTGGTTTTTAATGCGCCTTTTTTTCATGAGATAGTTTTGCGCTTTGAACAACCAGTGGCGCAGGTTTTAGCTGTTTTTGAGCGGCATGGTATTTTAGCTGGGTTGGACTTATCGGGCTTTTACCCTGAGCTTGGCCAAGCATTGTTAGTCTGTGCTACCGAAACGAAGACTCCAGAGGACTTGGGGCGCTATTTAGAAGTGCTAGAACAAGCGGTGGCAAATAGCCATTTAAGTTTGGCGCAGACTGTTGAGCAAGGAGAATAGCATGTTAATTTTTGATCACTCTAAACCAGGTCGAGTGGCAGAGTCTTTATTAATGTCAGCACAACCTGATGCGAAGGTTATTCCTCAACACTTATTGAGAGCAAGCAAGCCGCTATTGCCAGAAGTTTCTGAATTGCAAGTTATTCGTCATTACACCAACCTCTCAAAGAAGAACTTTTCAATCGATGGGAATTTCTATCCATTGGGTTCATGTACGATGAAGTATAATCCTCGAGCAGCTCATCGTTTGGCAATGCTTCCAGGGTTTTTACAGCATCATCCATTTACACCGGCTAGGCTGAGCCAGGGTATACTAGCTTGCTTGTATGAATTGCAAGAGTCATTAGCAGAGATAACAGGGATGAAGCAGGTTTCATTAACTCCTATGGCTGGTGCGCAAGGTGAGTTTGCTGGTATGGCAATGATTCGTGCTTATCATGAGGCGAGAGGAGATTATGAGCGATCAGAAGTATTAATTCCTGATGCGGCACATGGTACTAACCCTGCTTCTGCAGTTATGTGTGGTTACCGTGTTAAAGAAATTCCAACCAAAGTTGATGGTGATATTGACATTGATGCTTTAAAGGAAGCGCTTGGTCCAAAAACAGCGGGTATTATGCTAACTAACCCATCAACCCTAGGGGTGTTTGAACGCTCTATTCAAGAGGTTGCGCAGCTTGTACATAAAGCTGGCGGCTTACTGTATTACGATGGTGCTAACTTAAATGCTATTTTAGGCAAAGTGCGTCCAGGTGATATGGGGTTTGATGTGTTACATCTGAATTTACATAAGACCTTTGCTACCCCTCATGGTGGTGGTGGTCCTGGGGCGGGTCCTATTGCTGTGGCCGAGAGGTTGCAACCCTACTTACCTCAACCTTTAATTACGTGTGGCCAAGGCATTTATGGTTGGACGAATCCAAGCAGTTATCCGCAATCAATAGGCCGTTTTGGTGCCTTTATGGGCAATATTGGTGTCTTGCTGCGTGCTTATATTTATTTACGTTGTTTGGGTAGAAAAGGTGTGGTGAGAGTAGGGGAGCTTGCGACGCTTAATGCTAATTACTTACAAGAAAAGTTAAGGCAGGCTGGTTTTACTTTAGTTTACCCTAAAAGGCGCGCAACTCATGAATTTATCATAACCTTAAAAGACCAGGCTAAAGCTTATGGTGTAACGGCGCGTGATTATGCTAAGCGTTTGCTTGACTATGGTATTCATGCGCCAACGATTTATTTTCCTTTGTTGGTCCCTGAGTGTTTGTTGATTGAGCCAACTGAAACAGAGAGTAAAGAGCAGTTGGACCAGTTTATTGAAGTAATGAAACAAATAAAGAATGAAGTAGAAACTTGTGTTGATTTAGTGACTAGTGCGCCACATAGCTTGCCAGTTAAGCGCTTAGATGATGTGAAGGCGGCGCGTGAACTGGATATTATTTACCAGCCTGATATGGATATCGATTAAAAAGATAAAAATAAACCAGTTATTTTCCTGCACGTTTTTGTCGGGGTTTTTTTTGCGGCAAATCGATAATTTAAAAAAAAATTCATGCTTTTAATATGAAGACTCCTAGAGCTTGCTGAGCTTTTCTGTTGCTCAATTGTTGGGAATGTCAGCAGGTTTTAAAACTTAGGATGTTTACATTGAGGGGGGGGGCTATGGTGCAGGTGAACACTTTACGAGGGATGATTGACCAGCTATTAGAGCTGCCAGGTTACTCGGTTGCTAGAATTGCTAGACAAATTGGTGTCCACGAAGAAACCCTACGTAAGCTTCGAGCTAAAGACTCTTATCATTTACTACCGGCAAAACAGCTTGCTTTAATTAAGCTTTTTTGTGCAGAGAAAGATGCTTAAACAGGTTAGTGTATTGAATTCTGCCTCTGCTTAAATCATGCCAAGTATCAAAAATGTTTAGAAAAACACCGCTTAATGTCCTTTTTTATTGTTTTTTAGCTTCTAGTTTTTGTCCAAATTGTTTTACACTTTATAAATAATTGGTATTATCAATGGGTTGTGATAGAATTTGCGTCATTTTTATGACCCTTACTGTTATTATTTGGATGGTCAATGATTAAACAGCGCACACTTAAGAATGCCATTAAGGCAACGGGGATTACTGTTCATACGGGCGAAAGGGCGGAGTTAACTTTACGTCCGGCTCCGGCAGATACTGGGATTGTTTTTCGTCGAGTTGATTTGAATCCGGTTGCAGAGATTCCTGCTAAAGCCGAGTATGTTGGCGATACCACGATGTCAACTACCTTGATTAAAGATGGAGTGAGAGTTGGTACCGTAGAGCACTTGCTTTCTGCTCTAGCTGGGTTGGGTATTGATAATGCTTACGTTGATGTTTCAACTTCCGAAGTTCCTATTATGGATGGTAGTGCAGGTCCTTTTGTTTTCTTGGTGCAGTCTGCAGGTATTGAAGAACAGAGCAAGGCAAAACGTTTTGTTCGTATCAAAAAGCGTGTCGTTGCTTGTATTGGCGACAAGCGTGCTTGCTTAGAACCCTATGATGGTTTTAAGGTGAGCTTTACTATTGATTTTGATCACCCAGTTTTCCATAAATCAGCTAAGTCAGCTGAGCTTAATTTTTCAAGTACTTCTTATGTAAAAGAAATTAGCCGTGCACGGACTTTTGGTTTTTTAGCTGATTTTGAGCGCCTACAAGCAAATAACTTGGCGCTTGGTGCTAGCTTAGATAATGCTGTTGCTGTTGACGATTTTCGAATTCTAAACGAAGATGGCTTACGCTACGAAGATGAATTTGTTAAGCACAAGATTTTAGATGCTGTGGGTGATTTATATCTGCTTGGGCATAGTCTAATTGGTAGATATGAAGGCTATAAGTCAGGTCATGAGCTTAATAATGTTTTGTTGCGTGAATTATTGGCTGATCAAGAAGCGTGGGAGTACGTTGAGTATAATGACGAAGCCAAGTCGCCAGTAATCTTCTTGCGCCCCGCAGCTTTAGTTGGTGCCTAATTCTTATTTTTTCCTTATATGACGTGTTAGCTTTAATAGGGCTTGGCGTAGTTCTTCGTCATCAATATCTGCGGCTGTTGCCCTAATGAGCTCGACACTAAATGGTGACAGAGGGGTGGCGTTGAAGGTGGTTGGGTGCGTTGTACTGGTTATGGGTGGGCTTACGATAAAGTGTAGGTCGGCAAGGTATAGTGTTGGAAATTGTTGTTGTAGCTGCTGAAATAGCTTTGTGCGGCTAAAGCGAAGGTAAGTTAGTCGGCTAGCCGTATCAACAGCGATAACAAGTGTGCGTTGGCGCAAGTTTACAACTCGGCAATAAGGGCGTAATTCTGGTGATAAAATCTGCTGTAGTTGTTGATTGATGGCTTGTAACTGGGTAACCTTTTCGGCAAGTTGGCCTAGTCTGCTGGGTGAGGCTTTAATCACCTCAGCAACGGAGTGTTGGTAAGTTTTTTTCATGAAAGTATCCTATTAAAAATTAAGAAGTTTATCTATGTTTATACGAAATTTAATCAAGAGTATTGTCGGTAGTCGCAACGAACGTATTATGAAGCAGTTAAATAAGGTTGTAGTAAAGATCAATGCCTTAGAAGAGTCGTTTAATCAACTATCGGATGATGAAGTTAAAGCAAAAACTGCCGAGTTCAAGCAGCGTTTAGCTGATGGTGAAAGCTTAGACAGTCTCTTGCCTGAGGCTTTTGCTGCAGTGCGTGAGGCAAGTAAGCGTACATTAGGTTTGCGTCATTACGACGTACAGCTAATTGGTGGGATGGTATTGCATAATGGTGATATTGCCGAAATGCGAACTGGTGAAGGGAAAACTTTAGTAGCAACTTTGCCTGCCTACTTAAATGCTCTAACGGGTAAAGGTGTACACATCGTAACGGTGAATGACTATTTAGCTAAACGTGATGCTGAATGGATGCGACCTGTTTATAGTTTTTTGGGACTTGAGGTGGGTGTTAATTTAACCGGTATGACTCCTGAAGAGAAACGCCAGGCTTATGCAGCTGATATTACTTTTGGAACGAATAACGAATTTGGTTTTGATTACTTACGCGACAATATGGCGTTTAGTTTAGAGGATAAATCTCAACATGAACTAAACTTTGCTATTGTGGATGAAGTCGATTCTATCTTAATTGATGAAGCAAGAACGCCTCTTATTATTTCAGGGCCTTCGGATGAAAGTTCAGATCTTTACGCTAAAATTGATGCACTAGTTCCCAAGCTTGTTGAGCGTGAGGGCGAAGAAGAGGAAGCACCTGGCGATTACTACTTAGATCGTAAACAGAAGCAAGCTTACCTTACTGAGCAAGGGCATGAAACAATCGAGCACCTTTTTACTGAAGCTGGATTGCTTGATGAAAGCAGCAGCCTTTATGATCTGCGCAACATCAGTTTAATGCATCATCTTAACGCTTGTTTGCGTGCTCATACGCTTTATCAATGTGATGTTGAATACATTGTTCGAGATAACGAAGTGGTCATCATTGATGAACATACCGGACGCTCTATGCCTGGGCGTCGTTGGTCTGATTGTTTGCATCAAGCAGTTGAAGCAAAAGAGCGGGTAACGGTTCAAAGCGAGAACCAAACGCTTGCTTCTATTACCTTCCAAAACTACTTCCGTTTATATAACAAACTTTCAGGTATGACAGGTACGGCTGATACTGAGGCACACGAGTTTCACCAAATTTATAATTTAGAAGTTGTGGTAATACCTACGAATAAACCTATTAAGCGTAAAGACTTGCCTGACCAAATTTACTTAACTGAAAATGGCAAGTTTCTTTGTATTATTGATGATATCCTTCTTGCTCATGAAAAGGGGCAGCCGGTGTTGGTGGGTACGGCATCGATTGAAGCTTCTGAGCGTCTATCAACACTGTTAAATCAAAAAAACATTAAACACCAAGTGTTAAATGCTAAGTTCCATGAAAAGGAAGCGCATATTATTCAGCAAGCTGGTCGCCCTGGCGCTATTACTATTGCTACTAATATGGCTGGTCGTGGTACAGACATTGTATTGGGTGGTAATTTAGAAGCTGAGTTAGCTGAGTTTGATCCAGCTGATGAAACAGCCATTGAAAAAACAAAAGCTGATTGGCAGCTTCGCCATGATGAAGTCATTGATGCGGGCGGTTTGCATATTATTGGTAGTGAGCGTCATGAGTCTCGCCGTATCGATAACCAGTTGCGGGGTCGTTCAGGGCGCCAAGGTGATCCAGGTTCATCACGTTTCTTTTTATCACTTGATGACACCTTAATGCGCTTATTTGCTTCACCACGCACAGCTAAAATTATGTCTAAATTAGGTTTAAAAGAAACTGATCCTATCGAGCACGGCATCGTGACGCGTTCAATTGAGCGTGCACAGCGCAAAGTGGAGACTTACCATTTTGATATTCGTAAGCAACTGATTGAGTATGACGACGTTGCTAATGACCAGCGTCGAGTAGTGTATCAACAGCGTAATGAGTTGCTAGCAGCTGAACATATTGCTGATACAATTGAGGCAATTCGTGAAGATGTGCTAGATGCGCTAATTAGTGAATACTTGCCTCCAGAAAGCTTGGAAGAGCAGTGGGATATTAAAGGCTTAGAGGAAAAGTTAGCTGCTGACTTTATGACGAAGCTTGAATTGCAAAAAATGCTTGATGAAGATGACACTAAGCATGAGGAAGAATTGCGTGAGACAGTAATGCAGTATTTTGTTAAAAGCTATCAAGAAAAATTTAACCTGGTTGGTGAACAGGTCATGCGTGACTTTGAAAAAGCAGTAATGCTTCAGACCTTAGATACACACTGGAAAGAACATTTAGCAGCTATGGATCATTTGCGCCAAGGTATTCATTTGCGTGGTTATGCCCAAAAAAATCCAAAGCAAGAGTATAAACGTGAAGCGTTTATGATGTTTAACGAAATGCTCAACGCAGTTAAGTATGATGTATTGCAGATGATTGCTACTGTCCAAATCAATCAAGAAGAAGTAAATAGCTTTGAAGCGCATCGTCGTCAAGTCGCTGACCTTGAGCAATCAGCGATGCAGTACACTCATAAAGATGTTTTAGCGCAGGAGTTTATGTCGGCTAATGATGAAGCTGAACAAGTAGCCGGTGCACCTGAGATGGCGAAGATATTGCCTCATCGACGTGAAACGCCTAAAGTTGGACGCAATGAACCTTGTCCTTGCGGTTCAGGGAAAAAGTATAAGCAGTGCCATGGCAAATTAGTTTAAAATGACTGGTAAAGTAGTAAGAGTTGCTGTTGGTGTGTTGGTAGATGATCAGCAGCAAGTGCTACTAGCAAAGCGTCAAGCTAATCAACATCAAGGAGGTTTATGGGAATTCCCAGGCGGTAAGCTTGAAGGAAATGAAGGCGCTTTTACTGCTTTACAGCGTGAGTTTTTAGAAGAGGTTAATTTAGTCGTTGTTGCGGCTGTTCCTTGGTTGACTATTCGTCATGATTATTCTGATAAATCAGTTGAATTATTAGTACAGCGGATTACTGAATTCTCGGGTAAGGCTAATGGGCGTGAAGAGCAGCTGGTTCGTTGGGTAGCATTAACTGATTTGGTTAATTATTCCTTTCCTGAAGCAAATAAGCCTATCTTACAAAAGCTACTAGGCTAGCTCTTATACTTCACCTGCTGCTTAGAGCTCGTCGCGACACTCTGCGTTGTGACGTAACATTACTTCAAATCGAACAAACCGTTAATTCAAAACTGATCGATTTATCTGATTGAGTTGGGCGCTCATGGCGAGTTGGGTGCAAGAAACTAATATTAATACGATGTTTGCCTGCACTGACTTTAGGAAAGACTTGATGGCTAGGCACAATGCCAATGCGAATTAGTTGGCTGGGTGCGCTAAGTACAGCGTGATAGTAACCATTTTCAGCGGTAACACGTTTTGGTTCAGCGCTATGACGAGTAACTTTTAAAATTAAGCTAACAGCTTGACGAATAGTAACTAGTGTTTGTAACCAGTCGGTAATAATGACTTGTTGATTGTCGACAGGTTGTTGTAACCAATAATGAAATGAAGGTAGCTCGAACGCGCTATCACCACCGGCAGTCGTTAAATGTGAACGTAGATTGGCAATGAAATAGGTATCACGTAATGATTGAGCCAGTTTGCCCTGAGATTCGATAAAGTATTGCTGTAAGTGTTGTAGTTCAACTAAGGTTTCTTGTAATGTGTCATGGCTAATAGCTGGTGAATTTTGTAGTTTATCAAAAACTTTAATAAGGCGATGGCACTCTTGGCTGAATTTTGACTTTATGTCTGGACGATCAAGTACATTTAATATGTCTATCAAGGTACGGATTGCAGTACGGCTTGCCAGTTCATCAGTAGTTTTTAAGTAACGATCAATCGAATTGAAAAGGTGCTCTAAGCGCAAGCAAACGCGAGTTAACTCGGTGGTGGGGTGTTCATAAGTGAGCAAGTCCATTGTCATTTAGTCTATCCTGCACAAACTAATCGCACGATAATAGCATGAAATGCCCATTCGCCCAAGGCTGGGTGTGATGAGTGGTAATATATTCAGTCTAGCAGCGAGGCTTTACAGTAGGTGTCGTGTAATTTTGTTACTTGGTGTTTTAGGCTGGCTAAATCAGAACGATTCTCAATGATATCATCCGCTAGCTCAAGCCGTTGTTTACGGCTAGCTTGAGTATCCATAATCGCTTCAATTTCTGCGGTGCTAGTTTGATCACGCTGTATTGCGCGGCTAAGTTGTAATTCAGCAGGACTGTCAACAACTAGAATACGATCGATAAGAGGGTAGGGGTAATTCTCTATCAAAAGTGGTACAACTAATAAGCAGTAAGGTGTAGTAACTTGATCAATTTGCTGTTTAGCTTGCTGGCGAATTAGGGGGTGAAGCAGGGTTTCTAACCAAGCTTTTAAAGCTGGGTCTTTAAAGGTAAGTTGGCGTAGCTGAGCGCGGTTCAGCTCGCCAGTTGCAGTTAGTGCTTCTTGGCCTAATTTTAGTTTGATTTGTGCTAGGGCAAAGCTACCTGGTTGCACAACATCGCGAGCAATTACATCAGTATCAATAACTGGTACACCAAGCTCGTTAAACAGTTTACTAACAGTACTTTTGCCGCTGCCAATGCCACCTGTTAAACCGACAACTAAAGTTTTCATACGTTGTTCCTGATTTTGATTAGCTTAGTCCGGTAGCCCTATCTCATAAGTAGTGGGAGTTTCACAACACACCTGCGCTTTAGAATGGCGTTGTTGTATAAATCCTTTTTCAAACATTGTCGTACTGATTTGCGCGTTGCTTTTGCTCCATGGCTCGCTACGCTGCGCTTTACTTACGCAAAAGCAACACACAAATCAGTTTAGATAGAGCGTTATTTTGTCTGTAAAAACCAACTTCAGTACTTAGAAAAACCTTTAAAATTCTAAATGGCACTCTATTGTACCTGTCTCATCGCATAATATCTTAAATTAATTATGCTAATCAATCTAAAAAATTATTTATACCTCAAATTTTTCTCCTCTCAAAATAAATTATTAACTTTTAGGTAATAGCAATTATATCTCGTTAATAAGAACAAGAATGATCTATCCTAAAACCCTATGAAGCCTTATTATTCACTTCAACTTAAGTATCTAGGTGATCCGCTCCACTGGTCATCAATTTCCACTAAAACAGCTGATACGAGCCTTAGGCACGATTCAGTATTAGGGAAAATTCCAACTGTATGCGTCCTTCTTTTTACCTCTCTGTTTACGCGCTCAGCTATGTTACTGGTTCTTAATCTTTTTTGATGCGGCCTGTCAAAGTTCATCACTACTAAGCCCTCCGGTATATTCACTTCCAACCAAGAAGAAAGCTCTGGTGCTGTTTGCTGATATTTATCTACCGCCATAGCCAATAGTCTTTCCGACTCATGAATGTTTGAGGCATTAAATATAGCTGTAATCTCCTCAGCTACTGGTTCCTTCATTGAGCGCTTTGGTATGTGAGCCTGAGCATTTTGCTGCAAATGAAATTGGCAGCGTTGCCAAGGAACACTGGGGAACACAGCTCTTCTAGCGGCTTTTAGGCCAGTATGAGCGTCGCTAGTAATCAACTCAATACCATGTATACCTCGCTCAACCAACTGCTGAAGAAAATCACGCCAATGTACCTCAGCCTCTGATAACGCAACAGAAACACCTAGCACTGTTCTCTTGCCGGTTGATTCACCAAAGCCATAGGCTATCAATACCGCACAGTCTTGTACTGTGCCGCTAGTGCGCACCTTCTCATAACGTGCATCTAGCCAAAGATATTTTATCTTTCCTAACGGCTTATTTCGCCATTTCTTTAAATCTTCATCCAACAATTTAGCGCAACGGCTTACCTCTGTGCTTGAAATATCTGTTCCACAGAGTTGCTTTAGCACCTTTTCAACTTTGCGCGTGGAAACCCCATGCACATACATTTCAGCGACAGCCAGCTTAAGTGCTCTATCAGAGCGTACACCTCGCTCTAAGACTGATGGATAGAAGGCTTCATTGGAGTCTCTAACCTGCGGTATCTGTAGCTCAAGCTGACCTTGACCTGTGTTAATTAACCTTGGTTTAAAGCCGTTCGCATATCCGTTTCTATCGCCAGTTCGCTCATAAGGACTGGCATTTAAATGGCGCTCCCTTTCCATTAACATAGCCTCATTCATCAACCTGGAGACAAGCTTAGGTAAAGCTTCAAACCCCTCCATCGCTAAAACATGTATGGCTTCTTCGATTAAGTTCTCATTTTTATAGCAGCTCATTGTCATTCCTCTTTTTTGGTTAAGTTTACCTTAAAAGGAATTTCTAATCTGACTGAGTCGCCTGCTTATTTTCAGCAAGTCAATGGAATTTACAGAAAGGATGGCGCACTAGCTCAGTTTAAGTAGAGCTATCTATTCTGTTTTACTATTTATGCAATAACGTTGTAGCCTTGACACAGTTCGGCAGCGCCGAATGTAGTCAAGGGCAAGGTTTTCCAAGCACAC
This sequence comes from Gammaproteobacteria bacterium, assembly GCA_965196985.1. Classification (GTDB taxonomy): domain Bacteria; phylum Pseudomonadota; class Gammaproteobacteria; order UBA12402; family UBA12402; genus 2-12-FULL-35-23. The sequence continues at coordinate 282,734 of CBDALO010000163.1, read as the reverse complement.
TTAGCCCTTGTCTGCGCTATGCTCCGTCAAGGCTACAAGCTTCACTTTCTTTTCTTCATAAAACCTGCGCCCTGTTATCTGTCAACTGATACATGACCAGCGTGTCCCTACGGTAGGGTTTTCCTAGCACGTCCCCTCCCTAGAATAAGGAGGGATAGGGAGGATTTAAAAAAAATAATCATACCCTCTTCTGTGCTGTTTACTATCTCTTACAAACTGCCATCTGAATAAGATGCTGAGTGTATCATAAAACCATCCCCATTCTGAAGATGGGTAAGTAGATGGCTATTAGAATAATGGCAATCGTTAAGCTAATAAGTATTAAAGCAAGAGGTTCTATTAGGGTGCAAAGTTGCGTGGTAAGAGTTTGTTGTTGCTGCTGGTGCTGTAGTGCTAATTGAGCGAGTAGTTCGGACAATCGCCCTGATTCTTCAGCAATTAAGATGAGGTGCTTATATTCATTAGGAAAGAATTGTGTTGCTTTAAGGCTTGCTGAAAAATTAAACCCCTGTTGAACATATTGTTCGCAGTGTTTTAGCGCATTGCTTAACTGATGATTTTTAGAGGGTGCTGCCTCTATATAATGTAGGCTATATTGCTGCTGGCACGCCAAAATCATTGACCTTCTCCCAAAACTGATCCCATCTGCCTTTAGTCTTTACTAGTGTTCTCAAGCATAAAACGATTTTCATTCCCTTGTCTTTCCAGCGCATTCCTGATCCCCCTAATCTTTGTTTAACAATTGTTTTACATGCTGCTTCAGTGACGCCAGAGCCAATTGGTGCATTCTGCTTAATCAAATTATGATACGACATTCGCTTTTCTTTAATATTATTTTCAAAATACGTAATTGTTCCTTCTAGCTTTTCTCTAAGCGATTTATTCAGTTTTTTATTTAGATGCTCTTTAAGCTCAGCAAGTATTCTACCTGCCGCACCTTTCTTGTGCTTTAAGTCATGACATCTCTCTTCGAGCCAAACATCACGCTCATCTCTTTCAGATTTTTTGGTAAATACTGCCTTTGATGCTTCGCCGAGATATTCAGTTGCATGCCAAAAATCTAAAATTTGCGTATCAGTATGTTTTTTTAGAAATGGCCAATTATTTTTTGCTCCATCAGCAACGCCAATTGTTTTAGCATCAGGGTAATATTTCTTTTTCAGCTTTATTTCCTTTTCAAGCCTATTAAAGAATTCATCTTTTCCATATTCTGGTGATGCTGCAACGTAGGTTGTGTGCAGGCGTGCACCATGCTTATCATACATGGAAATAGTTCCAACCATGCTCTCTCTATAACCATCATCAACGGTGAGAACATATGCACCATCTAAGCTAATACTTAGCATCTCAATGCCTGCATCAAGCTTTGGCTCTTCATATTCCCACTCAGCCTCTTTGGCTTGTGCAATACCGCCAACAAAATCAGTTGCCCGTTGCAAGTATGAATGTGAGATTTTACGGTTATGATTGACCTTGAGATCATCAATAACACTAGGAGCAGGTAAGTTTGAGTATTTATGTGAGATTATTTTTGCAAATCGCGGTGTTGATCCTTGGATAATTCTAGCCTTATCTTCTAAAGGACAAAAGATCTTCCCGCCTTTAGAGGTTTGATAAACATAACGCTTAACTCGAGCAACTCCATAAGGCGTTTGGTAATTTGCTTCATCTCTACTTCGTGCTGTTAGCTTTATTTTTCCAACATGGATAGGAGAGCCATCTGCATCAAACTTACTTAAAGCTTTTTCAGTGGCTAATGTTCCAACCTCATTAAGGCCGTCAAGAATTGCATCCTCACATTCAAGCATGGATCCTTTTAGTGGAAGCTTGAGCTCAATAGTTAATTCATTATTTTCATCAGAGAGAATTCTAGCTAACATCCAAACACCATCCGTAATCAAGTTAAAGTGTATATTATGCTATATTTTCTACATTATATAAAGGCAGCACCCTTTTTAGAGGCCACCCGGCAAGCATTAAGGGCATCAAGTAAAGGGATGCCTGCTTCTAAGTAAGCATTAAGCAAGGTATAAACATTGCTACACTCCTTTAAATTTATAAGCATTCCAATAATAGGCAGGTAGCTTAATAGGCCTTGCCAAAAAGCTTGAGCAAAATGCTGCGTTTTAATTAAGTAATAACTTATGGCTAGCAGAGCCGTAGCCATCACTAGTAGCAAGCTCCAGCTAGTTTTCAACCAGCTGGCTAAGTTGATAACTTGTTGGGTAAGGCTTGGTAATTGTTGGCCGAAGCCTTGGTAGAACTCTTGAAACTGCGGTACTACAACAATAATTAATAAACCAGTAATTAATAGTGTGCTAAGCAGTAAGACACTTGGGTAGGTGAGGGCTTTGCGTAGTTGCTGCTGTAGCAAGCGTTTGCGTTGATTACGTTCGTTAATGGCAAGCAGAGTTTGTTCTAGGTGACCGGTTTGTTCGGCATTTTGGATTAATGATAATGAGGCACGGTCTAGCCAAGTAGCTTGTTCTGTAAGTGCATCTGAAAATGATCTGCCTTGTTCAATTATTTTGGCAATACCATAGCAGAAGTGACTAACTTTGGTTGAGTTGGTGGTTTGTGCTAGCAAACGAATAGCTTGGAGCAAGCTAATATTAGATTGAACCATAAGGCTTAGCTTTATAAAAAAGTATTCAATTTCTTTGCTGTTGAGACGTTGTGAGAGCTGAATGTTTTTAGTAAATAGTTTGAAAAGGTTGAGAGAGCTTTGAGTGAGACTCTCTAGTCGAGTAGTCAATTTTTCTTTAGTCATATTCATCGTAAATAACTCGCTGTAGTTCTTGCCAGCAGGCCTTGCCTGATTGCACAGCTTCGATTGTTGACTGTTTTAGAGTAGGTAGCTTCAGAGTTTTAAATAAGGTGTGGTGCTGGAGTGGATCGTTGGTGGAAAGAGCTTGTTGGCGGGTTTGTACATTAAAAGGTAATAATTCAAAAACAGCTAAGCGGCCACGATAACCTTGGTGGCAATGCTCACAACCTTGAGCCTTATAATAGCTTGTATCTTTGAGAGACTGGTTTTCCGCTGCTAATTTGACGGGTATATCTTGAGTTTGTTTGCAGTGTGAACACAGTTTTCTTAATAGGCGTTGCGAGATGATCAAGTTGCAAGCTTCAAGTAAATCATAACGGTTGACGCCTAAGTTGGTTAATCGGTTTAGTGCACTTAGACAATCGTTACTATGTAAGGTAGCTAATACCAAATGACCTGTTTGTGCGGCTTTTACCGCGGTGATGGTGGTTTCTTCATCACGAATTTCGCCAAGCATAATAATATCGGGGTCTTGGCGTAAAAAACTGCGCAATGCAGCACTAAAAGTTAGTTGAATTTCTGAGTGGACAGCTGTTTGATTGCTAGTGCGCCATCCTTTCTGTAAATTCCATTGACTTGCTGAAAATAAGCAGGCGACTCAGTCAGATTAGAAATTCCTTTTAAGGTAAACTTAACCAAAAAAGAGGAATGACAATGAGCTGCTATAAAAATGAGAACTTAATCGAAGAAGCCATACATGTTTTAGCGATGGAGGGGTTTGAAGCTTTACCTAAGCTTGTCTCCAGGTTGATGAATGAGGCTATGTTAATAGAAAGGGAGCGCCATTTAAATGCCAGTCCTTATGAGCGAACTGGCGATAGAAACGGATATGCGAACGGCTTTAAACCAAGGTTAATTAACACAGGTCAAGGTCAGCTTGAGCTACAGATACCGCAGGTTAGAGACTCCAATGAAGCCTTCTATCCAGGGTGCTGCCTTTATATAATGTAGAATATATAGCATAATATACACTTTAACATGATGAAGGATGGTGTTTGGATGTCAGCTAGAATTATCTCTGATGAAAATAATGAATTAACTATTGAACTCAAGCTTCCACTAAAAGGATCTATGCTTGAATGTGAGGACGCAATTCTTGATGGGCTTAATGAGGTTGGAACATTAGCCACTGAAAAAGCATTAAGTAAGTTTGATGCAGATGGCTCTCCTATCCATGTTGGAAAAATAAAGCTAACAGGGTGCTGCCTTTATATAATGTAGAAAATATAGCATAATATACACTTTAACTTGATTACGGATGGTGTTTGGATGTTAGCTAGAATTCTCTCTGATGAAAATAATGAATTAACTATTGAGCTCAAGCTTCCACTAAAAGGATCCATGCTTGAATGTGAGGATGCAATTCTTGACGGCCTTAATGAGGTTGGAACATTAGCCACTGAAAAAGCTTTAAGTAAGTTTGATGCAGATGGCTCTCCTATCCATGTTGGAAAAATAAAGCTAACAGCACGAAGTAGAGATGAAGCAAATTACCAAACGCCTTATGGAGTTGCTCGAGTTAAGCGTTATGTTTATCAAACCTCTAAAGGCGGGAAGATCTTTTGTCCTTTAGAAGATAAGGCTAGAATTATCCAAGGATCAACACCGCGATTTGCAAAAATAATCTCACATAAATACTCAAACTTACCTGCTCCTAGTGTTATTGATGATCTCAAGGTCAATCATAACCGTAAAATCTCACATTCATACTTGCAACGGGCAACTGATTTTGTTGGCGGTATTGCACAAGCCAAAGAGGCTGAGTGGGAATATGAAGAGCCAAAGCTTGATGCAGGCATTGAGATGCTAAGTATTAGCTTAGATGGTGCATATGTTCTCACCGTTGATGATGGTTATAGAGAGAGCATGGTTGGAACTATTTCCATGTATGATAAGCATGGTGCACGCCTGCACACAACCTACGTTGCAGCATCACCAGAATATGGAAAAGATGAATTCTTTAATAGGCTTGAAAAGGAAATAAAGCTGAAAAAGAAATATTACCCTGATGCTAAAACAATTGGCGTTGCTGATGGAGCAAAAAATAATTGGCCATTTCTAAAAAAACATACTGATACGCAAATTTTAGATTTTTGGCATGCAACTGAATATCTCGGTGAAGCATCAAAGGCAATATTTACCAAAAAATCTGAAAGAGATGAGCGTGATGTTTGGCTCCAAGAGCGATGTCATGACTTAAAGCACAAGAAAGGTGCGGCAGGTAGAATACTTGCTGAGCTTAAAGAGCATGTAAATAAAAAACTGAATAAATCGCTTAGAGAAAAGCTAGAAGGAACAATTACGTATTTTGAAAATAATATTAAAGAAAAGCGAATGTCGTATCATAATTTGATTAAGCAGAATGCACCAATTGGCTCTGGCGTCACTGAAGCAGCATGTAAAACAATTGTTAAACAAAGATTAGGCGGATCAGGAATGCGCTGGAAAGACAAGGCAATGAAAATTGTTTTATGCTTGAGAACACTAGTAAAGACTAAAGGAAGATGGGATCAGTTTTGGGAGAAGGTCAATGATTTTGGCGTGCCAGCAGCAATATAGCCTACATTATATAGAGGCAGCACCCAGCTAACAGCACGAAGTAGAGATGAAGCAAATTACCAAACGCCTTATGGAGTTGCTCGAGTTAAGCGTTATGTTTATCAAACCTCTAAAGGCGGGAAGATCTTTTGTCCTTTAGAAGATAAGGCTAGAATTATCCAAGGATCAACACCGCGATTTGCAAAAATAATCTCACATAAATACTCAAACTTACCTGCTCCTAGTGTTATTGATGATCTCAAGGTCAATCATAACCGTAAAATCTCACATTCATACTTGCAACGGGCAACTGATTTTGTTGGCGGTATTGCACAAGCCAAAGAGGCTGAGTGGGAATATGAAGAGCCAAAGCTTGATGCAGGCGTTGAGATGCTAAGCATTAGCTTAGATGGTGCATATGTCCTCACCGTTGATGATGGTTATAGAGAGAGCATGGTTGGAACTATTTCCATGTATGATAAGCATGGTGCACGCCTGCACACAACCTACGTTGCAGCATCACCAGAATATGGAAAAGATGAATTCTTTAATAGGCTTGAAAAGGAAATAAAGCTGAAAAAGAAATATTACCCTGATGCTAAAACAATTGGCGTTGCTGATGGAGCAAAAAATAATTGGCCATTTCTAAAAAAACATACTGATACGCAAATTTTAGATTTTTGGCATGCAACTGAATATCTCGGTGAAGCATCAAAGGCAATATTTACCAAAAAATCTGAAAGAGATGAGCGTGATGTTTGGCTCCAAGAGCGATGTCATGACTTAAAGCACAAGAAAGGTGCGGCAGGTAGAATACTTGCTGAGCTTAAAGAGCATGTAAATAAAAAACTGAATAAATCGCTTAGAGAAAAGCTAGAAGGAACAATTACGTATTTTGAAAATAATATTAAAGAAAAGCGAATGTCGTATCATAATTTGATTAAGCAGAATGCACCAATTGGCTCTGGCGTCACTGAAGCAGCATGTAAAACAATTGTTAAACAAAGATTAGGCGGATCAGGAATGCGCTGGAAAGACAAGGGAATGAAAATTGTTTTATGCTTGAGAACACTAGTAAAGACTAAAGGAAGATGGGATCAGTTTTGGGAGAAGGTTAATGATTTTGGCGTGCCAGCAGTAATATAGCCTACATTATATAGAGGCAGCACCCTCTATCCATCAGTCTTAGAGCGAGGTGTACGCTCTGATAGAGCACTTAAGCTGGCTGTCGCTGAAATGTATGTGCATGGGGTTTCCACGCGCAAAGTTGAAAAGGTGCTAAAGCAACTCTGTGGAACAGATATTTCAAGCACAGAGGTAAGCCGTTGCGCTAAATTGTTGGATGAAGATTTAAAGAAATGGCGAAATAAGCCGTTAGGAAAGATAAAATATCTTTGGCTAGATGCACGTTATGAGAAGGTGCGCACTAGCGGCACAGTACAAGACTGTGCGGTATTGATAGCCTATGGCTTTGATGAATCAACCGGCAAGAGAACAGTGCTAGGTGTTTCTGTTGCGTTATCAGAGGCTGAGGTACATTGGCGTGATTTTCTTCAGCAGTTGGTTGAGCGAGGTATACATGGTATTGAGTTGATTACTAGCGACGCTCATACTGGCCTAAAAGCCGCTAGAAGAGCTGTGTTCCCCAGTGTTCCTTGGCAACGCTGCCAATTTCATTTGCAGCAAAATGCTCAGGCTCACATACCAAAGCGCTCAATGAAGGAACCAGTAGCTGAGGAGATTACAGCTATATTTAATGCCTCAAACATTCATGAGTCGGAAAGACTATTGGCTATGGCGGTAGATAAATATCAGCAAACAGCACCAGAGCTTTCTTCTTGGTTGGAAGTGAATATACCGGAGGGCTTAGTAGTGATGAACTTTGACAGGCCGCATCAAAAAAGATTAAGAACCAGTAACATAGCTGAGCGCGTAAACAGAGAGGTAAAAAGAAGGACGCATACAGTTGGAATTTTCCCTAATACTGAATCGTGCCTAAGGCTCGTATCAGCTGTTTTAGTGGAAATTGATGACCAGTGGAGCGGATCACCTAGATACTTAAGTTGAAGTGAATAATAAGGCTTCATAGGGTTTTAGGATAGATCATTCTTGTTCTTATTAACGAGATATAATTGCTATTACCTAAAAGTTAATAATTTATTTTGAGAGGAGAAAAATTTGAGGTATAAATAATTTTTTAGATTGATTAGCATAATTAATTTAAGATATTATGCGATGAGACAGGTACAATAGAGTGCCATTTGGAATTTTAAAGGTTTTTCTAAGTACTGAAGTTGGTTTTTACAGACAAAATAACGCTCTATCGTTTGATTAATGCCATCAATAAAGACTTCAATAGGATCTTCAATGCTGACAATGTTTTTATTGTCGTGATTAAGCGCTTGCAAGGCTGCATAAAGTGTCATCGTCTTCCCGCTACCAGTTGGGCCACAGACTAGAATGAGCCCTTGTGGTATCCGTTCAATATCAGCATGATTTGAAAATAATTCAAAAAGTTCTTGACAGCTTTTTCGTGCAAATTTGGAAATTTTATATTGGAATCATCGTGTGTCATAAAAGCATGATGTGCGCTCTATAACAACGCTGTATGCTCGGATTATTTTTTCATCGATCAGGTTCATGGCTTAAAAATAATTTCAGCAGTACGGCCATCTGTGTGGGGAAAATTTACCTTTTCAAACCCGTGGTATACTCTTCCTATGAAAAAACAACCTGACAAATCAGTTTTAGCCGATCTCATTGAGAGATTTAATAATACTGTTACACCAACAGCACTAGAAACAGATTTTAGCAATGTATGTGAAAGTCAGGCTGAGAAAATCATAAAGCTAGAAGACAAGGTGCAATCGTTAAATAACGCATTAAATAAATATAAAGGTGAGCAAGGAAAGCCTAATGTTAGAAAGCAAACGCGCGCTAACAAGGACAAGGATCATTCCTCCGAGAAGGATAGAAAAGGAAATAAAACCAATAAAACTAGAAAGCCAAAATCTAGTAAAAAAAATCTCGAAGTCTCTAATACAGTGACACTAACAATTAATCCAGATTCGTTGCCCAGCGATGCTGTGCCAAATGGCTCTAAGAAAACACTTATCCAGGATATAAAAATTGCTGCTAATAACACTCTTTTTTTGCGCCAACAATATTACTCCCCTTCTGAAAACAAACACTATACAGCACCTCTGCCAACTGGTTATGAGGGCCAGTTCGGCCCTACTATTAAAAGCTGGACAAGCTTCCTAAATACTCAAGGTGGTATGACGCTAGAAAGCCTTGAGACATTTTATAAAACCGCCAACATAGATATTAGTAAATCAACCATCCATAGCTTCACAATTAAAACACCTACGATACTTGAGCCCGAGAAGGTAGAAGTTGTGAAGGCAGGTTTACAATCCACGAACTACCAGCACCTAGATGACACCAACGCTAGAGAGGATGGGAAAAACCGTTATGTTAATGTATTGGGTAATGAGTATTATTCAGCTTACTTTACGCTGACCAGTAAAAGTCGATTAAGCGTCATTGAAATGTTAAGCAAAGACCACTTTGGGTTCACATTAAATGAGGCCGCTTTTAATTTACTGGCTACTATGAACTTACCCCACAAGGTAATCGAAAGCTTAAAGGTATTTCACTCATCGACTATCTTAAACAGTAAGGAGCTGGAAGTTATTCTTGATAAGGTATTAGGTGATAAAAAATTTCCAAAATATAGAAAGCTGATTACTGATGCGGCAGCTATCTCAACATATAGAAAGAGTCCTTATGCGATAGAAACACTCATTACCGATGATGCGCCACAGTTTAAGCTCATTACTGAATCACTCGCCTTGTGCTGGGTTCATGAGGGTAGGCATTATAAAAAGCTGACGCCAATTTTTAAGAAGCACCAAGACTCTGTTGACAGCTTCTTGGATAGGTTTTGGGATTATTATCATAAGCTCATTGAATATAAAAAGAACCCAGGGCAAGATGAGATAGATAAGCTATCCAATGAGTTTACTGAGTTATTCTCAACAATCACTGGCTACGAGAAACTAGATAAACAAATTGAGCTCACCTTAAAAAAGAAAAGGCAGCTATTGTTAGTGCTGGAAAAGCCAGAGCTTCCTCTACATAACAATCCAGCAGAGTTGATGGCTCGGAAGCAGGCTAGAATGCGCGATGTACACCTTCATACTATGAGTGAAGAAGGAACGAAAGCTAAGGATACAATGGTTACAATTACTGAGACATGTAAAAAGCTAGCAGTTAATGTCTTCGATTATATATATGACAGAATTACAAAAAACTATTCTATGCCTTCGCTAGCGGAATTAATTACCATCCGCTCATCACAGGCGCAGTAAACTAAAGAGAGCGCAGCATGAGCATCATGCTGAAATAAGACGGATACCCCTTGTGGTTGTTTGATGCGCTGTTGAAATAAATCTGCTTGATGGCTATCAAGCCCTAGTTCATATTAAGGAATTTCAATGTGTCAATTGGTAAAAATACCACCAATTAAAATGAGTAATTTTAGCACAGGTATTTTTTATAAAATCGATTTAGTGGTGGGGCAGGGTTAGTTATGACAAACAATAGCCAAAACTAGCTGTTATTTGTTGTTTTGGACGGACTACCCCCTTAGGAAGTTATTAGATTTTTTTCAGTAAGGCGAGTTCACGATGCTTTGATAGCAATTTGTAACGGTTAGGTTGTCTATACCAGCAGTTAGCTAAAAACATTTGGCTACCACATAGAACACATTCATAGGGGTCAATGTTAAAATTATTTTGCATTAAGGTGCGGTAATTGACCTGGGGTGTGTTTGGATCAGTTTCACCTAATAGGAGTCTGACTTTGGGTAGCATCTCACCTCGCACCCGGTTAGCAAGAAACCCATAATAACGCACCATACGAAAGCCAACATCAGGAATGTGTTGAATAAATCGAGCAATAAACTCTTCCGCGGTTAATTTAAATTGCTTGTAGGTTTTAGAGACGTGATCAAGATAATTAAAACTGAGGCTGCTCCCATCAAAGTTTTTAATTTTTGACTCAGCAATAGGAGGACGTTTGGTGTATCGACCTAAGTATTTAACGTTTTGTTTGTGATTCTTTGAGGGCTTTGCGCAATGTACTACCCATCGTTTTTGGTAAAGCTGATCAAGCAGTTGATTAAAGTTGAAAGTGTGGTTCAGTGTAGAGGCTAACTGATTTGGCAGAATAAGCCCTTTGTCCTGGTGGTGGTTTCTAAAAAGGTTAATGACCTCATAACGCCACATGGACATTAGTGTAGGTTGATGGAAGTAGAGGCTTTTCCATTGTGTTAACTCTTTGTTGATACCACCCAGAGTGATTGACGCATGAAGATGCACATTGCGCTTTAGATCTCTGCCAAAGGTGTGAAGCGCGATAAATACACCGGGTTTAACCCTCTTGTTTTTAGCAAGCTTGAGTAACACCTTTGCTGCTAATGGTGGGAGTAAATTAAGAAGCTCTCTGTTTGTCCAAAAGCAGTCCCAAAGAGTAGAGGGCATGGTGAATGTGATGTGTTGCCATGCAGTGTTGGGTAAGATTGCCATTTGTTGTTGTATCCATACTTCTGTGGCTTTTTTACCACACGATGAACAGCTTTTAGCTTTGCAGGTATGGCGGATGTATTTGACGTGTGAACAGTTTGGATTACTGCAATGATACTCTTTATGGCCACGCATAGGATGTTTGCAGCTAAGCAGCTTAACAATGCCAATGACAATAGCTTCTCTGATTTTATCTTTGTACTTGGTGTGAAAGTTCCACCAGTTCTGATAGAGCGTTATTTTGTCTGTAAAAACCAACTTCAGTACTTAGAAAAACCTTTAAAATTCTAAATGGCACTCTATTGTACCTGTCTCATCGCATAATATCTTAAATTAATTATGCTAATCAATCTAAAAAATTATTTATACCTCAAATTTTTCTCCTCTCAAAATAAATTATTAACTTTTAGGTAATAGCAATTATATCTCGTTAATAAGAACAAGAATGATCTATCCTAAAACCCTATGAAGCCTTATTATTCACTTCAACTTAAGTATCTAGGTGATCCGCTCCACTGGTCATCAATTTCCACTAAAACAGCTGATACGAGCCTTAGGCACGATTCAGTATTAGGGAAAATTCCAACTGTATGCGTCCTTCTTTTTACCTCTCTGTTTACGCGCTCAGCTATGTTACTGGTTCTTAATCTTTTTTGATGCGGCCTGTCAAAGTTCATCACTACTAAGCCCTCCGGTATATTCACTTCCAACCAAGAAGAAAGCTCTGGTGCTGTTTGCTGATATTTATCTACCGCCATAGCCAATAGTCTTTCCGACTCATGAATGTTTGAGGCATTAAATATAGCTGTAATCTCCTCAGCTACTGGTTCCTTCATTGAGCACTTTGGTATGTGAGCCTGAGCATTTTGCTGCAAATGAAATTGGCAGCGTTGCCAAGGAACACTGGGGAACACAGCTCTTCTAGCGGCTTTTAGGCCAGTATGAGCGTCGCTAGTAATCAACTCAATACCATGTATACCTCGCTCAACCAACTGCTGAAGAAAATCACGCCAATGTACCTCAGCCTCTGATAACGCAACAGAAACACCTAGCACTGTTCTCTTGCCGATTGATTCATCAAAGCCATAGGCTATCAATACCGCACAGTCTTGTACTGTGCCGCTAGTGCGCACCTTCTCATAACGTGCATCTAGCCAAAGATATTTTATCTTTCCTAACGGCTTATTTCGCCATTTCTTTAAATCTTCATCCAACAATTTAGCGCAACGGCTTACCTCTGTGCTTGAAATATCTGTTCCACAGAGTTGCTTTAGCACCTTTTCAACTTTGCGCGTGGAAACCCCATGCACATACATTTCAGCGACAGCCAGCTTAAGTGCTCTATCAGAGCGTACACCTCGCTCTAAGACTGATGGATAGAAGGCTTCATTGGAGTCTCTAACCTGCGGTATCTGTAGCTCAAGCTGACCTTGACCTGTGTTAATTAACCTTGGTTTAAAGCCGTTCGCATATCCGTTTCTATCGCCAGTTCGCTCATAAGGACTGGCATTTAAATGGCGCTCCCTTTCTATTAACATAGCCTCATTCATCAACCTGGAGACAAGCTTAGGTAAAGCTTCAAACCCCTCCATCGCTAAAACATGTATGGCTTCTTCGATTAAGTTCTCATTTTTATAGCAGCTCATTGTCATTACTCTTTTTTGGTTAAGTTTACCTTAAAAGGAATTTCTAATCTGACTGAGTCGCCTGCTTATTTTCAGCAAGTCAATGGAATTTACAGAAAGGATGGCGCACTAGCCCAGTTCTGATTGGTTACCAAGATTTGTTTGATACTAAAGCGTTTCATTATTCTTAGAGTAAAATGAGAAGCGCGTATAGTAGGTGAGTTATTGCTCAGCTACCTGAAGCAATTTCTATAGCAGGTGTGTTATTTTTATTCGTTATTATTCCATGGGCAGGTTTGACTAGTTTGAGACTTAATAATACTCGTGGCTTTGTAAAGACTAAACTCTTAGAGGCTTAGAAAGTTGCCGGCGAAGCCGGCCTGACTTGAGAGAGTGTTAAAAGCTGTTGGTTAAAAAGTCGTAACACAGCTTTCTCACCCGAGCTGGTATTGCAAGTGCTAATACGTAGTGAATGAGTTTGCTGATCTTTGTTAACTTGAATGCGACCATCTTGTGGTAAGCGTGTTTCGGTAATATCGAGTTTTGCCATGACTTTAAGACGGCTAATCAAACGTTTTGCCAGTGAATTGGGCACTATGGCTTGTTGGCGTAGTAAACCATCATAACGAGCGCGGACTCGGTATTGTTGTTGGTAAGGCTCAAAGTGAATATCAGAGGCGCCTTGTTGTAGTGCTGACTCTAGCTGTTGGTTAATAAAATTTACTAAAGGGTCTTGCTGCACTTGGTCGAGATTGATGGTTAAGTTTGTCATGCTTGGCAAACTCCTGCCGCAATGCAACTACCCGCTACAGTCCAATGGCTACCCGTTTTATCGGGTGTTAAGACGTAACTGTAACCACCACCAGCAGCAGTTGCTGTTGCAGTAATAATGCCAGCTTGAACCGTTAAGCTAGCTAGGTTCTTGCTAGCCTTGGGCGCGTTAGGAATACCGCGTGTGCCAGTATGAAGTTGGTTGATACTTTCACCCTGTTGTAAGGCTAGAGCAATAGCTGTTTTGTAAGGTAACGTTGCTAAAACCACTTCGCTAAAGCGAGCTCGTTCGGTGTAGCTGCGATAAGAAGGTATAGCGATACTTGCCAGAATACTAATGATTGCAATAACCACGAGTAGCTCTAGCAAAGAAAATCCTTTGCTCATGCTGGTGTCCTTGGGGGATGGAAGAATTTAAAAGGAAAAATGATTGTTGCGAAACTTCACCAATCGGTCAAGAGTCGCCAATTACTATTTGCTGTTATTAATAAACTTTCTTTAGTTTGTTCTCTGTTTTGAGGTTTGTAGTATGGAGCATTTTTAGAGTGTAGTGGTTAGTGAGGACGGCGCGTTTTACAGGTTGTGTGTGTCTAACGAGCTCTGTCACAAATCAGTTTAAGTCGAGCTACCTAACCTGTTCTACTATTTATGTAACAACGACCCTAGGATAGGTGTGGGATGGACTTGAAAATAAAACAGGCCTTTAAGGTTTCTTACTTGCTATGAAAACAGTCGCTTTTAAAACAAAAAACTAGCCAAATTCACTCTATGTCACTAAAATAGCCAACTTCTTATCACTTGCACTGATGGAGAAACAACAATGCAATACCTTAATATCTCAGGGTACAAATTCGTACCTATCCAAAATACCGTTCGTATGGAGCGCCATTTTCGCCGCCTTTGTAATACCCTGGGCATTAAAGGCAGTATTCTAGTAGGTGAAGAAGGCGTTAATATGGCCCTGTCTGGAGCACCTGAAAGCATTGCAACCTTTCGTAAAAATCTAGCTGAAGACATGCGTTTTAATGACATTGAATTTAAAGACAGTTGGTCGGATAAAATCCCCTTTCGCCATTTGCGAGTCCGCATTAAGCACGAGATCGTTACTATGGGTGTCGATGGTGTGGATCCAGGTAAGAAGTGTGGGAAATACATCACGCCTAAAGAATTAAAAAACTGGTATGACGAAGGTAAAGACTTCTGGGTGCTGGATACACGTAATGACTATGAAGTAAAGATTGGTACTTTTGACAATGCTGTTGATCTAGATATAGAAACCTTTCGTGAATTTCCAGAAAAAGTTACACAGCTTCCTGATGAGTTGAAGAAAAAGCCGATGGTAATGTTCTGCACCGGTGGTATCCGTTGTGAAAAAGCTTCTGTTTTTTGTGACGAGAATGGCTTTGACGAAGTCTATCAACTCCATGATGGTATTATTAAATACTTTGAGGACTGCGGTGGTGAACACTGGCACGGTGACTGTTTTGTGTTTGATGATCGTGTCGCTGTTAAGCCTGATCTGTCCGCCACGGATAAACTCTATTGCCTCTCTTGTTTTGCTGAGCTAAGCGAGCAAGATCGTCAAAGTGAACGGTATTCGTTTAATCGTTTTTGCCCGCATTGCTTCAAGGAAGAAGCTGGTCAGTAGGCAGAGGACAGAAGATTATAACTGTAGTTTTGAGTTTGAAAAACAATAGCCCCCTTTGATTCAAAGGGGGCAGCTCGCATAGCGAGCGGGGGATTTGTTGTTAAGGAAGTTGCTTGATTAATAAATCCACCCTGACCCTCCTTATTCTAAGGAGGGGACGTGCTATGAAAGCTTGATAGTTGCTATGAGCTTGATAGTTACTATGAAGCTCCATAAAAAAAAGCCCCCTTTGATTCAAAGGGGGCGGCTCGCGTAGCGAGCGGGGGATTTGTAGCCCGGATTGAAAATGCGAAGCATTTGATAATCCGGGGTTGATTTCAAATTTGCCCCCGGCTTATCGCTAACGCTCAAGCCGGGCTACGGGTCTGGTTGCCCTAGCAAACAGGAGTGGCAGCGAGCAGAAAAGTGGTTTCAGTCGCTGTTTCTGTAGCTATTACCTCGTGTGATAAGCTAGGTAACTTTTCCAGTAATGTATGAAGCAACTCTGAAACCTCGTTATTTGTTTTTTGATCATCAAAAGCCTTCGATACGTGAAAAGAACTGTAGCCACCGGCGATTGCTCTGCGAACATTACTGCTATAAGCCCAGTAGGTATCCGTTCAATATCAGCATGATTTGAAAATAATTCAAAAAGTTCTTGACAGCTTTTTCGTGCAAATTTGGAAATTTTATATTGGAATCATCGTGTGTCATAAAAGCATGATGTGCGCTCTATAACAACGCTGTATGCTCGGATTATTTTTTCATCGATCAGGTTCATGGCTTAAAAATAATTTCAGCAGTACGGCCATCTGTGTGGGGAAAATTTACCTTTTCAAAACCGTGGTATACTCTTCCTATGAAAAAACAACCTGACAAATCAGTTTTAGCCGATCTCATTGAGAGATTTAATAATACTGTTACACCAACAGCACTAGAAACAGATTTTAGCAATGTATGTGAAAGTCAGGCTGAGAAAATCATAAAGCTAGAAGACAAGGTGCAATCGTTAAATAACGCATTAAATAAATATAAAGGTGAGCAAGGAAAGCCTAATGTTAGAAAGCAAACGCGCGCTAACAAGGACAAGGATCATTCCTCCGAGAAGGATAGAAAAGGAAATAAAACCAATAAAACTAGAAAGCCAAAATCTAGTAAAAAAAATCTCGAAGTCTCTAATACAGTGACACTAACAATTAATCCAGATTCGTTGCCCAGCGATGCTGTGCCAAATGGCTCTAAGAAAACACTTATCCAGGATATAAAAATTGCTGCTAATAACACTCTTTTTTTGCGCCAACAATATTACTCCCCTTCTGAAAACAAACACTATACAGCACCTCTGCCAACTGGTTATGAGGGCCAGTTCGGCCCTACTATTAAAAGCTGGACAAGCTTCCTAAATACTCAAGGTGGTATGACGCTAGAAAGCCTTGAGACATTTTATAAAACCGCCAACATAGATATTAGTAAATCAACCATCCATAGCTTCACAATTAAAACACCTACGATACTTGAGCCCGAGAAGGTAGAAGTTGTGAAGGCAGGTTTACAATCCACGAACTACCAGCACCTAGATGACACCAACGCTAGAGAGGATGGGAAAAACCGTTATGTTAATGTATTGGGTAATGAGTATTATTCAGCTTACTTTACGCTGACCAGTAAAAGTCGATTAAGCGTCATTGAAATGTTAAGCAAAGACCACTTTGGGTTCACATTAAATGAGGCCGCTTTTAATTTACTGGCTACTATGAACTTACCCCACAAGGTAATCGAAAGCTTAAAGGTATTTCACTCATCGACTATCTTAAACAGTAAGGAGCTGGAAGTTATTCTTGATAAGGTATTAGGTGATAAAAAATTTCCAAAATATAGAAAGCTGATTACTGATGCGGCAGCTATCTCAACATATAGAAAGAGTCCTTATGCGATAGAAACACTCATTACCGATGATGCGCCACAGTTTAAGCTCATTACTGAATCACTCGCCTTGTGCTGGGTTCATGAGGGTAGGCATTATAAAAAGCTGACGCCAATTTTTAAGAAGCACCAAGACTCTGTTGACAGCTTCTTGGATAGGTTTTGGGATTATTATCATAAGCTCATTGAATATAAAAAGAACCCAGGGCAAGATGAGATAGATAAGCTATCCAATGAGTTTACTGAGTTATTCTCAACAATCACTGGCTACGAGAAACTAGATAAACAAATTGAGCTCACCTTAAAAAAGAAAAGGCAGCTATTGTTAGTGCTGGAAAAGCCAGAGCTTCCTCTACATAACAATCCAGCAGAGTTGATGGCTCGGAAGCAGGCTAGAATGCGCGATGTACACCTTCATACTATGAGTGAAGAAGGAACGAAAGCTAAGGATACAATGGTTACAATTACTGAGACATGTAAAAAGCTAGCAGTTAATGTCTTCGATTATATATATGACAGAATTACAAAAAACTATTCTATGCCTTCGCTAGCGGAATTAATTACCATCCGCTCATCACAGGCGCAGTAAACTAAAGAGAGCGCAGCATGAGCATCATGCTGAAATAAGACGGATACCCCAGTAGGTTGTTTCCAGCTGGTTACTTTTTCTTGAGCTAAATATCAAGCAGCTATTTAAGTTGCTAATGAGTTCATAAAGCTTGTCAAGGCCTCGAGAGGCGACAAAGTTTTTTTCTGCAAGGGTTAATAGCTTTTTAACAGTTGTATAAAGCGCTTTATTGAAAAGTTGAGTTCTATCAAGTAGTGAACCGCTGTGTTGTTGGTTTAGCTTATGATCGCTAGCTTTGCTGTGATCGATTAAAGTTGTCATGGTCATTATCCTTGTCCTTATAATTTTAAGATATTTGTTAGATTGAACAGGTCAATACAATATTATTTCATATGAATATTATCGAGGGTATATTTTACTTTTTGTTCGAGTGGTAGGTTTTGATAAAAATAAGCACCCTTTTTTAAAGAGGGTGGCTCGCGTAGCGAGCGGGGGATTTAAAGATGGTTGATTCATTAAAAGGAAGTTGCTTGTTTTTATAAATCCACCCTAACCCTCCTTATTCTAAGGAGGGAATATGCTGGTCAGTAGACAGTAGACAGAAATTTATTAATGTGAGCGTCTGCTGACTTGATATTAAGGAATTTCAATGTGTCAATTGGTAAAAATACCACCAATTAAAATGAGTAATTTTGGCACAGGTATTTTTTATAAAATCGATT
Organism: Gammaproteobacteria bacterium; assembly: GCA_965196985.1. Lineage (GTDB taxonomy): Bacteria > Pseudomonadota > Gammaproteobacteria > UBA12402 > UBA12402 > 2-12-FULL-35-23. The sequence goes on along the minus strand of CBDALO010000163.1, from coordinate 264,545 downwards.
TAGTGGTGGGGCAGGGTTAGTTATGACAAACAATAGCCAAAACTAGCTGTTATTTGTTGTTTTGGACGGACTACCCCCCTAGGAAGTTATTAGATTTTTTTCAGTAAGGCGAGTTCACGATGCTTTGATAGCAATTTGTAACGGTTAGGTTGTCTATACCAGCAGTTAGCTAAAAACATTTGGCTACCGCATAGAACACATTCATAGGGGTCAATGTTAAAATTATTTTGCATTAAGGTGCGGTAATTGACCTGGGGTGTGTTTGGATCAGTTTCACCTAATAGGAGTCTGACTTTGGGTAGCATCTCACCTCGCACCCGGTTAGCAAGAAACCCATAATAACGCACCATACGAAAGCCAACATCAGGAATGTGTTGAATAAATCGAGCAATAAACTCTTCCGCGGTTAATTTAAATTGCTTGTAGGTTTTAGAGACGTGATCAAGATAATTAAAATTGAGGCTGCTCCCATCAAAGTTTTTAATTTTTGACTCAGCAATAGGAGGACGTTTGGTGTATCGACCTAAGTATTTAACGTTTTGTTTGTGATTCTTTGAGGGCTTTGCGCAATGTACTACCCATCGTTTTTGGTAAAGCTGATCAAGCAGTTGATTAAAGTTGAAAGTGTGGTTCAGTGTAGAGGCTAACTGATTTGGCAGAATAAGCCCTTTGTCCTGGTGGTGGTTTCTAAAAAGGTTAATGACCTCATAACGCCACATGGACATTAGTGTAGGTTGATGGAAGTAGAGGCTTTTCCATTGTGTTAACTCTTTGTTGATACCACCCAGAGTGATTGACGCATGAAGATGCACATTGCGCTTTAGATCTCTGCCAAAGGTGTGAAGCGCGATAAATACACCGGGTTTAACCCTCTTGTTTTTAGCAAGCTTGAGTAACACCTTTGCTGCTAATGGTGGGAGTAAATTAAGAAGCTCTCTGTTTGTCCAAAAGCAGTCCCAAAGAGTAGAGGGCATGGTGAATGTGATGTGTTGCCATGCAGTGTTGGGTAAGATTGCCATTTGTTGTTGTATCCATACTTCTGTGGCTTTTTTACCACACGATGAACAGCTTTTAGCTTTGCAGGTATGGCGGATGTATTTGACGTGTGAACAGTTTGGATTACTGCAATGATACTCTTTATGGCCACGCATAGGATGTTTGCAGCTAAGCAGCTTAACAATGCCAATGACAATAGCTTCTCTGATTTTATCTTTGTACTTGGTGTGAAAGTTCCACCAGTTCTGATTGGTTACCAAGATTTGTTTGATACTAAAGCGTTTCATTATTCTTAGAGTAAAATGAGAAGCGCGTATAGTAGGTGAGTTATTGCTCAGCTAACTGAAGCAATTTCTATAGCAGGTGTGTTATTTTTATTCGTTATTATTCCATGGGCAGGTTTGACTAGTTTGAGACTTAATAATACTCGTGGCTTTGTAAAGACTAAACTCTTAGAGGCTTAGAAAGTTGCCGGCGAAGCCGGCCTGACTTGTCGACTTAGAAAAGCGCGCTTGCTGCGCCAGTTTTTATTGGGTAACCAGGCCAGGACGACCTGGTTAGCAAAAGCAAACAGGAGGTTTGTTTTTTGCGACCCGATAAAAACCAGCAGCAAGCGAATAAAGCTTTTCCAGGAGATAAGTTAGCAGAGGCGAAAGCTGGGGCGGCTCGCGTAGCGAGCGGGAGACTTAAAGATGGTTGATTCATTAAAAGGAAGTCGATTGTTTTTATAAATCCACCCTAACCCTCCTTATTCTAAGGAGGGGACGTGCTAACGCACCATCCCTGGGGACGCAAGTGCACCTTTATCTGACACTTCTCCATCAATAGCACCATATGGAGGATTGACTTTAGGTTCAGTGACTGCTGCTAGTAATGGCATGGTTTCAGCCTCTGTTTCGGTTGCTACTGCTTCTTGAAGTACAGCAGCTAACCTATTTTGTAGTGTGAGTAGCAGGTTTGTAACTTTGTGATCGGTCTTTTTATCAGGGAAAGCTTCAGCACCATGAAAAGCTTGGAGTCCACCTCCAATTGCTAGGCTAAGTTTGTGGCTATAGTCCCAGTGAATATCTTCTAGCTTACTGTCTTCGCTTAAGTTTAGAATCAAATAACTATTTAACTTACCAACTAACTGATACAGCTTGTTGAGGCCTTGAGGTGAGGCATGACTCTTCTCAGCAGTTGCTAATAACCCTTTTATCGCTGTATAAAGCGCTTGATTAAGTTGTTTAGCGTTATCATAGTGTGGTTCGAGTTGCCTTTGCTCCAGACTATAGCCGCTGTTTTGGCAAGGGATTATCTCATTGCTAATCAGTGCATCTTCAATGGCAAGTTCAGTAGTTTTTCCGCGTAGTGCAAGCCCACCATAAAATTGCTCAATCACAGCGACGAGCTTTGTTTTTAATAAGTCTTTAAGTTGCCCACGGCTAATAGCTTTATATTGCAGCCATAATAAACGTAGTTTGTTATTGTTACTATTGTAACGCGATAGCTCTGTGGCTAAGTGCGCTGTCATAGCAGTACGATTATGTGATCTAAAAAAATGGACTACTCTATTTTCATTGTTACAGCTGTTTTGATAGTCATCTCTTAAGCTTCTAATTGTCTCTGTAAGTGCAGCGTCTAGGTTATAGTTTTGAGCATTAGAAGCAAACTGTAGCGTTGTTTTGGGTTTTAGCTTTTTCTTCACCATATGCGGTGCTGCTTTTGAGATTTGTTTGCTGCTGTTAAAGCCAGGAGCATTGCGTGCTTCGGGTGTATCAGAGAACTTCTGTGTGCCACCACGTAAATCAAGCTGCGAGTGAGCATGTGTGCCGCGTGCCATAAAATCATCCTGAATAGCTGATTTAATAGCAGTAATATCCGCTTGGGTGGTGGTGTCACTGCGGTCGATGCGCTGTGCTAGTGAATGTACCAGCTGGGCAACGATAAAAGCACGATCATTAGCGCTTTTGCAGCCGTAGCTACTGAAAATCCCTATCGCATTGGCCAGCACAGGAATCAGCGCTTGAACGATGCCAACGTTACTGTTGGAAAAAGCGTTATGTCGAAATCGATTGCGCCAGGTAAGGCGAGAGTAATTTCCCCAAGCCGCATGAACAGTAGGAGAGAGTTTTTGGATTAGGTACATGCACTGGGTGGCAGTGTAACGATGAAAACTCTCCCATTCTGCGTCAGTTTGTGGCTTTGCTGGAGGGGCTTGATTAGCAAGCTCTCTAATTTCTGTATGACTAATAAACTTAGCTTTGATGGTATTGGCTAACGGGATTGCTAGGTTGTGTGTGCGAACCTCTAGCGCTCTTAGTCGCTTTAACAGTTGCTCTAATCCGGCAGGTTCTTGATTATTAGCAACAGCTTCTAAGTAAGTTCGAGCGGCTGCTTGTAAGTGTGCTAAAGCATTTGTATAGATTTGGTAGTCTTGTTCAGGTAAAAAAGATAAATCTAAATTAGTTTGAGTTTTATAGTGTTGATACAAGGCAATCATTGCCATTGCATTAACGCCATATTGCCTAGCACTGTGATAGTGACGCATTTTGTTAATGCCTAGGCAATAGTAGATGAAGCTAGCCTGATGTTGCCCTTCACCTAACTGTAGCTCTTGTGGTGTTAGTAAGGCATAAGAAGCTAAGCAGGTGTAAAGAAATTACTGGTGTTGCTTGCTAGAGTAGCCGCCTGGGCCAGAGGCCGTGATTAAATGCGCATGGATATGAATAATATCAGAGTTAGCTTTACCTGAATCTTGAGCTAAGCGTGCGTCGTCACTAAGTAGTTGCCAAATTTTGCGATAAGCCCAAAAGGACCTTCTCGTGCTTGCTTAGGCTGGAGTTAGCAATAGGAGAGGAAGTGCCCGTGCGTGAGGTAAGCTGGCTAATTGAGCCAGTAACTTCACCAGTTGCTGTTGTAAAGTTGGCATTATTACATTGCTCAACTAGAGCAAAGTTAGATAGAGCGTTATTTTGTCTGTAAAAACCAACTTCAGTACTTAGAAAAACCTTTAAAATTCTAAATGGCACTCTATTGTACCTGTCTCATCGCATAATATCTTAAATTAATTATGCTAATCAATCTAAAAAATTATTTATACCTCAAATTTTTCTCCTCTCAAAATAAATTATTAACTTTTAGGTAATAGCAATTATATCTCGTTAATAAGAACAAGAATGATCTATCCTAAAACCCTATGAAGCCTTATTATTCACTTCAACTTAAGTATCTAGGTGATCCGCTCCACTGGTCATCAATTTCCACTAAAACAGCTGATACGAGCCTTAGGCACGATTCAGTATTAGGGAAAATTCCAACTGTATGCGTCCTTCTTTTTACCTCTCTGTTTACGCGCTCAGCTATGTTACTGGTTCTTAATCTTTTTTGATGCGGCCTGTCAAAGTTCATCACTACTAAGCCCTCCGGTATATTCACTTCCAACCAAGAAGAAAGCTCTGGTGCTGTTTGTTGATATTTATCTACCGCCATAGCCAATAGTCTTTCCGACTCATGAATGTTTGAGGCATTAAATATAGCTGTAATCTCCTCAGCTACTGGTTCCTTCATTGAGCGCTTTGGTATGTGAGCCTGAGCATTTTGCTGCAAATGAAATTGGCAGCGTTGCCAAGGAACACTGGGGAACACAGCTCTTCTAGCGGCTTTTAGGCCAGTATGAGCGTCGCTAGTAATCAACTCAATACCATGTATACCTCGCTCAACCAACTGCTGAAGAAAATCACGCCAATGTACCTCAGCCTTTGATAACGCAACAGAAACACCTAGCACTGTTCTCTTGCCGGTTGATTCATCAAAGCCATAGGCTATCAATACCGCACAGTCTTGTACTGTGCCGCTAGTGCGCACCTTCTCATAACGTGCATCTAGCCAAAGATATTTTATCTTTCCTAACGGCTTATTTCGCCATTTCTTTAAATCTTCATCCAACAATTTAGCGCAACGGTTTACCTCTGTGCTTGAAATATCTGTTCCACAGAGTTGCTTTAGCACCTTTTCAACTTTGCGCGTGGAAACCCCATGCACATACATTTCAGCGACAGCCAGCTTGAGTGCTCTATCAGAGCGTACACCTCGCTCTAAGACTGATGGATAGAAGGCTTCATTGGAGTCTCTAACCTGCGGTATCTGTAGCTCAAGCTGACCTTGACCTGTGTTAATTAACCTTGGTTTAAAGCCGTTCGCATATCCGTTTCTATCGCCAGTTCGCTCATAAGGACTGGCATTTAAATGGCGCTCCCTTTCTATTAACATAGCCTCATTCATCAACCTGGAGACAAGCTTAGGTAAAGCTTCAAACCCCTCCATCGCTAAAACATGTATGGCTTCTTCGATTAAGTTCTCATTTTTATAGCAGCTCATTGTCATTCCTCTTTTTTGGTTAAGTTTACCTTAAAAGGAATTTCTAATCTGACTGAGTCGCCTGCTTATTTTCAGCAAGTCAATGGAATTTACAGAAAGGATGGCGCACTAGCCAAAGTTAGTTAAATCATAACCTTTTGGGTCATGGGCGGAGGCAGAAGGTACCGGGCCATCAGCATTAATTCTGAGATGTTCAGACGCTATCACGCCTTCTTGTAAGCCAGGAATAGCCCCGTGTTGCTCAGGTGTATGATGGTAATGGCGACGATAATATTCCCAGGAAAAGCTAGTGTTTGCTTGTCGTTGTGCTGTTAATGCATCACCTGGAAGGCGTATGGTTAATACATCACGCTTTGCATCTTGGCAAGGAAAACGTTGCTCAGCTTCTGTGAGTCGTTTAACGGCGCGTTTGACTTGTTTTTTGCTAACTTGCTCAGCACCTGATTCACGTTGTGCTAACAAAATGCTGGTGTCATTAAGAAAAGCTTTAGCCAGTAAGTCAGCACGTTTTAGACATTCTTTGCTTGGTAAATCAAAACGTCGTTGTAGTTCATCAGCACGTTGGTTTAATGTTTTGTAGATGATGGCTAGTGTAGCTATCTGTTGTTGACTATTACCTAGTTGGGTTAAGTATCGCTTGGCAGCATCATGAACGGATTCAATGCGTAGTCGTAAAAAATGATTCGTGTCAGCCTCTGCTAGGCTGTTATCATCGCGTAGTAAAACCTCTAGTCCAAAAGGGTGCTGGTGCAGTAATTTGGCACGCTGCTCATTAGTTAAGTTAGGTGAGCTTTGTGGGTCGGAGAAGTCCAGCCGTAGTCGGCAAGTACGATTTTGCAATCGTGTAGCCTGTGTAGGTGGAAACTTAGTAATAATATAGCTTAATAGTTCACTGCGCCTTTTAGCTTCGGCTTGCTTGATCTGATCGATAAGGTTTTCCACAGTCTATTCCTTATAATTATTAATTTTTGCTATAAAAGCAGATCAATACAATAATATTTTATATGAATATTATCGAGGGTATAATTTACCTCTTTCAAGTGGCGGGGAACATGTAGCCCGGATTGAAAATGCGAAGCATTTGATAATCCGGGGTTGATTTCAAATCTGCCCCCGGCTTATCGCTAACGCTCAAGCCGGGCTACCGTGCTTGTCAGGTGTCGGTAATCAGGGACAGGATACAGTTTTAAAGTTTTTTTGATCGCAGGGCGAGCCGACGATTAGTTTCTATTTAATAAACCGCTTCAATTTAGTCAGATAAGAATAAACCACAGGGACAACGAACAATGAAAAGAAAGTTCCGATAATCAAACCATTAATTAACACGATACCAATTTGCTCACGGCTTGCAGAACTAGCACCGTGTGCAAACAGTAATGGCAATAAAACAAATACCATTGCAGTGGTTGTCATTAGAATAGGGCGAAGACGAATACTAGCGCCACGTAGAATAGCGTCATATAGCTCTAAACCTTTTTCTTGACGTAGTTCGTTAATAAACTGCGTGATTAAAATACCGTGTTTAGCAACGAGGCCTACTAAGGTAATCAAACCAATATCAGTAAAGACATTTAAGCTGCCACCAGTTAGGCGTAAGGTTGTTAAAGCGCCCACTAAACAAAGCGGTACGGTTAATAAGATAATTAGTGGATCAACAAAGCTTTCAAACAAAGCAGCTAGAATCAGATAAATAAAGATAAGCGCCAAGCCAAATAAAGTCGCCATGCTGCTGCTATTTTCTTGCAGGTTTTCTGCCATGCCGCGGAAAATAAACTGTGTGCCACTTGGTAAAATATTCGGTAAAGCTTGTTCAAGGTAATTCACTACTTGGCCTAGCTTGTAGCCCTTACCAAGTTGCGCACTGATGTTAGCAGAGCGTAGATGATCATAGTGCGGCAATGTTTGCTCAGCAAGCGTAGGGGTTACAGTGATTAAGTTAACTAGAGGGATGAGCTGGCCGTTAGTATTTGGCACATAGAATTTAGCTAATTGATCAGTGTTGGTTAAGTAATGTGGGCTGGGTGCTGCCTCTATATAATGTAGGCTATATTGCTGCTGGCACGCCAAAATCATTGACCTTCTCCCAAAACTGATCCCATCTGCCTTTAGTCTTTACTAGTGTTCTCAAGCATAAAACGATTTTCATTCCCTTGTCTTTCCAGCGCATTCCTGATCCGCCTAATCTTTGTTTAACAATTGTTTTACATGCTGCTTCAGTGACGCCAGAGCCAATTGGTGCATTCTGCTTAATCAAATTATGATACGACATTCGCTTTTCTTTAATATTATTTTCAAAATACGTAATTGTTCCTTCTAGCTTTTCTCTAAGCGATTTATTCAGTTTTTTATTTAGATGCTCTTTAAGCTCAGCAAGTATTCTACCTGCCGCACCTTTCTTGTGCTTTAAGTCATGACATCTCTCTTCGAGCCAAACATCACGCTCATCTCTTTCAGATTTTTTGGTAAATACTGCCTTTGATGCTTCGCCGAGATATTCAGTTGCATGCCAAAAATCTAAAATTTGCGTATCAGTATGTTTTTTTAGAAATGGCCAATTATTTTTTGCTCCATCAGCAACGCCAATTATTTTAGCATCAGGGTAATATTTCTTTTTCAGCTTTATTTCCTTTTCAAGCCTATTAAAGAATTCATCTTTTCCATATTCTGGTGATGCTGCAACGTAGGTTGTGTGCAGGCGTGCACCATGCTTATCATACATGGAAATAGTTCCAACCATGCTCTCTCTATAACCATCATCAACGGTGAGAACATATGCACCATCTAAGCTAATACTTAGCATCTCAATGCCTGCATCAAGCTTTGGCTCTTCATATTCCCACTCAGCCTCTTTGGCTTGTGCAATACCGCCAACAAAATCAGTTGCCCGTTGCAAGTATGAATGTGAGATTTTACGGTTATGATTGACCTTGAGATCATCAATAACACTAGGAGCAGGTAAGTTTGAGTATTTATGTGAGATTATTTTTGCAAATCGCGGTGTTGATCCTTGGATAATTCTAGCCTTATCTTCTAAAGGACAAAAGATCTTCCCGCCTTTAGAGGTTTGATAAACATAACGCTTAACTCGAGCAACTCCATAAGGCGTTTGGTAATTTGCTTCATCTCTACTTCGTGCTGTTAGCTTTATTTTTCCAACATGGATAGGAGAGCCATCTGCATCAAACTTACTTAAAGCTTTTTCAGTGGCTAATGTTCCAACCTCATTAAGGCCGTCAAGAATTGCATCCTCACATTCAAGCATGGATCCTTTTAGTGGAAGCTTGAGCTCAATAGTTAATTCATTATTTTCATCAGAGAGAATTCTAGCTAACATCCAAACACCATCCGTAATCAAGTTAAAGTGTATATTATGCTATATTTTCTACATTATATAAAGGCAGATCCCTGTGGGCTTGCTTGTAAGATAACGTCATAACGGTAATTATCCATATCAAAGTAAGTTATCGTCGAGCCGCCTAGGAAGGTCGCAATGGTGTTATCAATTGCCGCAATGCTTACTCCTAAGGATGCGGCTAAGTCACGGTTAACAGTGATATCATACTGCTGTGAATTAAAATCCATATCACTATTAATATTATTAATCCCTGCATAATTCGCCAGAGATTTTTTCATTTTTTCAATGGCGTAGTAGAGATTCTTATAAGTGCCAGAAGTCGTTAAAGTAAATTCTAAATCTTGATGCGAACCACCTGAGAAAGGGGAGGGAGCAAAGACAAAGGCATTAAGCCCAGGCACATTATGAAACGTTTGTGTGGGTGCTGCCTCTATATAATGTAGGCTATATTGCTGCTGGCACGCCAAAATCATTGACCTTCTCCCAAAACTGATCCCATCTGCCTTTAGTCTTTACTAGTGTTCTCAAGCATAAAACGATTTTCATTCCCTTGTCTTTCCAGCGCATTCCTGATCCGCCTAATCTTTGTTTAACAATTGTTTTACATGCTGCTTCAGTGACGCCAGAGCCAATTGGTGCATTCTGCTTAATCAAATTATGATACGACATTCGCTTTTCTTTAATATTATTTTCAAAATACGTAATTGTTCCTTCTAGCTTTTCTCTAAGCGATTTATTCAGTTTTTTATTTACATGCTCTTTAAGCTCAGCAAGTATTCTACCTGCCGCACCTTTCTTGTGCTTTAAGTCATGACATCTCTCTTCGAGCCAAACATCACGCTCATCTCTTTCAGATTTTTTGGTAAATACTGCCTTTGATGCTTCGCCGAGATATTCGGTTGCATGCCAAAAATCTAAAATTTGCGTATCAGTATGTTTTTTTAGAAATGGCCAATTATTTTTTGCTCCATCAGCAACGCCAATTGTTTTAGCATCAGGGTAATATTTCTTTTTCAGCTTTATTTCCTTTTCAAGCCTATTAAAGAATTCATCTTTTCCATATTCTGGTGATGCTGCAACGTAGGTTGTGTGCAGGCGTGCACCATGCTTATCATACATGGAAATAGTTCCAACCATGCTCTCTCTATAACCATCATCAACGGTGAGAACATATGCACCATCTAAGCTAATACTTAGCATCTCAATGCCTGCATCAAGCTTTGGCTCTTCATATTCCCACTCAGCCTCTTTGGCTTGTGCAATACCGCCAACAAAATCAGTTGCCCGTTGCAAGTATGAATGTGAGATTTTACGGTTATGATTGACCTTGAGATCATCAATAACACTAGGAGCAGGTAAGTTTGAGTATTTATGTGAGATTATTTTTGCAAATCGCGGTGTTGATCCTTGGATAATTCTAGCCTTATCTTCTAAAGGACAAAAGATCTTCCCGCCTTTAGAGGTTTGATAAACATAACGCTTAACTCGAGCAACTCCATAAGGCGTTTGGTAATTTGCTTCATCTCTACTTCGTGCTGTTAGCTTTATTTTTCCAACATGGATAGGAGAGCCATCTGCATCAAACTTACTTAAAGCTTTTTCAGTGGCTAATGTTCCAACCTCATTAAGGCCGTCAAGAATTGCATCCTCACATTCAAGCATGGATCCTTTTAGTGGAAGCTTGAGCTCAATAGTTAATTCATTATTTTCATCAGAGAGAATTCTAGCTAACATCCAAACACCATCCGTAATCAAGTTAAAGTGTATATTATGCTATATTTTCTACATTATATAAAGGCAGCACCCGTTTGTGTTAGCTGTTGTGCTAAGGCCTGTGCGCTAACATCACGGTCTTGATAAGGTTTAAGCACAGAGAATACTGCATTAAAGCTACCTGCTTGGTCACTTAAGATAGTGGCGGTGGACTGTATGGCGGGTTGTTGCTGTAGCAGGTTGTTTACTGTGTTAGCCTGATTCTTTAAGTAGCTAAAGCTTGAGCCAGTTGGCGCGTTGAGCACGCTGATAAAAAAGCCCATGTCTTCACTTGGCATAAACTGTTCTGGTAGTGATTTGAAGATAAAGCCGCCTCCAGCAGCGAGCAAAATTACAATAATAACAACCGTAAGTCGTTTGGTTAAGATGAACTTCAGTGCAGTTTGATAGGCCTTGGCAAGCTTTTCAAAAAAGTTTTCTAGCCAATTAGCAAATCCGGTTTGTAGTGTGGTTGATGACAGTAATCGTGAGCACATCATCGGTGAGAGAGTGAGGGCAACAAAACCAGAAACTAATACAGCCCCGGCTAAGGTAAAAGCAAACTCTCGAAAGATCGTCGCGATACGCCCATGTAGTAGGCCTACTGGTAAATAAACTGCGACAATGCTAGCGGTCATACCAATAACAGCAAAGGCAATTTGCTTGCTTCCTTTGAAAGCAGCAGCCATAGAATCTAATCCTGATTCAATATGCCGATAAATATTTTCTAACATCACGATCGCATCATCGACGACTAGACCTATAGAAAGTACTAAAGCCAGTAAAGTAATAACATTAATGGAATAATCCAGTGCATACATAATGGCAAAAGAGCCAATCAAACAAATAGGAATAGTGGCAATGGGAATTAAAATAGCACGAAAGCTACCTAAAAATAAAAACACAGCGATTAGTACGCAAGCAATAGCCATCAATATGGTTAGGTAAACCTCGTGAATGGCTTGTTTTAAGAAGCTTGAATTATTAAAAAAGACGGTGATTTTCATGCCTTCGGGGAGCTGTTGGCGAATTTGTACTAGCGCATGTTTAACTTTGTTTGCCACATCAATTTCACTGGCGCTGTCTTGAGAATATAGTTGCAGCATAACCCCTGGTTGACCATTGATGTACATGGCTGAAGTGGAGTTAGTTGCACCACCAAGTTTAACATTGGCGATATCGCCTAGATGAACGATTTGTCCTTGATTGACTTTAATGGGTAGCTGTTTAAATTGCGCAACGGTTTTTAAACGAGTATTGGCGGTAACAGGGAAGTCCATAGTCTTGCTTTTAATTTCCACTTGGTAGGGTATAAACCTTCGCCTTTAGGCGGAAATGTCTTTAGCAAACCTATCACCAGCCAGAATGTGATGTATTAGAATCGCTTTTTATTTTTAATAAGGGAGCGATCTAAATGACTGGAGCAAACAACTATAGGAAAGGCGCGCATACGGTACTGGATTTAAAATATCATTTTGTATGGAAGACAAAATATGGATATCCAGTGTTATGTGGGGATATAGGTTTAGGAGCAAGAAGCATTTTGCGAGAGATCTGTGCTGAGAAGGGGATGAGGATATTGAGGGGGAATGTGAGGTCGAATCACATTCACCTTCTAATTGAGGCGCCGAGCCACTTATCGGTATCAAAGATGGCTCAATATTTGAAAGGTAAAAGTGCCTATCGACTATTGAGAGAATTTAGGAGTACGCTTGGCAAGAAATACTGGGGCAATTATCTCTGGTCGAGAGGGTATTTTTGCGCAACGGTTGGTTCTGTAACAGAAGAGCAGGTCAAACGCTACATAGAGAATCAAGATGATACGCCGGAGGGTTTTCAGGTATGGGATGAGGAAGAGCTTAAGTCGGATTAATCCGAACCGTTTAAACGGCTTTAGCCGTAATGAGGCTTCAGCCTCTGTACCAAACCCCCACCTTTAGGTGGGGTCAAGTTGATTATGCCGGCAGGCATTTCAATATTATTGTTAAGTAGGGCTTGTTCAACGTCAGTCGTGCTAATGCTAAGCGAGGCCATTGCTTGTGGGTTAAGCTCAATGCGCATGGCGTATTTATCAGCGCCGTCGATTTCTATATTTGCCATGCCAGGAACTTGTAATAAGTTGTTAAGCACATAGCGTTGCAGGTAGTCACGAATGGCTTTGGGTGGTTTGTTTGGATCAGTAACCGCTAGGCTTAAAAAACTATCACTACCCCAGCCAACTTGAATTGTTGGTGCCTTTACTGAATCCGGTAGATCGCCTTGTGCTGCCGAAACTTTATTGCGTACATCATTGGCAATTTCATCGACGTTTTGTCCGGGTTTGAGCTCTAATTTAATATCGCTTTGTCCGCGACTTGAAGTTGAAACCATGCGCTTAATGCCGGGGATGGTGCTTAAGGCAGATTCCAGTGGGTTAGTAACGGCAGATTCAATGAGTTGTGCACTTGCACCGGAGAAGGTGGTTTGAATCTCAATTGATTTGGCTTCAAAGTTTGGGAAGAAGCGCAGTTCTAAATAGTGATAACTGCTTAAGCCAACCATAATGATAATAAGGCTAAGCACAATAGCGAATACAGGACGTTTGATACAAGTGTTGGAGAGTTTCAAGTTGTTTTCCTTGCGTTCAAAAAAGTTGTTTTTTTCATTAGGCTTCCTAGTACGTCCCCTCCTTTGATAAAAGGAGGGTCAGGGAGGATTTATAAATAATTAACGTCCTTATAATTAATCAACCCTCACTAAATCCCCCGCTCGCTAGGCGAGCAGCCCCCTTTGAATCAAAGGGGGCTAACTTTCTAATCAGCTTAGTACGGTAGGTCGGCCCCAAGCGTAGCGCGGGCCGACGCTGAATCCTATTCACACTTCGTGTCGGCCTTCACTGGCACAATATTTAGTAGAACATTAAGACCTAACCAATGCCAGTTCAGGGCCGACCTATATTTTTAAACCTGCATCCCTGCCTACTGACAGTTGATGCCTGTTTAAGACTTTGCAACCTTAACCGCCTGCCCTGCTTTCAACAAATGCTGCCCAGCAGTAATAACTAAGTCATTAACCTGTAAACCTTGTGTGACTTCGACCAAACCATTACGGCGTTGTCCTAAGCTTACCTTCAGTTTTGCGGCTTTACCTTGCTTGGCAACAAAAACACTATTGCCTTGTAGTGATTCTAAAACACTTTGTTCGGGTACGAATAAAACCTGGTGAGGTTGAGTTAGCGTTTGTTTAACAGTGACATACTGGCCTGGTAGTAGCTGGTGTTTACTATCGGTAATAGCAGCATGTACGTTAATAGTGCGGGTATCCACATTAATTTCTGGCGCGATATATTCAACTGTGCCTGCAATTTTTATTTTTGGTGTGGTATTGGTAATGACCGTAACAGGACTGCCGAGCTTTAGTAATGGTGCATAGCGAGCTGGCAGGCTGTACTCTGCCAATAAGTGATCGCGATCAACCAATAAGATTAATTTTTGTGCTGCGGCGACATAGTCACCGATGCTGACTGTTTTGGCACCTAGGTAGCCGCTAAAGGGGGCTCTAATCGTCATTTCATCTAAAGTCTTTTGATCGGCAACGACTTTGGCTAGGTCATTAGCATAAGTTGCGTGATCTGACTCCATATCATTCCTGGAGATTAGTTCCTTTTTATAAAGGCTTTGATCAGTTTTATATTGGTTAGCAGCAATAGTTAAAGCAGTTTTGTCAGCTTGCAGCTGAGAGGCAGCCTGCGTACTGTCTAGCTGAATCAAAGCAGTGCCAGCTTTAACGTATTGCCCTTCTTTAAAGAAAATCTTTTGGATATATCCCGCATTCTTAGCTGAGAGGTTAGCTTGCTGCATGGCATCGATACTGCCGACAGCCGTGAGTTTCTCGGCGATAAGTTTAACGGTGGGTTTGCTTACGGTAACGCTAATGGCTGTTTTTTGTTGATGGGTGAGGCTAACTCGACCGTACTGATGCCAGACAAAAAATAGAATAGCGACGATCACTAAAGCAGCAATAATTAAGTAATGACTTTTTTTGAAGTGTTTGAGCATAAGATTTTTTTAAACTAACCAAAAAATGCGCAATATAGCAGCTTTTTTGCGTAAGAAGAAGGGCTGTTTTGAAAAAAGTCCTCGGGTTTTTAGGTGTTTTTTTTCGTACAATACTTGTCGATAACAATCATAAAGGCATATTACAATGCTTGATGCAACCCTTGGTGCAATTGGCGCTGGTGTGCAGTGGCTGTGGGGCTGCTGTCGTCGCCGTCGCCGTCGTGAGCGACGAAGGACTCATGCTGACTTGCGCGCAGTTATACGAGCTGAACAGCAGGCTGAGATAGCACGACAAGCAGAGCTGCGTCGATTTCATATAGCAGCGGCGAAGCGTAGTACTTGCCAGAAAGTTGGTAATGTGGCAAATCGAATAAGTGATGAGTTTTATCATCGCCTACTTAGTGACTGACAGAAAACCTACTAATTCTTAGTCTTTGTTGTTTTATTACACTTTCATTTTTTTATATCCGCGCGAGATCATAATAAAAACAGCATGTTAAGCCCTGGCCGCGTACAAAAAAATGAAATCTCGCTGTTTTGATACGAAAAAAAGCATCCTGCTTTCTGGAATACAATGGGATATTCTGAGGCTGACTAGGCAGCTAACGGTGGGCTGCGACCTCGAATGCGTTTTTTTAGTCGCGCTGCTTTCCTTTGCTCAGCTCTTTGTATAAGACTTCCGATACGATCTATGTTTTTTCCAACAATCGCTAAGCCAACATAACTCTTAAAGCCATCAATGCCGTGATCTAGGCATTGATCCAACCCATGAACTTCAAGAGCATTAATACTGGATTCTACCGCAGAATGCTTTTGTTTCGCTTTCACAAACGAGTCTGACTTTTCAATTTCCTGTGCTTCCTTTGAGAGTCGACCTTTTCTCGGCAATGCAACAACTTCCAAAATATCTGCTAACGCAGATTGATTTTCTTTTGAATGAAAGCCCTTATCAAAACTACATGTGTTTAACTCTGGGAACTTTTGTTGGGTCTCTTGAACCATAGATACGGCGACCTTGTCATCAGTCTCATTCTCCATCACACGATGATGCAATATAAATTGGTGTTGATCCTCCAAGACACAGACTTTCATTCCTAATTCGACTGGTACACCAGCCTTTCCTTTTACAATCCATTCAGTATGTGGCTGAAAGACAGAAAAGACTTTTTCTTCATGCGGGATCTTTTCATCCAATAATATTCGGCGTTTAATTTGATCAACTTGGCGATCTGCATGAACCGTGAACATTTCTATACTTTCAACCAGTGGCGCATCTTGCGGCTTCAGTAGATCGGCTTTCTGGATAGCGTTTATTGAGGCATGCGCTTTATCTAAATATTTTTGCGCAATATTGAGATACTCCTGATGAGCATCCTTGATTGCCTTGTCCTTTTTGTTTTGTTGATCTGCTTGCTTGCTCTTACTGCGCTTTTTTAGTTGAGCTATTCGCATGAGCCGTTTCAGATGCTTGATGTTATATCGATATTGACGCCAGTCACTCAATCCGCTGTGTTCACACAGCTTGGCCACCTGCTGAATTATTTTGCGCATTGCGTCAAACAGTAAGCTTATGTCTGTTGGAAAATGTACGTCTGTTTCAACCACAAAGGAATCGCAACGGCCTCGCAGAGGCTCACTTTTTTTTAACAATGAATGACCAGCTTTCACAACAACTTGATTAATCTCATCTAACAACTCGGGAGTGAGTAGCGAGACATTGTCTTTAATTGTTTGCAGCTGATACTCTATTTTATCGAAAAAATCAGCATGCCCTAGCATTTCACGAATGGTTTTATGTTGATTCACAAGTTCATGCAGTCGATCATAATCACAATTTAGACTCAGGCGGAGTACTCCCATGACCAATATTTTCCATAATTCCATACCAGGGCGTCCATTATTCTTGTCAACCTCAGGTGCAATCTGAGCCTCTAGTAGTTCGAAAATCTCCTTCCGTACAGAGGGTGTACTATAAATAAACTGTAGCCCTTTTAATAATTTTGGAATGTCATCCCGTGATTTAGAGCTGATTTGAATTTTAGAAATATCTACTTGGCCAATTTGCATTTGTGGATTTTGGGCTAGTCTTGTCATTCTTGCTTTCCAGTGAAGAGTTACCATGCTGTGGCGAAAAATCATCGAAGATTAAGGTATTATATCGAAAATAAGCTGTAAATAGCTGGAAAACGAGTATTTAGTGCTGTTTTTTGAAAATCTTCATGTGACCAGTTCGCCCCGAAACATTGAAAATAAAAGGCTTTGCGGGTTTTCTGTCAGTCACTACTTACTCCTGCAGCAGCAGTAGCAAAAACTTCTGCAGCAATTATGTTAATTGCTGAATACACTTTATCTCCCTTACTAGCAACAGGCGAAGAAAGTTACTCTGAAGCAAATCGAACAATGTCTTTTTTATTTAGTCGGATCGTCTTGCCGTTAGCAGCTATAGGTTTATTAAGTGGTATGTTGACTCGTGCCCGACATACTGGATTTTTGCAGGAATTTGCTGAGCGGGTGGCGCCCTTTTTAGCAATAAATGCTAAAGATTTTGAAGGTGGACGCGTAGGCTTGATTATTGCCGTGGTTTTGGTGGGTTTAATGGGTATCAACATGTTGTATGATGTTGACACGGGCTGGCAGTGGCACCCTTTTGATGTTAAAGCGGCAACAGCAAATGGTGCTGGTGGGCAGCGCTCTCAAGCTCGTTATGGTTATGAGGTTGGTCAGTCAATTCAGTGTGATTGGCGCTTGCCAATTCGTCCTGTAGCACGATTGTGGCACGCAGCAATTGGTGCTGTATTAGGTTTTTTTATTGTTCATGAGTCTTTGGATTATTTCTGGATAGATGCGGGTGAAAGACACGCTACGGTCCAGCATGCAGCGATAGCGGCAAGCCTTTTTGTTCTTCTAGCTAAGGAAGTTCCTGAAATGACCTTGGGTCTTTCAGAAACAGCTAAGGAAAGACAGCAAAGCTGGGCTTATAAGCTTTCAACTATTGTAGCTGTATTGCGCCAAGGCGGGCTAACTTTTCTGCAAGCTATAGTGTTTCTTGAGCATCTTACAGAGACTTTATTTCCAACGGATACTCGTTACTTGGATCTACTTAAAAAAGATAAGGTTTCCTTATCGATTTGGGGAGTTGCTGCTTTGCTCGCTTCGGTTGCTATGGCAGATACCTTGATACTCAGTAAAGAGCATTTTGCAAATGCTCAAGCACGTAGCTTGGTTTCAGCATAAGAAACCTTGGGTAGTGTAGAGCAGCTAAAGCAAGAGATTGATGAACTGGGTGTAAAGGGCAGTGCTCAATCTGTACAACAGCCTTATTTTGATCGATTTAGAGTGGCGCTATTTGCACCAGCAGCAAGACCTTTTAATAAAGATAAACAACAAGAGCCAATTAGCGAGCGTTTGGCTTTCTAATAAACTGAGAACTACCCAAAATTGTTATCTCCCTACCTGAACTGAATTCGATAATTCTTTTTGTTCTTCTTGAGAAACACTATTTTCTTTAAAAAATTGCTCTACTAAGTGATACGTTAGAAGTTTTCTAATACCCTTCGCAATAAAGTGTCGTGTCACCTTGCCCTTACCATCTCCTAATTTAGCTAGCATAATTGCGTAATCGTCATAAGCTTTTTCCTTACCTATCTCATACAAATATGAGGCCACATAAAAACATACAGCCAGTAGATTTTGTATCCCTTTAAAATTTTTTATCTGCATATTTTCCCAGCCTAGTCCTTCCTTGAGAAATTTAAAAACATATTCAATTTTCGCACGAGATAGATAGGCTATGTATACCTCATACGCCTCATCAAAAGTCGTTACTTTTTTATTAGTTAATAGCAGCATGTCATTCTTAAAAATTCTCCTACCATCTCTGCCTGTAATTTGGATTTTAATTGCATTGAAGTTCTCAAACTCTCCAAAATAAATAGTTATTTTTCCGTCTTGTACGCAATTCTTTCCAACTGTTAACTTTTGGAATTGCTTTTCGCCTTGAGCATCAAAATCAGCGTTAATCAGCTTAAGCTTTTTACCATCATCACCTCTACCTTCTATTGTTCTTGTTATTTTTGAGCGAATAATAAAGTCTTGATCTAGGTTTGTATCAATTAGTGAGAGATAGTCATTATCATCAAACTCTCTATCTAGAATATGGGTAATGGTTGCATCTTCATTCTTTGATTTTAGGCAGATTCCTATTTTTTCTATTTCACGAATAGACAGCAGCTTTTTATTAAAGTAATCACCAGATTCATAAAGACTCTTGGCCTCTTTATCTCCCTCAAATGGCTTTCCAGCCTCTATTTTCTTAATATGCTCAGCTTTTAAAAACTTAGGGTCTTTATTGCTGTAGCTTACATGCGATAGTAGATGCACAGCCTTATCACCAGGTACTAATGCAACTGCGTTATGCGTGCTGTAACCATTGATAATATCCCCGTCCAGACTCCTTACTTTACCTAGATTTTCAGTTTGCTTGCTATGTGGCTTTCTAATATCAGAAGGATCATGAAGAACATCAATTTTACTGGCGTGTGAAAGTTTTTCACAGCTCTGTTCTAGCAATACATCATTTGTTTTTATTGGATCTAAATCGGTGCTTTTATTTTCACCGGTAAGTGTACGAATCATCTTTTTATACTCATTGTTATCTTTTGATGAACTGAACAACTTACAACTACCTTCAGTTAATAGCTTTCCTACAATCGTCGATAGATTTTTTTAAAACAACTTTCCCAGTTAATTTTGAAAAAAGAGGGGCAGCGTAATCGGCGAAGTTTAACATTTATACTCATCTCGTTAGTCTTGTTAAAAAGACAAAGCATAGTCATTTTTACACAATATTTCAGCATTATTTTGTTGATTTAAATTTTGGGTAGTTTTCAGTAATAAAGGAGAAAAATCATGAAACCAATAAAAACGTTTATGTTAATACTGTTAGGAATGCTATTAATGGCTTCAGTGTTTGCAGCAACGCAGAAAAAGCCTGAATCTATTTTATACGTGATCCGTGCCCAGCAGAGACAGCTTGTTAAGCAGGGGCAACAGTATCAATTAATTATTAATCATCCTAAGGTGAGTTTTTTTACTGATCGTCCAGTGCGCGTAGCAGGTGAGGTGCCGACTAAAACCTTTATTAAAACTTGGTCTGAGGGTTCTTTTAGTTTTGCTAAAGTGAACCCTAATGCTGCACTATTATCTAATGTAAAAGATTCAGTGGACAAGCAAGGCGTACAGCGCTTTGTGACTTTGAGTAACCCTGTTTACCAAGCAAAACTAGATCGTTTAGTACTTAACGTCGCACGTATCAATGATACTGACCCTACTTTACAGCCCATGCAGTTAGCGAATATGGCTTTGTTTATCGACAATGGTTGTAATATTGCTAACCCACCACCGGCGGGTTGTTGGTAATTATTAGGTGCGTTATTGATGCCGGGCCAGATATTTATTCAGCGTGAACTCCCTTTGGAAACCTGCCCTGCTGAGGGCTTACCAAAGGTAATAGTTGGTAGTGACGAACGCTCGTGGGTGTTTAAAACCGTATTGAGACATTCTACTTTGTCAGGTGCTGGTGCTGGTGCTGCTGCCTCTGTTGATGAGTCAATACCATCTAGGAATCCAGTGGTTTACCGAGCTCTTATGCTCGGTTGTGCAGGTGAGAATAATAATGAGCAAAAGCACGCGGGCGCGGCAATTCAAGTCTATCAAAGAACAGGTCAAGCACATCAGTTACATCTACTAGGTGATATGATTTATCCGGGTGGTGTGGGGGATGATACGGACAAAGCCGCAACCGAAGTTGACACCTATTTAATGCAAATTTATGGTGAGCAATCTAGTTAGCAAGTTGCAGCAGTATTGGGTAATCATGAACAAGAGTGTTATCGTGGGGTGGATCGTCCACCAGTAGTAGGTGGCCCATTGATAGAGAGAGCTAAGCAAAAGGGGCAGTATTTTGTTGACGCTTTGCAAGTGGCAGAACGTAAGCGTCAAGGTGCTGATCCTCAAGCGATTCCCAATTATTTTATGCCGCATCGCTATTACTGCCAGTTGATTTTTACTTATGAAGGTATTAGAGAAAAGCCTGTAGCAATTATTCTTCACTTGGATTCTTCTAGCTTACCTGCTGATAAAGAACAGCAAACTTGGTTGGGTCAATTAAATGAATATTTGCAAACTCATTATCCTGACTGCCTGCATCGATTGATTATGATGCATCACAGCGTTGACTTTACAGTGGGCAAACGTGGTTTGAAAAAAGACGAGCGTGCTAAGCAAAGCTTAGGGCGTAACCCAAAATATCCCGCAGGCGAAGACAGTTACCCAGGCAATCACCATCAGCAAGTTGGTCGTGCTTTGCGGACTTGTGGTTTAACGTTGCCACAGTGGACGGTGTTTGCCGCGCATGAGCATACTTTTTCAGTATTAGAAACAGGCTATTTAGATGATGAGCCTGCTTTGCAGATTGTTGTGGGTACTGGTGGTGGTCGTGATAATAAGCAAGATTACAAAACCTTGGCACCAGGTTTGCGGCATACCGAGACAGGGTTTGGTTATGCGGAGGATAGAGCGTTATTTTGTCTGTAAAAACCAACTTCAGTACTTAGAAAAACCTTTAAAATTCTAAATGGCACTCTATTGTACCTGTCTCATCGCATAATATCTTAAATTAATTATGCTAATCAATCTAAAAAATTATTTATACCTCAAATTTTTCTCCTCTCAAAATAAATTATTAACTTTTAGGTAATAGCAATTATATCTCGTTAATAAGAACAAGAATGATCTATCCTAAAACCCTATGAAGCCTTATTATTCACTTCAACTTAAGTATCTAGGTGATCCGCTCCACTGGTCATCAATTTCCACTAAAACAGCTGATACGAGCCTTAGGCACGATTCAGTATTAGGGAAAATTCCAACTGTATGCGTCCTTCTTTTTACCTCTCTGTTTACGCGCTCAGCTATGTTACTGGTTCTTAATCTTTTTTGATGCGGCCTGTCAAAGTTCATCACTACTAAGCCCTCCGGTATATTCACTTCCAACCAAGAAGAAAGCTCTGGTGCTGTTTGCTGATATTTATCTACCGCCATAGCCAATAGTCTTTCCGACTCATGAATGTTTGAGGCATTAAATATAGCTGTAATCTCCTCAGCTACTGGTTCCTTCATTGAGCGCTTTGGTATGTGAGCCTGAGCATTTTGCTGCAAATGAAATTGGCAGCGTTGCCAAGGAACACTGGGGAACACAGCTCTTCTAGCGGCTTTTAGGCCAGTATGAGCGTCGCTAGTAATCAACTCAATACCATGTATACCTCGCTCAACCAACTGCTGAAGAAAATCACGCCAATGTACCTCAGCCTCTGATAACGCAACAGAAACACCTAGCACTGTTCTCTTGCCGGTTGATTCATCAAAGCCATAGGCTATCAATACCGCACAGTCTTGTACTGTGCCGCTAGTGCGCACCTTCTCATAACGTGCATCTAGCCAAAGATATTTTATCTTTCCTAACGGCTTATTTCGCCATTTCTTTAAATCTTCATCCAACAATTTAGCGCAACGGCTTACCTCTGTGCTTGAAATATCTGTTCCACAGAGTTGCTTTAGCACCTTTTCAACTTTGCGCGTGGAAACCCCATGCACATACATTTCAGCGACAGCCAGCTTAAGTGCTCTATCAGAGCGTACACCTCGCTCTAAGACTGATGGATAGAAGGCTTCATTGGAGTCTCTAACCTGCGGTATCTGTAGCTCAAGCTGACCTTGACCTGTGTTAATTAACCTTGGTTTAAAGCCGTTCGCATATCCGTTTCTATCGCCAGTTCGCTCATAAGTGTAACGTCCCACAATAATTTAGAGAAACCATCTCAACCTATTTTGCGTGAGATGGTGTCAAATAGTTAACCTTTTAGCTCATGAATTGCCTGATTAATGACATCATCCGGTATATGGTTTAAATTCATATTAGCGGCGATTAGCAACGCATGTCGCATGAGCCTATCAACATAACGAAGCCTACCTTTTGTGGCCATGTGTACTGCACGAATACCTGTTTCAGTGAATAAGCTGCTGCTCATTCCTGCCTTCTCAAAAGCAGCGTGAATAATGCTCTCAAAATCCCTGCTATCTTCAATTGCATGCCACCTAATAAAGCACTGAATTCTAGAGTTGATAGGTTCATAGGCTGGTCTCTGCAATGTTGCTAGAAGTGATGGGAGTCCACATAAGATAATCGTCATGACGTCTTTGCTGTCAAAACTGAAATTAAGGAAGTCAGGTAATCGTAGAATGAAATCATTACTAAGCTGATGCGCCTCGTCTAGGATCCAAATAGGCTGAACGTTTTTATCATGGTAGAGCGCGATCAAGCTCTGCTTCAAGTCTCTCCAAAGTTTAGAGAATCGGTAATAGTTTTCTAAACCTAGATTTTCGGCAAGCTGAGAGTACACATCAAATGACCGAAAGTGAGTGTCTGATTGATAAATGACTTGATGGGTCAGCGGGTTGAGTTTATTGCTCCAGTATCTTAGCGCCGTGGTCTTTCCTGTCCCTGAGTCGCCAGTAATCACTGCTAAGCCGCGTGTTTCTAGCAAACCATTAAGTTGCTGTTCTAGTCGCTTTGACTGCGCCAATTCAATAATGTTTGATTTACCCAATGGATCAAATTTCAAGCCAAAATGTTGAAGATACATCTTACTCATCCTCCTCAGTGATATCCAAATCCTCTTTAACTTGGTTATAAACAATCTCAACTAGCGAGGTTTTTCTTGCTGGTTGTTCCGGCATCTGAGGTCTAGCTCGGGTTCTAGAAAGGTTGTTATGTTTGTCCAGCTCTCCCACTGCACCAAGGTATTGATATTCCAATGATTCGACGTGACGGGCGGAGTCACTATGCGGATCAACCACTAAATAAACCTCTTGTTGAGCCAGTTCAAATGGAACTTCAAAGAGTCGATTATTCCAGCTTACCGTGCCATCCTTCCTGACTCGGCGCTTAATGCGATGCAGGAAGTAATCATCTAGCTTATCGGCCAAACAACCTAACGGCTGAATTTTAGTGAGGTCTTGCTGATAGCGTTGTAACGGGGTCATCTTGTCAGGCAGGGCGCTTTGCGAGGCTTGATGATAAACACGCTCAACCCAAGCCCAAAATCGATCATTCAGCGCATTGAAACTATGAATGGAATCCAGGTTGCATTCAGCTAGGAATTGCTCGCGTACTGTTCTATGCCAACGCTCTAGTTTGCCTTTGCTTTGCGGTTCATAGGGCCTGCCGTAAATCAATTGAATTTTCAAACGAGCACAAATGGTTTGCAACGTTTTAGCACGGTAGGCAGGGCCGTTGTCAATGATGAGCTTAACAGGAAGCCCACGTTTGAGTGATGCCTCTTTCAACACATGCTCAATAGTAATGGCACTCTCATCAGTACAAAATTTACTGTGACAGACCAACCTTGAGGCATCATCAAAAATACTCACCAAATAGCTTTTAACTCTTCTTTGGCCATCGTAAATCGTTGGACCATGCATGACATCGCCATACCAAATATCACAAGCTGTGAGCGCCTCAAATGAGCGGCGCTCAATTTGGTTAGAAGGTGTGACTGTTCTTTTAGACAGGCCGTGTTTTACTAATAAGCGGTGAACTGTTGCGTGAGATAATTCACCTCGTGCTACCTTCCCTTGAGTTTCTAAGAGTTTAATCACGGTCGGAATTGATCTTGAAGGGCTTTCCTGTTTAGTGGAAATAATTAACTCTTGTAGCTCTGGATTGATGTGACACTGGCCTTTGTCTCGTCGAGTTTTAGGAACTAATCCATCAATACCCTGCTTTAACCAGGCGTAATACCAATTCTCAATTGTTTTAGCACTGAGGTGAACACGCTTACTACCTGGAATGTTGTAGGTTTGCTGGGACAACCTTTTAATAATGCTCTTGAGCTCACCATGCTCAAAACTATTTCGGCTACATAGCTCACCTAAAACACTTAGGCGAAACAGTGCTGTTGGGTGAATGGGCTTGGTCATTTTGCAATTCCTGTGTGATTTAACTACTTGCAATGAGTTAATCACAACTTGAGTTGAGAATGCTACGCTCAAACTGTGTGGGGTCGTGAGGTTTACAGAAAATATCCATCTCAACTTTTTTTCACGTTAATTAATTATGGGATGCTCACTCCTGTGTTGTTAACCCAACTTTGCCCTTTCTAAAATTAAACCTATCCAAATCAATGACTTACATTTTAAAAAAACGTTTAGGGTCACTACAACTTAACAAATTGTTTTTTCAGTGTGCCCAGGTTGTGAATTCATGCCTAACGATTTATAGATCACAACTTGCTCTGGAGTTGCCTTTGAGGTTCTTCTAACAGAAAGTAGTTTATTATTTTCAAGCCGCATCGTAGTCGTGATACGAACCTGAGTGCTAAAAATCTGCCGTATAGTTTGCCAGCTACTATCAATGTTCTGCAATTTAAGTTGATGGCGAATAGTGTGTAGTAAGTGATAAGCAAGAATACTAATAAACAGATGGGCATCAACTCGCTCTTGCTTTTGATGGTAGATAGGACGCAGGCCTAACTCTGATTTTAATGATCTGAATGCCGATTCAACATCAGTTAGAGTTGTATAGATTCTCCAAATTGTTTTTTCATCTAAATCCATTCTGTTACTACGCAAACAATATGCGCCCAGATTCTCAGAGTTAACTTTACTCCAACTGATTTTCGTAACCTTATCAGCCTCTGAATCAAGCGTGATAGTGTATCGACCTGAAACACGTTTATGGCGCTCCTTTATTCGACCTAAACGCAAGGTTACTTTCTCAATTGCTTTCATTCCGGTTTTTTTAGTGAGTCCATTAGCTAACTTAATTAATTCCTCTTCGAAACGAGTCTCAGCCTTACTAATCATATTTAAGCTTTTTTCTTCCTTAGCCTGAGAATGGCAGTACAGTAAGACTTCATTTGCTTCAGTATCTTTAATTAATTGCGCTGTAACCGTATTATTTACTGATTCTTTTACTAGCACTTTATCAATGTTTTCATCGACAACAGGCAATGCTCTACGGCTCACTACAATATAATGGAAACCTTTTTCAGTAAGCCATGAAATATTTTCTTCAGTTGCAAAACCAGCATCTAAGACAATTGTTGCCTCTGGCTGTGCATGAAGCTCAGTTAGCATTTCGGATAATGTTTTAGGCTCGCTAACATTCCCTTTGAAAAATTCACTGCGTTGCGGGAACCCTGAGCCATCCAGCACGAGTCCTAGAGAAACAAGCGGACAATCAGACCGCTTCTCCTTTGATCGACCATGCTGTGCGTGATCATTCTGTAATGCTCTACCCTCAAAGTAGGTATTGGTTATATCGTAGAGAGTGATCACCTGATTTAAACTAAAGAGATTTTTCTCACGTTCGAATAATTGATCTTCAATCATTTGCTTATGTTTGAGTAACTCATCAGCAGTCTTATAGAATTTCTTGAGTGATAGTTCTGAGAAATCAGTACCCAGTAATTCATCTAACGCACTTTGATTGCTTAAATAATAGTGCGTACTTAAATCACTTCCTGGGGCAACTAGCCGCCCAATGATGGTAGCAAGCATCAGGTGACATTGTTTTTGATTAAAGCCCAAAGCCCTGAACAATTCCTCAAGTTGTAATTGCCTGGCAGCATGTAAGCCCAACGCCTCAGCTCCAACGTGTCGTATGTCCGCGCTCTCAATGGAGTTAACATCCACTGTTTTAAAGTCAGGTTCTACCGCGCTTACTGAATTAACAGCGATACTTGTCTCATTGTCATCAGCAAACCTAGAGCGAATGCGTTTTACATACATTTGCGCCTGTTTTTCGAGATGTGCTGGTATTGAAATTAACGTGCCTTGACCCGTTAAAATTTCCTCAATACGGTCAGCAAGCAATTTCCAACTGTCCTTCTTTACTGAAAAATTCGCACCAAGATTTAAAATCAGTCTTTGACGTACTTTGCCGTCAGCAGTGCGATGAGTATCAACAAGTCGGTAGGTTGCGTAAGACTTACCTGTCCGAGGACTCTTTTGTGTAGAGGTTCGAATATACATAACTCAATACTCTCATCACTTCACCAGCCCATGCAACCCCTTATTGCCATTATGTGTCACTACATTCGAGAATTCACGTTTCTAGGCAAGTAAAATCAATGGGTTGAGTTAAAAATAGTGATGAAATTTTTGATTTTCAGGGTGAAATGGCCAAACTTGGGTTAAGAAAAAGCATGATGCTCGATAAATCATGCTCACCAAGGCAGGCCAACCAAAACGCTTGTGGATCACTATGTCGCCCAAGCTGTAACCACAACGGATGTGCTTTGATATGGAAGGAGTAATCAACGAAGTGGTCAACCAACCAGTGAAACCACCTAGCAACGGTGTGTCGACTAACACCTTGCTCCTGACCTGATGAGCTAATACTTTTCCCAGGAGCACGCTCATTAACACTGCCTGCTGAACTGACCAGCAATACCAACGCTTTGGAGAAAGTATCTCAGGTAGGGTTGAACAAGTACGTTTACATTGATGACAATAAAATCTCAAAACAGGGGTGGGATTTAAAGAGCGTCCTTTACCTGGGTTCCTATCTGGTTTTCGATCATATGATCCATGTGACCATAGTCCACCTGCACCGCAATGGCTGCACTGCTCTGGCCTTAGTAGCTCTGGATTTTTTTTCAGCAGGATCAGGTAATCACTCAGGCTTTTAATCGCTTTTATGATTCTGCGCATGACTAATTTCACTATAGTTTTTATATCAAGTTATTTTACCTTGATAGGTTACTAAAAACCTTGTTTATTATGAGATAAAACTAGCTCAATTCCCCTAAATAAAGATAGACGTAACAATTTAAGGACTGGCATTTAAATGGCGCTCCCTTTCTATTAACATAGCCTCATTCATCAACCTGGAGACAAGCTTAGGTAAAGCTTCAAACCCCTCCATCGCTAAAACATGTATGGCTTCTTCGATTAAGTTCTCATTTTTATAGCAGCTCATTGTCATTCCTCTTTTTTGGTTAAGTTTACCTTAAAAGGAATTTCTAATCTGACTGAGTCGCCTGCTTATTTTCAGCAAGTCAATGGAATTTACAGAAAGGATGGCGCACTAGCATGCGGAGCTTGAGTGTTATGCAGATGGAAGTAAGCAAGTTCGTTATTATGACCTCCCTAACGCTAAAAGAAGCAGTGGTTTAAGGGCACGCTACGGGCGTAAACCATGCTTTACAGGGAGGTATGCTGCAGATGGGCGTCCATTAGGTAATCCACAGGGCTTAACCTATATTCATCCACGTTTACTCGTTCAGCAATATGAGTGGTTTGAAGTCCTTTTTGAAGCGCTTAAAAGCGGGAATCTGTCAGTATGTCGTTTGGTATTGGCTGTTTATACCGATTGTTTGCACGACATGGAGAAGGCTCAGTTTGCTAGTGATGATAATAAAGCAACAGCAAAATCTGCAGTGCGGACATTATTTTTTCCAGGCGAGAGTCATTCATATGAGGTTCCTAGCTTAAGTTTGGGTAGTTTGGGTGACTTTTTGAAGGATATTGAAAGCGTTATTTATTGCTATCGTGATAGTCAATTTACACCAAGTTTTAATCAATTAAGTGCTATGCATTTTTTATTGCGGCAGGTTTATATCAGGGTTGTTAACTCAACGCCCCTCCCTGTTATCGCTAGCTATGGATCGGAAACGGGAGCTGCTGCATCTGCCTAGATTGAACCATCTGTTTCCTCCGGGGATATTGAGGCTGGCGTTATTGCTGTTTGTAAAAGAGCTTTGCAAGAAGGTGAGCGTCCAGCTGATGGAGGCCTTAATCCACGTTATGCACAAAAGAAGTTTTTATTACCTGATGAGACTTCAGCTTCTGCGGAGCAAGATGAAGCCGACTTTGTTATGGAGCGGGCGTCACGTCGTTTACCGAGCCTTGACGAGCCAGATTTAACTTCACCTATTGCCCGTTCCCCTTTGCCAGAGCCTGATGGTCTGACTGTAACTTCACCTATTGCTAGATCTCCGCGTGGGAGAAGGCCTGACGTAATGGCGCCATTGCTTGAAGGTATTGTGGTAGATAGTGGCAGCTCCATTCTTGAGAAAGAAGGACAGTTGCGTTGTTGTTTACTACGCACCTTTATAGACTTTGCGCGAATAGTAGTTAAAGGTCGCCTTGAAGAGAGCCTAGAATATGCTACTGAGGAGGCGTCGTATCGTAGTTTAGCCCCTGCTTTATTAGTGGCTGGGTTGGTGATGATGATGCATCCACAAGCGGTGTTGGCAAGTATTTTGGCGCAGCCAAGGCCATTAGTTATTAAAAACTATTGCTTGGTGTCCTTGGTAGTGAACAAGCAGATTTAGTTGATGCGCGGACTTATAGGCCTAGTGTTGATTTGCAAGCCTTTATTGATGCTAATAAGAGCTTGGTCGGTTTGCTCTTGCCAGATAAAGTCCACCGAGTTTTACAACACTCAGAGCTTTGGTGTCGACTTTATCAGGTAGCTGGTAATACTCGGAGGGTAGAAACCATACGGATAACAGGTATTTTTCAGCGTATCGATCGTCTATTAGAGGCGCGATCAGGCTATGGTTATGCTGTTAGTAATACTTTGGCAAGTTGGAAGCTAGGTGGTTGTCGTCGTCCAACAGCATGGTTGAGTTATGATCAAGCTCAAGAGTTGTGGGGAGATTTTTGTGATAAATTTATCAGGGCGGATACTACTGAGAGTTTAAAAACGAGCTTAACCATCGAGGCAGAATCTTACTTTCAACAGGCCGATGGAGCGTTCATTGTGAAGCCAGAGTATGATGCTGACCCCATTTTACAGCAGATAGTCCGGGCTATTAGCTTATTACCGGAAGAGCCAGTGGTATTTGAGGGAGTGAGGTCTACTTTGCAAGAGGATGGTTGCGGTGCTGCCTTTATATAATGTAGAAAATATAGCATAATATACACTTTAACTTGATTACGGATGGTGTTTGGATGTTAGCTAGAATTCTCTCTGATGAAAATAATGAATTAACTATTGAGCTCAAGCTTCCACTAAAAGGATCCATGCTTGAATGTGAGGATGCAATTCTTGACGGCCTTAATGAGGTTGGAACATTAGCCACTGAAAAAGCTTTAAGTAAGTTTGATGCAGATGGCTCTCCTATCCATGTTGGAAAAATAAAGCTAACAGCACGAAGTAGAGATGAAGCAAATTACCAAACGCCTTATGGAGTTGCTCGAGTTAAGCGTTATGTTTATCAAACCTCTAAAGGCGGGAAGATCTTTTGTCCTTTAGAAGATAAGGCTAGAATTATCCAAGGATCAACACCGCGATTTGCAAAAATAATCTCACATAAATACTCAAACTTACCTGCTCCTAGTGTTATTGATGATCTCAAGGTCAATCATAACCGTAAAATCTCACATTCATACTTGCAACGGGCAACTGATTTTGTTGGCGGTATTGCACAAGCCAAAGAGGCTGAGTGGGAATATGAAGAGCCAAAGCTTGATGCAGGCATTGAGATGCTAAGTATTAGCTTAGATGGTGCATATGTTCTCACCGTTGATGATGGTTATAGAGAGAGCATGGTTGGAACTATTTCCATGTATGATAAGCATGGTGCACGCCTGCACACAACCTACGTTGCAGCATCACCAGAATATGGAAAAGATGAATTCTTTAATAGGCTTGAAAAGGAAATAAAGCTGAAAAAGAAATATTACCCTGATGCTAAAACAATTGGCGTTGCTGATGGAGCAAAAAATAATTGGCCATTTCTAAAAAAACATACTGATACGCAAATTTTAGATTTTTGGCATGCAACTGAATATCTCGGCGAAGCATCAAAGGCAGTATTTACCAAAAAATCTGAAAGAGATGAGCGTGATGTTTGGCTCGAAGAGAGATGTCATGACTTAAAGCACAAGAAAGGTGCGGCAGGTAGAATACTTGCTGAGCTTAAAGAGCATCTAAATAAAAAACTGAATAAATCGCTTAGAGAAAAGCTAGAAGGAACAATTACGTATTTTGAAAATAATATTAAAGAAAAGCGAATGTCGTATCATAATTTGATTAAGCAGAATGCACCAATTGGCTCTGGCGTCACTGAAGCAGCATGTAAAACAATTGTTAAACAAAGATTAGGCGGATCAGGAATGCGCTGGAAAGACAAGGGAATGAAAATCGTTTTATGCTTGAGAACACTAGTAAAGACTAAAGGCAGATGGGATCAGTTTTGGGAGAAGGTCAATGATTTTGGCGTGCCAGCAGCAATATAGCCTACATTATATAGAGTCAGCACCCGATGGTTGGCTTGGTAGTGATACTACGGTGGTTGGTAGTCTAGTTAGTTGATACAGTATATTCCAATCGTAAGATGAGCCTGAAGCAGCATCTGAACAGATGTCACCATGATGGTCCATCGGTTAGTCTTCAGTGCTGATAGTATCAGCTATTTGCTCTTTTGTTATTTTCTCAAATAACGTCTTCTTGTATCCGTTCAATATCAGCATGATTTGAAAATAATTCAAAAAGTTCTTGACAGCTTTTTCGTGCAAATTTGGAAATTTTATATTGGAATCATCGTGTGTCATAAAAGCATGATGTGCGCTCTATAACAACGCTGTATGCTCGGATTATTTTTTCATCGATCAGGTTCATGGCTTAAAAATAATTTCAGCAGTACGGCCATCTGTGTGGGGAAAATTTACCTTTTCAAACCCGTGGTATACTCTTCCTATGAAAAAACAACCTGACAAATCAGTTTTAGCCGATCTCATTGAGAGATTTAATAATACTGTTACACCAACAGCACTAGAAACAGATTTTAGCAATGTATGTGAAAGTCAGGCTGAGAAAATCATAAAGCTAGAAGACAAGGTGCAATCGTTAAATAACGCATTAAATAAATATAAAGGTGAGCAAGGAAAGCCTAATGTTAGAAAGCAAACGCGCGCTAACAAGGACAAGGATCATTCCTCCGAGAAGGATAGAAAAGGAAATAAAACCAATAAAACTAGAAAGCCAAAATCTAGTAAAAAAAATCTCGAAGTCTCTAATACAGTGACACTAACAATTAATCCAGATTCGTTGCCCAGCGATGCTGTGCCAAATGGCTCTAAGAAAACACTTATCCAGGATATAAAAATTGCTGCTAATAACACTCTTTTTTTGCGCCAACAATATTACTCCCCTTCTGAAAACAAACACTATACAGCACCTCTGCCAACTGGTTATGAGGGCCAGTTCGGCCCTACTATTAAAAGCTGGACAAGCTTCCTAAATACTCAAGGTGGTATGACGCTAGAAAGCCTTGAGACATTTTATAAAACCGCCAACATAGATATTAGTAAATCAACCATCCATAGCTTCACAATTAAAACACCTACGATACTTGAGCCCGAGAAGGTAGAAGTTGTGAAGGCAGGTTTACAATCCACGAACTACCAGCACCTAGATGACACCAACGCTAGAGAGGATGGGAAAAACCGTTATGTTAATGTATTGGGTAATGAGTATTATTCAGCTTACTTTACGCTGACCAGTAAAAGTCGATTAAGCGTCATTGAAATGTTAAGCAAAGACCACTTTGGGTTCACATTAAATGAGGCCGCTTTTAATTTACTGGCTACTATGAACTTACCCCACAAGGTAATCGAAAGCTTAAAGGTATTTCACTCATCGACTATCTTAAACAGTAAGGAGCTGGAAGTTATTCTTGATAAGGTATTAGGTGATAAAAAATTTCCAAAATATAGAAAGCTGATTACTGATGCGGCAGCTATCTCAACATATAGAAAGAGTCCTTATGCGATAGAAACACTCATTACCGATGATGCGCCACAGTTTAAGCTCATTACTGAATCACTCGCCTTGTGCTGGGTTCATGAGGGTAGGCATTATAAAAAGCTGACGCCAATTTTTAAGAAGCACCAAGACTCTGTTGACAGCTTCTTGGATAGGTTTTGGGATTATTATCATAAGCTCATTGAATATAAAAAGAACCCAGGGCAAGATGAGATAGATAAGCTATCCAATGAGTTTACTGAGTTATTCTCAACAATCACTGGCTACGAGAAACTAGATAAACAAATTGAGCTCACCTTAAAAAAGAAAAGGCAGCTATTGTTAGTGCTGGAAAAGCCAGAGCTTCCTCTACATAACAATCCAGCAGAGTTGATGGCTCGGAAGCAGGCTAGAATGCGCGATGTACACCTTCATACTATGAGTGAAGAAGGAACGAAAGCTAAGGATACAATGGTTACAATTACTGAGACATGTAAAAAGCTAGCAGTTAATGTCTTCGATTATATATATGACAGAATTACAAAAAACTATTCTATGCCTTCGCTAGCGGAATTAATTACCATCCGCTCATCACAGGCGCAGTAAACTAAAGAGAGCGCAGCATGAGCATCATGCTGAAATAAGACGGATACGTCTTCTTTGCTTCCTGCATCTTTTGTGCAGATTCATGATCAGTCAGAGAATACGCTAATTTATCTAGTCGTTCAAAGGTTTCATTTTCCTTTAAATACTGCTCAGCATTTTCAATTGATTTGAACTTTTCGTAAGGAGTCATAATGGCCTCGTAAGGGTAAAGTTTAGTTTGCTTACCCTTGCTATTAATGCTGGTTACAGGGAAGTAACAAGGTCTGTGAAAATTAATATAGTCGTTAAAATGCTGGTTATAGAATTCATTAATTTGCGGGGCAAAACGTTGTTGAATATGTATGTAGCCAAAATGCTTTCTAACAACCGAGCCATTTTTACTTTCCACCAAGCCGTTGTCATTACTATGCCTTGGCCTCGATTTAGTGAGTTCAATAAATAACTTTTGCAATAGTTTAGCTACATGCTGATTAATGTACTCTGAGCCATTATCAGCATGTAGGCCTAACACTTTAAATGGAAAGGTATCGATTATTTGCTCTAAGACAGGGATTAAGTAAGCCTCACTAATTTTTTCAACAGCGCAGACTACTTCCATCTGTGTCACCTCGTCAACAGCATTAATATGATAAACACCCTTGATTTTATCCATATCTCCTTGGTGCACTGTATCAATACGTATAAAGCCAGGCCTACCCTCTGGAGTTGGTTTTCGCCTTTCACCAATAGAAACCTGCGTTGCTTTAGTTTTATTAAAGTGTCGCCGTTTGCGCTGGTAGGTTTCAGTTTGTCGAAGATTGTAAAGATGAGAGACTGAGATAAAAGCAAGACGCGCATAACGCTTATCTCCAAACAAATGAAAGGCTCTCTCGCAAAGTTTTTTTGTGGTAGGCCCGCTAAGCGTTTGATGAACCTGATCCGTTTCAGCTAACAACCAAGTATCCTCATGCGTATAGATTAAGCTAAACTTATTTCTAGGTGATCGTTGCTTAACAACAACTTTTCCTGACTTTTGATACTGAGCAATTAGCCTAGTAATTTGTGAACGTGAGTAACCAGTCATTCGTTGCAGGTAATCACGAATCAATCCTTTGTCCTTTTTGCACATACCGCAATAAGCAAATTTTTTTAATGTGTTCGTAACCCATAGGTAAGATTCTGCTCGTGATGTAGCTTCAAAGGTAAGCTGGGTTGATGAGGATAGAAATTGCTCAATCTGGGCAAGTGTGTTTAATTCTATGTCGTTCATATTGATATTCATCCATATAGGATGAACGATCACGCAACAACTTCAGGCCCACTTTGCATTGGAAAGTGGGGGCTATTTCAGGCTCATCTTGCATTGGAAGAGACTGATACTTCTCTTTCATGGCTAACTACGTTACCATGCCGGTTTTGCAATATAAATAAGGTAAACCAATGGGTGTAGGACAAGTTGGGCCAGGTGAGAAGGCCCCTGATGAAATTAACGTAGTGGTTGAGATTCCAGCCACAGGCGTGCCAGTAAAATACGAGATCGACAAAGCGACAGGTGCAATGTTTGTTGATCGTTTTATGGCAACCAGCATGTATTATCCTTGTAACTACGGTTATGTGCCACGTACCTTAGCGCTTGATGGTGATCCTGTTGACGTGCTGGTGATTACTCCGTTCCCATTGATTAGTGGTTCAGTCATTCGTTGTCGCCCTGTTTCAGCTTTGGCAATGACCGATGAAGCTGGGCCTGATAGCAAGATTCTTGCTGTCCCTACCGATAAAATGACATCTCATTACAGCCATATCCACTCTGCTGAAGATGTTTCACCTGAACTTAGGGCTTCTATTCGTCATTTCTTTGAGCACTATAAAGATTTAGAGCCAGGCAAATGGGTGAAAGTTGAGGGCTGGACTTCGGCAGATGAGGCTCGCCAAGAAATTTTTGATAGCATTAAACGGTTTAATGCTGAGTAATGGCCGGTTATGATCCGGTTGCGCCATTTTATGACCGTATACATGGCGATCGCAGTCAATCAATCAAATACTTAAAGCAACTTTTTAAATCTTATCACCCACAAGCTAAGTCATGGTTAGATTTAGCTTGTGGTACCGGAACCTTGCTTAAAGCCATGCGACGTCGTTATCAAACGCTTGCGGGTTTAGATATTGCTGCTGATATGCTAGCGGTGGCCAAACGCAAATTGCCGAGGGTGTCGTTTTACCATCAAGACATGACGGAGCTAGTGCTTGATCAGCAATTTGACATTATTAGCTGCCTATTTGCTTCAATTAACCATGTGTTGGAATTTACCGATTGGCAGCGGTTGTTCGCGCGTGTTAAGCAGCACTTAGCACCAGGCGGTATTTTTGTCTTTGATATGTTGACCGAGCTATGCCTTTATAACTTGGTGCTTAACTCGCCAATTATTACTCGCCATGGTTCATTTATTTCCTTAGGAGATATCAGCATGGCCGGTGAAGGCCAAGAGGGCACTGTCTGGCAGGTGAAGGGCTTTGATGTGCGCAAGGATAGCCAGGAGTTGTTGTTTTCTTCTGCGGTTCGCCAGGTGAGTTTTGACTCTGAACGAGTTGAGGTGGCATTGCGTGAACATTTTGATGAGGTTGTCATCGAAGACCCTGAGCAGGGTGAAGTTAACGAACGTTCAGAGCTGCTTTATTTTATTTGTTCGTAAAATTGATCAAAAACGTGACAAGCTTCTTGCTTGTCCGTATACTCGCTTTCTTTTTGCTTGCTTCTCTATTAGTGATTAGGGTCTGTTTACATTTGCAGCCAAGAGAGTAAATGTAAACAGACCCTAGTTAGACCAGTCTGCAAATCTTTCAAGTTCAACCATTAGAAACCAAAGGTGTTATCTATGACAACAAAAACATTTAATGAGCTCGAGCTAGCGCCTGAGGTCTTAACCGCATTAACCGAGCTAGGTTATGAGGCACCTACTCCCGTTCAAGAAAAAGCTATTCCTATTTTATTGGAAGGCGGTGATTTATTGGCTCAAGCACAAACAGGTACAGGCAAAACAGCTGCTTTTGCGTTGCCTGCGCTAACAGATATTGATGTAGCAATTAATCAGCCGCAAGTATTAGTTATTGCACCGACTCGTGAGCTAGTTATTCAGGTCGCAGAGGCCTTTCAGAGTTATGCAAAGCACTTGCCAGGGTTTCATGTGATGCCAATTTACGGTGGGCAGGAATATCGCATTCAGTTGCGTGCACTAAAGCGTGGTGTGCAAGTAATCGTTGGTACACCGGGGCGAGTGATGGATCATTTACGTCGTGGCACGATAGAGGTTGATGCAATAAAGACAGTTGTACTGGATGAAGCAGATGAGATGCTTAAAATGGGCTTTGTGGATGATGTTGAGTGGATCTTAGAACAAATTCCTCATGAACATCAAACGGCTTTATTTTCAGCTACTATGCCTGACTCAATTCAAAAGATTGCTAAGCGCTATTTAACCAATGCAGCAAAAGTCAAAATTAAGCCAAAAGAAGGTTCCATTGCTGCGATTGAGCAAAGCTATATTCGTGTTCACAAAGAAAATAAACTAGAGGTGCTTACCCGTTACCTTGAGGTTGAAGAAGTGCAGGCAGCGATTATTTTTTCACGTACCAAGAATGGTACAGTGGAATTAGCTGAAAAATTGCAAGCACGAGGGTTGAGGGTTGATGCTTTAAATGGCGATATGAAGCAATCTTTGCGCGAAAAGGTAATTGGTCGGTTGCGTAAAGGTTCGTTAGATATCGTGATTGCGACTGATGTGGCAGCGCGTGGTATTGACGTTGAGCGTGTTAGTCATGTAATTAATTATGATATTCCTTCTGACGTTGAATCCTACGTGCATCGCATTGGTCGAACAGGTCGAGCTGGTCGTACGGGTAAGGCGCTATTGTTTGTGACACCTCGTGAACAACGCTTATTAAAGGCAATTGAGCGAGCGGTGCATCAGCCTATTGAGCTAGCAGAGCCTCCCTCTTTGGCACAAATGAGTGCTAAGCGTTCTGAGCAATTGGCGAATAAAGTAAGCATGTTGCTTGGTGAACGCAAAAAGCTAAAACCTTATTTTGGTTTGGTTGAACGAATTTTGGCGGTCACTGATTGTGATTGGGATGAGTTGGCAGCTGCTTTAGCTTGCTTGTTACAAGAAAGTAAACCTTTGCCGGATAAAGATATCAAAACCGTTAAGTTCGAAAAGTCAGAAAAGTCTAAACCATCACGTAGTAAGTCGGGCGGTTTTAAGCATCGTTCACAAAAAGAATCGCGAGGTAAGAAGTCACGTGCTTCATCAAAGCCTGCTAAAGCCAAATCGTTTGCAAAAAAGAAAAGCCGTTCTATTGCGCCGCCCAAGCGTGCGAAGAAAAAATTTTAGGACGGTAGATAGGTAGTGCGTAGCCCGGATTGAAAGCACGTAGTGCTTGAGAATCCGGGATTGGTATTAAGATTTCTCCCGGCTTATCGCTTCCGCTCAAGCCGGGCTACGGATCAGATGGTAGTAGGCAGGAAACAGAATGCGGGGTTTTGTAAAAATGAAGCCCCCTTTTTTAAAGGGGGCGGCTCGCGAAGCGAGCGGGGGATTTAAGAGCTAGGCTTGTATTTGCTTATCAGAACCGTTGTTGCTTTTACCTGAAGAGGCTGCTTTAGAAAGTGCTTTACCACCACCTTGTATGTCTTTTCCTAAGCCGCTCATAGTATTACAGGCAGTTAGGGTAAAGCCAGAAGTTAGTACACTTAAAGTTAAAATTAATAGTTTGATTGATCGTTTCACGTTTAAGTTCTCCTAAGTAACTAGCCAAAATTTACCTTGCCTGAGTAGTTCTGGCAAGGGTGGCTTAGTTTGTTATTTTAGCTCTTCATTTGTAGTAACCCTGTTTTTCAAGGTGACTTTTTCTTTACTTGCCAAATATGAAACTAGTGCATTGTGGTAATACGAATCTTGGTTCATCTTTAATAAGTTTAATATTAGTAGCCAAGGCTATAGGATTTAGCGATTTTATAAACATTGATCGTTGGTTTTTAAAGCCGAGAAAAGCAATTAAGTCTGGTACTTGGTAGTCAGAACCCTTTTTATATAAACAAGTGCTCACCTGCGACTGAATGTATAAATTAAACCCCAGTGTTCTCTGTTTTTTAGTAATAATAGGGGTATGCTGGAATTGCCACCAAGTTTTTGTATCAGCCATGGATTTATCTTCGCGCTTATTAATCATAAATGCGGCCAAAGCTTGTGTCGTTCTATCAGAAATGTCACCACCTTCTAGGTGAATGTTTTCTAGCGCTAAGACATATAAGTTTGAGCTAATCTTATTAATTTTAAGCGTATCAAATGGCTGGTTTGCTTGATAGATTTCTATTGTCTGCCACTTGGGTAGTTCTTTAACCTGATGGGTTGCAGGTTTGATAGCAAATAAGGCCATCGCTATTTTACTATGCATGAAAGATAAAAATTGACGAATTGGATTTAAGCGAGATGCCATGTTGATTTTGCGATATACGTAATTACCATTTGTATGTGCTGTTACTATTTTTGTGATTGCTCTTGTATTGTCTTTATTCTCTTGCTTACTTACGTCATAATTTAATATAACTAATGCAAAACTTTTTTCTGTCATATCCGTCTCCCAGTTAGTTACTTGTTTTTAAAGTGACTTAGGAGAAATGCTTGGTTCTCCTGCTGATCCGTAGAAAAGTGTTTGTAGTCTTGTGGCTCTTAACGTAGTCTTGGAAGGTCGTTGCTGTTTTTCTTAGACGATAATGCCTTCTCTTCAGTGCCTTTTTTGCTACTTAACCCCTCAACGAAGCCGTTCCTTTTTCGTAAAAAACTAGCAATGCAAGGCTGGTATTTGATAGAGCGTTATTTTGTCTGTAAAAACCAACTTCAGTACTTAGAAAAACCTTTAAAATTCTAAATGGCACTCTATTGTACCTGTCTCATCGCATAATATCTTAAATTAATTATGCTAATCAATCTAAAAAATTATTTATACCTCAAATTTTTCTCCTCTCAAAATAAATTATTAACTTTTAGGTAATAGCAATTATATCTCGTTAATAAGAACAAGAATGATCTATCCTAAAACCCTATGAAGCCTTATTATTCACTTCAACTTAAGTATCTAGGTGATCCGCTCCACTGGTCATCAATTTCCACTAAAACAGCTGATACGAGCCTTAGGCACGATTCAGTATTAGGGAAAATTCCAACTGTATGCGTCCTTCTTTTTACCTCTCTGTTTACGCGCTCAGCTATGTTACTGGTTCTTAATCTTTTTTGATGCGGCCTGTCAAAGTTCATCACTACTAAGCCCTCCGGTATATTCACTTCCAACCAAGAAGAAAGCTCTGGTGCTGTTTGCTGATATTTATCTACCGCCATAGCCAATAGTCTTTCCGACTCATGAATGTTTGAGGCATTAAATATAGCTGTAATCTCCTCAGCTACTGGTTCCTTCATTGAGCGCTTTGGTATGTGAGCCTGAGCATTTTGCTGCAAATGAAATTGGCAGCGTTGCCAAGGAACACTGGGGAACACAGCTCTTCTAGCGGCTTTTAGGCCAGTATGAGCGTCGCTAGTAATCAACTCAATACCATGTATACCTCGCTCAACCAACTGCTGAAGAAAATCACGCCAATGTACCTCAGCCTCTGATAACGCAACAGAAACACCTAGCACTGTTCTCTTGCCGGTTGATTCACCAAAGCCATAGGCTATCAATACCGCACAGTCTTGTACTGTGCCGCTAGTGCGCACCTTCTCATAACGTGCATCTAGCCAAAGATATTTTATCTTTCCTAACGGCTTATTTCGCCATTTCTTTAAATCTTCATCCAACAATTTAGCGCAACGGCTTACCTCTGTGCTTGAAATATCTGTTCCACAGAGTTGCTTTAGCACCTTTTCAACTTTGCGCGTGGAAACCCCATGCACATACATTTCAGCGACAGCCAGCTTAAGTGCTCTATCAGAGCGTACACCTCGCTCTAAGACTGATGGATAGAAGGCTTCATTGGAGTCTCTAACCTGCGGTATCT
Organism: Gammaproteobacteria bacterium; assembly: GCA_965196985.1. GTDB lineage: Bacteria > Pseudomonadota > Gammaproteobacteria > UBA12402 > UBA12402 > 2-12-FULL-35-23. The sequence continues at coordinate 224,598 of CBDALO010000163.1, read as the reverse complement.
GTAGCTCAAGCTGACCTTGACCTGTGTTAATTAACCTTGGTTTAAAGCCGTTCGCATATCCGTTTCTATCGCCAGTTCGCTCATAAGGACTGGCATTTAAATGGCGCTCCCTTTCTATTAACATAGCCTCATTCATCAACCTGGAGACAAGCTTAGGTAAAGCTTCAAACCCCTCCATCGCTAAAACATGTATGGCTTCTTCGATTAAGTTCTCATTTTTATAGCAGCTCATTGTCATTCCTCTTTTTTGGTTAAGTTTACCTTAAAAGGAATTTCTAATCTGACTGAGTCGCCTGCTTATTTTCAGCAAGTCAATGGAATTTACAGAAAGGATGGCGCACTAGCTGGTATTTTTGTCGAGTGGCAGGTTGATGGCTCATAATTTATTTAAACGCTACTAAATAGATAGTTAGAATTTATCTTACCCTCCATCGCTTTTGCAAGAGCTAGTCTCTTCCAATGCAAGATGAGCCTGAAATAGCCCCCACTTTCCAATGCAAAGTGGGCCTGAAGTTGTTGCGTGATCGTTCATCCTATATGGATGAATATCAATATGAACGACATAGAATTAAACACACTTGCCCAGATTGAGCAATTTCTATCCTCATCAACCCAGCTTACCTTTGAAGCTCTGAAAACTACCCAAAATTTAAATCAGCAAAATAATGCTGAAATATTGTGTAAAAATGACTATGCTTTGTCTTTTTAACAAGACTAACGAGATGAGTATAAATGTTAAACTTCGCCGATTACGCTGCCCCTCTTTTTTCAAAATTAACTGGGAAAGTTGTTTTAAAAAAATCTATCGACGATTGTAGGAAAGCTATTAACTGAAGGTAGTTGTAAGTTGTTCAGTTCATCAAAAGATAACAATGAGTATAAAAAGATGATTCGTACACTTACCGGTGAAAATAAAAGCACCGATTTAGATCCAATAAAAACAAATGATGTATTGCTAGAACAGAGCTGTGAAAAACTTTCACACGCCAGTAAAATTGATGTTCTTCATGATCCTTCTGATATTAGAAAGCCACATAGCAAGCAAACTGAAAATCTAGGTAAAGTAAGGAGTCTGGACGGGGATATTATCAATGGTTACAGCACGCATAACGCAGTTGCATTAGTACCTGGTGATAAGGCTGTGCATCTACTATCGCATGTAAGCTACAGCAATAAAGACCCTAAGTTTTTAAAAGCTGAGCATATTAAGAAAATAGAGGCTGGAAAGCCATTTGAGGGAGATAAAGAGGCCAAGAGTCTTTATGAATCTGGTGATTACTTTAATAAAAAGCTGCTGTCTATTCGTGAAATAGAAAAAATAGGAATCTGCCTAAAATCAAAGAATGAAGATGCAACCATTACCCATATTCTAGATAGAGAGTTTGATGATAATGACTATCTCTCACTAATTGATACAAACCTAGATCAAGACTTTATTATTCGCTCAAAAATAACAAGAACAATAGAAGGTAGAGGTGATGATGGTAAAAAGCTTAAGCTGATTAACGCTGATTTTGATGCTCAAGGCGAAAAGCAATTCCAAAAGTTAACAGTTGGAAAGAATTGCGTACAAGACGGAAAAATAACTATTTATTTTGGAGAGTTTGAGAACTTCAATGCAATTAAAATCCAAATTACAGGCAGAGATGGTAGGAGAATTTTTAAGAATGACATGCTGCTATTAACTAATAAAAAAGTAACGACTTTTGATGAGGCGTATGAGGTATACATAGCCTATCTATCTCGTGCGAAAATTGAATATGTTTTTAAATTTCTCAAGGAAGGACTAGGCTGGGAAAATATGCAGATAAAAAATTTTAAAGGGATACAAAATCTACTGGCTGTATGTTTTTATGTGGCCTCATATTTGTATGAGATAGGTAAGGAAAAAGCTTATGACGATTACGCAATTATGCTAGCTAAATTAGGAGATGGTAAGGGCAAGGTGACACGACACTTTATTGCGAAGGGTATTAGAAAACTTCTAACGTATCACTTAGTAGAGCAATTTTTTAAAGAAAATAGTGTTTCTCAAGAAGAACAAAAGGGTGCTGCCTTTATATAATGTAGAAAATATAGCATAATATACACTTTAACTTGATTACGGATGGTGTTTGGATGTTAGCTAGAATTCTCTCTGATGAAAATAATGAATTAACTATTGAGCTCAAGCTTCCACTAAAAGGATCCATGCTTGAATGTGAGGATGCAATTCTTGACGGCCTTAATGAGGTTGGAACATTAGCCACTGAAAAAGCTTTAAGTAAGTTTGATGCAGATGGCTCTCCTATCCATGTTGGAAAAATAAAGCTAACAGCACGAAGTAGAGATGAAGCAAATTACCAAACGCCTTATGGAGTTGCTCGAGTTAAGCGTTATGTTTATCAAACCTCTAAAGGCGGGAAGATCTTTTGTCCTTTAGAAGATAAGGCTAGAATTATCCAAGGATCAACACCGCGATTTGCAAAAATAATCTCACATAAATACTCAAACTTACCTGCTCCTAGTGTTATTGATGATCTCAAGGTCAATCATAACCGTAAAATCTCACATTCATACTTGCAACGGGCAACTGATTTTGTTGGCGGTATTGCACAAGCCAAAGAGGCTGAGTGGGAATATGAAGAGCCAAAGCTTGATGCAGGCATTGAGATGCTAAGTATTAGCTTAGATGGTGCATATGTTCTCACCGTTGATGATGGTTATAGAGAGAGCATGGTTGGAACTATTTCCATGTATGATAAGCATGGTGCACGCCTGCACACAACCTACGTTGCAGCATCACCAGAATATGGAAAAGATGAATTCTTTAATAGGCTTGAAAAGGAAATAAAGCTGAAAAAGAAATATTACCCTGATGCTAAAACAATTGGCGTTGCTGATGGAGCAAAAAATAATTGGCCATTTCTAAAAAAACATACTGATACGCAAATTTTAGATTTTTGGCATGCAACTGAATATCTCGGCGAAGCATCAAGGGCAGTATTTACCAAAAAATCTGAAAGAGATGAGCGTGATGTTTGGCTCGAAGAGAGATGTCATGACTTAAAGCACAAGAAAGGTGCGGCAGGTAGAATACTTGCTGAGCTTAAAGAGCATCTAAATAAAAACCTGAATAAATCGCTTAGAGAAAAGCTAGAAGGAACAATTACGTATTTTGAAAATAATATTAAAGAAAAGCGAATGTCGTATCATAATTTGATTAAGCAGAATGCACCAATTGGCTCTGGCGTCACTGAAGCAGCATGTAAAACAATTGTTAAACAAAGATTAGGCGGATCAGGAATGCGCTGGAAAGACAAGGGAATGAAAATCGTTTTATGCTTGAGAACACTAGTAAAGACTAAAGGCAGATGGGATCAGTTTTGGGAGAAGGTCAATGATTTTGGCGTGCCAGCAGCAATATAGCCTACATTATATAGAGGCAGCACCCGAACAAAAAGAATTATCGAATTCAGTTCAGGTAGGGAGATAACAATTTTGGGTAGTTCTCAGTGAAGCTACATCACGAGCAGAATCTTACCTATGGGTTACGAACACATTAAAAAAATTTGCTTATTGCGGTATGTGCAAAAAGGACAAAGGATTGATTCGTGATTACCTGCAACGAATGACTGGTTACTCACGTTCACAAATTACTAGGCTAATTGCTCAGTATCAAAAGTCAGGAAAAGTTGTTGTTAAGCAACGATCACCTAGAAATAAGTTTAGCTTAATCTATACGCATGAGGATACTTGGTTGTTAGCTGAAACGGATCAGGTTCATCAAACGCTTAGCGGGCCTACCACAAAAAAACTTTGCGAGAGAGCCTTTCATTTGTTTGGAGATAAGCGTTATGCGCGTCTTGCTTTTATCTCAGTCTCTCATCTTTACAATCTTCGACAAACTGAAACCTACCAGCGCAAACGGCGACACTTTAATAAAACTAAAGCAACGCAGGTTTCTATTGGTGAAAGGCGAAAACCAACTCCAGAGGGTAGGCCTGGCTTTATACGTATTGATACAGTGCACCAAGGAGATATGGATAAAATCAAGGGTGTTTATCATATTAATGCTGTTGACGAGGTGACACAGATGGAAGTAGTCTGCGCTGTTGAAAAAATTAGTGAGGCTTACTTAATCCGATAGAGCGTTATTTTGTCTGTAAAAACCAACTTCAGTACTTAGAAAAACCTTTAAAATTCTAAATGGCACTCTATTGTACCTGTCTCATCGCATAATATCTTAAATTAATTATGCTAATCAATCTAAAAAATTATTTATACCTCAAATTTTTCTCCTCTCAAAATAAATTATTAACTTTTAGGTAATAGCAATTATATCTCGTTAATAAGAACAAGAATGATCTATCCTAAAACCCTATGAAGCCTTATTATTCACTTCAACTTAAGTATCTAGGTGATCCGTTCCACTGGTCATCAATTTCCACTAAAACAGCTGATACGAGCCTTAGGCACGATTCAGTATTAGGGAAAATTCCAACTGTATGCGTCCTTCTTTTTACCTCTCTGTTTACGCGCTCAGCTATGTTACTGGTTCTTAATCTTTTTTGATGCGGCCTGTCAAAGTTCATCACTACTAAGCCCTCCGGTATATTCACTTCCAACCAAGAAGAAAGCTCTGGTGCTGTTTGCTGATATTTATCTACCGCCATAGCCAATAGTCTTTCCGACTCATGAATGTTTGAGGCATTAAATATAGCTGTAATCTCCTCAGCTACTGGTTCCTTCATTGAGCGCTTTGGTATGTGAGCCTGAGCATTTTGCTGCAAATGAAATTGGCAGCGTTGCCAAGGAACACTGGGGAACACAGCTCTTCTAGCGGCTTTTAGGCCAGTATGAGCGTCGCTAGTAATCAACTCAATACCATGTATACCTCGCTCAACCAACTGCTGAAGAAAATCACGCCAATGTACCTCAGCCTCTGATAACGCAACAGAAACACCTAGCACTGTTCTCTTGCCGGTTGATTCATCAAAGCCATAGGCTATCAATACCGCACAGTCTTGTACTGTGCCGCTAGTGCGCACCTTCTCATAACGTGCATCTAGCCAAAGATATTTTATCTTTCCTAACGGCTTATTTCGCCATTTCTTTAAATCTTCATCCAACAATTTAGCGCAACGGCTTACCTCTGTGCTTGAAATATCTGTTCCACAGAGTTGCTTTAGCACCTTTTCAACTTTGCGCGTGGAAACCCCATGCACATACATTTCAGCGACAGCCAGCTTAAGTGCTCTATCAGAGCGTACACCTCGCTCTAAGACTGATGGATAGAAGGCTTCATTGGAGTCTCTAACCTGCGGTATCTGTAGCTCAAGCTGACCTTGACCTGTGTTAATTAGTGACTGACAGAAAACCTACTAATTCTTAGTCTTTGTTGTTTTATTACACTTTCATTTTTTTATATCCGCGCGAGATCATAATAAAAATAGCATGTTAAGCCCTGGCCGCGTACAAAAAAATGAAATCTCGCTGTTTTGATACGAAAAAAAGCACCCTGCTTTCTGGAATACAATGGGATATTCTGAGGCTGACTAGGCAGCTAACGGTGGGCTGCGACCTCGAATGCGTTTTTTTAGTCGCGCTGCTTTCCTTTGCTCAGCTCTTTGTATAAGACTTCCGATACGATCTATGTTTTTTCCAACAATCGCTAAGCCAACATAACTCTTAAAGCCATCAATGCCGTGATCTAGGCATTGATCCAACCCATGAACTTCAAGAGCATTAATACTGGATTCTACCGCAGAATGCTTTTGTTTCGCTTTCACAAACGAGTCTGACTTTTCAATTTCCTGTGCTTCCTTTGAGAGTCGACCTTTTCTCGGCAATGCAACAACTTCCAAAATATCTGCTAACGCAGATTGATTTTCTTTTGAATGAAAGCCCTTATCAAAACTACATGTGTTTAACTCTGGGAACTTTTGTTGGGTCTCTTGAACCATAGATACGGCGACCTTGTCATCAGTCTCATTCTCCATCACACGATGATGCAATATAAATTGGTGTTGATCCTCCAAGACACAGACTTTCATTCCTAATTCGACTGGTACACCAGCCTTTCCTTTTACAATCCATTCAGTATGTGGCTGAAAGACAGAAAAGACTTTTTCTTCATGCGGGATCTTTTCATCCAATAATATTCGGCGTTTAATTTGATCAACTTGGCGATCTGCATGAACCGTGAACATTTCTATACTTTCAACCAGTGGCGCATCTTGCGGCTTCAGTAGATCGGCTTTCTGGATAGCGTTTATTGAGGCATGTGCTTTATCTAAATATTTTTGCGCAATATTGAGATACTCCTGATGAGCATCCTTGATTGCCTTGTCCTTTTTGTTTTGTTGATCTGCTTGCTTGCTCTTACTGCGCTTTTTTAGTTGAGCTATTCGCATGAGCCGTTTCAGATGCTTGATGTTATATCGATATTGACGCCAGTCACTCAATCCGCTGTGTTCACACAGCTTGGCCACCTGCTGAATTATTTTGCGCATTGCGTCAAACAGTAAGCTTATGTCTGTTGGAAAATGTACGTCTGTTTCAACCACAAAGGAATCGCAACGGCCTCGCAGAGGCTCACTTTTTTTTAACAATGAATGACCAGCTTTCACAACAACTTGATTAATCTCATCTAACAACTCGGGAGTGAGTAGCGAGACATTGTCTTTAATTGTTTGCAGCTGATACTCTATTTTATCGAAAAAATCAGCATGCCCTAGCATTTCACGAATGGTTTTATGTTGATTCACAAGTTCATGCAGTCGATCATAATCACAATTTAGACTCAGGCGGAGTACTCCCATGACCAATATTTTCCATAATTCCATACCAGGGCGTCCATTATTCTTGTCAACCTCAGGTGCAATCTGAGCCTCTAGTAGTTCGAAAATCTCCTTCCGTACAGAGGGTGTACTATAAATAAACTGTAGCCCTTTTAATAATTTTGGAATGTCATCCCGTGATTTAGAACTGATTTGAATTTTAGAAATATCTACTTGGCCAATTTGCATTTGTGGATTTTGGGCTAGTCTTGTCATTCTTGCTTTCCAGTGAAGAGTTACCATGCTGTGGCGAAAAATCATCGAAGATTAAGGCATTATATCGAAAATAAGCTGTAAATAGCTGGAAAACGAGTATTTAGTGCTGTTTTTTGAAAATCTTCATGTGACCAGTTCGCCCCGAAACATTGAAAATAAAAGGCTTTGCGGGTTTTCTGTCAGTCACTAATTAACCTTGGTTTAAAGCCGTTCGCATATCCGTTTCTATCGCCAGTTCGCTCATAAGGACTGGCATTTAAATGGCGCTCCCTTTCTATTAACATAGCCTCATTCATCAACCTGGAGACAAGCTTAGGTAAAGCTTCAAACCCCTCCATCGCTAAAACATGTATGGCTTCTTCGATTAAGTTCTCATTTTTATAGCAGCTCATTGTCATTCCTCTTTTTTGGTTAAGTTTACCTTAAAAGGAATTTCTAATCTGACTGAGTCGCCTGCTTATTTTCAGCAAGTCAATGGAATTTACAGAAAGGATGGCGCACTAGCAAATAATCGATACCTTTCCATTTAAAGTGTTAGGCCTACATGCTGATAATGGCTCAGAGTACATTAATCAGCATGTAGCTAAACTATTGCAAAAGTTATTTATTGAACTCACTAAATCGAGGCCAAGGCATAGTAATGACAACGGTTTGGTGGAAAGTAAAAATGGCTCGGTTGTTAGAAAGCATTTTGGCTACATACATATTCAGCAACGTTTTGCTCCGCAAATTAATGAATTCTATAACCAGCATTTTAACGACTATATTAATTTTCACAGACCTTGTTACTTCCCTGTAACCAGCATTAATAGCAAGGGTAAGCAAACTAAACTTTACCCTTACGAGGCCATTATGACTCCTTACGAAAAGTTCAAATCAATTGAAAATGCTGAGCAGTATTTAAAGGAAAATGAAACCTTTGAACGACTAGATAAATTAGCGTATTCTCTGACTGATCATGAATCTGCACAAAAGATGCAGGAAGCAAAAAAGACGTTATTTGAGAAAATAACAAAAGAGCAAATAGCTGATACTATCAGCACTGAAGACTAACCGATGGACCATCATGGTGACATCTGTTCAGATGCTGCTTCAGGCTCATCTTACGATTGGAATATACTGAGCTACGCATGAGTTAACTAGTAGGGTATTTTAGTTATTTGTTCAAGCAGCAATCTAATAAGCTTATCGACAGTTTTACTGGCTTGGATAGAGAACTCACCCGTTAAGCGATGAGCAACAATAGCGCTTAATGATAAGCAGCGATGTCCTAAAGCACGTCCTAGACCATAAATAGCAGCGGTTTCCATCTCAAAGTTAGTAATTTGATAAGAGTTGGTTTTAAATTGGCTGAACTGTTCAATTAAGTCTGGAACAACTGGGGATAGGCGAAGGTTGCGACCTTGAGGAGCATAAAAGCCAGGGCAAGTAAGGGTGATGCCTGGTAAACACAATGGTTTAAATTGTGCTAGCAAGTTAGCATCAGGTTCAGTGATTGAGGGGGTGATACCGTATTGTTCTAGTGTGGTTTGTTGCTTAAAGGCTGTGAATAGTTTGTTTGCTTGGTTAGAGCTTTGGTGTGGGTAGAAGTGCAGAAGGTTGCTAATGGCAATGCCGTATTCGCTAACAACTAGACTATCTAAAGGAATATCTTTGTTTAAGCTCCCTGCCGTGCCAAGCGAAAAATAGTTAGCTTACGTAGCTTTTGTTTAGGTTGTCGGGTGGCAAGGTCAATGTTGACCAGAGCATCAAGTTCATTTAAAACAATATCGACATTAGCTGTGCTAATGGCTGTGGCAATAACCGTTAAGCGCTTATTATTTAGGTAACCGGTATGGGTGACAAATTCGCGCTCTTGGCGTTTGAGCTCTACGTTGTCAAAATGCTGTGAGATTAAAGCAACACGATGTGGGTCACCTACCAAGATGACTGTATCAGCTAGTTCTTCAGGATTAATATTGAGGTGATAGATGCGCTGTTGCTCATCGAGGATCAATTCTGAACTTGGCAAATAATGATTCATTAGGCAGGCAAACCTCTAGGAAATAATCTTACTTTGCAGTAAAATTTGCCACCCTGCAAGGTAGGTGGTTTTAAGAGGGGGGTTGATTATTTTTATAATCCACCCTAACCCTCCTTATTCTAAGGAGCGTTGTTGCATAAATAGCAGAACAGGATAGCTAGCTCGACTTAAGCTGATTTGTGTGTTGCTTTTGCGTAAGTAAAGCGCAGCGTAGCAAGCCATGGAGCAAAAGTAACACACAAATCAGCAAAACAAAGTGTGAAGAAGGTTTTATGCAACAACGCCATTCTAAGGAGGGAACGCGCTGGTCAGAAGATAGAGGGTAGAGGACAGAAGACGGAAATTTGAATGTGAGCCTCTGCTGACTTATCGACTTAGAAAAGCGCGCTTGCTGCGCCAGTTTTTATCGGGTAACTAGGCCAGGACGGCCTGGTTAGCAAAATCAAATAGGAAGTTTGTTTTTTGCGACCCGATAAAAACCAGCAGCAAGCGAATGAAGCTTTTTCAGGAGATAAGTCAGCAGAGGCGATAGTAGGGTAGCTCGCGAAGCGAGCGTGGGATTGAATGGTGGTTAAGCAATAATGAAAAACATGATTGAAATTAGACAGCTCTCAAAATCTTTTTACTCAGAGAAAGTATTGGATAGTATTAACCTCGATATTAAGGCAGGCGAGTTTCTCACAATCCTTGGTCCGTCAGGTTGTGGTAAAACAACTTTGCTGCGATTAATTTCTGGTTTTGAAGTACTTGACTCAGGCAGTATCTTGATTGAAGGCCAGGACGTTAAAAATAGCCCTCCACATCAACGTCATGTTAATACCGTTTTTCAAAGTTATGTGTTATTTCCGCATATGACAGTGTTTGATAACGTTGCTTTTGGGTTGCGCTGCAAGAAAGTCTCTAAAGGAGAAATTAAAACTCGTGTAATCGAGGCATTAACGAGTGTTAAGCTGGCTCACTTAGCACAGCGCTGGCCTGCGCAATTAAGTGGCGGTCAACAGCAGCGAGTTGCTATCGCACGTGCAATTGTGAACAAACCAGCAGTGCTATTGCTCGATGAGCCGTTAAGTGCACTTGATTACAGTTTACGTAAGAGTATGCAAATTGAATTAAAGCGTTTGCAACGACAGTTAAATATCACTTTTGTTTTGGTGACTCATGATCAAGAAGAAGCGCTGTCAATGTCAGATCGTGTGGTGGTAATGGATCATGGGGTGATTGAGCAAGTTGGCACCCCACGCGAGGTCTATGAAGAGCCCCGTACTTTAAAGGTAGCTAGATTTATCGGTGAGGCTAATATTTTTGAGACCATGGTACAAGCAGCGACCAAAGAAGAGCTTACAGTTTGTATTGAAGGCAAAGGGTTTACTTTGGAAAATAGTGATGGCTTTCAAAGAGGACAGTTGGTTAATGTATTAGTAAGGCCGGAAGACGTGCGCAGTTGGGATCGTACTGAAATTGCTGACAAGGATATTGAAAAATTAATTCCCGCTACTGTCGAAGAGGTGATTTATAAAGGCTCAACGGTGGATTTGATCTTACGCACCCACGCTGGAACAAGGCTATCTGTAACAGAATTTTTTGATGAAGACGATGAAAACCTCGATTACAACTTAGGTGAGTCAGTTTGGGTTGAATGGATGTTAGGTTGGGAGGTGATTTTGCCTCATGACTAGGCTTAACCGTTTTGCTGTGATTGCTGTGGGTGTTTTGTCGTTTTGGTTGCTGTTATTAGCTTTACTACCTTTTGCTTTAGTTTTGGTGGCTAGCTTCTTGCACCAGGGGACAACTGGCTTTTTGAAATGGGACTTTACTTGGCATAATTACTTTGCCTTGCTTAATCCAATTTATATTAATGTGTTTTTGCGTTCGTTAAGCGTGGCAATGATTACTACGGTGCTTTGTTTGCTGTTCGCTTATCCTTTTGCCTTTATTTTGGCACGTTTGCCTGAGCGATTGCGTTTATTGGGTTTGTTCTTAATTATTATTCCTTTCTGGACTAGTTCATTAATTCGATCTTATGCAATTATTACTTTGATAAAAACGCATGGGCTTTTAAATGAGTTTTTATTATGGCTTGGTGTGATCGACAAGCCCCTACACTTGCTTTACACGCCATTAGCTTCACAAATTGGTTTGGTTTATAGCTTGTTACCTTTTATGGTATTGCCATTGTATGCCACTTTAGAAAAGTTTGATTGGCGTTTGGTCGAAGCGGCGCGTGATTTAGGAGCTAGCAAACAACGTGCTTTTTGGCGTATTGTTGTGCCGATAAGTTTGCCAGGAATTTTGGCCGGTTGTTTATTGGTGTTGCTTCCAGCGATGACGTTATTCTATATTCCCGAAATCCTTGGTGGCGCTAAGTCTATTTTATTAGGTAACTTAATTAAAGCTCAGTTTCTGGAAGCAGAGAACTGGCCGCTTGGTGCAGCAGTAAGCGTTATGTTAACGATATTAATGCTGTTGTTGATGACGGGTTATAAGCTTGTAACTCGTCATAAAGAGCAGGTGATGCTATGAATAGACCTGCTGCAGCGAGTTATTTATCGTTAATTTACTTTTTTCTGTACGTGCCTATTGTTGTGTTGGTGGTGTTTTCATTTAACAATTCGTTGTACTCCGGTTTATGGCATGGTGGTACGTTAAAGTGGTATCGGCAACTGTTTCAAGATACAAATTTACAAACTATTGCATTACATTCACTGACTATCTCATTTCTCGCCGCAACGATTTCCACAACGATAGGTCTGTTTGGTGCCATTGCTTTATATAAATATCGTTTTTTAGGTAAGCGGCTGATTAATGGTTTGTTATTTGTAATGATTATTATTCCTGATTTAGTGATGGGAGTTGCCTTGCTGCTGTTATTTCATGCTGGTGCCGTACCGCTAGGTTTTTGGACTATTTTGTTAGCTCATATTACCTTTTGTATTCCCTTTGTTGTGGTAACGGTGATGAGCCGTTTGTCTGGCAGTGATAAAAATTTATTTGCTGCGGCTAAGGATTTAGGCGCGACTGATTGGGGTGTGGTACATAGAGTAATGGTGCCAATGTTGGTGCCGGCTATTGTGGCTGCTTGGTTATTAAGTTTTACTTTGTCATTTGATGATGTGGTGATTAGTACTTTTGTATCAGGGCCTAGCTATCAGATTTTACCGCTTTATATCTTTTCTCAAGTAAAGCTTGGTGTAACGCCTGAGCTTAATGCACTTTGCAGCATTATTCTTCTGCTAACTATCGTACTAGCAATTGTGGCTCAATTTTTATTGAGGAAAAGATAATGCGTTGGTTGTTAGTGCTCTTTCTACTGGTAACTAATATGGCTTTAGCGGCTAGTAATGTTGTTAATGTTTACAATTGGGGTGGCTATATCCCTGAAAAGGTTTTGCATGAGTTTACTAAGCAGACGGGTATTAAGGTAAATTACACAACTTACAGTAGTAATGCGGAGCTTTATAATAAGCTAAAAGCAGATCCTAAAGCAGGCTATGATGTCATTGTACCGAGTTCTTACTATGTACAGCGCATGGCTATCGAAGGTATGTTGCATCGTTTGGATAAGTCTAAGCTTAGCCACTTTGCTAACTTGAACCCCTCCTTGTTAAATAAAGCTTATGATCCACATAATCATTACAGTGTGCCTTATTTGTGGGGTACGACTTCAATATTGGTTAATGATAAGTACTATAAGCCTAGCTCAATTACTAGCTGGAATGATCTATGGCAAAAGCGTTTTCATGGCCAGCTATTGTTAATTAATGATGTGCGTGATGTGTTTGCTATGGCTTTACGCGCTTTAGGCTATTCGGTTAATACTCGCAACCCTGCACAAATTCGCGCCGCTTATTTAAAGCTGCGCGCTTTAATGCCTAATTTAAAGTTGTTTACTGTTGCTGGGGAAGTTCCTATTTATATCGATGAGGATGCTTTGGTTGGTATGGCACAAAGTGGTGATGCTGAAGAGATTATCAAGGCTAATTCGCATCTACATTATATTTACCCTAAAGGGCAGGCAGTTATTTGGATTGACTGTATGGTTATTCCTAAATATGCACCACATCTGGCGAATGCCTATCGCTTTATTAACTTTATTCTGCAAGCCAAAATTGCGCGTCAAATTGCGCTAAAGCTTGGTTACTCAACCCCCAATTTGGCCGGCTATAACTTATTACCTAAAGCAGTGCAGGATAATCATACTATGTATCCAAGCCAGGCAACCTTGCGCGACGGGCAGGTGGAGGGGTATTTAGGCTCTAAGGCGCTAGCGATTTACTTTCATTATTGGGAACTGTTAAAGCTTTCGGGGTGAGGCGCTGATTAGGTGCCAGCGTGTAGCCCGGCTTGAGACCGCAACTTGTTTGCGGGAGAAAAGCCGGGGTAAATTCTAAAATTAACCCCGGATTATCAAACGCTTCGCGTTTTCAATCCAGGCTACAGACTAGGTGGCAGGAAGCAAGAAGCCCCTTTTTTAGTATCTATGGGTTAAGCAAAGTGAGGTTTGTAGCCTTGACGGAGCGAAGCGCAGTCAAGGGCTGAGTCTGCTTATAAAGATTTGCCCTTGACTACGTTCGGCGCTGCCGAACGTAGTCAAGGCTACAGTATCCCTGTGAAATTCAAGCATGTTTTACTCTGTGAAAAGAAATTATTAAAAGTTAGGCTCTTGTCTCATTTTATAAGTAACAATAATAAATAGGAGTTCATAATGTTTTTTAACAGAGTAGAAAAGAAAACAAGTGAAGGTAAGCAAGATGAGCAAGACTTAATAGATAACTTGCCACCGTCTCCACCTCCTCTCTTATATAGAGCTGTGACTATTAAGCCGGGCCTATCAGCAGCCGCAAGGCAGCCTCGTAATGCTGCTAGAGTTGTACAAGCAGAGCTAGTGCGGCTTTATGAAGCAGGCATGCTGTCGAGAGAGCAGGCTACTGATTTGGCTAACTTGGCAGCAAGAACTAAAGGTGACGATCAAAAAGCTATTGATGATTACAATGCAGCACTGCTTGAAATTGAGGCTAACTGTAAGCCTGCTGGTCGGGAAGGCTGGTGGCCTGATGACCAAAATGATCCCGATGGCTTTGAGGGTGGGCCTGGTTTTGGACTTTTGACTAGTTAGCCGGCAACATTTGGTGTGTGCCGTGCTATTGAAATTTATTGAGGCACCTGGCTAAAACTGACATACTTCTCCTTGGTTGATTGATGGGAGTTGTTATGCGGTTTGGGCGAATTTTAATCTTATTATGTTTTTGTTGGACGACTGCGCTTTATGCTGCAGTGCCTCAAATTGTGCAGCCCTGGTATCAGCAGCTTCTCATGACCATTACTACGCCCAATTGGGCTTATATTCTGCTGTTAGTTAGTTTGTATGGCATCTTGTTTGAGATAATGAGTCCTGGGCTGATTTTTCCTGCTGTTATCGGCGTAGTTTCTTTGGTTGCTTCAATTTATGCGCTACATTCATTGCCGGTTAACTTGCTTGCATTGGGTTTATTGGTTACTGGTGTCTTAGTTATGATCTTGCAGGCCTTAGTGCGTCGTTTCTTTGGCGCAGTGGGCTTAGCTGGTGTTTTGATCTTTATTTTAGGTTCGCTGCGTTTGTTTCCACCGTTGATGTTGGACTGGTCAGTTTTGATTACAGGGACAGTTATGACCGCGGTGTTCTTTTTATTTATTGTACGTTTGGCTGTGCGCTCGCAGTATAAAAAGGTCATTACTGGTGGTGAGGATTTGATTGGAGCTACGGCCAAAGTTGTTGAGGTAAACTCTAAGGGGTTATTGGTGCGCTTGCGAGGTGAGTTGTGGCAAGCGCAGGCTGATGGTTTAGTCCGAGTGGGCGATGAGGTTAAAGTGATCAGCCGTGATGGCTTAGTACTTAGGGTGCGGCGTGTTTGTAGCCCGGATTGAAAATGCGAAACATTTGATAATCCGGGGTTGAGGTTAAGTTCTGCCCCGGGTTTTCGCTCTCGCTCAACCCGGACTACTGATAAAGTAACACACAAATCAGCAGGCAACGTGTAAAAAAGGCTTTATACAATAACGCGGTTCTAAGAAAGGAGCGCGCTGATCAGGTTGCCGTGCGTAGCTTTGGACTAACTTTTACTAACCAAAGGAAATCAATATGGAATTATTAACATTAGTCATTGTCGTTATTGTATTGTTACTGCTATTTTCTTGTATTCGTATTTTGCGTGAGTACGAACGTGGTGTGACGTTTACGCTAGGGCGTTTTACTGGGGTTAAAGGGCCGGGATTGATTTTTGTGATTCCAGCTGTTCAACAAGTCGTGCGGGTACCGTTACGAACAGTAGTAATGGATGTGCCTTCGCAAGATTTGATTTCTAAAGATAATGTATCTATGCGGGTTAATGCGGTCGTTTACTTTCGTGTGGTAGACCCTGAAAAAGCTTTTATTCAAGTTGAAAACTACTACGAAGCAACTAGCCAATTAGCACAAACCACCTTACGCTCAGTATTGGGGCAGCATGACTTGGATGAGATTTTGTCTGAGCGAGAGAAACTTAACGATGACTTGCAAAAAATCCTTGATGAACATGCCGATGCTTGGGGTGTTAAAGTTGCCAATGTAGAAATTAAATATGTTGAGCTTGATGAGAGCATGGTGCGAGCTATTGGTCGTCAGGCTGAAGCAGAGCGTGAGCGGCGTGCTAAGGTGATTAGTGCGGAAGGTGAATACCAGGCCTCACAAAAGCTACTTGAAGCAGCAAGGGTGCTGTCGCAGCAGCAAGAGTCACTGCAGCTTCGTTATTTGCAAACCTTAATGGATGTGGCAGGGGATAAGAGCTCAACGATTGTTTTCCCTGTGCCAGTTGATTTAGTGCAAAAATTACAGTCGTTAACTGATAAAGCTTAGGGTCTGTTTACATTTGCTTACCCGAAGCGAAAAATACGGAGGCTTAGCTCAAAATAGATTAAATTTGAGACGGACAGTAAGGGCTATCTAACGAGAATTTAATCTATTTTGAGCAAGTCCAACGGATTTTGCAGCCGGGAGAGTAAATGTCAACAGACCCTAATATGCTTAAAAAAAACTATGATGTTATTGTTGTTGGTGCCGGTATCGCTGGGTCAAGCTTGGCCTGCGGGCTGGCGCAGGTTGGTTTACAAGTCGCTTTGCTTGATCGTAAACCATTGCAGACGACTATTGATGCAACGATTGATTTGCGAACTAGCGCAATTAATCATGGCTCCCAAGCACTGTTTAGTCGGCTTGGAGTTTGGGATGAGATCGCCAAGCGAGTGAGTCCTTATCAGCAAATGCGAGTTTGGAATGATGAGGGTGAAATTCACTTTGATTGTGCGCATTTGGGACTATCTAACTTAGGCCATATTATTGAAAATAAAGTCATGCTAGCTGCTTTAGCTGGTCAAATAAGTCAGCTAAGCTTGGTTGACTATTCTAGCGACCTAGTGCCTGATGCCCTATACCCATTAAACGATGCTGTTTGCTTGTTAACTCAGCAAGGTGAGCAACTACAAGCAAAGCTGGTTGTTGGTGCTGATGGAGCGAACTCTTGGGTGCGTGAAGCGGCTGGTATTGATTTTATTCAAAGACCCTATAAACAAACAGCAACGGTTGTTACAGTTAAAACAGAATTGCCTCATCAACAAACTGCTTGGCAGCATTTTACCAATACTGGGCCAGTGGCGTTTTTGCCGCTTAGTGATCCGCATCAATGTTCAATTGTTTGGTCACAGGAATTTGAGACGGCTAAAGCAACTCAAGCTTTGTCTGATAAGGAGTTTGCCGTCCAGCTTAATGATGCTTTTCAACAGCGTCTCGGAAAGATCGAGCTGTTAAGTGAACAAGCCAGTTTTCCATTAGTAATGCGCCATGCAAAAAAATATTATGCTAATCGAGTTGTGCTGGTGGCTGATGCACTGCATACGATTCACCCCTTGGCTGGTTTGGGATTGAATTTAGGTTTGCGTGACATTAGTTGCTTGCTTGATTTAATAACGCAAGCACATGCCAAAAAACAAGCTATTGCCAGTGAGCGATTATTGGCTAAGTTTCAGCGCCAGCGTAAACTGGATAATTTATCTGTGTTAGCAGCTATGCGAAGTTTGCAACGTTTGTTTAGTAATGATGATGTTGTTTTATCATGGCTACGTAATGTTGGCTTGAGACAGGTTGATAAAGTGCAGGTGCTGAAAAATTTAATTATGCAGGCGGCTGGTTAGGTGGCAGTAGGCAGGGAACAGGATGAGGGAGGTTTGAGAAACAACAGCCCCCTTTTTAAAGGGGGCAGCTCGCGTAGCGAGCGGGGGATTTGGATCTGGTAGGTTTAAAAGGAAGTTGCTTGATTTTATAATCCACTCTAACCCTCCTTATTCTAATGAGGGAACATACTATGATAGCTTGATTTTTATTTTAAGGAAGGCGCATGCTAGTCAGTAGATAAAAGTTAGTAGTTTTGAGCTTAAAAACAATAGCTCCGACTCTGGTAATGCTTCACTATTGCTCAGTTTGATCCAGTGACACTCGTTTCATCTCTGGCAAAATAAAACTAATCATCGAGCCGCCAACAGCAACAAAGGCCAAGATACCTAAAGTGTAATTTAGACCTTTAGCGTGTAGCATAATTGGCAAGAAGAATGCCCCAATAAATGCGCCGAGCTTACCAATGGCTGCAGAGATGCCATGCGCTTTGGCGCGCATTCGGCTTGGGAAAATTTCTGCCGGAATTAAAAATGTAGTTGAGTTAGGGCCAAAGTTAACAAAGAAAAAGCTCACTCCAAAGATTAAAATAAACAAGGGCAAAATGGTTGTAACGCTAGGAATAAAAGCGATTGATGCATAGCATAACGCAATTATGTAAAAGCCAAAAGTTTGTAACTTTACTCGACCGATACGATCGATAAACTTCGCTGCTAAAAAGTAGCCGGGTACTGCAAATACCAAGAAGATTAACGCTGATATCAAGGTATGTGCTAACAAGCTAGCACTCGGTTGTAACGAATTGATAATCAATACTGATGAAACGCCATTACCATAAAAAACAACGTCTAAAGCGAACCAGGCTCCGGCAGTAGCAAACAAATAAGTAAGCCATTTGCGTGAAAATAAGCTTTTAGGGTGCTTTGGTAAATTGTCTTGCGGTTCTTGATAACCAACTAGTTCACTGACTATTCGGCTAACTTCAACAGGCGCAGCATTGTTTTTCTTGTAGTGAGGCGATTCTTTAATAGTGCGGCGCAAGTAAAATACACAAGCAGCAGGGATGGCGCCTATTCCGAGTAAGATACGCCAAACTTCATTGTGCGGCATATGGCTAGCAATAAGTAAGCTGGCTAATGCGGGACCTACAATTAACCCAAGTTTGGCCATTTCACCCTGAAAATCAAAAATTTCATCACTATTTTTAACTCAACCCATTGATTTTACTTGCCTAGAAACGTGAATTCTCGAATGTAGTGACACATAATGGCAATAAGGGGTTGCATGGGCTGGTGAAGTGATGAGAGTATTGAGTTATGTATATTCGAACCTCTACACAAAAGAGTCCTCGGACAGGTAAGTCTTACGCAACCTACCGACTTGTTGATACTCATCGCACTGCTGACGGCAAAGTACGTCAAAGACTGATTTTAAATCTTGGTGCGAATTTTTCAGTAAAGAAGGACAGTTGGAAATTGCTTGCTGACCGTATTGAGAAAATTTTAACGGGTCAAGGCACGTTAATTTCAATACCAGCACATCTCGAAAAACAGGCGCAAATGTATGTAAAACGCATTCGCTCTAGGTTTGCTGATGACAATGAGACAAGTATCGCTGTTAATTCAGTAAGCGCGGTAGAACCTGACTTTAAAACAGTGGATGTTAACTCCATTGAGAGCGCGGACATACGACACGTTGGAGCTGAGGCGTTGGGCTTACATGCTGCCAGGCAATTACAACTTGAGGAATTGTTCAGGGCTTTGGGCTTTAATCAAAAACAATGTCACCTGATGCTTGCTACCATCATTGGGCGGCTAGTTGCCCCAGGAAGTGATTTAAGTACGCACTATTATTTAAGCAATCAAAGTGCGTTAGATGAATTACTGGGTACTGATTTCTCAGAACTATCACTCAAGAAATTCTATAAGACTGCTGATGAGTTACTCAAACATAAGCAAATGATTGAAGATCAATTATTCGAACGTGAGAAAAATCTCTTTAGTTTAAATCAGGTGATCACTCTCTACGATATAACCAATACCTACTTTGAGGGTAGAGCATTACAGAATGATCACGCACAGCATGGTCGATCAAAGGAGAAGCGGTCTGATTGTCCGCTTGTTTCTCTAGGACTCGTGCTGGATGGCTCAGGGTTCCCGCAACGCAGTGAATTTTTCAAAGGGAATGTTAGCGAGCCTAAAACATTATCCGAAATGCTAACTGAGCTTCATGCACAGCCAGAGGCAACAATTGTCTTAGATGCTGGTTTTGCAACTGAAGAAAATATTTCATGGCTTACTGAAAAAGGTTTCCATTATATTGTAGTGAGCCGTAGAGCATTGCCTGTTGTCGATGAAAACATTGATAAAGTGCTAGTAAAAGAATCAGTAAATAATACGGTTACATCGCAATTAATTAAAGATACTGAAGCAAATGAAGTCTTACTGTACTGCCATTCTCAGGCTAAGGAAGAAAAAAGCTTAAATCTGATTAGTAAGGCTGAGACTCGTTTCGAAGAGGAATTAATTAAGTTAGCTAATGGACTCACTAAAAAAACCGGAATGAAAGCAATTGAGAAAGTAACCTTGCGTTTAGGTCGAATAAAGGAGCGCCATAAACGTGTTTTAGGTCGATACACTATCACGCTTGATTCAGAGGCTGATAAGGTTACGAAAATCAGTTGGAGTAAAGTTAACTCTGAGAATCTGGGCGCATATTGTTTGCGTAGTAACAGAATGGATTTAGATGAAAAAACAATTTGGAGAATCTATACAACTCTAACTGATGTTGAATCGGCATTCAGATCATTAAAATCAGAGTTAGGCCTGCGTCCTATCTACCATCAAAAGCAAGAGCGAGTTGATGCCCATCTGTTTATTAGTATTCTTGCTTATCACTTACTACACACTATTCGCCATCAACTTAAATTGCAGAACATTGATAGTAGCTGGCAAACTATACGGCAGATTTTTAGCACTCAGGTTCGTATCACGACTACGATGCGGCTTGAAAATAATAAACTACTTTCTGTTAGAAGAACCTCAAAGGCAACTCCAGAGCAAGTTGTGATCTATAAATCGTTAGGCATGAATTCACAACCTGGGCACACTGAAAAAACAATTTGTTAAGTTGTAGTGACCCTAAACGTTTTTTTAAAATGTAAGTCATTGATTTGGATAGGTTTAATTTTAGAAAGGGCAAAGTTGGGTTAAGCCAATTGCCTGCATGGCAAAAACGAGTAAGACAGTGTAGCCACGGTTGTGTGTGGATGAATGTTCGCTGGCAATAACGGCGCTGCTTGGATAGTCACCACCAATGCCAAAACCAACTAAAAGCCTGGCAATTAATAGAAAAGTAAATGAAGGTGCTAGTGCAGAAAGAATGGCGCCAATAAAGAGAATAACAACTTCGATGCCGTACATTTTTTTTCGGCCAAGCTTATCACTAAGCGTACCAAAAATAATCGCGCCACAAGCTGCCGCAGCTAATGATGAGCCGTTAAGTAGTGCTAGCTGAGTAGTGGTGAGATGCCAGATTGGCGCCAAAATGGCTGTCACTACACCGATAACGAATAAATCATAAGCATCAGTAAAAAAGCCAATACCAGCAGTAACAATAATGCGCCAGTTGGTTTTTTCGGCTGCTTTGCTGTGGCTGCATGGAATAGTTGGTGGTGCTACCGAAGCGCTTGTGTTCATAAAGACCTCTTATTTGATTATTGCGGGCAATTATAAGAGGCTTTTATGATGGCTTTATGACAGGAAGCGTGTTTCTTTAATTTCCACTTGGTAGAGTATAAACCTTCGCCTTTAGGCGGAAATGTCTTTAGCAAACCTATCACCAGCCAGAATGTGATGTATTAGAATCGCTTTTTATTTTTAATAAGGGAGCGATCTAAATGACTGGAGCAAACAACTATAGGAAAGGCGCGCATACGGTACTGGATTTAAAATATCATTTTGTATGGAAGACAAAATATGGATATCCAGTGTTATGTGGGGATATAGGTTTAGGAGCAAGAAGCATTTTGCGAGAGATCTGTGCTGAGAAGGGGATGAGGATATTGAGGGGGAATGTGAGGTCGAATCACATTCACCTTCTAATTGAGGCGCCGAGCCACTTATCGGTATCAAAGATGGCTCAATATTTGAAAGGTAAAAGTGCCTATCGACTATTGAGAGAATTTAGGAGTACGCTTGGCAAGAAATACTGGGGCAATCATCTCTGGTCGAGAGGGTATTTTTGCGCAACGGTTGGTTCTGTAACAGAAGAGCAGGTCAAACGCTACATAGTGAATCAAGATGATACGCCGGAGGGTTTTCAGGTATGGGATGAGGAAGAGCTTAAGTCGGATTAATCCGAACCGTTTAAACGGCTTTAGCCGTAATGAGGCTTCAGCCTCTGTACCAAACCCCCACCTTTAGGTGGGGGTCAAGTTGATTCATAGTTGCGACTAGCGATAGCTTTAAAGCTTGAGCCGGTAAATTCTGCACCGCGGTGTGAAGTGTAAAAAAATGTGCGCGACCTGATTTTATCTCGGTCAGCTTTATGGTTGGCTTGGTTAAGTGCTGGCTGGGCGGCTTAGGGTGTTGAAATGCACGTATTGCATTAAATAACGCCTTTCTGGCAAGCTCTTCAATAGAGGCGAAAAAGCTTGCTGGGCTAGCAACTTCTTGTGGCTTATAGAGTCGTTCATCAATGCAGCTTTGTAACTCATTATTGGCAATGAAGGGTTTGAATACTTCGCTAAAGTAGGGGCTGTCTTTTTGCTCTAAGACGTAAATGAAAAAAGAATCTTCACGTAAACCAAGTTGTTCTTGTTCAAGTGTTAACTTACAAAATTGTTGAAGTGAGTGCTGCTTAACTTGTTTGAAGACATAGTCTTTATAAACAGGGTTAATTTCTTTGCCTAATGCTTGTTGGGTTTGTTGATAGTGATAGAAAGCTTTTACTAGTATCAGTGAAAAATAAAGGCTTTGTTTTAATTCTTGCCATTGATCTGGTTTGCTGTCGGTGCTGCCAATGATGACCCCAGCTTTTTTATAAAAACGACGAAGAGGCATTACCTCTTGATATTGTTTGGATAGAGCTAGGAGATCATGGGCGGCTATTTTAATATCTAGTTCGGTTAGCTGGTTTTTTATTGACGCGAATAGCTCGTCGGTCTTTGCTAGCCTTGTTAGATCAATGCCTGTTGCTAGTAGAAAACCTTTGGGTGAGGTTTGAATTAGCGTTGTTAGCGTTGCTCGAGCCGTTATAAGGTTTCTTTCTTTCATGGGGAGGCAGCATTTGGTAATGAGATTTTTAAGTGTTGATGGCCGTAGCATATAAGCTAGCTCTTTATGAGTGGTGGCAGTGGCTTCTGCAAGTAAAATCCTTCCCGATGTGGAACCGACGATGCAGAGCAGGAGGCAAAGGGCGTAGTTGCTCTCTTGGCTGATAAACTCAGCTAGGATTTTAAATGCAGCCTCTTGAAGAGTGCCTGCTATAAGCGCCTTATTAGTTTTTTGTAGATAGTCTGGTAGTGCTACTCTTATTTGTGAGAGGGTCGGTGTTTGGAATTGGTTTGTGAGTAATAAATTAAGACAGGTTATGGTTAGGTTGTGTTGATAGAACTTAGTAAAGCTGGTTAAGTTGAGGCATGGTAGTTCTTCTAAAGGTATGTCTAACTCACTACAAAGCCATTGGCAAATTTCAGGGTCGTTTTTGTTTAAAATCCATTGGCAAATTCTTGGATTCGTTTTGTTTTGAACTAGCGGTTGTAGCGCTATTGCCTGCTTCTGTAATTTTGCTAGGGCCGTTTTAAGTAATTGTATAGGTATTTGTTGATAGTAGGTGGGTAGCATTTGCAATACATGCTTTTCATCAAGAGCAAGAACTTCAGCTAAAGTTGTTTCATTAACAGGGAAGTTGCTTGTTAGATAATTAACGAAACCTTTTTCATAGGACTGCTGGACAAGTTCGTGGCTTATCCAGCTTAAATCTTGTTCACTAACATCAATATTGGTTTCAGTATGCTGCTTTATCCAGGCGATGATAGCTGTTTTATTATCGGTTGCAACAAACTGAACTAACTCTTTATCAGCAAGGCTTTTTTCAATAAGTATAAAAAGGCGTTTTGCTTTCTCAAAGTCAGCATCTGAACGGTTAAGTTCGGTATGGATTATTTGCCGTACTTCATCAATGCTGTACGGTATTGCCTGGCAGGTTCTTTTTAAAAAGCAATAGTTAGACTGGCATGACTCAAAGTAACTTAGTGCACGGCTAAGTGCGTAAATATCTTGATAAGGGCTGGCAGCAGGAGGTGAAGTGGGGCTGCTTTTTATTATCATTCTGTCAGGGTGTCACCAATCAGACTTTTCTCGAGCATCAATATAGATAACGGTAGCAGGCTCGTTAATACGATAAGAGTAACCAAAGTCAATAAAGTTAATAACAGAGTGATCGTTATCGGTTAGTTGGACCATAATATTATTAGGTTTTAAGTCGCCATGAAAAATACCTTGGTTATGTAGCTGAACTTCTAAGGTGGCGTAAACGTTATCAAGTAGCTTCAGCTTTTGCTTTCGTGTTAGAGATTTATCCTTTAGGTAGTGATAGAGGGTTTTGCCCGGTAGTTGTTTACAAAGGAGGTAATAACGAGCATCTTGAAAAGTAACGTAAGCTGGCCCACCATGCACCTCTGCAAACAGGGCTGCTTCTTTGCATAGCCGCGATTGGCGTGACTGTGTTTCCCAGTAGCCTTGTTTAATCACTAAGCCAGTTCTGGTATTACCTATAGAGTCAGCTTCTTTTAGCATGGCTTCATGGACAGTTCCAAAAGCTCCTTGGCCTAAGCGACTACCTAGTTTTAGCTCATATTCTACGTAGCCGCCATTTGTGAGACTATCGAGCAGATACTCGTTGTTAGTTAATTGACAGCCATTAAACGAATAAACGATTTTATCGGGCATGAAGCGGTCCTTTTTATTATTAGAAAGTTCTTTGAGGTGATTATGCCGAGGTATTTTTACATAACAATTTATTTGTATGATTTTATTTCCACTTGGTAGGGTATAAACCTTCGCCTTTAGGCGGAAATGTCTTTAGCAAACCTATCACCAGCCAGAATGTGATGTATTAGAATCGCTTTTTATTTTTAATAAGGGAGCGATCTAAATGACTGGAGCAAACAACTATAGGAAAGGCGCGCATACGGTACTGGATTTAAAATATCATTTTGTATGGAAGACAAAATATGGATATCCAGTGTTATGTGGGGATATAGGTTTAGGAGCAAGAAGCATTTTGCGAGAGATCTGTGCTGAGAAGGGGATGAGGATATTGAGGGGGAATGTGAGGTCGAATCACATTCACCTTCTAATTGAGGCGCCGAGCCACTTATCGGTATCAAAGATGGCTCAATATTTGAAAGGTAAAAGTGCCTATCGACTATTGAGAGAATTTAGGAGTACGCTTGGCAAGAAATACTGGGGCAATCATCTCTGGTCGAGAGGGTATTTTTGCGCAACGGTTGGTTCTGTAACAGAAGAGCAGGTCAAACGCTACATAGAGAATCAAGATGATACGCCGGAGGGTTTTCAGGTATGGGATGAGGAAGAGCTTAAGTCGGATTAATCCGAACCGTTTAAACGGCTTTAGCCGTAATGAGGCTTCAGCCTCTGTACCAAACCCCCACCTTTAGGTGGGGGTCAAGTTGATTTAAATATGAGTGTTAACTACTTAGTTAATTTTATTTATTTGAGTTTTAACGAATAAGGTTCCGTTGTTGAGTGAGACTTTGTAGATAGCTCGATTTAAACTGATTTGTGTGTTGCTTTTGCGTAAGTAAAGCGCAGCGTAGCGAGCCATTGAGCAAAAACAACGCACAAATCAGCAAGGCGAAGTGTGAAAAAGGATTTATGCAACAACGCCGTTGAGTGAGGGGCTATTAATTAGTTTAATGTTAGGGGGCTGCTAGATTTCGCTTCACCATAACCGATGCTAATTTCTACTTGTGCTTGTGTGCTGCTAGCAAGAGACTGTACTGCCTGATAAAGCCTTACCCGAGCAACTTCATCAATGGGAGAGAATAGTGCGGCTGTGCATTTCGTTTTCGTTGCTTTGTAAAAAAGTGTTACGTCTATCTTTATTTAGGGGAATTGAGCTAGTTTTATCTCATAATAAACAAGGTTTTTAGTAACCTATCAAGGTAAAATAACTTGATATAAAAACTATAGTGAAATTAGTCATGCGCAGAATCATAAAAGCGATTAAAAGCCTGAGTGATTACCTGATCCTGCTGAAAAAAAATCCAGAGCTACTAAGGCCAGAGCAGTGCAGCCATTGCGGTGCAGGTGGACTATGGTCACATGGATCATATGATCGAAAACCAGATAGGAACCCAGGTAAAGGACGCTCTTTAAATCCCACCCCTGTTTTGAGATTTTATTGTCATCAATGTAAACGTACTTGTTCAACCCTACCTGAGATACTTTCTCCAAAGCGTTGGTATTGCTGGTCAGTTCAGCAGGCAGTGTTAATGAGCGTGCTCCTGGGAAAAGTATTAGCTCATCAGGTCAGGAGCAAGGTGTTAGTCGACACACCGTTGCTAGGTGGTTTCACTGGTTGGTTGACCACTTCGTTGATTACTCCTTCCATATCAAAGCACATCCGTTGTGGTTACAGCTTGGGCGACATAGTGATCCACAAGCGTTTTGGTTGGCCTGCCTTGGTGAGCATGATTTATCGAGCATCATGCTTTTTCTTAACAACACAGGAGTGAGCATCCCATAATTAATTAACGTGAAAAAAAGTTGAGATGGATATTTTCTGTAAACCTCACGACCCCACACAGTTTGAGCGTAGCATTCTCAACTCAAGTTGTGATTAACTCATTGCAAGTAGTTAAATCACACAGGAATTGCAAAATGACCAAGCCCATTCACCCAACAGCACTGTTTCGCCTAAGTGTTTTAGGTGAGCTATGTAGCCGAAATAGTTTTGAGCATGGTGAGCTCAAGAGCATTATTAAAAGGTTGTCCCAGCAAACCTACAACATTCCAGGTAGTAAGCGTGTTCACCTCAGTGCTAAAACAATTGAGAATTGGTATTACGCCTGGTTAAAGCAGGGTATTGATGGATTAGTTCCTAAAACTCGACGAGACAAAGGCCAGTGTCACATCAATCCAGAGCTACAAGAGTTAATTATTTCCACTAAACAGGAAAGCCCTTCAAGATCAATTCCGACCGTGATTAAACTCTTAGAAACTCAAGGGAAGGTAGCACGAGGTGAATTATCTCACGCAACAGTTCACCGCTTATTAGTAAAACACGGCCTGTCTAAAAGAACAGTCACACCTTCTAACCAAATTGAGCGCCGCTCATTTGAGGCGCTCACAGCTTGTGATATTTGGTATGGCGATGTCATGCATGGTCCAACGATTTACGATGGCCAAAGAAGAGTTAAAAGCTATTTGGTGAGTATTTTTGATGATGCCTCAAGGTTGGTCTGTCACAGTAAATTTTGTACTGATGAGAGTGCCATTACTATTGAGCATGTGTTGAAAGAGGCATTACTCAAACGTGGGCTTCCTGTTAAGCTCATCATTGACAACGGCCCTGCCTACCGTGCTAAAACGTTGCAAACCATTTGTGCTCGTTTGAAAATTCAATTGATTTACGGCAGGCCCTATGAACCGCAAAGCAAAGGCAAACTAGAGCGTTGGCATAGAACAGTACGCGAGCAATTCCTAGCTGAATGCAACCTGGATTCCATTCATAGTTTCAATGCGCTGAATGATCGATTTTGGGCTTGGGTTGAGCGTGTTTATCATCAAGCCTCGCAAAGCGCCCTGCCTGACAAGATGACCCCGTTACAACGCTATCAGCAAGACCTCACTAAAATTCAGCCGTTAGGTTGTTTGGCCGATAAGCTAGATGATTACTTCCTGCATCGCATTAAGCGCCGAGTCAGGAAGGATGGCACGGTAAGCTGGAATAATCGACTCTTTGAAGTTCCATTTGAACTGGCTCAACAAGAGGTTTATTTAGTGGTTGATCCGCATAGTGACTCCGCCCGTCACGTCGAATCATTGGAATATCAATACCTTGGTGCAGTGGGAGAGCTGGACAAACATAACAACCTTTCTAGAACCCGAGCTAGACCTCAGATGCCGGAACAACCAGCAAGAAAAACCTCGCTAGTTGAGATTGTTTATAACCAAGTTAAAGAGGATTTGGATATCACTGAGGAGATACCGTCATAAACGTCAACAATAAATTGTAAAATTTTTACTAGGCATCCGCTGAAAATGGCTGCTGTGTTTTTAGGATGCCATAAATCATATGCACCATTTTTCTCATAACAGCACAAATGGCTAGCTTCTTTGGCTTGCCTTTTTTGAGCAGCTTTTCATAAAATTTCTTCAAAATAGGATTATGCCTTATAGCCACTAATGCCGGCATGTAAAGCGCCTTTCGCAACCAAGCACTACCAACCTTTGAGAGCCGTGATGAATTCAATGAAGTGCCTGATTGTGACTGGCTGGGATTTAAACCAATATGAGCAGCCAATTGTTTTGCGCCAGAAAATCTTTCAATATTATTAAAAAAAGCAGTTAGTGTTTGAGCGGTTTTATCACCAATGCCTGGGATGCTTTTAAGCAGCTCTGTGTTATTCTTCAGATCATCATCACTCGCGATCAGCTTACTCATTTCTTCCTGCAGTCGTAAAATTTCTTTTTCCATATAATCGATATGATTTTGTATAGAGCTAATAATTGTTTCTTCCGCTAGCTCCAGCCTGTTTTGTTCATTGCTGACTTGGGAGGTTAATACTTCAGATCTCTGTATCAAAGCTCTTAGAGCCTCTATATTAGCTGGCAAAGGCTGCCATAGCGTTGGAGTAAAATGATTTGAATAGTCCTTAATACTGACCGCATCGGCCTTGTCGGTCTTGTTTCGTATTAGCTGTCCTTTCATAAAAAACTTTATTCGTGCAGGATTAATTATACTGACATCACACTTCTCACTATGTAAATAAAGAGCCAATGCATTACCGTATTTACCTGTTGATTCCATGCAAAAATGAAGTGACTGATCAGATAAAGATTGCGTCCATTCTAATAACTCAGAAAAGCCCTCAGGATTATTATTAAAATGTTTAACGTGATCTTTTCCGCTAGTGGTGATAGCAGCAACAAAATCAGATTTTGCAATATCAATACCAACACAATTTTTTTTCATTTGCTAGAGCCTCTTAAATTTTATTACACTAACAAACTTGGGAAATCATAGTTCGGATCAACCTTGCAAATACAGGCTCACAATGGCCTAAGATACCGTTCGATCTCATGAACTTATGAGGGTGGAAGGGAGCTAAATCTCCTCAACAGGATTAAATCCTAAGGACGAACACGGCTTCACCTTCCGCCTACCCAAGCATCCTTGGGATTGTAGCAATATTGTCATATCTCTACAGTTATTTAAGATACAAGGATGAGTAAGATGTATCTTCAACATTTTGGCTTGAAATTTGATCCATTGGGTAAATCAAACATTATTGAATTGGCGCAGTCAAAGCGACTAGAACAGCAACTTAATGGTTTGCTAGAAACACGCGGCTTAGCAGTGATTACTGGCGACTCAGGGACAGGAAAGACCACGGCGCTAAGATACTGGAGCAATAAACTCAACCCGCTGACCCATCAAGTCATTTATCAATCAGACACTCACTTTCGGTCATTTGATGTGTACTCTCAGCTTGCCGAAAATCTAGGTTTAGAAAACTATTACCGATTCTCTAAACTTTGGAGAGACTTGAAGCAGAGCTTGATCGCGCTCTACCATGATAAAAACGTTCAGCCTATTTGGATCCTAGACGAGGCGCATCAGCTTAGTAATGATTTCATTCTACGATTACCTGACTTCCTTAATTTCAGTTTTGACAGCAAAGACGTCATGACGATTATCTTATGTGGACTCCCATCACTTCTAGCAACATTGCAGAGACCAGCCTATGAACCTATCAACTCTAGAATTCAGTGCTTTATTAGGTGGCATGCAATTGAAGATAGCAGGGATTTTGAGAGCATTATTCACGCTGCTTTTGAGAAGGCAGGAATGAGCAGCAGCTTATTCACTGAAACAGGTATTCGTGCAGTACACATGGCCACAAAAGGTAGGCTTCGTTATGTTGATAGGCTCATGCGACATGCGTTGCTAATCGCCGCTAATATGAATTTAAACCATATACCGGATGATGTCATTAATCAGGCAATTCATGAGCTAAAAGGTTAACTATTTGACACCATCTCACGCAAAATAGGTTGAGATGGTTTCTCTAAATTATTGTGGGACGTTACAGTAAAGTTGTTTTTCAAAGCAGGTTTGTAATCTTCCAATACTTAGTAACGGTTGTAGCGCTTCGTTTAAACCAAGGCTTTCTTTTTGATCAAGTAGGAAAATAAAAAAAGAATCTGCTCGTAGTCCCAATGGTTCTTGAGTAACGATGAATTTACAAAGTTCATGTATTGAGTGCTGAGAGACCTTCTTAAAGACATAGTCTCCATAGGCGAGGTTTCCAGAAAAGCCTAGCGCATTTTCATATTGCTGTAGAGCTTTGATAAGTGCAATGGAAAAGCAAAGAGAGTTTCTCAATTTGTGCCATTCTTGTGGCTGATCCATTAGTCTTTGTGCTACGGGGTCGTAGTATTCAGTAATTCTGTCAACCTCAGGGTCATGCTCGCTTAAAATAGTTAGCTCATCAAAGGCCATGTTGATAAGATGGGCCTCTAGTTGTATTTGATAGTTTTTTAGTAGGTATGCTATAGGTTTTGAGTTAGTAGTTATTTGGGTTAAGTTCACTCCTGTTCTTTTTAGAACTTCGCCAGGTGAGAGTTGATTTAATGCTGCAACGGTTTTCCTGGTTTCTTTGATATGTTGATAGTTTAGTAAGGGTGTAAGGTGCTGTTGCCAAAGTTGATGAAAGTCCGTTGGAGCAAGTAGCTCAGTTAGGTTGGCGTGAGCTGGCGGTATGACTGCACTTAATAGGCCTTGTAGATTTTCTTTACCAGCGACAAGTAATAAGCTTGCTAGTTCATTATTCGTATTAATAAGATTCTCTAAGTACATTAATCCAGCAGCTCTAATGGCTTTTTTTAATAAAGTATTGCCAGCTTGGTTAAGGTGTGTAGGAAGTGATGCCTTTACTTCATCAAGCTGGTTTTTTTTGAAGCCTGCTGTAGTAAGAAAGCCTAGACAGTGAGTTGCTAGAGATTCTTCATAGTATTCTAAACAGTGTTCGCGTTTGATTGAGTCTAAATCTTCTGTGCGAATTAAGCTTGGTTGAGGACTTTTTTCTTTAAACCACTGAAGTAGTGCTTCTTTATCATCTATAGCAAACAGTTGGTGGAGCATGAGGTTTCTATTATTCTCAGCTAGTGCGCCATCCTTTCTGTAAATTCCATTGACTTGCTGAAAATAAGCAGGCGACTCAGTCAGATTAGAAATTCCTTTTAAGGTAAACTTAACCAAAAAAGAGTAATGACAATGAGCTGCTATAAAAATGAGAACTTAATCGAAGAAGCCATACATGTTTTAGCGATGGAGGGGTTTGAAGCTTTACCTAAGCTTGTCTCCAGGTTGATGAATGAGGCTATGTTAATAGAAAGGGAGCGCCATTTAAATGCCAGTCCTTATGAGCGAACTGGCGATAGAAACGGATATGCGAACGGCTTTAAACCAAGGTTAATTAACACAGGTCAAGGTCAGCTTGAGCTACAGATACCGCAGGTTAGAGACTCCAATGAAGCCTTCTATCCATCAGTCTTAGAGCGAGGTGTACGCTCTGATAGAGCACTTAAGCTGGCTGTCGCTGAAATGTATGTGCATGGGGTTTCCACGCGCAAAGTTGAAAAGGTGCTAAAGCAACTCTGTGGAACAGATATTTCAAGCACAGAGGTAAGCCGTTGCGCTAAATTGTTGGATGAAGATTTAAAGAAATGGCGAAATAAGCCGTTAGGAAAGATAAAATATCTTTGGCTAGATGCACGTTATGAGAAGGTGCGCACTAGCGGCACAGTACAAGACTGTGCGGTATTGATAGCCTATGGCTTTGATGAATCAACCGGCAAGAGAACAGTGCTAGGTGTTTCTGTTGCGTTATCAGAGGCTCAGGTACATTGGCGTGATTTTCTTCAGCAGTTGGTTGAGCGAGGTATACATGGTATTGAGTTGATTACTAGCGACGCTCATACTGGCCTAA
The DNA here is from genome assembly GCA_965196985.1 of Gammaproteobacteria bacterium. GTDB lineage: Bacteria > Pseudomonadota > Gammaproteobacteria > UBA12402 > UBA12402 > 2-12-FULL-35-23. The sequence goes on along the minus strand of CBDALO010000163.1, from coordinate 193,117 downwards.
AAGCCGCTAGAAGAGCTGTGTTCCCCAGTGTTCCTTGGCAACGCTGCCAATTTCATTTGCAGCAAAATGCTCAGGCTCACATACCAAAGCGCTCAATGAAGGAACCAGTAGCTGAGGAGATTACAGCTATATTTAATGCCTCAAACATTCATGAGTCGGAAAGACTATTGGCTATGGCGGTAGATAAATATCAGCAAACAGCACCAGAGCTTTCTTCTTGGTTGGAAGTGAATATACCGGAGGGCTTAGTAGTGATGAACTTTGACAGGCCGCATCAAAAAAGATTAAGAACCAGTAACATAGCTGAGCGCGTAAACAGAGAGGTAAAAAGAAGGACGCATACAGTTGGAATTTTCCCTAATACTGAATCGTGCCTAAGGCTCGTATCAGCTGTTTTAGTGGAAATTGATGACCAGTGGAGCGGATCACCTAGATACTTAAGTTGAAGTGAATAATAAGGCTTCATAGGGTTTTAGGATAGATCATTCTTGTTCTTATTAACGAGATATAATTGCTATTACCTAAAAGTTAATAATTTATTTTGAGAGGAGAAAAATTTGAGGTATAAATAATTTTTTAGATTGATTAGCATAATTAATTTAAGATATTATGCGATGAGACAGGTACAATAGAGTGCCATTTAGAATTTTAAAGGTTTTTCTAAGTACTGAAGTTGGTTTTTACAGACAAAATAACGCTCTATCTATTCTCACGCAGTATTTTGTTAATTAAGTAGCGACTTTGTACTATTCGTAGTGCATGATCTAGTAAGGGTTTAGGCGCTTGATTGTAACGTCTGGGCAGGCGAATTCTTATGTCATCAGTAATAAACTGAGTAGAATCGTCTGTGCGAAATGTCTTGGTACAATAGTTGATAAGATTTTTTTTGTAGTGTTTGTATATTGAGGCGCGATCTATCCAAGCTAAGTCATTATCGTTGATATCACCTAGACTTGCATCTTGTTGTTGAAGCCAAGTAGTGAGTGCCGCGTTATCATTAATACTAAGGTATTGGGTGACTTGAGGATCCATTGGTTCTCTATAAATGAGTTGCCAAATTTGCTTTAGCCGTGCTGATTCGACATTGGGCCGTACAATTTCAGTTTGAATGGCTTGGCAAACTTCCTCGATACTGTGGGGTTGATCTTGGCAAAAGTTTCTGAGGAAAAGGTAATCGTATTGATGTGGGCCAAAGTAGCTTAAGATAGCGCTTAACGAATAAATATCTTGATAAGGGTGGGGGGCTAAGTTGGTTTCTTCTTGTTGTCTGCTGGGGTGCCAGTAATGTCTTTTATTAACCCCAGTTCGGAGTTATGGCAGCCTTGGATTTAGTGAAAAACTTATATAACCTTTTGAAATTATTACTAATAATGGATGTGGTTATGATACATGAGCGCGAGGTTATAGAGTTATTTTGTCGCATAGATGATTTTGCTGAGGAATTTGCAGCACTTGAGCGCAAAGATCTACTCCCTTCATCTGCAGAAAAAAAGTCAGGTCCACCTTGTTGTTTAGCTTATAGCGAGATTATGACAATCATGATTTTGTTCCAAATGATCGGCTATAGAAACTTTAAATATTTTTATACTGGCTTTCTAAGAACATACTGGGGACATTACTTCCCTAATTTACCCAGTTACTCACGTTTTATTGAATTGATGCCTAGAGCGCTAATGCCACTGACAATTTTTATTACTCTTAACGGTGGCAGGCGTAGTGGCATTTACTACATTGACTCAAGTTGCCTACCAAACTGTCACATTAAACGCACTAAACGCCACCGCACATTTAAAGCGGTTGCAAAACTTGGAAAAACATCTGTTGGTTGGTTTTTTGGTCTGAAACTTCATTTAGTAATCAATGACATAGGTGAGTTAATCGCCTTTAAAGTCACGCCCGGCAATCATCATGATTTAGCTGCAGGTGTCTCATTGTTTGAAGGGCTGGAGGGTTTGGCCTTCGGAGATAAAGGCTATATTGGGAAGGCTGTTTTTGAAAAACTACTTGATAGCGGTTTGAAGTTAATTACACGCAAAAGAAAAAATATGAAAAATGCGCAGCCACTTAGCGATCACGAGCAACAGTTATTAAATCAGCGAGGGATCATTGAGACTGTTTTTGGCTGCTTGAAACATAAGTTTCATATTTGGCACACCAGACATCGCTCGGTTGCAAATGCTATTACACATCTTGTTGCTGGGTTGGCTGCTTATATTATTGAGCCATTAACAATTACTGCAGTGAAAAGGTTGCCAAGCAATTAGAATTTAATTACTTGATCACTATTAACTCCGAACTGGGGTTTTATTAGAATCAATCTCGGCGCCAGTTGCTTGTTCGGTTGTTAAGTAAGACCAGCCAAAGTCAATAAAATTAATTTGGTAGCTACCACCATCTTGTAGCTCAACCATGATGTTGTCAGGCTTTAAATCACCATGAAAGATACCCTTACGATGTAGCTGTTCTTCTAGCATTAGAAAGACTTGCTTTAGAAGGCGAAGTTTTTCGCTGCGCGGTAGTGCCTGATCATCAAGGTAGTGCTTTAAGGTTTTTCCGGGAAGTCGTTTGCAAAGTAAAAAGTATCGCTCGCCATGGAAGTTAATATAGGCGGGGCCACCATGTACCAAGCGAAACATATTAGCTTCTTTGCGGAGCTGCTCTCGAAGTGCTTCTGTTTCGGCATAGCCCATTTTGATGACGAGGTTAGGGTAGCTTATGCTATCGGGTTCTTTAGGAAGTGCTTCATAGACCTCCCCATAGCTGCCTTGGCCTAGGCGCTTACCAAGCTCTAGTTGTTTTTCTATAGAGTTGTTATCTAAAAGGCTATCAAGTAAGTGCTCATCGCTGGCAAATAAGCGGCCATGATAGGAGTAAGTGATGTTAGGCATAACGGATCCTTGTTATTATTTTTTCACAGCATAATAATGAAATACCATTGATATAACAATTCTTTTATATGATTTTTTTTGAAAGTAAAATTTACTGTGTTGTGATTGCTCAGATTTCATTGCTGAGCTAGAGGCAATCCATTATAATGCCGGCTTTCTAATCCGGTGTGGGCCGGTAACTTGTTGAAAATATAAAATATGGCCATTATCACTGCAGCGCTTGAGCGTAAAACCTTAGCCTCTGAGCATTTTTTAGCTTGGTTGGCGGGGTTGTCAGGTGGTTTATTGTTCTTCTACGAATTTATCCAGCTCAATATTGTCAACTCACTCAGTGCCTCGTTGATGGCTCAGTTTCATATTAACGCTAATGAGCTTGGGCATATTACTTCTCTTTATTTTTATGCGAATGCCGGTTTGCTTTTTGTAGCGGGTAATCTGCTCGATCGTTATTCAACACGCAAGTTAATCTTAATGGCGATGACTTTTTGTACGGTAGGTACTTTTGCCTTTGGCTTGGCAGATTCTATTTGGGTTGCAGCAATTGCACGGATTGTGGTGGGATTTGGTGGTTCATTCTGCTTCTTAAGCGGGGTGCGGTTGGCTTCACGTTGGTTTCCACCGCGACGCATGGCGTTGATTACAGGGTTAATTGTCACCATGGCATTTGCGGGTGGCTGGGTGGCACAAATGCCAGCGACTTATTTGATTAATAAGTTTGGTTGGCGTGAGGCGATGATGTTTGATGGTGCGCTAGGTATTGTACTGATTGCTTGGATTTGGTTGGTTGTACAAGATCGCCCTAAATATCACTTAGAAAAGGCCACAGAAGAATATCAACGCCTTAAAGCGCAGGGCTTATGGCTAAGCATTCGTATGGTATTAAGTAATCCACAAAATTGGATCGGTGGGGTATATACGAGTTTATTGAACTTGCCGATTTTTTTATTAGGCGCTATGTGGGGTCATTTATATTTGGTGCAGGTAGATAAATTTAGCAGCGGTCAAGCAGCATTTATTTGCAGCATGTTGTTTTTGGGTAGTATCGTTGGTTCACCGTTAATGGGGTATATCTCTGATCGCATTAAACAACGTCGCTTGCCTATGTTTGTTGGCGCAATTTTTTCTTTAGTGGCTATTTTGGCAATTATTTATATACCGGGCTTGTCAGTAACTAGCTTGGCTGTATGGTTCTTTTTATTGGGTGTGATTACTTGTTCACAGGTGATTAGCTACCCACTTGCTGCTGAGCATAACCCTAGTATCTTAACGGGTACGGCGGTTAGCATCGTGTCGATGACTTGTTTGCTTGGTGGTGCATTAGGCTTGCCGTTCTCAGGTTGGATTTTGAATCTGGGCTGGGATCACAAGATGGCAAATGGAGTGCCAGTTTATTCAATGGCTGCATATCATCACGTGATGTTGATTATGCCCATTGCTTTTGTTGTTGGTTTGTTGTTGTCTTTTATGGTGAAAGAAACGCATTGCCAGCAGCAAGTTCATTAATTAGTTTGATAATCCTAGAATCCGCAGTTGATCAGACTAATCCAATGTAGTCAATTGATTTGATTGACGTATTGAAAGTGAGCGTACTCACCTTATTGGTGACGAATGAACCTTTCAAATAGTCAGGCAAATCAAGAGGCTGCGCTGGGTAGTGTGATCAACTGCGGATTCTAGGATAATAATAATTAGTGACTGACAGAAAACCCGCAAAGCCTTTTATTTTCAATGTTTCGGGGCGAACTGGTCACATGAAGATTTTCAAAAAACAGCACTAAATACTCGTTTTCCAGCTATTTACAGCTTATTTTCGATATAATGCCTTAATCTTCGATGATTTTTCGCCACAGCATGGTAACTCTTCACTGGAAAGCAAGAATGACAAGACTAGCCCAAAATCCACAAATGCAAATTGGCCAAGTAGATATTTCTAAAATTCAAATCAGCTCTAAATCACGGGATGACATTCCAAAATTATTAAAAGGGCTACAGTTTATTTATAGTACACCCTCTGTACGGAAGGAGATTTTCGAACTACTAGAGGCTCAGATTGCACCTGAGGTTGACAAGAATAATGGACGCCCTGGTATGGAATTATGGAAAATATTGGTCATGGGAGTACTCCGCCTGAGTCTAAATTGTGATTATGATCGACTGCATGAACTTGTGAATCAACATAAAACCATTCGTGAAATGCTAGGGCATGCTGATTTTTTCGATAAAATAGAGTATCAGCTGCAAACAATTAAAGACAATGTCTCGCTACTCACTCCCGAGTTGTTAGATGAGATTAATCAAGTTGTTGTGAAAGCTGGTCATTCATTGTTAAAAAAAAGTGAGCCTCTGCGAGGCCGTTGCGATTCCTTTGTGGTTGAAACAGACGTACATTTTCCAACAGACATAAGCTTACTGTTTGACGCAATGCGCAAAATAATTCAGCAGGTGGCCAAGCTGTGTGAACACAGCGGATTGAGTGACTGGCGTCAATATCGATATAACATCAAGCATCTGAAACGGCTCATGCGAATAGCTCAACTAAAAAAGCGCAGTAAGAGCAAGCAAGCAGATCAACAAAACAAAAAGGACAAGGCAATCAAGGATGCTCATCAGGAGTATCTCAATATTGCGCAAAAATATTTAGATAAAGCACATGCCTCAATAAACGCTATCCAGAAAGCCGATCTACTGAAGCCGCAAGATGCGCCACTGGTTGAAAGTATAGAAATGTTCACGGTTCATGCAGATCGCCAAGTTGATCAAATTAAACGCCGAATATTATTGGATGAAAAGATCCCGCATGAAGAAAAAGTCTTTTCTGTCTTTCAGCCACATACTGAATGGATTGTAAAAGGAAAGGCTGGTGTACCAGTCGAATTAGGAATGAAAGTCTGTGTCTTGGAGGATCAACACCAATTTATATTGCATCATCGTGTGATGGAGAATGAGACTGATGACAAGGTCGCCGTATCTATGGTTCAAGAGACCCAACAAAAGTTCCCAGAGTTAAACACATGTAGTTTTGATAAGGGCTTTCATTCAAAAGAAAATCAATCTGCGTTAGCAGATATTTTGGAAGTTGTTGCATTGCCGAGAAAAGGTCGACTCTCAAAGGAAGCACAGGAAATTGAAAAGTCAGACTCGTTTGTGAAAGCGAAACAAAAGCATTCTGCGGTAGAATCCAGTATTAATGCTCTTGAAGTTCATGGGTTGGATCAATGCCTAGATCACGGCATTGATGGCTTTAAGAGTTATGTTGGCTTAGCGATTGTTGGAAAAAACATAGATCGTATCGGAAGTCTTATACAAAGAGCTGAGCAAAGGAAAGCAGCGCGACTAAAAAAACGCATTCGAGGTCGCAGCCCACCGTTAGCTGCCTAGTCAGCCTCAGAATATCCCATTGTATTCCAGAAAGCAGGATGCTTTTTTTCGTATCAAAACAGCGAGATTTCATTTTTTTGTACGCGGCCAGGGCTTAACATGCTATTTTTATTATGATCTCGCGCGGATATAAAAAAATGAAAGTGTAATAAAACAACAAAGACTAAGAATTAGTAGGTTTTCTGTCAGTCACTAATTAGGAGAGAAAAATGCGTGAAGAAAACCCTTTTCTTGATAAGGCATATGAAAAAGAACTCCAAGCGATGACTAACAATCAATTGTACGGGGCAATGAGATTTCATATTTGGCAAAACTCACATGGAGAAAAGGATGCGAAGGAAAAACTTCAGCAAGTGCTAGATGTTTACTTAAGTAGGGGTAAGTCTGCGACTCGCTAATCCAACAACGCCTGTAATTGCCGCAAATATTCTTGCTCATCAGGGAAGCTACCAGTTTGATGCGCTTGCCAAATCATCTCGGTTAGGCAGGCCATCATTTGGTGTTCTACTTCATGTGGATCAAGCGTTTGGCAGAGTTGTTGATAGACTTGATTGATGCCCGCAGGACGGTCAGTGCTAATCTGCTCTTGTAAGCCAATATGTAAACCTAAATGTAAAAATGGATTGGTTTCACCGGCCTCTGGGGAGTAGTCCTCATCAATAAAATGATCGAAGTCCTTAAAGATGGCGTGGTACTCAGGGTGCAAAAGAATAGCATTAAGGATTTGTTGTTCGAGCGTATCGAGTGGTTGTTTGTTTTGATATTTCTCCCAGCATTCGAAGTAGAATTGACGTAGGTCAGAGCGCTCGTTGCTAAACATAATATCCCCTCAGATTTTGCGTCAGTCTAGCAGGGAGTGGTGGAGATTTGTAGCATGGGGTGAGAAGTAAAGAGGTGTATGTTTTTAAATGTTTTGAAGCTTTATTTGGGTTGCTCATTGATTTTCGCACGGCTTTTGCGTAAGTAAAGCGCAGCGAGCCATGGAGCAAAAGCCGTGCGAAAATCAGTTGAAAGGGGGCTGATCAGCAAGGTTTTTTTGAAAACTACCCCAGCCACTCATAAAGCTCAGTCATGTGAGGATGGCAGCGAGAGCAACTGCCGCCACAGTTTTCAGTTTTTTGTTTGCAGCAAACTTTACCCTTACTGATCCAGATCTTGAGTACATCGCGAATAATGCCAGGGTCGGTATTAAAGCGCACAGTTAAGTCATGTAGATTACACACACGATTAAGGCGCAAATGTAGGCGAAGCTCTGAAGGGGTCATGAGGACTCTCCTGTGGTGGCAGAACGCCGTATTAAAGGTAGCTTTTGTTTAGGTGTTCTATTGGAAAGATGGCGCATAGTAAAGATGGTGATAAAAAAGCTGGCAGCAATTCCTGCTAACCAGCAGCTAGATGCAATAGGGTGCTCAGCAAAAGTTAGTGCTTGGTAGGCAAAGGTAGCGGTTCCGTAAGCAAGTCCTGTTGTCCAAGCAATAGAAAAGGCCGTCCAAGCTCGATTAAGTTCGCGTAGCATTACTGCCATAGCAGAGACACAAGGCATATAGAGCAAAATAAATAGCAAGTAAGCAAAAGCAGCAGCTTGACCACCAAAGGCGAGATACATCACACCAAATACGCCTTGGTTAACGTTTTGTAATGGCGCACTAGCAAGTACAGGGTTGCCTAGGCTGTCTCCTAGTGAGGCTAGGTTATTAGGAACCGAAAGCGCTGCAGCTTTAAGCCCTCCCCAGAAATTAAACTGCTCGGTATGCATAGGAAGGTGGCCAGTTTGGGTGTAGAGCGTATTTAAGGTTCCAACTACAACTTCTTTCGCTAAGGTCCCAGTAATTAAACCAACTGTAGCTGGCCAGTTGTCTTGCTTGATTCCCATAGGGGCAAAGAGCGGGGTAACCTCTTTAGCCACAACTGAGAGTACGGAGTTTTGGCTACTATCATTCGTGTTAAGCTTGCCATCTAAAGTAAAGGCATTTAGCGTGCCGATTAGTACACAGATAGGAATAATAAATTTACCCGCCTTATAGAGAAATTTTTTCAAACGATGCCAGGTTTGGTTAGCTAAAGCACGCAAGGTTGGTAGGTGGTAGGGAGGCATTTCAAGTACTAATGGCGAAGGTTTGCCTTTTAGTAGGGTTTTACGCAAAATTAACCCGGTTAAGATTGCCATCAGAATGCCAATTAAGTACAGCACGAACACAACGTTTTGCCCGCCCTTGGGAAAAAAGGCAGCAGTAAAGACGGCAAAGATTGCTAGTCTTGCACCACAAGACATAAATGGACTCATAAGGATGGTGAGAATACGATCGCGTTGATTTTCTAAAGTACGCGCTCCCATAATGGCAGGTACGTTGCAGCCAAAGCCAACAATCATCGGTACAAAAGACTTGCCAGGTAAGCCAATAGCGCGCATTAAACGGTCCACTACAAAAGCAGCGCGTGTCATATAACCAGAAGCCTCTAGGAAAGATAAAAACAAAAACATACCGCCAATAACGGGGATAAAGGTAATGGTAGTGTTGATCCCTTTACCGACTCCTTCACTGAGTAACGCTGTCAGCCAAACGGGGAAGTGCAGTAAGGTGAGTAAATGGGCTAAGCCATAAACGAATAAAGTATTACTACCGATATCGAAAAAGTCTTGAAATGCTCCGCCAACGTTAATGGCGAATAAAAACATGCAATACATTACAAATAAAAAGATTGGGATTCCTAAGAAGCGATTGAGTACTACTTTATCAATAAGCTTGGTGATATTAACTCGGGTAGTTGCTGAGCGTTGCAGTACTTGTCTGGTAATTTCGTTAATAAAAGTATAACGCGCATCAGCAATAAGAATATCTGCCTCATCATCAAGCTCAGTTTCAATACGCTGTCGCAAACCTTTAGCCTTAGCATTAAGCGCTAAGTTAGCTTGACGTTTAGCATATAAATCATCGTCGAGTAAGTGTAATGCTAGATAGCGAGCTTGTTCTTGAGTATGGGTTTGAGCAAAGTCTTGTTGCAGTTCAGTAATGGCTAGTTCAACTAGCGTTGGGTAGCTAGCACAGGCTTGTTGAGTCTTTTGGTTAGTTAGGTTTTGTTGAATGTTTGTCTTGAGTTCTTTAATACCTTGGCGTTTATTGGCTGTTAGTGGTACGACAGAGCAGTTTAGCTGTTGTGCTAGCTTTTTGTAGTCGATGCTTAGGCCTTTGCGTTTTGCAATATCAGTCATATTGACAGCAAGAATTAAAGGAATGCCTAATTCACTAAGCTGAGTAGTGAGAAATAAGTTGCGTTCCAAGTTCGAGGCATCGATTACATTGATGATAAGGTCAGCTTCATTGCTAAGCATGTAGTCAATGGCTATTTGCTCATCGATAGAATTATTTGCAGTGACAGTGCTGAGGTTATAAGTGCCAGGGAGATCGACAACATTAACGTCTTGTTGTTCAAGTGTTAATAGGCCAATTTTTTTATCAATCGTTACTCCAGGCCAGTTACCAACTTTTTGTCGTGCACCGGTTAAGGCATTAAATAGTGTTGTTTTACCCGAATTAGGGTTGCCAATTAAGGCAATGCGTTTTTTTTGAGTCATGATTGTAATTTTTCAACCTTGATAGCACTGGCTTCATGCTTGCGTAGGCTTAAGTTAAAGCCACGAACGTTGAGCTGAATGGGGTCGCCTAGGGGTGCGAAACGTATAATATGGACTTCGCTGCCAGGAGTTAAGCCCATAGAAAGCAATTTCTGCCGATAGGCGCGTTCACCTTTGGCAAAGCCTGTAATTTTGGCCTGATCGCCAGCTTTTAATTGGTTTAGAGTCATCGTAGGGCGGATTATGCTGATGCCTGGATGAAAAGTCAATGCAAATGATAACAGTTATCATTCGTAGTTTGATTTGGGTCAATTTCCGATAGTGTTTTAGTTAAATACCACACATTTAAATTGCCTACAGGGTATAAGAATAATCTAGTTGTTAGAGCCTTGTGCTACATTGCCTACATTCTAGCAAGATTAATAAAAGGGTTTCTGGATGTCAGAATATAAGAAAGCACCCCCAACAGTTGATGAGTTGCAAGCAAGGCTTGATAAGTTAAGGGGCGAAAAAACACCCTCAACTGTTCATGTCTCCAGCGACCCTGCCATTGCACTAATGCAACAGGTTGCTGATGAACGAAGGTTGGAAAAAAAAGAGGAAGTGAGACAACAGCAGCAGCAAGATGAAATCTCTGATCGCTTGGAAGCTTTGTCGAAAGAGAATGTAACGCGTAAGCCAACGAGTGAATTGATAAAGGATAAGAAGTTGCTTACAACACATCTACTGCGCTTAAAAAGGGCGGAGGAAGTTCTTCAAACAAAGTTAGGTCAAGAGCACTTGAAGCGAGAAACAGCAAAGTATACTGGCCGTTTAGCAGCCGTTCAGGTAGAGCTTGAAAAACGCTCACCTAAAAAGGCAGCAACAAAAGTTAGTCAGCCTTTGGCCAAAGCTACTAAGCCTGGTGTAACACGAGATGTAAGGGCTGAACCGGCTCGTCAAGTTTATCGGCGAGCTAGTCCTACTAAGCTAGCGGGGGGTATGCCGCTAGAAAGGCTCGTGTAGCGATGGGTCTGTTAAAAAAGCAGTTTTGTCAGCAAATTCGCCTGGCTAGACTTGCTGACAAAAGAAGGGTGGCGCTTAGGAAGGTAAGTTGGGGTACTTCGAGTGAAGCGTATCAAACTGCTCAAAAAGATTATCTGAAGCATTTAAAGCAAGCGCAGGCTGCAAGGGCTCAATACCATAATCTTAGGAAGCAGTATGATCTTGCTGGAAGTCGTCGACCAGAAAATCAAACCGGGTCCCGTTCCAGGTTTACTAGGCCAGGCCGTTAGAGCATTAATTTAGATAATAAAACCTGAAAACGCCATATTTGCCTGTTAGCTGCGTGGTGTTGTTGCATAAATAGATGGTAAAAAAGGGTAGATAGACTGATTTGTGTGTTGCTTTTGCGTAAGTAAAGCGCAGCGTAGCGAGCCATGGAGCAAAAGCAACACACAAATCAGCAAGACGAAGTGTGAAAAGGATTTATGCAACAGCGCCGATTATAGACAGGACCTGTTATCCGTAAAGGTTTTGAAAAAATCGAAACTTACCTGCCTATAGACTCTGTTGTAAACTTGCCCTTTTAAGAATAGTTGGTTTCTATAAGCTCTTGTATTATCCTAGAGTCCGCAGTTGAGTCACACTACCCAGCGCAGCCACTTGATTCGCCTGACTATTTGAAAGATTCGCTCTTCACCAACAAAGTGAGTACGCTCACTTTCAATACGTCAATCAAATCAATTGATTACACTGGATTAGTGCGACCAACTGTGGACTCTAGGATTATTCTAAAGTTCATTAGAAATGGTTGAGCTATGAAAGATAACGATAGACCTTGTGTTGCAGAAACCCTTATTGCTAAACGTCTTTGTATTGATACTCACTTAGAGACAGTCGCTTATATTCGTCGTGACAGCCCTATTTGCCGAGCTGAAGGGTTTCAGGTGCATGTGCGTGTCAAGGTGCAAGCTGCTACCAAAAGCATTTTAGCAACGCTTAATATGGTTGATGATAGCTTGTTGCAGCCGGGAGAGTTGGGTTTATCAGAATATGCTTGGCAGCTTCTTGAGGTACAGTCTGGTGAGCGGGTGACTTTAGCTCACCAAGAGCCACTTGAGTCATTAGCCTCACTGCGAGCCAAAATTTATGGGCATGAGCTGAATCAAGCCGAGCTTGATACAATTATTGCTGATATTACTCGTGGCACTTACAGTGATATCCACATTGCGAGCTTTTTAACAGCTTGTGCAGGTGGTCGTTTGACCCAACAAGAAGTGGTTAGTCTTACTCAGGCCATGGTAAAGGTTGGTGAGCGTTTGCAATGGCCTGCTGATTTAGTTGTTGATAAACACTGTATCGGTGGTTTGCCGGGAAATCGTACTACCCTAATCGTAGTGCCTATTGTGGCAGCATATGGCTTGATGATTCCTAAATCCTCTTCTCGAGCAATTACTTCACCAGCAGGTACGGCCGATACGATGGAGGTGTTAGCGCCAGTTGATATTGACTTTGCCACTATGCGTCGAGTGGTTGAGCAGGAAAATGGTTGTATTGTTTGGGGTAGAAATATTGACTTAAGTCCAGCTGATGATGTGTTAATTACGGTTGAGCGAGCAATGGATATTGATAGCTCTGGTCAGCTAGTTGCATCGGTGTTATCAAAAAAGATCTCAGCAGGTTCTTCACATATTGTAATCGATATCCCTACTGGTGAGAGTGCCAAGGTGCGCACAGCGGCGATGGCTGATCAGTTAAAAAAATTATTTCAAGCAGTTGCCAAGGCGTCTAATTTAGAAGTGAAGTTCTGTTTCTCTGATGGTAGGCAGCCTGTTGGTTATGGAATAGGTCCTTGCTTGGAGGCACAAGACGTTTTGTCTGTGCTACAAAACGAGTTCACAGCACCGATGGATTTGCGGCAGCGAGCCTTAAGCTTGGCGGGTAGTATTATTGAGTTTTCACCAACAGTGCACGAAGGTTAAGGGGTAAAAATTGCTGCAGAGATACTATCAAGTGGGCAAGCTTGGCGAAAGTTTCAAGCAATTTGTAAAGCACAAGGCGGATTGTATGAGCCAACGGTTGCTAAGTGTAACGTCCCACAATAATTTAGAGAAACCATCTCAACCTATTTTGCGTGAGATGGTGTCAAATAGTTAACCTTTTAGCTCATGAATTGCCTGATTAATGACATCATCCGGTATATGGTTTAAATTCATATTAGCGGCGATTAGCAACGCATGTCGCATGAGCCTATCAACATAACGAAGCCTACCTTTTGTGGCCATGTGTACTGCACGAATACCTGTTTCAGTGAATAAGCTGCTGCTCATTCCTGCCTTCTCAAAAGCAGCGTGAATAATGCTCTCAAAATCCCTGCTATCTTCAATTGCATGCCACCTAATAAAGCACTGAATTCTAGAGTTGATAGGTTCATAGGCTGGTCTCTGCAATGTTGCTAGAAGTGATGGGAGTCCACATAAGATAATCGTCATGACGTCTTTGCTGTCAAAACTGAAATTAAGGAAGTCAGGTAATCGTAGAATGAAATCATTACTAAGCTGATGCGCCTCGTCTAGGATCCAAATAGGCTGAACGTTTTTATCATGGTAGAGCGCGATCAAGCTCTGCTTCAAGTCTCTCCAAAGTTTAGAGAATCGGTAATAGTTTTCTAAACCTAGATTTTCGGCAAGCTGAGAGTACACATCAAATGACCGAAAGTGAGTGTCTGATTGATAAATGACTTGATGGGTCAGCGGGTTGAGTTTATTGCTCCAGTATCTTAGCGCCGTGGTCTTTCCTGTCCCTGAGTCGCCAGTAATCACTGCTAAGCCGCGTGTTTCTAGCAAACCATTAAGTTGCTGTTCTAGTCGCTTTGACTGCGCCAATTCAATAATGTTTGATTTACCCAATGGATCAAATTTCAAGCCAAAATGTTGAAGATACATCTTACTCATCCTTGTATCTTAAATAACTGTAGAGATATGACAATATTGCTACAATCCCAAGGATGCTTGGGTAGGCGGAAGGTGAAGCCGTGTTCGTCCTTAGGATTTAATCCTGTTGAGGAGATTTAGCTCCCTTCCACCCTCATAAGTTCATGAGATCGAACGGTATCTTAGGCCATTGTGAGCCTGTATTTGCAAGGTTGATCCGAACTATGATTTCCCAAGTTTGTTAGTGTAATAAAATTTAAGAGGCTCTAGCAAATGAAAAAAAATTGTGTTGGTATTGATATTGCAAAATCTGATTTTGTTGCTGCTATCACCACTAGCGGAAAAGATCACGTTAAACATTTTAATAATAATCCTGAGGGCTTTTCTGAGTTATTAGAATGGACGCAATCTTTATCTGATCAGTCACTTCATTTTTGCATGGAATCAACAGGTAAATACGGTAATGCATTGGCTCTTTATTTACATAGTGAGAAGTGTGATGTCAGTATAATTAATCCTGCACGAATAAAGTTTTTTATGAAAGGACAGCTAATACGAAACAAGACCGACAAGGCCGATGCGGTCAGTATTAAGGACTATTCAAATCATTTTACTCCAACGCTATGGCAGCCTTTGCCAGCTAATATAGAGGCTCTAAGAGCTTTGATACAGAGATCTGAAGTATTAACCTCCCAAATCAGCAATGAACAAAACAGGCTGGAGCTAGCGGAAGAAACAATTATTAGCTCTATACAAAATCATATCGATTATATGGAAAAAGAAATTTTACGACTGCAGGAAGAAATTAGTAAGCTGATCGCGAGTGATGATGATCTGAAGAATAACACAGAGCTGCTTAAAAGCATCCCAGGCATTGGTGATAAAACCGCTCAAACACTAACTGCTTTTTTTAATAATATTGAAAGATTTTCTGGCGCAAAACAATTGGCTGCTCATATTGGTTTAAATCCCAGCCAGTCACAATCAGGCACTTCATTGAATTCATCACGGCTCTCAAAGGTTGGTAGTGCTTGGTTGCGAAAGGCGCTTTACATGCCGGCATTAGTGGCTATAAGGCATAATCCTATTTTGAAGAAATTTTATGAAAAGCTGCTCAAAAAAGGCAAGCCAAAGAAGCTAGCCATTTGTGCTGTTATGAGAAAAATGGTGCATATGATTTATGGCATCCTAAAAACACAGCAGCCATTTTCAGCGGATGCCTAGTAAAAATTTTACAATTTATTGTTGACGTTTAAGACGGTATCTCCTCAGTGATATCCAAATCCTCTTTAACTTGGTTATAAACAATCTCAACTAGCGAGGTTTTTCTTGCTGGTTGTTCCGGCATCTGAGGTCTAGCTCGGGTTCTAGAAAGGTTGTTATGTTTGTCCAGCTCTCCCACTGCACCAAGGTATTGATATTCCAATGATTCGACGTGACGGGCGGAGTCACTATGCGGATCAACCACTAAATAAACCTCTTGTTGAGCCAGTTCAAATGGAACTTCAAAGAGTCGATTATTCCAGCTTACCGTGCCATCCTTCCTGACTCGGCGCTTAATGCGATGCAGGAAGTAATCATCTAGCTTATCGGCCAAACAACCTAACGGCTGAATTTTAGTGAGGTCTTGCTGATAGCGTTGTAACGGGGTCATCTTGTCAGGCAGGGCGCTTTGCGAGGCTTGATGATAAACACGCTCAACCCAAGCCCAAAATCGATCATTCAGCGCATTGAAACTATGAATGGAATCCAGGTTGCATTCAGCTAGGAATTGCTCGCGTACTGTTCTATGCCAACGCTCTAGTTTGCCTTTGCTTTGCGGTTCATAGGGCCTGCCGTAAATCAATTGAATTTTCAAACGAGCACAAATGGTTTGCAACGTTTTAGCACGGTAGGCAGGGCCGTTGTCAATGATGAGCTTAACAGGAAGCCCACGTTTGAGTAATGCCTCTTTCAACACATGCTCAATAGTAATGGCACTCTCATCAGTACAAAATTTACTGTGACAGACCAACCTTGAGGCATCATCAAAAATACTCACCAAATAGCTTTTAACTCTTCTTTGGCCATCGTAAATCGTTGGACCATGCATGACATCGCCATACCAAATATCACAAGCTGTGAGCGCCTCAAATGAGCGGCGCTCAATTTGGTTAGAAGGTGTGACTGTTCTTTTAGACAGGCCGTGTTTTACTAATAAGCGGTGAACTGTTGCGTGAGATAATTCACCTCGTGCTACCTTCCCTTGAGTTTCTAAGAGTTTAATCACGGTCGGAATTGATCTTGAAGGGCTTTCCTGTTTAGTGGAAATAATTAACTCTTGTAGCTCTGGATTGATG
The DNA here is from genome assembly GCA_965196985.1 of Gammaproteobacteria bacterium. GTDB lineage: Bacteria > Pseudomonadota > Gammaproteobacteria > UBA12402 > UBA12402 > 2-12-FULL-35-23. The sequence goes on along the minus strand of CBDALO010000163.1, from coordinate 177,024 downwards.
TGACACTGGCCTTTGTCTCGTCGAGTTTTAGGAACTAATCCATCAATACCCTGCTTTAACCAGGCGTAATACCAATTCTCAATTGTTTTAGCACTGAGGTGAACACGCTTACTACCTGGAATGTTGTAGGTTTGCTGGGACAACCTTTTAATAATGCTCTTGAGCTCACCATGCTCAAAACTATTTCGGCTACATAGCTCACCTAAAACACTTAGGCGAAACAGTGCTGTTGGGTGAATGGGCTTGGTCATTTTGCAATTCCTGTGTGATTTAACTACTTGCAATGAGTTAATCACAACTTGAGTTGAGAATGCTACGCTCAAACTGTGTGGGGTCGTGAGGTTTACAGAAAATATCCATCTCAACTTTTTTTCACGTTAATTAATTATGGGATGCTCACTCCTGTGTTGTTAAGAAAAAGCATGATGCTCGATAAATCATGCTCACCAAGGCAGGCCAACCAAAACGCTTGTGGATCACTATGTCGCCCAAGCTGTAACCACAACGGATGTGCTTTGATATGGAAGGAGTAATCAACGAAGTGGTCAACCAACCAGTGAAACCACCTAGCAACGGTGTGTCGACTAACACCTTGCTCCTGACCTGATGAGCTAATACTTTTCCCAGGAGCACGCTCATTAACACTGCCTGCTGAACTGACCAGCAATACCAACGCTTTGGAGAAAGTATCTCAGGTAGGGTTGAACAAGTACGTTTACATTGATGACAATAAAATCTCAAAACAGGGGTGGGATTTAAAGAGCGTCCTTTACCTGGGTTCCTATCTGGTTTTCGATCATATGATCCATGTGACCATAGTCCACCTGCACCGCAATGGCTGCACTGCTCTGGCCTTAGTAGCTCTGGATTTTTTTTCAGCAGGATCAGGTAATCACTCAGGCTTTTAATCGCTTTTATGATTCTGCGCATGACTAATTTCACTATAGTTTTTATATCAAGTTATTTTACCTTGATAGGTTACTAAAAACCTTGTTTATTATGAGATAAAACTAGCTCAATTCCCCTAAATAAAGATAGACGTAACAGCTAAGTTTACTCATGAAATTGTCGCATCAAAAGCGGGACAAGTGAGTAAGTTTGACAATCGTAATTTGGCAAGGCTTGCTAAGCTTGCTGGTGCGCCTCATGTTAAAGAGGCGGGTCTAGTGATGCAGGTGAGGCTAGATGATTATGTCGAAAAAGATCAGCCATTACTAATGGTACATGCGCAGAGCAAAGGTGAGTTAGAGTATGCCTTGATATTAAGGAATTTCAATGTGTCAATTGGTAAAAATACCACCAATTAAAATGAGTAATTTTAGAACAGGTATTTTTTATAAAATCGATTTAGTGGTGGGGCAGGGTTAGTTATGACAAACAATAGCCAAAACTAGCTGTTATTTGTTGTTTTGGACGGACTACCCCCTTAGGAAGTTATTAGATTTTTTTCAGTAAGGCGAGTTCACGATGCTTTGATAGCAATTTGTAACGGTTAGGTTGTCTATACCAGCAGTTAGCTAAAAACATTTGGCTACCGCATAGAACACATTCATAGGGGTCAATGTTAAAATTATTTTGCATTAAGGTGCGGTAATTGACCTGGGGTGTGTTTGGATCAGTTTCACCTAATAGGAGTCTGACTTTGGGTAGCATCTCACCTCGCACCCGGTTAGCAAGAAACCCATAATAACGCACCATACGAAAGCCAACATCAGGAATGTGTTGAATAAATCGAGCAATAAACTCTTCCGCGGTTAATTTAAATTGCTTGTAGGTTTTAGAGACGTGATCAAGATAATTAAAACTGAGGCTGCTCCCATCAAAGTTTTTAATTTTTGACTCAGCAATAGGAGGACGTTTGGTGTATCGACCTAAGTATTTAACGTTTTGTTTGTGATTCTTTGAGGGCTTTGCGCAATGTACTACCCATCGTTTTTGGTAAAGCTGATCAAGCAGTTGATTAAAGTTGAAAGTGTGGTTCAGTGTAGAGGCTAACTGATTTGGCAGAATAAGCCCTTTGTCCTGGTGGTGGTTTCTAAAAAGGTTAATGACCTCATAACGCCACATGGACATTAGTGTAGGTTGATGGAAGTAGAGGCTTTTCCATTGTGTTAACTCTTTGTTGATACCACCCAGAGTGATTGACGCATGAAGATGCACATTGCGCTTTAGATCTCTGCCAAAGGTGTGAAGCGCGATAAATACACCGGGTTTAACCCTCTTGTTTTTAGCAAGCTTGAGTAACACCTTTGCTGCTAATGGTGGGAGTAAATTAAGAAGCTCTCTGTTTGTCCAAAAGCAGTCCCAAAGAGTAGAGGGCATGGTGAATGTGATGTGTTGCCATGTAGTGTTGGGTAAGATTGCCATCTGTTGTTGTATCCATACTTCTGTGGCTTTTTTACCACACGATGAACAGCTTTTAGCTTTGCAGGTATGGCGGATGTATTTGACGTGTGAACAGTTTGGATTACTGCAATGATACTCTTTATGGCCACGCATAGGATGTTTGCAGCTAAGCAGCTTAACAATGCCAATGACAATAGCTTCTCTGATTTTATCTTTGTACTTGGTGTGAAAGTTCCACCAGTTCTGATTGGTTACCAAGATTTGTTTGATACTAAAGCGTTTCATTATTCATAGAGTAAAATGAGAAGCGCGTATAGTAGGTGAGTTATTGCTCAGCTACCTGAAGCAATTTCTATAGCAGGTGTGTTATTTTTATTCGTTATTATTCCATGGGCAGGTTTGACTAGTTTGAGACTTAATAATACTCGTGGCTTTGTAAAGACTAAACTCTTAGAGGCTTAGAAAGTTGCCGGCGAAGCCGGCCTGACTTGTCGTTTTATCAACAAAAGCCGAATATTGTAGGGATAAAGGAGTCGTTATGACAGGAGTAGTGGTATTAAGTTTATTTTCAGAAAGAGAGTTGGCTGAGCGGTTAGCAAAAACTTTAGCTGCAACAGTGCTGCATTACCAGTTGCGTCAATTTCCTGATGGTGAAAGTTATTTTCGTTTGGCTGATGAGGTTAAAGGCAAACAAGTAATAGTATTGGCAAATTTAAGTCAACCTGATGGCAAAGCCTTGCCGCTACTATTTATTGCAGACACATTGCATGATCTGGGTGCTAAACAGGTAGGGCTTGTCTCACCTTATTTGCCTTATATGCGCCAAGATAAGCGTTTTCATGCTGGTGAGGCAGTAACTTCACGAAGTTTTGCAAAACTGGTCTCAACTGCTTTTGATTGGTTGGTTGCTGTTGACCCTCACTTACATCGTTATCGTAGCTTAGATGAGATTTACTCCATTCCTAGTACGGTGGTTGCAGCAGCACCTGCAGTTGCTGCTTGGATTAAAACTAATGTTTCTAACCCGGTATTAATAGGTCCTGATAGTGAAAGTGAACAATGGGTTAGTGAGGTTGCGGCCTTTGAATCACTGCCTTTTGTCATTTTAGCTAAAACTCGCCATGGTGATAGTGAAGTTGAAGTAACTAAGCCGGAATTAGCTGGCTACGAACATTTTACGCCAGTGTTAATTGATGATATTGCTTCAACTGGACAGACTTTAATTGCTGCAATAAAAAACTTGCACGAATCAAGTGCGTTGATGCCGGTTTGTGTTGTCGTCCATGCGGTATTTGCAGGTAATGCCTATCGTGATCTATTGGAAGCTGGAGTGAGTCAGGTGGCTTCTTGCAACACCTTGTCGCATTCCAGCAACCAAATTGATTTGCATGATGAGTTGGTAAAAGCTGTGCAAGGACACCTATTATGAGGTTAACTTTTCTTGGTGCGGCTGAGACAGTATATTCCAATCGTAAGATGAGCCTGAAGCAGCATCTGAACAGATGTCACCATGATGGTCCATCGGTTAGTCTTCAGTGCTGATAGTATCAGCTATTTGCTCTTTTGTTATTTTCTCAAATAACGTCTTCTTTGCTTCCTGCATCTTTTGTGCAGATTCATGATCAGTCAGAGAATACGCTAATTTATCTAGTCGTTCAAAGGTTTCATTTTCCTTTAAATACTGCTCAGCATTTTCAATTGATTTGAACTTTTCGTAAGGGGTCATAATGGCCTCGTATGGGTAAAGTTTAGTTTGCTTACCCTTGCTATTAATGCTGGTTACAGGGAAGTAACAAGGTCTGTGAAAATTAATATAGTCGTTAAAATGCTGGTTATAGAATTCATTAATTTGCGGGGCAAAACGTTGTTGAATATGTATGTAGCCAAAATGCTTTCTAACAACCGAGCCATTTTTACTTTCCACCAAACCGTTGTCATTACTATGCCTTGGCCTCGATTTAGTGAGTTCAATAAATAACTTTTGCAATAGTTTAGCTACATGCTGATTAATGTACTCTGAGCCATTATCAGTATGTAGGCCTAACACTTTAAATGGAAAGGTATCGATTATTTGCTCTAAGACAGGGATTAAGTAAGCCTCACTAATTTTTTCAACAGCGCAGACTACTTCCATCTGTGTCACCTCGTCAACAGCATTAATATGATAAACACCCTTGATTTTATCCATATCTCCTTGGTGCACTGTATCAATATGTATAAAGCAGGCCTGCTAGTGCGCCATCCTTTCTGTAAATTCCATTGACTTGCTGAAAATAAGCAGGCGACTCAGTCAGATTAGAAATTCCTTTTAAGGTAAACTTAACCAAAAAAGAGGAATGACAATGAGCTGCTATAAAAATGAGAACTTAATCGAAGAAGCCATACATGTTTTAGCGATGGAGGGGTTTGAAGCTTTACCTAAGCTTGTCTCCAGGTTGATGAATGAGGCTATGTTAATAGAAAGGGAGCGCCATTTAAATGCCAGTCCTTATGAGCGAACTGGCGATAGAAACGGATATGCGAACGGCTTTAAACCAAGGTTAATTAACACAGGTCAAGGTCAGCTTGAGCTACAGATACCGCAGGTTAGAGACTCCAATGAAGCCTTCTATCCATCAGTCTTAGAGCGAGGTGTACGCTCTGATAGAGCACTTAAGCTGGCTGTCGCTGAAATGTATGTGCATGGGGTTTCCACGCGCAAAGTTGAAAAGGTGCTAAAGCAACTCTGTGGAACAGATATTTCAAGCACAGAGGTAAGCCGTTGCGCTAAATTGTTGGATGAAGATTTAAAGAAATGGCGAAATAAGCCGTTAGGAAAGATAAAATATCTTTGGCTAGATGCACGTTATGAGAAGGTGCGCACTAGCGGCACAGTACAAGACTGTGCGGTATTGATAGCCTATGGCTTTGATGAATCAACCGGCAAGAGAACAGTGCTAGGTGTTTCTGTTGCGTTATCAGAGGCTGAGGTACATTGGCGTGATTTTCTTCAGCAGTTGGTTGAGCGAGGTATACATGGTATTGAGTTGATTACTAGCGACGCTCATACTGGCCTAAAAGCCGCTAGAAGAGCTGTGTTCCCCAGTGTTCCTTGGCAACGCTGCCAATTTCATTTGCAGCAAAATGCTCAGGCTCACATACCAAAGCGCTCAATGAAGGAACCAGTAGCTGAGGAGATTACAGCTATATTTAATGCCTCAAACATTCATGAGTCGGAAAGACTATTGGCTATGGCGGTAGATAAATATCAGCAAACAGCACCAGAGCTTTCTTCTTGGTTGGAAGTGAATATACCGGAGGGCTTAGTAGTGATGAACTTTGACAGGCCGCATCAAAAAAGATTAAGAACCAGTAACATAGCTGAGCGCGTAAACAGAGAGGTAAAAAGAAGGACGCATACAGTTGGAATTTTCCCTAATACTGAATCGTGCCTAAGGCTCGTATCAGCTGTTTTAGTGGAAATTGATGACCAGTGGAGCGGATCACCTAGATACTTAAGTTGAAGTGAATAATAAGGCTTCATAGGGTTTTAGGATAGATCATTCTTGTTCTTATTAACGAGATATAATTGCTATTACCTAAAAGTTAATAATTTATTTTGAGAGGAGAAAAATTTGAGGTATAAATAATTTTTTAGATTGATTAGCATAATTAATTTAAGATATTATGCGATGAGACAGGTACAATAGAGTGCCATTTAGAATTTTAAAGGTTTTTCTAAGTACTGAAGTTGGTTTTTACAGACAAAATAACGCTCTATCCTGCGTTGCTTTAGTTTTATTAAAGTGTCGCCGTTTGCGCTGGTAGGTTTCAGTTTGTCGAAGATTGTAAAGATGAGAGACTGAGATAAAAGCAAGACGCGCATAACGCTTATCTCCAAACAAATGAAAGGCTCTCTCGCAAAGTTTTTTTGTGGTAGGCCCGCTAAGCGTTTGATGAACCTGATCCGTTTCAGCTAACAACCAAGTATCCTCATGCGTATAGATTAAGCTAAACTTATTTCTAGGTGATCGTTGCTTAACAACAACTTTTCCTGACTTTTGATACTGAGCAATTAGCCTAGTAATTTGTGAACGTGAGTAACCAGTCATTCGTTGCAGGTAATCACGAATCAATCCTTTGTCCTTTTTGCACATACCGCAATAAGCAAATTTTTTTAATGTGTTCGTAACCCATAGGTAAGATTCTGCTCGTGATGTAGCTTCAAAGGTAAGCTGGGTTGATGAGGATAGAAATTGCTCAATCTGGGCAAGTGTGTTTAATTCTATGTCGTTCATATTGATATTCATCCATATAGGATGAACGATCACGCAACAACTTCAGGCCCACTTTGCATTGGAAAGTGGGGGCTATTTCAGGCTCATCTTGCATTGGAAGAGACTGAGACTGTTACTGGCTCGAAGTATTAGACCTTCTGCGAAACTAAATACTGGGCGAGCTTATGCTCGTTTGTAGTTTTAGAATCCGGCTTGAAGATAGAGAATCCCAGCAATAATATTAAATCTCATATTGTGTTTTCTGCGAAAATTCCTATACACCTCCCCAAGAATGCGGAATTTTTTAAATTTTGAGAATTGATGTTCAACCCTAATACGGATCTTGCTGTGATTACGGTTATCCTCTTTTTGTTGAGTAGTTAATTTGCCGCCTTTGGGCTTTTTATGAGGTAAGTTAACCAAGGGGTCAGTATGTTGAATTCCTTGGTATCCTAGATCAGCATATTTTTCTGCTGGTGGCAGTGGGCTGCCACGTTGTCGGATCTTAATATCATGAACCCTCCCAGGCATTGTTTGAGAGACGTTGATTATTTTTCCGGATGTACTCATTGCTATCTCCACCTTTTGAGTATGTCTTTTCTTTTTACCAGAATAATAATCTTTACGTGGCTTCTTCTTTTTGGGGCGCTGAATAGGCTGCTCCGTTACATCCATTAATATAGCGCAAACCGCATCTTCTGTTAGGGTTCTGTCTTTTTTAATATGAATATGCTTGGCCACTAAGGGTTCTAAGCGTTTAAATAAGCGGCAGACATTACTGTCATCCAAACCAACAAAGTAACCTAAGAATTCATGTGTTACATACTGAGAACTACCCAAAATTGTTATCTCCCTACCTGAACTGAATTCGATAATTCTTTTTGTTCTTCTTGAGAAACACTATTTTCTTTAAAAAATTGCTCTACTAAGTGATACGTTAGAAGTTTTCTAATACCCTTCGCAATAAAGTGTCGTGTCACCTTGCCCTTACCATCTCCTAATTTAGCTAGCATAATTGCGTAATCGTCATAAGCTTTTTCCTTACCTATCTCATACAAATATGAGGCCACATAAAAACATACAGCCAGTAGATTTTGTATCCCTTTAAAATTTTTTATCTGCATATTTTCCCAGCCTAGTCCTTCCTTGAGAAATTTAAAAACATATTCAATTTTCGCACGAGATAGATAGGCTATGTATACCTCATACGCCTCATCAAAAGTCGTTACTTTTTTATTAGTTAATAGCAGCATGTCATTCTTAAAAATTCTCCTACCATCTCTGCCTGTAATTTGGATTTTAATTGCATTGATGTTCTCAAACTCTCCAAAATAAATAGTTATTTTTCCGTCTTGTACGCAATTCTTTCCAACTGTTAACTTTTGGAATTGCTTTTCGCCTTGAGCATCAAAATCAGCGTTAATCAGCTTAAGCTTTTTACCATCATCACCTCTACCTTCTATTGTTCTTGTTATTTTTGAGCGAATAATAAAGTCTTGATCTAGGTTTGTATCAATTAGTGAGAGATAGTCATTATCATCAAACTCTCTATCTAGAATATGGGTAATGGTTGCATCTTCATTCTTTGATTTTAGGCAGATTCCTATTTTTTCTATTTCACGAATAGACAGCAGCTTTTTATTAAAGTAATCACCAGATTCATAAAGACTCTTGGCCTCTTTATCTCCCTCAAATGGCTTTCCAGCCTCTATTTTCTTAATATGCTCAGCTTTTAAAAACTTAGGGTCTTTATTGCTGTAGCTTACATGCGATAGTAGATGCACAGCCTTATCACCAGGTACTAATGCAACTGCGTTATGCGTGCTGTAACCATTGATAATATCCCCGTCCAGACTCCTTACTTTACCTAGATTTTCAGTTTGCTTGCTATGTGGCTTTCTAATATCAGAAGGATCATGAAGAACATCAATTTTACTGGCGTGTGAAAGTTTTTCACAGCTCTGTTCTAGCAATACATCATTTGTTTTTATTGGATCTAAATCGGTGCTTTTATTTTCACCGGTAAGTGTACGAATCATCTTTTTATACTCATTGTTATCTTTTGATGAACTGAACAACTTACAACTACCTTCAGTTAATAGCTTTCCTACAATCGTCGATAGATTTTTTTAAAACAACTTTCCCAGTTAATTTTGAAAAAAGAGGGGCAGCGTAATCGGCGAAGTTTAACATTTATACTCATCTCGTTAGTCTTGTTAAAAAGACAAAGCATAGTCATTTTTACACAATATTTCAGCATTATTTTGCTGATTTAAATTTTGGGTAGTTTTCAGGTTTACATAAGTGCGATAGTACATCATGAGAAGCAAAAGGCGATCATGGTGCGTGGTGAGTTTCGGGCGCCTTCCCAGCTTACTAAACTCATCATCAAGTGATGACTTCACTTGTTGGTGTATCGTTTCAAAATCATCAAGGGTCAAACCAGTTAACTTTTTAAAAATACGCGGGCGGTTACTGAGTTGCTGATAGCTTAATAGCATATGCCTTTCCATGAATGATTATTAATCAGGCAATTATAAGCAAATTTTAGCTAGTTTCTAGAACTGCCCTTAGTTACGCAGAAGGTCTATTATTGAGCCATTAACAATTACTGCAGTGAAAAGGTTGCCAAGCAATTAGAATTTAATTACTTGATCACTATTAACTCCGAACTGGGGTTTAAGTAGTGCTTCAGCGCATGCTGATCAAAAAGAGTTGTTGAGCTGGCTTAGTGGCTTCGGTAGTCCACCACGACAAGTTTTTTGTTACTCATGGTGAGCACGAAGCAGCCCAGACTTTTCGTGATACTTTGTCAGAACAGCTTGCTTGGCCTGCTAGTGTGCCAAGTTATCAGCAGGTGGTAATACTTTAGGTCACCTTTTTGAAAGGTTTAATATTAATTTTTTTTAAGTTTTTTTTCAGCTAGCCAGAGCTTGTGTTGCATTTCTAGATTCATCCAGTAGCCTGATGAAGTCTTAAAAGCTTTTGCTAGGCGAATAGCCATTTCTGGGCTGATGCCTGATTGTTCATTGACAAGTCGTGATAAGGCTTGCCTAGTAATGCCAAGGCGTTATTCATGCAATGCGAACCTTGTCAGGTTGCAGGTGGTTAATCACTGGTCTTGTCTTTATATTCACACAAATCCTCAATCAGACATGAGCTGCAGCGAGGTTTGCGAGCGAGGCAAGTGTAGCGGCCTAATAAGATTAACCAATGATGAGCATCTTGTTTAAATTGATCAGGTACAACTCTGAGCAAACGCTTTTCTACTTCATTGACAGTTTTTCCTGGGGCTAGCTTGGTGCGGTTAGAAACGCGAAAGATGTGTGTATCAACGGCAATGGTGGGTTCTCCAAAGGTAGTGTTAAGCACAACGTTTGCTGTCTTGCGGCCAACGCCAGGCAGGGCTTCTAGTGAAGCGCGATCATTAGGGACTTGCCCGTGATGTTTATCAAGAAGTTGTTGGCAAAGTTTAATAACGTTTTTAGCTTTAGTGTTAAATAGACCGATAGTTTTAATGTAATTACGTAGTTTCGCTTCGCCAAGTTTAAGAATTGCTTGAGGAGTATTGGCTACTGGAAAAAGCTTGGCGGTAGCTTTGTTAACACTGACGTCAGTTGCTTGTGCAGAAAGCACAACAGCAACGAGTAACTCAAAAGTACTGTGATAAATTAATTCAGTGGTAGGGTTGGGGTTTGCTTCTTTGAGTCGTTCAAAAATGGCAATGCGTTTTGCTGTGTTCATGGTTTTTTGGCCTTAGCTCGGGCAACGGCTTGTTGGATAAAGGCTTGTCTGGCATTTAAGGTGGTGGACTTATCAATACTAGTTAGCTTGGCGCTTCGATGTTGCTTGCGTTTTTGTTTAGTTTGTTGCTCAAGGCGCTGTTGGCGAAACTCATAGCGTTGTCGGTAGTGTTGTGCTTGTTGAGGACTAATCATGCCGCCGGGTGCTACTTCAACTAGGTCAATACAATCAACAGGACAAGGTTCTACGCAGAGTTCACAGCCGCTGCATTCATCAGTGATTACCGTGTGCATTAGCTTGGTGGCGCCAAGGATAGCATCAACAGGGCAGGCTTGAATACACTTGGTGCAGCCAATGCACTCATCTTCACGGATTACAGCTAGTAGTTTGGGTTTCTCTCGAGTTTTTAGGTCGTCAATAAAAGGGGCGGCATTTTGGTTGGTGGCAGCTGCTAGTTTTTTTAAAGTAGGAATGCCGCCCGGCAGGCAGCGGTCAATGCGATCACCTTTGTTAATAATAGCTTCAGCATAAGGTTTACAACCTTCATAAGTGCATAGTTTACATTGAGTTTGCGGTAGGCAGTCATTAACTGCTTCGACACTAACTTTAATTGCTTTCATTTGGTTGGCCTTGTTGCGTTACTTGTTAATCCCCCGCCTCGCATTCGCTCGACCGCCCCCTTTGGAAAAGGGGGCTGTTGTTTTGCAAACATCCTGCATCTTGCCACCTGTCACTTAATAGGAAGCCCAGTTGGTGCTTGCTCATCAGGGCTAACCACCCAAAGTTGTTCGCCTGTTGAGGTGGCAAGTACCATCCCTTCTGATAAGCCAAAGCGCATCTTGCGTGGTTTTAAGTTGGCAACCACTATTACCTGTTTACCAACTAGCTCTTCGGGTTGATAAGCGGACTTTATTCCAGCAAAGACTTGTCGAGCTTCACCCGCTATATCCAACTCAAGGCGCAGTAATTTATCAGCCCCTTCAACATGATCAGCGTGAGTTACCTTTGCTACTCGTAAATCAATCTTCATGAAATCATCAATCGTAATCTCAGGTTTAATAGGGTGCTCCGTTAAAATAGGGTTAGCTGGTGTGGTTTCTAAAGGCTTTAGCTCTTGTTTGGCATCTTCCTGCATGGCGTCAAGTTGCTCCTGTTCAATGCGGGTCATGAGTGGTTTAAAAGTATTAACAGTATGGCTAAGTAAAGGGGAGTCTAGATCTTGCCAACTAAAATTGTCGACATTTAAAAATTCAGCAGATTTTTGGCTTAGCTCAGGCAGGACAGGGCTGAGATAAATAATCAGTAGTCGAAATAAATTAATGCCCATGCTGCAAATGGCTTGTACTTCTTCAAGGCGATCTGTTTGTTTGGCTAATACCCAGGGTGCTTTTTCGTTGATGTAATGATTTGCTAAATCAGCTAAGCGCATAATTTCACGCATAGCTGCAGCGTATTGCCGTTGCTCATAATGTTTGGCAATGTTGGTTTGTGCTTGCTGGAACTCAGAGTAAAGTGCTGGTTCGGCAATTTTTTCAGCAAGTTGTCCCGCAAACTTTTTATTAATAAAGCCTGCACAACGGCTAGCAATATTAACAACCTTACCAACTAGATCTGAGTTAACTTTAGTCTTGAAGTCTTCTAGATTTAAATCTAAATCTTCCACGCCGTCATTAAGTTTGGTTGCATAGTAGTAACGTAGATGCTCGGGGTTTAAATGTTTGCTATAGGTTCTTGCGCGAATAAAGGTGCCACGTGATTTCGACATTTTTTTGCCGTTGACAGTTAAGAAGCCATGTACATAAACCGCATTAGGTAAACGGATATCAGCGCCTTGTAAAACGGCAGGCCAAAATAACGAGTGGAAGTAGGCAACGTCTTTGCCGACGAAGTGATATAGTTCAGTGTTGGAGTCTTTTTGCCAAAACTCATCAAAGTTAACTTCAGGATGGGCGGCGCAATAGTTTTTAAAACTAGCGATATAGCCAATAGGTGCATCTAGCCAAACGTAAAAGTATTTTCCTGGATGGCCTGGAATTTCAAAACCAAAATAAGGCTTGTCGCGAGAGATATCCCAAGCTTGTAAACCGTCAGCGAACCACTCATTGAGTTTATTGATAATAGCGCTTTGTAAATGTTCCGGACTCATCCAGCTTTTTAAAAAAACCTCTAACTGCGGTAGGTCAAAGAATAAGTGCTCGCTCTCTTTTTCGATAGGTGTGGAGCCTGATAGCACAGAAACAGGGTTTTTCATATCAAGTGGTGCATAGGTGGCTCCACAATTATCACAGCTATCGCCGTATTGATCTTCGTTGCCACAGCGTGGACATTCGCCTTTAACAAATCGATCTGGTAAAAACATATTTTTTTCAGCATCGTAGGCTTGTTTAATAGTGCGTGAACGAATAAGCCCTTTTTCTTCTAAGCGGCCAAAGATTTCATTGGTGAGCTGTTGATTCTCTGTTGAATGCGTACTGTAAAAGTTACAAAAATCAACGTGAAAATTCTTAAAGTCTTTATGCTGGCGATCTCGCATAGTTTCAACTAATTTTTCGGGTGCTATGCCATCTTGTTGAGCGCGTAGCATTACCGGGGTGCCATGGGCATCAATGCCACAGATGTAGTAACAACTATGACCGCGTAAGCGCTGGAAGCGAGCCCAAATGTCAGTTTGAATATATTCAACCAAGTGCCCTAGATGGATATCACCGTTAGCGTAAGGTAACGAGCTGGTAATAATAATTTTTCGTTTTTGCATAAAGTTTAACCTTTATTTTTGTAAAACTTGCTTAGTTAGCAAGTTTATAAAAAAGTGATTTTTTTCAGAGTTTATAAGTAATAAAAGTTTTGCGTTTTCTTCTTTCAATATTAAAGAACGGGTGGCATGAATCGGGCTGTAGCCCGGATTGAAAATGCGAAGCATTTGATAATCCGGGGTGAAGCCACACTTAGCCCCGGATTTTCCCCCGCCAACAAGTCGCGGGGTCAATCCGGGCTACGCGCTCTGCAGCTCTGAACAACAAAAACACAAAACCCATTGACTGCTTATTTACCTACACATTCTGAAAGAGAACCCAAAAAGCTCGCTAGTGTAGCAAACTGATAGGATCTGGTCATGCTTATTGTTGTGCTTAATCGCTTGCTAGGGTAGTATGGCGCCAGATTAATTGGTCAGGTATTATCCAATGAAGTTTTCAGAGCAGCAGATTCGAGACACCTTATTACAGTTTGCCATGCCTGAATTGGGTGGAGAGGTAATTACAGCTAAAGCAATACAGTCAATTCAGCTAAAAGAGAGCTCTATTGCTATTGGTTTGTTATTAGGTTTTCCTATAGCTTCAATTCAGCGTGAGCTCGAAGAAGCTTTAAAGCTTTACTTGCAGCAGCAGTTTCAGGGAGTTGAGATTAATTTAGAGTTAGGCAGCAAGCTTATTGCTCATGCTACTCAGGGCAATGTGAAGGCACATCCTAGTATTAAAAATGTTTTAGTAATTGCTTCAGGTAAAGGTGGGGTGGGTAAATCAACAACAGCAGTTAATTTAGCTTTGGGTCTACAGGCTGCTGGCGCGCGGGTTGGCTTGCTTGATGCGGATATTTACGGGCCCAATCAACCAACTATGCTAGGTAACCAAGAAAAGCCAGCTATCACTGAACAGAAAAAGTTTATTCCGGTTGAGCGTTATGGCTTATTTACTAATTCAATTGGTTATTTGGTGCCAGATGAGAAAGCTATGGTTTGGCGTGGGCCGATGGTTAGTGGTGCCTTATTACAGCTATTTAATGATACTGAATGGCCTGAGCTGGATTACTTGGTTATCGATATGCCGCCAGGCACAGGCGATATTCAGCTAACCTTGGCCCAAAAAATTGCTGTTAGTGGTGCGGTTATTATCACAACACCTCAACAAGTAGCAGTGAACGATGCTCGTAAAGGGATTGCTATGTTTGCTAAGGTTGGTGTGCCGGTATTGGGGGTTGTTGAAAATATGAGCTACTACCGTTGTTCACACTGTAATTCCAAGGAGTTCTTGTTTGGCCAGGGCGGTGGTGTGCAGCTAGCAAAAGAGCAGCAGCTGCCATTATTAGCTGAGCTTCCTTTTGTTAGCTCGATTCAAGTACAGGCAGATATTGGTAAACCTATTGTGCTTGCGCAACCTGAGAGCGAGGCTGCTATTGCTTACCAATATTTAGCATTAAAAACCACCCTGCAGTTAGCAAAGCGTCCCGCTAATTATGCAAAGAAGTTTCCTGACATCGTTGTTGAGGGTTAAAGTCTGTTTGTCACAAGCCTGTCATATAACAGTTATAGAATACAGGGTACAGGGTAGTTCTAAGGTAGAGAGGTTCTATTTAGTGACTGACAGAAAACCCGCAAAGCCTTTTATTTTCAATGTTTCGGGGCGAACTGGTCACATGAAGATTTTCAAAAAACAGCACTAAATACTCGTTTTCCAGCTATTTACAGCTTATTTTCGATATAATGCCTTAATCTTCGATGATTTTTCGCCACAGCATGGTAACTCTTCACTGGAAAGCAAGAATGACAAGACTAGCCCAAAATCCACAAATGCAAATTGGCCAAGTAGATATTTCTAAAATTCAAATCAGCTCTAAATCACGGGATGACATTCCAAAATTATTAAAAGGGCTACAGTTTATTTATAGTACACCCTCTGTACGGAAGGAGATTTTCGAACTACTAGAGGCTCAGATTGCACCTGAGGTTGACAAGAATAATGGACGCCCTGGTATGGAATTATGGAAAATATTGGTCATGGGAGTACTCCGCCTGAGTCTAAATTGTGATTATGATCGACTGCATGAACTTGTGAATCAACATAAAACCATTCGTGAAATGCTAGGGCATGCTGATTTTTTCGATAAAATAGAGTATCAGCTGCAAACAATTAAAGACAATGTCTCGCTACTCACTCCCGAGTTGTTAGATGAGATTAATCAAGTTGTTGTGAAAGCTGGTCATTCATTGTTAAAAAAAAGTGAGCCTCTGCGAGGCCGTTGCGATTCCTTTGTGGTTGAAACAGACGTACATTTTCCAACAGACATAAGCTTACTGTTTGACGCAATGCGCAAAATAATTCAGCAGGTGGCCAAGCTGTGTGAACACAGCGGATTGAGTGACTGGCGTCAATATCGATATAACATCAAGCATCTGAAACGGCTCATGCGAATAGCTCAACTAAAAAAGCGCAGTAAGAGCAAGCAAGCAGATCAACAAAACAAAAAGGACAAGGCAATCAAGGATGCTCATCAGGAGTATCTCAATATTGCGCAAAAATATTTAGATAAAGCACATGCCTCAATAAACGCTATCCAGAAAGCCGATCTACTGAAGCCGCAAGATGCGCCACTGGTTGAAAGTATAGAAATGTTCACGGTTCATGCAGATCGCCAAGTTGATCAAATTAAACGCCGAATATTATTGGATGAAAAGATCCCGCATGAAGAAAAAGTCTTTTCTGTCTTTCAGCCACATACTGAATGGATTGTAAAAGGAAAGGCTGGTGTACCAGTCGAATTAGGAATGAAAGTCTGTGTCTTGGAGGATCAACACCAATTTATATTGCATCATCGTGTGATGGAGAATGAGACTGATGACAAGGTCGCCGTATCTATGGTTCAAGAGACCCAACAAAAGTTCCCAGAGTTAAACACATGTAGTTTTGATAAGGGCTTTCATTCAAAAGAAAATCAATCTGCGTTAGCAGATATTTTGGAAGTTGTTGCATTGCCGAGAAAAGGTCGACTCTCAAAGGAAGCACAGGAAATTGAAAAGTCAGACTCGTTTGTGAAAGCGAAACAAAAGCATTCTGCGGTAGAATCCAGTATTAATGCTCTTGAAGTTCATGGGTTGGATCAATGCCTAGATCACGGCATTGATGGCTTTAAGAGTTATGTTGGCTTAGCGATTGTTGGAAAAAACATAGATCGTATCGGAAGTCTTATACAAAGAGCTGAGCAAAGGAAAGCAGCGCGACTAAAAAAACGCATTCGAGGTCGCAGCCCACCGTTAGCTGCCTAGTCAGCCTCAGAATATCCCATTGTATTCCAGAAAGCAGGATGCTTTTTTTCGTATCAAAACAGCGAGATTTCATTTTTTTGTACGCGGCCAGGGCTTAACATGCTATTTTTATTATGATCTCGCGCGGATATAAAAAAATGAAAGTGTAATAAAACAACAAAGACTAAGAATTAGTAGGTTTTCTGTCAGTCACTATTTAAAAAAGTAGCTATCTAGTTGACTTTTTTCTCCATAATTTGTTCTCTTGTTTTTTTATTTAAATCAGGGAGAATAGGCACCTCAATAAGAAAGGAAAATCTTATAACTCATAGCTAACCAAAGAACAACAATAATTGCTAGCTGCAGTGATTAGGAGTAAATCAACTTGGTTAAGTGTCAATTAGCTTCAGCAGAAGCAATTATCGAAATACCCTCTCTGGTTTTGCCTCAGGCTATACCTGATTTCTTTGTTAAAACTGTGCTTCATTTGCGTGAGCAGGTTGATAAGGCTGCCTTGCCTTTATCTTCTAGGGTAACGTTTTGGTTGGCAGTAGAGGATATGAAAATTGCCCAAATGGCACTGCGTTACCAATTGTGCCGTAAAAATCAATTGCAGCTCAACGATTCAGGCTGGACTGGTTTGGATAAAGTTAATTGGTCGGGTTTAGCGTGCCCGGCGGTTCTAAAGGACTATTTTTCAATTAGGGCTCAAGGCAGAGAAGTTGCTGCAATTGCCTTAGACTATGACCTGAGCGAAGGGAAAAATATCACCTCAATTGATGGCGAAAGCTATGCTTGGAATGGGGCTGACTTAGCAATGGCCATTCGATTAATTGAGCAGGCAGAAGGATTTTCGCCTGTATTGATTGTGCCTAATTCGGTGCATCAAGAAAACAATGAAAAGATTTTGCAAGCAGCCGGGCTCGTTAGTGGCCGAGACGAAGAGTCAGAGGGAACGGTGAGCGTGTCATTTCGTCAAAGTAAGAGTAAAAATACCTTCCTAGAGAACACTTAATTACCTGTTTAATTTAGAAGATAAAGCCTTGCATGGAAGGGAAAATCCAGTACGATAAGTGTTTTTGATCTGTAAGGAAGCTAGGCGCAATGAGTATTAAATCTGATCGCTGGATACAGGAAATGGCTCAAACACAAGGGATGATTGAGCCATTTGAAGCAGGACAAGTAAAAGAAGTGCAAGGTAAGCGTATCGTTTCCTATGGTACATCAAGTTATGGTTATGATGTGCGCTGTTCCCGTGAGTTTAAAGTTTTTACTAATATCAACTCTGCTATCGTTGATCCAAAAGAATTTAGCAAAGATAGCTTCGTGGATGTAGAATCAGATGTTTGTATTATCCCGCCTAATTCGTTTGCTTTGGCAAGAACGGTTGAGTACTTTCGTATTCCGCGTGACGTGTTGGTTATTTGTTTAGGCAAGTCAACTTATGCGCGTTGCGGAATTATCGTCAATGTAACTCCGCTAGAGCCTGAGTGGGAAGGGCATGTGACTTTAGAGTTCTCTAATACCACTAACCTGCCTGCCAAAATTTATGCCAATGAAGGTGTGGCGCAAATGTTATTTTTACAGTCTGATGAAACTTGCCTTACCTCCTACCGGGATCGTGGTGGTAAATACCAAGGCCAGACAGGTGTAACCTTGCCAAAAACTTAAGGTAGTTCAAGGAAGGCAAAGGCAAAAGGGAGTTGCTGCACAAATCACAGTGATCTAGCTTGTTTGTCTGATTTTACTATTTACCTAGCACTGCTTTAGCAAGGTCTCAGCTCAATGCTTGGGGATAGTAATTTTATAGCTTCATCTGTAAGTTCTCTACCAAGCAAGCCTTGTTGTTGAAGTTGATAGTAAGTTTGGTCTGATAAATTAGCTGCTTCCGGTAGATCAGGGTTTTCCATTGACCCAGGGGTATCAGGGCCTTTTTGTGTTGATGGCAGCCTTATTGAATCAACTTCTTGCTCTGGGTTGAGCCTGTTTTTTTGAAACTTTGGCAAAAGAGAGGTTCCATGGAAGTGTTCTTCGTGCGTGACGATTCTGCGCATAAGCTTAGCGATAGAGCCTAGTCGGCCACAACTGATTGGGCAGCAAGCTCCAAACAAAGAAAAAGTTTTCCATGCCATTACTTGTGTTGGCAGTGAATCTGCTAGGGTTTTTAGGTCAATAAACTGAGGGTCTGTGGTAATCAACTGGTGTAATAAAGAAAAAGCATAGTTGGTTTTTTCATCGACTTCATTTTTATTAAGCTTGCTTTCAAGGTAAGTATCTAGCAGTGCAATGAGCGCTGAGGTGGTGTTTAGGTTTTTCCCTCGGTGTGCAGTGGAGTGGGTTTCTTTACTTTTAGCGGCAACAAGAGTATGGTAAATACGCTCAGCTTTGTCAGCAAAAGCGCTAAAGTTCTTTTGATGAATGCCGAGGCGATAAAAGTAGCCTTCAGTTTTATTGGGTGCATCGGTTTGCGAGAAAATAGCAGGACTGAGTCGTCCCATAGGGTTGCTCCTTATTCTTATTGTTTATAA
Organism: Gammaproteobacteria bacterium; assembly: GCA_965196985.1. Lineage (GTDB taxonomy): Bacteria > Pseudomonadota > Gammaproteobacteria > UBA12402 > UBA12402 > 2-12-FULL-35-23. Next base: position 158,134 of record CBDALO010000163.1, on the reverse strand, counting down.
GAAGCGGACTATGCCAAGAGAGACTCGGCATAGTCAAGAGTAAGTAGTGCTTGCTTAGTGAGCTTCGCCTTCGCCACCAGCTTGCTCAACAGCTTCTTTTTGCTGCTGATATAGTGCATCAAAGTTAATTGGCGCTAGTAATAATTGTGGGAAGCTGCCGCGAGTTACCATGTCAGAAACCGCTTCACGAGCATAAGGGAATAAAACATTCGGACAAAAAGCACCGAGCATATGCTCTATCTGTTCACCTTCAAAGCCAGCAATGGCAAAAATGCCTGCCTGAGTGACTTCAGTTAGAAATGCAGTTTTATCACCAATCTTTGCTGTTGCTGTGACAGTTAGTGAAACTTCGTAAGTGCTATCTTCGAGTTCTCTGTGATCAAGATTAAGGTCAACAGAGATTTCTGGTTGCCAGTCTTTTTCTAAAAAAATTTCAGGTGAATTAGGTGACTCAAATGAAAGGTCTTTAGTATAGATGCGTTGGATTTCAAAACGTTGTTCAGCTTCACTCATGAATTAGTCCTCTTGGTTAAGTAGTGAATCAAGTTTGCCAGCACGGTTAAGCGCGTTTAGGTCGTCAAAGCCGCCAATGGCATTACCATTAATAATAATTTGTGGCACAGTACGACGTTTAGTGAGCTCTAGCATTTCATTGCGCTTGCTAGGGTCTTCGTCGATTTTGATTTCGGTGTAAGTTACTTGTTTGCTGTCGAGCAACTGTTTGGCACGAACGCAATAAGGACAATGGTTGCTAGAATAAACAATTACTTCAGCCATTACTTTTTCTCCAGTGGTAGGTTGTTTTCTTGCCAAGCTTTAAGCCCGCCTTGTAAGACGGTTACATTTTCAAATTCACTGTGATTGATCAGTTTTGTCGCTTTAAGAGACTCAGCACCTTGTGAGCAAACCAGGATGATGGGTTTGTGTTTATGGCTTTGTAGCTTTTCAATGTCCTTTTGTAAATCTTTAAATGGGATATGAATAGCATTAATAATATGTCCGCGAACAAAAGCATCACGGCTGCGCAAGTCAATAATGACAGCATCACTTTGGTTGATTAGTTGGATAGCTTGTTGTGGTGTGACTGTTTCTGAGGAGTTTGATTTGGTCAGTACTTCAACCACAATAATCGCGATCAGCAGGATAAAAAAAAGCGCGGTTAATAACCAGTGATGCCCGAAAAAAGGCCAGATATTTTCCATTGATGTTCGTTTTCTATTCAGGTGTTAATGTTAAAGAATCGCATTATACACACTTGGCTTATCGGGGTAAATGAGCGGATGCTTAGAGTCATGCCCTTGTTGGCCTGGATAATGTATGAGAAACTGCCAGCTCGCATAAGCTTCCACAATATAAGGTAATAAGTATGCCTAATAAGCCGATGGTTTTAATTATTCTCGATGGTTATGGTTACAGTGAAACGCAGCGGCACAATGCAATTAGTCAAGCTAGAACACCGACAATGGATAAGCTTTGGGCAACTTGCCCGCATGAGTTAATTTCAGGCTCTGGTGAGGGGGTGGGGTTGCCGCCAGCGCAGATGGGTAATTCAGAAGTCGGACATTTAAACCTAGGTGCAGGTCGCATTGTTTATCAAGAATTTTCCCGAATTACTAAAGCGATTGCTGATGGGCAGTTCTTTGACAATGAGGTGCTGCTAAAAGCAATTGACAAAGCAGTAGCAAAACAAAAGGCAGTGCATATCATGGGGCTGCTATCGCCCGGTGGTGTACACAGCCATCGTGAGCACTTGTTTGCAGCTATCGAATTAGCAGCGCAGCGCGGTGCTAAACAAGTTTACTTGCATGCCATTCTTGATGGACGTGATACGCCACCACAAAGTGCTGCTGAATCAATTAAGTTAGCTGAAGAAAAATTTAGCGCTTTAGGCATTGGGCAAATTGCTAGCTTAGCTGGGCGTTATTACACCATGGATCGTGATAAACGTTGGGAGCGGGTGCAGCTTGCTTATGATATGTTGACAGCTGGACAGGCTGACTATCAGGCCGAGACAGCTTTGATAGGATTAGAGCAGGCATATGAGCGTGGTGAAACGGACGAGTTTGTTAAGCCTACTTTGATTCACGCAGCTGGGGATAAGCCAGTTGTTATTGGTGATGGTGATGCCGTATTGTTTATGAATTTTCGTGCTGATCGTGCCCGGGAGATTACACAGTGCTTTATTGATGATGAATTTACTGGCTTTGAGCGCCAGGTACGACCTAAGTTGAGTGCTCATGTGTGTTTAACTCAGTATGACGCCAACTTTAAAACACCTGTTGCTTTTCCACCAACACGCCTGAGCAATATTTTCGGTGAATATTTGGCAAAAAAAGGCTTAAAACAACTTCGTATTGCTGAAACGGAAAAATATGCTCATGTAACCTTCTTTTTTAACGGTGGAGTTGAGGAGCCATTTTCCGGGGAAGATCGTGAATTGATTCCTTCACCTAAAGTAGCAACCTATGACTTACAGCCAGAGATGAATGCCGAGCTTGTCACTGATAAATTGGTCGCTGCAATTCATGGTCAGAAGTATGATGCCATTATTTGTAATTATGCCAATGCGGATATGGTTGGCCATACTGGGAATTACCAGGCAGCAATTCAGGCTATTGAATGCTTGGATCACTGCCTTGCTCAGGTGGTCGCAGCCTTAGATGAGGTGGGTGGTGAAGTGATTATTACTGCAGATCACGGTAATGCCGATGAAATGTTTAACGAGGCGACTGGTCAGCCCCATACGGCGCATACTACTAATCCGGTACCGTTTATTTACAAAGGTCGTGCTGCAAAAATTGCTAAACAGCATGGTATTCTTGCGGATATTTGCCCAACCATGTTATATCTTATGGGGCTGCCTATTCCTGATGAGATGACTGGCACGCCATTGGTGGAATTGCTTGATTGATGGGAGATGAGTTCCGCATTTGATAAAGTATTTGCGACCAACGGATCCTGCCTGTAATCAGGGTTCAGTCGGCAGGTATCAGGATGCAGGTTTTTTTTATTTGGTAGGTTTTAAGAGGGGAGTTGTGTAGTACGTCCCCTCCTTAGAATAAGGAGGGATCCAGTACGATACCAGAGCCTGCCCCGAACTCGATGCGGGGGGACGGTAAGTAGTAGAATGGTGAAGTTAATACCACTTCTCCCTGGATCCTCCGCCGCAGCCTGCCCTCTGCGAAGGCAGGGGGCGGAGGATGACGTGCTAAAAAAAAGGATTTATGCAACAACACCTTTAAAAAAAGGGCCGTTATTTGTTAACTTTCATAGCGAGCAGCGACCCTTGAAGTGCGTTCACTCATTGTAACAAAAGGTTGATAAATGAGTATTTGTGAAGCTTTACTGAAGAAGAGTTAAAACAGTGCGTAAATTACTAGGGATAGCTTTTGTTGTTGGATTGAGCTGCTTGTCGCAGTTGGCGTTGGCGCGTACTTCAGCAACGATGAGTCAACAACAGCAACGCTTGCAGCATATTGGACAGTCGATTTCTTCCCTTCGTGAACATTTATCTAGTGACCAGGCCAAGCAAAGCCAAGTAGAGGATAAGTTACGTACCGCTGAAATGGCGGTTGATCACCAGGCTAAGCATTATCGCGCAACCTTACTGCAGTTAGATAAAGTACAGCGCAAGCTCAACGAAGTGGAATCCCAGCATGATAAGTACCAACGTGAACTTAGCCAACAAAAAGCGGCGTTAGCAGCACAAGTTCGAGCTGAATATATGTTGGGTCGACAACAGTACTTAAAGATTTTGCTAAACCAAGAAGACCCTGGTCGTATTGATCGCTATTTAATGTATTACTACTATTTGATGTGGGCTCGCCAGGCATTGATTAAACAGGTTAAGGTAACCTTCCAAAAGGTTAATAAAACTGCGGTACAGATTCAAAAGCAAACTCAGCATTTGGAAACAGCTAAAGCGCTTGAGCAACGTGCTAGTCAACAACTACAACAGGAGAGACGCGAGCGTAGTCAAGTTTTGCGTGAACTTAAGGTAAGTATTGGTAGTCAGCAAGAGCAGCTTCAGCAGTTATTACAAGATAAAGCACGTTTGCAGCAAGTGGTTAAGTATCTGCAAGAGCACCGTTATTACTATACAGCCGGGAAGGAGTTTTCCAGCACTAAAGGTCGACTGCCTTGGCCGGTACGTAACGGTAAAGTGATTCAAAGTTTTGGCGTGCCATTAGTTCATGGGCGTATGCACAGTAGCGGTATTTTAATTGCAGCACCATTGGGTACAGAAATTCATGCAATTTATCCGGGTAAAGTTGTGTTCGCTCACTGGTTGCGGGGATATGGCCTAGTAGTTATTGTGCAGCACAGTGAAGTCTATATGACTTTATATGCACATTTAGAAAGTATTTATGCACATGTTGGTGAATCGGTTCAGCCTGGTACAGTGCTGGCAACGGTTGGTAATTCAGGCGGCTTGCAGGATTCGGCGTTGTATTTTGAAATCACTCGCTTTGGTCATGGTATTGATCCTAAACAATGGTTGCGGGTTAGGTAGCAGCTTGCAGGTGATAGGGTACAGGCTTTAAATTTTTGATGGGGTGAGTGTCTGCTTGCTTATCAATTAAAAAAAATAGTAGCCCCCTTTTTTAAAAGGGGGCAGCTGAGCGGAAGCGAGGCGGGGGATTTGTAGCCCGGATTGAAAGCACGGAGTGCTTGATAATCCGGGGAGAAAATTAAGCACTGTCCCCGGATTTTCGCTAGCGCTTAATCCGGGCTACGCCGCTAAGGAGGAAACGTGCTTGGTAAGAAGTTTAAAAGAGGAAAAAGCCAATGAAAAAACTAATTGTAACTGGAATGGCCCTGTGTTTATTAGCACTTTCTACCGCAGTGTTTGCTTTTCCCGTTAAGCAAGCGCCAGAAAGCTGGCAGCCTAATCCAGATAATATCTTAAAGTTTGGCCTAACCTTCGGACAGATTAAGCAGTTCTACGTGCATAATAAAAAAGATAAGGAACTTTTCGATGGCGCAATTAAGGGTATGTTGGTAGCGCTTGATCCTCATTCAACTTACCTTGATGAAGAGACTTTTAAAGAATTTATGTCCCGTTCTCGAGGTGACTTTGTCGGTGTAGGTATCGAAATTTCATCTGAAAAAGGTACGGTGAAAGTGATTGCACCACTCGATGACACACCAGCAAAAAAAGCAGGCATAAAAGCGGGTGACTACATTATTGCTGTTGATGGTACACCAGTAGTGGATATGCCAATTAATGATATTGTGAAAATGATTCGCGGTAAACCTGGTACCAAAGTCACCTTAACAGTCATTAATAAAAAAGAAACCAAACCACGCGAGCTCACTATGACACGCGCAAAAATCAACTTGCGCTCTGTGAAGTCAGAATTATTAGATAATCATTTTGGCTACTTGCGTATTAGTTCTTTTCAAGAAAAAACAGGTAAAAAAGCTATCCAGGCAGTAAAGAAACTTAACCGTGAAGCTAACGGCAAACTACAAGGCTTGATTATCGATTTACGTAATAACCCTGGCGGTTTGCTCGATAGTGCGGTTGAAGTGGTTGATGCTTTTGTCGATAGTAATAAGCTCGGTAAGAATAAAAAAATCGTCTACACCGAAGGCAGAGTGAAAGAAGCAAAAAGTCAATACAACGCTAAACCGGGTGACTTGTTAAAAGGTAAACCGATTATCGTATTAATTAATCAAGGTTCAGCTTCAGGCTCGGAGATCGTTGCTGGTGCATTGCAAGATCACAAGCGCGCAGTAGTGCTAGGTGAAACCAGCTTTGGTAAAGGTTCGGTGCAAACCTTGCTGCCACTCGATGACAAGACCGCAATTAAACTTACTACGGCATTGTATTACACGCCTAAGGGGCGTTCGATTCAAGCAGAAGGAATCAAGCCCGATATTTTGGTTGAAGAAATGAAGCTGGCTAAATCTGATGAAGATGTGTTATTTTTCTTGAACCTTCGCGAGAAGCATTTGCAGGGCCACTTAGAAAAGGCGTCAAAAGAAGCACAACAAAAAGTAGCTAGTAAGAAAAAAACCGATCTAGCTAGCAAAGATTATCAATTACACGAAGCGTTAATTGTGCTAAAAGCATTGGCTATAGCAAATCAATCAGCAGGACAGGCGGAAGCTTGATGCCAGGTGACAGGAGCTAGGCAGCAGGATATAGAATGTTTGAAAATTTTTTAAAGGGGGCAGCTTGCGAAGCAAGCGGGGGATTTGTAGCCCGGATTGAAAGCGCGAAGCGCTTGATAATCCGGGGAGAAAATTAAGCACTGTCCCCGGATTTTCGCTAGCGCTCAATCCGGGCTACGCGCAGAGATGAATAACGTAGTACAGTTAAATAAAGAGAAGAGGCAGTAACATGTTAGAGCAACTCAAACAACACTGGCAGCAAACGCTAGATAAACTAAAAGCTAGTTTAGAGCAGAGCAAAACAACCGAAGCAACAGAAGAGCCAGACAAGCAGCCACAAGTGACTGAAGACGACTTGTTATACCCATTGGTACAATTAACCGCCGAACAAAAAGGCTGGGATATTACTCATGCTAGCTGGCATCCGTTTATTAATTTCTTAGTTAACAAACGCCGTCAAATTGAAGCTGAAGACCCGAAAAGCTGGGTTAAAATCGTCGCAAATTTCGAGAGCTTCTTATCACAGTTAAGTGATAAGGCGTTAAGTGATGCCTTTTTTACTTACTTTGCTTCAAAGCAAGGCTTATTGCTCTTTCGCTGTCAACCAATTTCTATCCGTTACTTCTCGCGCATGATGGTGAAGTTTTCAGCTAACCCTGAGCGCTTATTAAAAGCCTTGGAGTTTTTAAACAACCCGGCACATTTTCATCGCGCTGGTGGCTTAGACGAGTTGATCCACCAAGCTTTTGCTGAGTAATAGGCTTCTTTCTTTGTAGGTTAACGCTTACAGTATTTTCTACTCGCCAGTAGTGCTTTTTACCGGTAAATTCCACACTAGTCTTGCTGTGGGCCGCATTATTTTGATGAGCCTACCGTTTGGACCAATCTATCTATTCTTAATAATAACCCCAGTTCGGAGTTATGGCAGCCTTGGATTTAGTGAAAAACTTATATAACCTTTTGAAATTATTACTAATAATGGATGTGGTTATGATACATGAGCGCGAGGTTATAGAGTTATTTTGTCGCATAGATGATTTTGCTGAGGAATTTGCAGCACTTGAGCGCAAAGATCTACCCCCTTCATCTGCAGAAAAAAAGTCAGGTCCACCTTGTTGTTTAGCTTATAGCGAGATTATGACAATCATGATTTTGTTCCAAATGATCGGCTATAGAAACTTTAAATATTTTTATACTGGCTTTCTAAAAACATACTGGGGACATTACTTCCCTAATTTACCCAGTTACTCACGTTTTATTAGACCTTCTGCGAAACTAAATACTGGGCGAGCTTATGCTCGTTTGTAGTTTTAGAATCCGGCTTGAAGATTGAGAATCCCAGCAATAATATTAAATCTCATATTGTGTTTTCTGCGAAAATTCCTATACACCTCCCCAAGAATGCGGAATTTTTTAAATTTTGAGAATTGATGTTCAACCCTAATACGGATCTTGCTGTGATTACGGTTATCCTCTTTTTGTTGAGTAGTTAATTTGCCGCCTTTGGGCTTTTTATGAGGTAAGTTAACCAAGGGGTCAGTATGTTGAATTCCTTGGTATCCTAGATCAGCATATTTTTCTGCTGGTGGCAGTGGGCTGCCACGTTGTCGGATCTTAATATCATGAACCCTCCCAGGCATTGTTTGAGAGACGTTGATTATTTTTCCGGATGTACTCATTGCTATCTCCACCTTTTGAGTATGTCTTTTCTTTTTACCAGAATAATAATCTTTACGTGGCTTCTTCTTTTTGGGGCGCTGAATAGGCTGCTCCGTTACATCCATTAATATAGCGCAAACCGCATCTTCTGTTAGGGTTCTGTCTTTTTTAATATGAATATGCTTGGCCACTAAGGGTTCTAAGCGTTTAAATAAGCGGCAGACATTACTGTCATCCAAACCAACAAAGTAACCTAAGAATTCATGTGTTACATAAGTGCGATAGTACATCATGAGAAGCAAAAGGCGATCATGGTGCGTGGTGAGTTTCGGGCGCCTTCCCAGCTTACTAAACTCATCATCAAGTGATGACTTCACTTGTTGGTGTATCGTTTCAAAATCATCAAGGGTCAAACCAGTTAACTTTTTAAAAATACGCGGGCGGTTACTGAGTTGCTGATAGCTTAATAGCATATGCCTTTCCATGAATGATTATTAATCAGGCAATTATAAGCAAATTTTAGCTAGTTTCTAGAACTGCCCTTAGTTACGCAGAAGGTCTATTGAATTGATGCCTAGAGCGCTAATGCCACTGACAATTTTTATTACTCTTAACGGTGGCAGGCGTAGTGGCATTTACTACATTGACTCAAGTTGCCTACCAAACTGTCACATTAAACGCACTAAACGCCACCGCACATTTAAAGCGGTTGCAAAACTTGGAAAAACATCTGTTGGTTGGTTTTTTGGTCTGAAACTTCATTTAGTAATCAATGACATAGGTGAGTTAATCGCCTTTAAAGTCACGCCCGGCAATCATCATGATTTAGCTGCAGGTGTCTCATTGTTTGAAGGGCTGGAGGGTTTGGCCTTCGGAGATAAAGGCTATATTGGGAAGGCTGTTTTTGAAAAACTACTTGATAGCGGTTTGAAGTTAATTACACGCAAAAGAAAAAATATGAAAAATGCGCAGCCACTTAGCGATCACGAGCAACAGTTATTAAATCAGCGAGGGATCATTGAGACTGTTTTTGGCTGCTTGAAACATAAGTTTCATATTTGGCACACCAGACATCGCTCGGTTGCAAATGCTATTACACATCTTGTTGCTGGGTTGGCTGCTTATATTATTGAGCCATTAACAATTACTGCAGTGAAAAGGTTGCCAAGCAATTAGAATTTAATTACTTGATCACTATTAACTCCGAACTGGGGTTAATAATAAAAAACACTGCTGATAAGCAGTGTTTGTGTATCGACAAGGACAACACAATGCCTCAACAAGTAACAGCCGACGAGCTGATTAAGATTTTTCTATTGCGTAGCTATCAAGGTCTGAGTAAAAAGTTTGAGCAGCTCGCTAGCGTTATGGTTCGAAATCCAATTCCTGCCATTATTAATGACGGTCATAGCAAAGATGCTTTAGCGGATGGTGAGTTGAAGGGCTTGGTTGATGCTGGTCAATGTCATGAAGGTTGGACCTTGTTGATGTATGTGGTTGAACGAGGTGATGAGGCTGATCCGAGTTACACTGGTTTGATTAAATTTTTGCTTAAAACTCAAGCCGATGTGCTAGTGCGCCATCCTTTCTGTAAATTCCATTGACTTGCTGAAAATAAGCAGGCGACTCAGTCAGATTAGAAATTCCTTTTAAGGTAAACTTAACCAAAAAAGAGGAATGACAATGAGCTGCTATAAAAATGAGAACTTAATCGAAGAAGCCATACATGTTTTAGCGATGGAGGGGTTTGAAGCTTTACCTAAGCTTGTCTCCAGGTTGATGAATGAGGCTATGTTAATAGAAAGGGAGCGCCATTTAAATGCCAGTCCTTATGAGCGAACTGGCGATAGAAACGGATATGCGAACGGCTTTAAACCAAGGTTAATTAACACAGGTCAAGGTCAGCTTGAGCTACAGATACCGCAGGTTAGAGACTCCAATGAAGCCTTCTATCCATCAGTCTTAGAGCGAGGTGTACGCTCTGATAGAGCACTTAAGCTGGCTGTCGCTGAAATGTATGTGCATGGGGTTTCCACGCGCAAAGTTGAAAAGGTGCTAAAGCAACTCTGTGGAACAGATATTTCAAGCACAGAGGTAAGCCGTTGCGCTAAATTGTTGGATGAAGATTTAAAGAAATGGCGAAATAAGCCGTTAGGAAAGATAAAATATCTTTGGCTAGATGCACGTTATGAGAAGGTGCGCACTAGCGGCACAGTACAAGACTGTGCGGTATTGATAGCCTATGGCTTTGATGAATCAACCGGCAAGAGAACAGTGCTAGGTGTTTCTGTTGCGTTATCAGAGGCTGAGGTACATTGGCGTGATTTTCTTCAGCAGTTGGTTGAGCGAGGTATACATGGTATTGAGTTGATTACTAGCGACGCTCATACTGGCCTAAAAGCCGCTAGAAGAGCTGTGTTCCCCAGTGTTCCTTGGCAACGCTGCCAATTTCATTTGCAGCAAAATGCTCAGGCTCACATACCAAAGCGCTCAATGAAGGAACCAGTAGCTGAGGAGATTACAGCTATATTTAATGCCTCAAACATTCATGAGTCGGAAAGACTATTGGCTATGGCGGTAGATAAATATCAGCAAACAGCACCAGAGCTTTCTTCTTGGTTGGAAGTGAATATACCGGAGGGCTTAGTAGTGATGAACTTTGACAGGCCGCATCAAAAAAGATTAAGAACCAGTAACATAGCTGAGCGCGTAAACAGAGAGGTAAAAAGAAGGACGCATACAGTTGGAATTTTCCCTAATACTGAATCGTGCCTAAGGCTCGTATCAGCTGTTTTAGTGGAAATTGATGACCAGTGGAGCGGATCACCTAGATACTTAAGTTGAAGTGAATAATAAGGCTTCATAGGGTTTTAGGATAGATCATTCTTGTTCTTATTAACGAGATATAATTGCTATTACCTAAAAGTTAATAATTTATTTTGAGAGGAGAAAAATTTGAGGTATAAATAATTTTTTAGATTGATTAGCATAATTAATTTAAGATATTATGCGATGAGACAGGTACAATAGAGTGCCATTTAGAATTTTAAAGGTTTTTCTAAGTACTGAAGTTGGTTTTTACAGACAAAATAACGCTCTATCGCCGATGTGAATACTGTTGCATTGGGTGATGGTATGGATGCGTTGAAGTTAGCTTTGAAAAATGGAAAAGAGGCAACGGCTAAATTACTGCTTGGCCCTTATTGCAATATTGTCGATAAGGCTGGTGTTCACCAAAGTGTTTTGCAGTTGGCTGTTAGTACCGATTTTTTAGCTCAATTATTGGTTGATGATGAGGGCAAAGCTAAGGCATTAGCGCAGTTGGATGTACTATTAACTAAGCCAAGTTTGCCTGCTTTCTCTATAGGGCAGTGTATAAAGAGTTTAGCAGCTCAGAGGAGTGCATTAGCAGGAGCGGAGGCAGCTGCTAGGAGTGCTGCTGGGGCTGCAGCTGCAGCTGCAGGTTTCCTTCCCTTTGCTGCTCCTTTTGCTGTTATGGCTGCTCGAGGTGTTGCAGCAGCAATGGGGGCAGGTAATGATGACGTGAAACAAGCTTTTATCACTGAGGCAGCCACTAAACTTGCAGGTTTCTTAAACCCCAGTTCGGAGTTATGGCAGCCTTGGATTTAGTGAAAAACTTATATAACCTTTTGAAATTATTACTAATAATGGATGTGGTTATGATACATGAGCGCGAGGTTATAGAGTTATTTTGTCGCATAGATGATTTTGCTGAGGAATTTGCAGCACTTGAGCGCAAAGTTCTACTCCCTTCATCTGCAGAAAAAAAGTCAGGTCCACCTTGTTGTTTAGCTTATAGCGAGATTATGACAATCATGATTTTGTTCCAAATGATCGGCTATAGAAACTTTAAATATTTTTATACTGGCTTTCTAAAAACATACTGGGGACATTACTTCCCTAATTTACCCAGTTACTCACGTTTTATTGAATTGATGCCTAGAGCGCTAATGCCACTGACAATTTTTATTACTCTTAACGGTGGCAGGCGTAGTGGCATTTACTACATTGACTCAAGTTGCCTACCAAACTGTCACATTAAACGCACTAAACGCCACTGCACATTTAAAGCGGTTGCAAAACTTGGAAAAACATCTGTTGGTTGGTTTTTTGGTCTGAAACTTCATTTAGTAATCAATGACATAGGTGAGTTAATCGCCTTTAAAGTCACGCCCGGCAATCATCATGATTTAGCTGCAGGTGTCTCATTGTTTGAAGGGCTGGAGGGTTTGGCCTTCGGAGATAAAGGCTATATTGGGAAGGCTGTTTTTGAAAAACTACTTGATAGCGGTTTGAAGTTAATTACACGCAAAAGAAAAAATATGAAAAATGCGCAGCCACTTAGCGATCACGAGCAACAGTTATTAAATCAGCGAGGGATCATTGAGACTGTTTTTGGCTGCTTGAAACATAAGTTTCATATTTGGCACACCAGACATCGCTCGGTTGCAAATGCTATTACACATCTTGTTGCTGGGTTGGCTGCTTATATTATTGAGCCATTAACAATTACTGCAGTGAAAAGGTTGCCAAGCAATTAGAATTTAATTACTTGATCACTATTAACTCCGAACTGGGGTTTCTTAAGAAAGTCACAAAGCAGGCCTATGCAACGAGTGCGAAGTTTTAGGGGAGGTGATCCCGCTGAACTTGAGGAGATAGGAACGGGGCTAGCTGTGTCAGCACGACGCTTAAGGAGTGCTAGAGGTTTGGCATCTGCGTCATCAGTAGCAAGAAGGTCTATGAGAAGAAGTTCGCAGCGTGGGCTTGGAGGAGCGAGGGATAGCTCTAGAAGTTGGAGTGGGCTACGTGGCGAAGCTGCTTCCCCTCTTGGTACAGGGAGGGGTTCATCATCGACAGAGTCGGGTGAAGAAGAAAGCTTAACCCAACTTTGTCCGTTCTACAATTAAACCTATCCAAATCAATGACTTACGTTTTAAAAAAACGTTTAGGGTCACTACAACTTAACAAATTGTTTTTTCAGTGTCCCCAGGTTCTGAATTCATGCCTAACGATTTATAGATCACAACTTGCTCTGGAGTTGCCTTAGAGGTTCTTCTAATAGAAAGCAATTTATTATTTTCAAGCTGCATTGTAGTAGTGATACGAACCTGAGTGCTAAAAATCTGCCGTATAGTTTGCCAGCTACTATCAATGTTCTGCAATTTAAGTTGATGGCGAATAGTGTGTAGTAAGTGATAAGCAAGAATACTAATAAACAGATAGGCATCAACTCGCTCTTGCTTTTGATGGTAGATAGGACGCAGGCCTAACTCTGATTTTAATGATCTGAATGCCGATTCAACGTCAGTTAGAGTTGTATAAATTCTCAAAATTGTTTTTTCATCTAAATCCATTCTGTTACTACGCAAACAATATGCACCCAGATTCTCAGAGTTAACTTTACTCCAACTGATTTGCGTAACCTTATCACCCTCTGAATCAAGCGTGATAGTGTAGCGAGCTGAAACACGTTTATGCCGCTCTTTTATTCGACCTAAACGCAATGTTACTTTCTCAATTGCTTTCATGCCGGTTTTTTTAGTGAGTCCATTAGCTAACTTAATTAATTCCTCTTCGAAACGAGCCTCGGCCTTACTAATCATATTTAAGCTTTTTTCTTCCTTAGCCTGAGAATGGCAGTACAGTAAGACTTCATTTGCTTCAGTATCTTTAACTAATTGCGCTGTAACCGTATTATTTACTGATTCTTTTACTAGCACTTTATCAATGGTTTCATCGACATCAGGCAATGCTCTACGGCTGACTACGATATAATGGAAACCTTTTTCAGTAAGCCATGAAATATTTTCTTCAGTTGCAAAACCAGCATCTAGGACAATTGTTGCCTCTGGCTGTGCACGAAGCTCAGTTAGTATTTCGGGTAATGTTTTAGGCTCGCTAACATTTCCTTTGAAGAATTCACTCCGTTGCGGGAACCCTGATCCATCCAGCACAAGACCTAAAGAAACAAGCGGACAATCAGACCGCTTCTCCTTTGATCGCCCATGCTGTGCATGATCATTTTGTAATGCGCGACCTTCAAAGTAGGTATTGGTTATATCGTAGAGAGTGATCACCTGATTTAAACTAAACAGATTTTTCTCACGTTCAAATAATTGATCTTCAATCACTTGTTTATGTTTAAGTAACTCATCAGCAGTCTTATAGAATTTCTTGAGTGATAGTTCTGAGAAATCAGTACCCAGTAATTCATCTAGCGCACTTTGATTGCTTAAATAATAGTGCGTACTCAAATCACTTCCTGGAGCAACTAGCCGCCCAATGATGGTAGCAAGCATCAGGTGACATTGTTTTTGATTAAAGCCCAAAGCCCTGAACAATTCCTCAAGTTGTAATTGCCTGGCAGCATGTAAGCCCAACGCCTCAGCTCCAACGTGTCGTATGTCCGCGCTCTCAATGGAGTTAACATCCACTGTTTTAAAGTCAGGTTCTACCGCGCTTACTGAATTAACAGCGATACTTGTCTCATTGTCATCAGCAAACCTAGAGCGAATGCGTTTTACATACATTTGCGCCTGTTTTTCGAGATGTGCTGGTATTGAAATTAACGTGCCTTGACCCGTTAAAATTTCCTCAATACGGTCAGCAAGCAATTTCCAACTGTCCTTCTTTACTGAAAAATTCGCACCAAGATTTAAAATCAGTCTTTGACGTACTTTGCCGTCAGCAGTGCGATGAGTATCAACAAGTCGGTAGGTTGCGTAAGACTTACCTGTCCGAGGACTCTTTTGTGTAGAGGTTCGAATATACATAACTCAATACTCTCATCACTTCACCAGCCCATGCAACCCCTTATTGCCATTATGTGTCACTACATTCGAGAATTCACGTTTCTAGGCAAGTAAAATCAATGGGTTGAGTTAAAAATAGTGATGAAATTTTTGATTTTCAGGGTGAAATGGCCAAACTTGGGTTAAGTGATTTAGGCTCAACTGTCAGGAGTGCTGGCCGTTTAGGTGAAGTTTCAGATGATAAATCAGCGTCTTCTGGTGATGAGCTTATGGCAGCAGCCCCCTTGGCAGCTGCTATACCAAATGAACCTGAACCTGATGGAGCTGCTCCTCTAGTAGTAGGTTCAGCTTCAGAGGCTTCGGCTGCAGAGGCCTCCGAAGCTGCTGGTGGTGAAGAGTCGGGTGAGCAGCCTGTAACTGCTCGCAGAGTAGCGGCTCGTCGTAGTGTGAGAAGGACGGCTGGGCGACGGATGAGTCGTCGAAGTTTAGCAAGACAAAGTAGTAGTCGAACAGATAGCCGATTAGGAACTCTTCGAGCAGAAAACAGGCGGTTAAGGGCTTCACTTGCAAGGCTTGTAGAGAGTTTTGGTGAACTAGAGGAATACCAAGAATTACAAGGTAGACCGCAACTACGCTTTCGTAGTCAGCTAGAGTTTTCGCCAAGAGTTGCCGAGTTAATTGACTCAGCTGGTTCGCATCCTGCGAAGATTTTTGTTGAAGAACTTCGTGCGCGTTTGGTTAATAAAATGCTGCCGTTTTTATCTATTACAGAGACTAAAGAGTTGGATTCTGCTTTAGATGGAGCTTTAGCTAAGGCGGGGGCTCTATTGAAATCAACAGGTATTGGTTTAGCTAGCGTCGCAGGCGGTGTGCTCCAGGGAGCTGCTAAGTATGCCGGTGCTGCGCAAATGACGGCGACGGCACAGGTAAGTTTAAAGTATGCTGCTTTTGGATTTGGTGCTGCTGAAGGAGAGAGATTGACTCGCCGTCAAGTGATCTTACGAGCTGAAGCAGTCTTTTTAGGCCTTGCTTGGCAATTAGCCGAGAATCAAAACTTTATGCTCCGTGGTGGTGAAGCAATGAGTGAGCGAGATATTGCTTTACAAGCAGAGTCTTTTGCTCGCCGTGTTGCAAGCGTTATTGAAGGTGATTACTTTTCAGCATTGAACCCTGATATTAATGAGACTGTTAGGCTGTTGTTTGAGGAGGTTTTATCAAAGCGTCATGATATAAGTTTGGCTAGAAAGTTATTAAGGGAACGCGAGCTAGAGCAAGATAGCCGTTATCAAGGGTATATTCTAGGTAATGTTTTCTATATTCCTCGTGAAGTGGGTGCGAGTGAGCAATATAAAATTAGTTTTGTAGTTTATGATCAGTCTGCGCGTATGCCTGACCATATGGTTTCGATTAGCGGATCTGATTTGCGAACTTTAATGGCCGATAGGCTTTTATTTAGCTTGCTAGCTAGGTTTAGACAGGCTAAGACTTACATAAACGTTGTTTTTGATGAGGCGGTCAATAAGCGATTGCAAGCTTATAGTAGCTACTTGCTCGATCAGATGAAAATAACTGAATTGATGAAACCCCATGCGGCAATAGCTTATAAGGAGTTAATTGAGTCGCTTTACCAGTTTTTTAAAGCACGGGAAGATGATTTGTTGCTTACTTCCCAAGAGAGGCGTTCTGCTGATTGGTGCTCGCTTTGGTGTTGTGCAGCTCAGGGAGTTCACTTGGTATTGCCAGATCCAGAAAAAAAGAAAGTGCAGAATTTAAAGCGCAGTTAACAGCGCATTTAGATAATTTCTTAACAGAGCACTCCGGTCTTCGTGCTGATGACGCTGCCGCTGCAGGCGCAGCTCGAGTGCCCGCGTCTGATGGTGGAGTGAGAGCCCCTTTGTTGAGAGCTGGCAGGTAGCCTGAGTTGAAAACACGAAGTGCTTGAAAGTCCAGGGCAGGGTTTGATTGTAAATCTAGAGTCCATGCCGTTTGGGCGATAAGTTTGGATTTATAGCTCAAAAATCCATTAAAAATGAGCTATAAACTTGGATTTATCGCCTATTCTATTTTCCCTGTGCCCCAAACCCCAGCTGCCACCAGGCTTCATAAACAACTAATGCGACTGAGTTGGAACTGCCTTGAGGTTGTAGCACGGCTGGGCTACAATGTAGCCTATACTGTTTGATATAGGAGGTTTACCATGTCTGAAAATGCTGTCGTTCGTGCTCGTATTAATGAGCATATCAAAGAAGAGGCAGCTGCTGTGCTTGCTTCGATGGGGTTAACGGTTTCTGATGCTTTTCGTATTATGATGACTCGTATTGCGAAAGAGAAAGCGCTGCCTTTTGAGCCGCTCGTTCCTAACAAAGAAACAGTTGCAGCGATGCGTGCTGCACGTCAAGGGAAGCTAACAAAGGTTGATGATGTGAATGATCTGTTGGATAGCTTGAATGAGGACGATTAAGTATACCAACCAGTTTAAGCGTGACTATAAGCGTGAAAAAAAGTCTGGTAAAAATAAAGCGACTCTTGATAATGACTTGTTGGCTCTCATAAAGCTACTAGCTGCTGATAAACCATTGGCAAAAAAGTTTTGTGACCATGCGCTAATGGGAGAGTGGAAAGATCATCGTGATTGTCATCTTAAACCAGATTTAGTTGTGATTTATCGCAAACCTGATTCTCACTCATTAGAGCTGGTTCGAATTGGTTCGCACAGCCAACTAGGGCTTTGATTGTTTTTCCTACCGCTCAAGCCCCACCGTTTTTGTAGCCTGAGCTGAAAGCACGAAGTGCTTGAAAGCCCAGGGCAGGGTTTGATTGTAACTCCGGGTTATTCGTGCTTTATACCAGTTGCCCAAACCCTAACTGCCGCCAGGCCTCGTAAACAACTAGTGCAACTGAGTTGGAGAGATTTAAACTGCGGGTGTTAGGTAGCATAGGAATGAGTAAGATATTTTCTGTTTCTATCGTGCTGATGATCGAGCCGGGTAAGCCGGTGGATTCAGAGCCAAATAACAAATAGTCATCAGCTTGGTAGTTCACCTCGGTATAAAGTTTTTCCCCTTCGGTTTCAATAGCAAAGAGTCGTTGCGGTTGACAGCGTTCTAGAAAGTCAGGGTAGTTTTGGTATTCCTTTACGGCAGCAAATTCATGATAGTCTAATCCGGCACGACGCAAGCGTTTGTCATCAAGCTCAAAGCCGAGTGGGTGGATCAAGTGTAACTGACAGCCGGTATTTGCGCACAGGCGAATAATATTGCCGGTATTAGGTGGAATGTCTGGTTGTGCGAGAACGATGTTGAACATTACTGGTAAAGATAATAAGGATTGTAATAACGTTTCATATCTTTTTTGGTATAAGGGTTATTAAGTTCGCTATTGCGCTGAATTAAGTAGTTGCACCGTTGGACATAGGCGTTACGCATAAAAACGTAAGGGTCTAAAGCTGCGCTGTCGTAAACGCCTTGAGCTTTTAAGAATTGTGCTCGTTCGTTTAATAGATAAGCACCATAGAGGCTGTATTCCCAAGTCTGATTGGGCAGGTAAGGGAAAGGCGAGAGAAAATAGTTAACAGCTCGACCCAAGGCATCACGAATTGTGCTAGGCCCTAGGATAGGAATGATAAAGTAACTCGAACTAGTCCAGCCCCATTTGGCCATGGTTAAGCCAAAGTCTTCATAGTTATATTGCAGACCCATGTCGGTTGCTACGTCGAGAGTACCGCCAACACCAAAAGTAGAATTAATCGCTAAGCGCCAGGTATCAGAAGTGAATTGGTAGAAATTTGCCTGTAAGGCATCATTGATAACAGTTGGTACGGTATCGAGATTCATAAAGAAGTTATTGACCATATTAAACAGCGGTCGCGGCATGATTTTGGTGTAGAGCCTGGCAACTGGCTTGGCAATGTAGGTATCAAGCTTGTCGTTGAATTTAAACATGGCCTTGTTGTAGGCCTTTAGGTCGTCATTAGGTTCTACGTTAGGTAGTTCTGCACTTGCCGTACCAGCAACGTCACCACCGGCAACCATGCCGCCGTGAGCAGTAGTGTTGGCATTGATTAGGTTAAAAAGCTCTTCAGTGCTGGGTTGGTTGCTTTCAGCAGTTGGTTTCTTTTTGTTAGCTGTTTCCTCATTGACCTGCTTATCTTGAGTTTCTTTTGTAGAGGTCTTGCTGCCATTAATCTTGCTTGCTGCGGTCTGGGGTTGAGACTTGACGTCAGTTTGGCTGGTTGTAGTAGTTGCTAAAGCGGGTAGGTTTAGACTTGCCATGAGGCAGAAGATAACAATAACAAACAGGCGTTTCATAGAGGGTGAGTCATCCTTAATAAGCTAGCCCAGCAGTTTAGCGGCTTAAAGGGGGATGTGCAAATCCAGATGGTAGAGTGTAGGAATTTATAAAAACAAAACTCTCCCAGAGCTCATCATGCGGGTAATTAATTCTCTGGTTATCAATTCTTAAGTCCGTTAGCCTAATTTGCTCAATAAATTTATAAGAATAAGGATTCTGACTATGCCTCAGTTCACTAAGATCTCAACCGGAATAATAGATTGTGTTAGCCAAGAAGAAATTGCTACTAAAAAGGCTGTGCTTTATGCGGCAGGGGATAGACGAGGTAATATTTCTTTGCATTGGCTAAGTCAGGATTCGCTTGAGCGTTGCGCTTTAAAGTGTCCTTTGACTCGAGGAACAATTCTTTGGTCGCTTCACCTGACTCAGCTGGGTGAAAATGCCCCCGTGGCTGAAGGTGGGCAGTTGTTAACGGAGCACGCTAAGCTGCAGGCTTGGTATCAGGCTAATCAGTTAAAGTTGCAACCTATGCTTGTTAAGCAGGTAACGCAGGTAGATAGGTTAAGAATGCACTTTGCAACGCTTGATAGTTTGCGAACAGCACTGCCTATTTACGTTCGTACCTATGCTGGGCAGTATAACGAAGTTCGCTTAAAAGATGTTGCTGTTGAGCGAGTGCAGAGTTGCGTCGCTTCGGCTAAGTTAAATAAAACTTTAGCAAGCTTAGAAGCTATGCGTAGAAGTTTGTGGGCTAGTGGTAGTAGGCGTTTATTGGGATTGTTGAATGACTTTTTTTCAGCATTGCCTGATGAGTTACTTACTGAGGCAATGCGCGAGGAGTTGCTACCTAAACGGCCTTGTTTGCGAGGGTTCTGGGGTGGTGCAGGGCGAAAAGTCGAATTAAAGAAGATTATTCACGATCCTCATTCCGTGCGAAAGCTTTGTTGTTTACCAAGCTATGTTGATTGTTGCAATCAGCTTATAGAGAGAGCTGATCGTAGTAATCTTATTGAATCACGGCTTACGGGTAATCGAGCATAAAAAGTTTCTATATTTTGTCCCCTGTAAGCTGCCACCTGAATTAACTAAGCTTGCCGTTCAGCAAAATGTTGGGTTGCTTTAACTAAGGCATCAGTAATACCAGGTTCTCCTGATGAATGGCCTGCATCGCGTACGAATTGTAAGTTTGAATTAGGCCACAGCTTATGAAGCTGCCAAGCTTGGCGAGCGGTGCATACGATATCATAACGACCATGGACAATATAGCCGGGAATATCTTGCAGTTTATTCACATTGCTAATTAACTGTTCTGGAGCAAGAAAGCAGTCATGTTTGAAGTAGTGGCATTCAATTCTAGCCATACCAAGTGCAAAGTGGGGGTCTGAATAAAGCGCTTCTTTGTTGGGGTTAGGTTCTAATGTTGAAATACGACCTTCCCAGATTGACCAGGCTTTGGCAGCTGCCATGCGTTTGATTTCATCATCGCTAGTGAGTAGTTCATAGTAGGGGGCGACTAAGTTTTCTTGCTGTTGTTTATCTAATGACAAAGGCGCTAAAAACTCCTCAAAGTAATCAGGAAAAATATCAGCCGCACCGACGTGACCATAAAGCCAGTTGGTTGCTTGTTGTGATCCTAAGTAAATGCCACGTAAGATTAAACCCAATACAGCCTCTGGGTGAGCTTGTGCATAAGCCAAGCCTAGTGTGGAACCCCAAGAGCCACCAAAAACTAACCATTGATTAATATTGAGCTTTTGTCTGATTAACTCGATATCAGCAATTAAATGTTGAGTGGTGTTTTTTTCTAAACAAGCGTGGGGGATAGAGCGTCCTGCACCACGTTGATCGAATAAAATGATATGATAAATTTCGGGGTCAAAAAAAGAACGGTCACTTTCTTGGCAGCCAGCACCTGGGCCACCATGAATAAAAACCACCGGTAAGCCATTGGGATTGCCACATTGTTCAACATAAATTTCGTGTGGTTCATCAACCTTAAGCATAAAATCATTAAAAGGTTGAATAGCAGGGTAAAGTGTTAGCATATTTTTTTCCGTTTATAAGTATTGGTGCTTGTTTTAAGGTTCTCTTTCAAAATGTTTGGGTAAGTAAGCAGTCAATGAACTTCGTATTTTTGCTATTCAGTGCTGCTAGGGTGGGTGGCTGTTTCGTAACGCTAACGGGTTTTGTGAATAAAATCAATGCCTGCTCAATAGAATTGAGCCAGCTAGGCTTTCAGGTTATAGTTGGCTGCCATGAGGATCAAGACTAATGCATAACCCTAGCCCCTACCGTTACCAACAAGCACGCCGTGTGACCTTAATAGGAGCGGCAATCAACTTTCTACTAAGCCTGTTTAAAATTTTATTCGGTTGGTTAGGGCACTCCAGCGCTTTGTTTGCTGATGGCGTGCATTCATTATCAGATTTAATTACTGATTTTTTAGTGTTATTTGCTGCCAAGGCAGGTAGCCAAGGGCCTGA
This sequence comes from Gammaproteobacteria bacterium, assembly GCA_965196985.1. Lineage (GTDB taxonomy): Bacteria > Pseudomonadota > Gammaproteobacteria > UBA12402 > UBA12402 > 2-12-FULL-35-23. The sequence goes on along the minus strand of CBDALO010000163.1, from coordinate 136,806 downwards.
CAAAGATCATCCTTATGGTCATGGTCGTATCGAAACTATCGTTACTGTGTTATTGGCTTTGTTTTTGATTGCAGTAGGTATTGGTATCGTTGCGGATGCAATTATTGAAATTGTTGATCAACATTATGGTCAGTTGCCAGCTTATTCGGTTTTAATTGTGGCAGCAGTTTCAGTATTGGCAAATGAGTTTCTCTATCGTATTACTGCGCATACCGCGAATAAGATCAACTCTGAATTATTACGTGCTAACGCTTGGCATAGTCGTGCGGATGCATTTTCATCGTTGATTGTGCTCGTGGGAGCGGGAGCAACTCGACTTGGCTTTCACTATATGGATGCGGTGGCGGCTATTATCGTAGCTGCAATGATTATCAAAATGGGTATTAAAATGGCTTGGCAAAGTACTTTAGAGCTGGTTGATACTGGGCTTGATGAGGAGCAACAACAGGCACTGTTAGGCGTGTTGCGTGCTACACCGGGTGTCTTGGCCGTGCATCAAATGCGCAGTCGTAGCATGGCAGGTCACTATTTGGTGGATGTGCACTTACAAGTGGCGCCACAGATTAGTGTCTCAGAAGGGCATTTTATTGCCGAGCAGGCTTATCAAGCCTTACGACAACAGTTTAAACAAGTGCAAGATATTACCATCCATATTGATGCTGAAGATGACGAGAAAGAAAAACCGAGCGTTAATTTACCAAATCGTGAGCAATTAACTCGGCAGTTGCATGAGCACTGGAAAACCCTACCAGGGTGGGAAAATTTAATTGCTATGAGGCTGGATTATTTGGGCGGTAAGCTTTATATTCATCCGGTCTTGCCGTTGAGATTATTAAACGATGAACTGTCTGGCCTACAACTTCAACAACAGTACCAAGCTGCTGTTGCTGGCCTACCTTTCATTGCTGAAGTTAAGCTCAACTTCCAACCTTAAAATCCCTCATTATTTGCAATAGGAGCTGACCTTATGGGAGAGAATGTCCTTAATTTAATAGAAGAAAATGATATCAAGTACGTTGACCTGCGTTTTGTGGATACCTTGGGCAAAGAGCAGCATATGACTATCCCAGCTTCACAAGTAGATAAAGACTTCCTAGAAGAAGGGAAGCTCTTTGACGGTTCCTCTATTAAAGGTTGGCAGAAAATCAACTGCTCAGACATGATTTTAATGCCTGACTCCGAGGCAGCGGTGATGGACCCTTTTTATGAAATACCCACGTTGAATTTACGTTGTAATATTGTTGATCCTAGTAATATGCTTGATTACGAGCGTGATCCACGCTCATTGGCTAAGCGTGCTGAGGCCTATTTAAAGTCAACAGGGATTGCTGATACTTGTTACTTTGGCCCGGAGCCTGAGTTTTTTTTGTTTAATGACATGCGTTTTTCGATCAACATCCAAGGGGCGTCGTATCGAGTTGATTCAGAAGAAGGTTGCTGGAATTCTGACACTGATTACGATGGTGGTAATAGTGGTCATCGCCCACGAGTGAAAGGGGGGTACTTTCCAGTACCGCCAGTGGACTCTTCGCAGGATTTGCGTTCTTACATGTGTGAACTAATGGAAAAAATGGGCATGGAGGTTGAGGCTCATCACCACGAAGTAGCGACCGGTAACCAAAATGAAATTTCGACTAAGTTTGCTAGCTTGCTTAGAAAGGCCGATGACTTATTAAATTACAAATACGTGGTGCATAACGTTGCACATCAGTTTGGCTATACTGCAACCTTTATGCCTAAGCCATTAGTGGGTGATAATGGTAACGGCATGCACTGTCACCAATCTTTAGCCAAAGATGGCAAAAATATTTTCTCTGGTGATCAGTATGCGGGGTTATCTGAAGAGGCATTGTATTATATTGGCGGGATCTTAAAACATGCCCGTGCCTTGAATGCCTTTACTAATCCGAGTACTAACAGTTATCGCCGTTTGGTGCCGGGCTTTGAGGCACCGGTGATGTTGGCTTATTCGGCACGCAATCGCTCTGCTTCGATTCGTATTCCGCATATTAGTGATCCGCGTGCGCGTCGTATCGAAGTGCGTTTTCCTGATCCGATGATGAACCCTTATTTGGGTTTCTCAGCAATGATGATGGCGGGTATTGATGGGATTAAAAATAAAATTCATCCAGGAGAGGCAATGGATAAGGATTTATACGACTTGCCACCGGAGGAAACTAAAAATATTCCAACGGTTTGTTCTTCACTAACACAAGCACTAGATGCATTAGAGGCTGACCATGAGTTTTTAACCGTGGGTGATGTGTTTTCTGAAAATATGTTGCAGGCTTATATTGGATTAAAGCGTGAAGAGATTCAGTATTTGGATTTAATTCCACATCCTGCTGAGTTTGAGATGTATTACAGTCTTTAAATCCGCCGCCTCTACCAAGTTTTGTAGTACGTTCCCTCCTTAGAATAAGGAGGGGCAGGGTGGATTATAAAAATAAGTAACTTCCTTTTAAAACTAGTCACCCTTAAATCCCCCGCCTCGCTTTCGCTCGGCTGCCCCCTTTAAAAAAGGGGGCTATTGTTTTTACAAAACTCTATAACAAAGATTAGATTTATTCGATACCTCTCTTTTAAGGTTAACTTATTCAGTAGCTTTCTTTTACCAAGTTTTGTAGTACGTTCCCTCCTTAGAATGGCGTTGTTGCATAAATAGCAGAACAGGATAGACAGCTCAACTTAAACTGATTTTTGTGTTACTTTTGCGTAAGTAAAGCGCAGCGTAGCGAGCCATGGAGCAAAAGTAACACACAAATCAGCAAACCAAAGTGTGAAGAAGGATTTATGCAACAATGCCCCTTAGAATAAGGAGGGTTAGGGTGGATTTATAAATTAATTAAATTCCTTTAAGTTAATTAACTACTTTTTAAACCCTCTGCCCCGCTTTCGCTTGACAGCTCCGGATTTCACTTTTGCTTTTACCTCTATCTGAGTGGTGGTAGATACCTACTACGATTGGCTATTATCCTATCTATTGCCTCAGACGAAGTTCCTGGGGCAAAAAGGTCTGTTACAGAGGGGTGGCGCCTGGGAGGAACTCTAGTGTCTGACATTTCTGCTACTGCATTTTCAACTTCTTGATGCGTTGAAGCGTGTGAGGCATGAACAGCATAGTCTCTAACGCGTTTTATTTGCTTGGCTGCGGTGTAGAAAGTCAAGCCGGCAGCACCTATGATTGCTGCTAGGTCAACGTCACCGTGGCGGTTGCTAACGCTAGTTTCTTCATCGGCTTCCATAAACCACTCTGGTGCGAATTGACTCACTATTGCATAAGCAGTTAAACCAGCCGAGCTTAGCAGAGCAAAAGGTTCGGCAACAAAAGCGCGAAACCAACTCATTTCGGGGAATAATTTTTGTAAGGTTTGGTTTAAATTGTCCCGGGCAACTTTAATGGCTTCAATGTCAATCATTTCTTCTGGACCGGAGGCGGCAGATTCGGTGGTTGCTAGCTTAGCTTGTTGAGCTTTGTAACGTTTTTCAAGCAAGGTTAGCGCCATGTCACGTACGATAAGCCTTAAGTTAGCCAGTGCAAAAGCATACTGTAATGTCCCTTTTGTTAGGCCGCCTTGGAGGCGTGATTCAGTTTCTAGTACGCCAAATATCCTTATTGCATCTACAGGCTGGCCTATCGCTCTTTCTGTTGGTGCAGGCGGAATGGGGGGGGTAGGTGGAGTAGGTGGAGGTGTATGAGACGAATCTGTTGTTTGGTCAGATTCTGGAGAGGCAGGCAAAGGTATGATGCCTCTACGCTCGTCTTCTTCTGTTGCGCTAGAGAGGCGCCTTTGACGTTGTGGTGCTGGTGTTTTCAGTAGCTCATAAAAGCCTTCTTTAGCGAGCAGCAATAGTGTCTCATTATCATAATGTGGCAGATGATGGCTAATAGAGGTTATTGCTTGTTTTGTTTCTTCATCGGTTAAATACATAATTAAGACTTCTTTCGTTAATGTTACGATTTGTTGTAAGTGAATAGACTCATACCGATCCGGCTCCAGGTATGGCGGCAGACATTTTTGCTACTGCCTGTTCAACTTCACGGTGTATGGAGGTTTGTGAAGGACGAGCAGCTTTGCTTTTAATCTGTCCTACTTGTTTAGCGGTAGCATAAAAGGTTAGCCCTGCAGCACCTAGGATTGCAGCCATATTAATTTCTCCGCGGCGATCGCTAATGCTGGTGTCTTCATCGGTTTGCATAAACCACTCAGGTGCGAATTGCTTTATTGCGACATAAGCAGTTAAGCCGGCGGGGATTAAAACAGTCAAAGGTTCGATAACAATAGCGCGGAACCAGCTCATTTCGGGAAATGCTGCTTGCATCGCTTTGTTTAGCGTAAGCCTACTAGTTTTTAGCTGGTTAATATCAATTTTATTTTCTGGTTCTGGTAGCAAGCTAGCTGGGTTAGCTTCAGGAGGGTTGGTTCGTTGAGCATGGTAGCGTTTTTCAAGTAGTGTTAACGCCATGTCACGAACGATAAGCGTTAGGTGAGCCAATGCAAAGGCGTGTTGGTAGGTGGATTCCATGCCACCATACTCTATAGCAAGTTCATTAAGTAGGTTCGGTATGCTTCCGGGTGCTGCCTCTATATAATGTAGGCTATATTGCTGCTGGCACGCCAAAATCATTGACCTTCTCCCAAAACTGATCCCATCTGCCTTTAGTCTTTACTAGTGTTCTCAAGCATAAAACGATTTTCATTCCCTTGTCTTTCCAGCGCATTCCTGATCCGCCTAATCTTTGTTTAACAATTGTTTTACATGCTGCTTCAGTGACGCCAGAGCCAATTGGTGCATTCTGCTTAATCAAATTATGATACGACATTCGCTTTTCTTTAATATTATTTTCAAAATACGTAATTGTTCCTTCTAGCTTTTCTCTAAGCGATTTATTCAGTTTTTTATTTAGATGCTCTTTAAGCTCAGCAAGTATTCTACCTGCCGCACCTTTCTTGTGCTTTAAGTCATGACATCTCTCTTCGAGCCAAACATCACGCTCATCTCTTTCAGATTTTTTGGTAAATACTGCCTTTGATGCTTCGCCGAGATATTCAGTTGCATGCCAAAAATCTAAAATTTGCGTATCAGTATGTTTTTTTAGAAATGGCCAATTATTTTTTGCTCCATCAGCAACGCCAATTGTTTTAGCATCAGGGTAATATTTCTTTTTCAGCTTTATTTCCTTTTCAAGCCTATTAAAGAATTCATCTTTTCCATATTCTGGTGATGCTGCAACGTAGGTTGTGTGCAGGCGTGCACCATGCTTATCATACATGGAAATAGTTCCAACCATGCTCTCTCTATAACCATCATCAACGGTGAGAACATATGCACCATCTAAGCTAATACTTAGCATCTCAATGCCTGCATCAAGCTTTGGCTCTTCATATTCCCACTCAGCCTCTTTGGCTTGTGCAATACCGCCAACAAAATCAGTTGCCCGTTGCAAGTATGAATGTGAGATTTTACGGTTATGATTGACCTTGAGATCATCAATAACACTAGGAGCAGGTAAGTTTGAGTATTTATGTGAGATTATTTTTGCAAATCGCGGTGTTGATCCTTGGATAATTCTAGCCTTATCTTCTAAAGGACAAAAGATCTTCCCGCCTTTAGAGGTTTGATAAACATAACGCTTAACTCGAGCAACTCCATAAGGCGTTTGGTAATTTGCTTCATCTCTACTTCGTGCTGTTAGCTTTATTTTTCCAACATGGATAGGAGAGCCATCTGCATCAAACTTACTTAAAGCTTTTTCAGTGGCTAATGTTCCAACCTCATTAAGGCCGTCAAGAATTGCATCCTCACATTCAAGCATGGATCCTTTTAGTGGAAGCTTGAGCTCAATAGTTAATTCATTATTTTCATCAGAGAGAATTCTAGCTAACATCCAAACACCATCCGTAATCAAGTTAAAGTGTATATTATGCTATATTTTCTACATTATATAAAGGCAGCACCCATGCTTCCTGTTCGGGTAGGGAAGTGTATAGTTTGAGCTGCGGGTGTTAATAAGGGACTTAGTGGACTTTCTATTAAGTCGCTTGTAGCTGGCCGGTGCGGCGTGGAGGGGGGGGAGCCAGCTTCGGGTTCGGATTCGGTGCAAAGGCCAGGTATGACACCGGTGAGATCTTCATCTACTGGTAAAGAAAAATTTACACGATGATGGGGGTGTGTCGATGGTGGTGGAGTTTCCGAAATGTCTCCTCCAGCTATCTGAAATAATTCTTCATTAGATTGGTTTGGTAGGAGTTGGCTAAGAGAAGCTATTGCTGTTTTTGTTTGTTCGTCGGTTAAATACATTGCTGTGTCATTATTAAGTTAGTGGGTGATAAAAACCCCGGTGAGCCGGGGTCTAGTTATAGGCTAGCAAGTAGCTTTTTATACTGCGTCGCCGCCGAGTCTTCTTGGTTGAGGTGCTTCTGCTGGTATATCAGCGACAGCAGCTGCAACTGCTTTATGTGTTGATGCTTGTGAAGCATGAGTAAAAAAGCTTTTTGCTTTCAGCGCGCTTGTAACAGCTTGGCAGGTTGCACTTACTCCTAGCAAACCAGCAAAGGTACCGAGAGTATCTTGCGCGGTATCACCAAGGCTAGCTTCATGACCATTAACATGGATCTCATGGGGTTGGCCTGATTGGGTAATGCCGATTACGTTTTTATTGGCAGTTATTAGGCTTAAGAAAATTGCTGTAGTTGCTTGAACACCGATGGAGGTTGCTCTAGCTGCTACACCAAACCAACTCATTTCAGGAAAGGCCTCTTGCATGGCTTTTTGTAGTGTGCGTTCGGCTGTCGTAAGATCTTCAATGTTAATACGTTCTTCTACAGGAATAGCTGGGGCTGTAGGAGGGGGTGGGGGCAGTATTGCAGGTGCAGCAAGCGCAGGGGTTTCACCTGGTTCAGGAGAGTCAAGAGGAGCTGGGACTGGTTGGCTGCTAATGGCAGCGTCTATTTGAGCTGGTGCTCCTGTTGTGGGTGCAGCGAGAACAGTATCGGCTTCTGGGCTTTCTCCTTCACTTTCGCTACTAGTGGCGCTCGCTTTACTGTCATGACGTATGTGAGAGTCAGTGACAAGAGGGGCTAGAGGGTTGTGGACAGTAACCGGAGGCTGGCTTGCTAAGAGCACTTGCTGGTTCTCATAGCGCCTGCGCAATAAAGTAACCGCCATATCACGCGCGATAAGCTGTAAGTTCATCAGTGCGATTGCTTTTTGCACTGCATCTTCGCTAGCCTGTTGTTGTGCTAGTTGGTTAAGTTGGGCTTTTAACGTTGGTGCTGGGGTTCTTTCTGGTATAAGTGAGGAGGGGAGTAAAGGAGCTGCTAGACCTTCTGGTGTTAATGCTCTCATCGCATCTCTTGATGCTTCTTGTGTTACGTCTATCTTTATTTAGGGGAATTGAGCTAGTTTTATCTCATAATAAACAAGGTTTTTAGTAACCTATCAAGGTAAAATAACTTGATATAAAAACTATAGTGAAATTAGTCATGCGCAGAATCATAAAAGCGATTAAAAGCCTGAGTGATTACCTGATCCTGCTGAAAAAAAATCCAGAGCTACTAAGGCCAGAGCAGTGCAGCCATTGCGGTGCAGGTGGACTATGGTCACATGGATCATATGATCGAAAACCAGATAGGAACCCAGGTAAAGGACGCTCTTTAAATCCCACCCCTGTTTTGAGATTTTATTGTCATCAATGTAAACGTACTTGTTCAACCCTACCTGAGATACTTTCTCCAAAGCGTTGGTATTGCTGGTCAGTTCAGCAGGCAGTGTTAATGAGCGTGCTCCTGGGAAAAGTATTAGCTCATCAGGTCAGGAGCAAGGTGTTAGTCGACACACCGTTGCTAGGTGGTTTCACTGGTTGGTTGACCACTTCGTTGATTACTCCTTCCATATCAAAGCACATCCGTTGTGGTTACAGCTTGGGCGACATAGTGATCCACAAGCGTTTTGGTTGGCCTGCCTTGGTGAGCATGATTTATCGAGCATCATGCTTTTTCTTAACAACACAGGAGTGAGCATCCCATAATTAATTAACGTGAAAAAAAGTTGAGATGGATATTTTCTGTAAACCTCACGACCCCACACAGTTTGAGCGTAGCATTCTCAACTCAAGTTGTGATTAACTCATTGCAAGTAGTTAAATCACACAGGAATTGCAAAATGACCAAGCCCATTCACCCAACAGCACTGTTTCGCCTAAGTGTTTTAGGTGAGCTATGTAGCCGAAATAGTTTTGAGCATGGTGAGCTCAAGAGCATTATTAAAAGGTTGTCCCAGCAAACCTACAACATTCCAGGTAGTAAGCGTGTTCACCTCAGTGCTAAAACAATTGAGAATTGGTATTACGCCTGGTTAAAGCAGGGTATTGATGGATTAGTTCCTAAAACTCGACGAGACAAAGGCCAGTGTCACATCAATCCAGAGCTACAAGAGTTAATTATTTCCACTAAACAGGAAAGCCCTTCAAGATCAATTCCGACCGTGATTAAACTCTTAGAAACTCAAGGGAAGGTAGCACGAGGTGAATTATCTCACGCAACAGTTCACCGCTTATTAGTAAAACACGGCCTGTCTAAAAGAACAGTCACACCTTCTAACCAAATTGAGCGCCGCTCATTTGAGGCGCTCACAGCTTGTGATATTTGGTATGGCGATGTCATGCATGGTCCAACGATTTACGATGGCCAAAGAAGAGTTAAAAGCTATTTGGTGAGTATTTTTGATGATGCCTCAAGGTTGGTCTGTCACAGTAAATTTTGTACTGATGAGAGTGCCATTACTATTGAGCATGTGTTGAAAGAGGCATTACTCAAACGTGGGCTTCCTGTTAAGCTCATCATTGACAACGGCCCTGCCTACCGTGCTAAAACGTTGCAAACCATTTGTGCTCGTTTGAAAATTCAATTGATTTACGGCAGGCCCTATGAACCGCAAAGCAAAGGCAAACTAGAGCGTTGGCATAGAACAGTACGCGAGCAATTCCTAGCTGAATGCAACCTGGATTCCATTCATAGTTTCAATGCGCTGAATGATCGATTTTGGGCTTGGGTTGAGCGTGTTTATCATCAAGCCTCGCAAAGCGCCCTGCCTGACAAGATGACCCCGTTACAACGCTATCAGCAAGACCTCACTAAAATTCAGCCGTTAGGTTGTTTGGCCGATAAGCTAGATGATTACTTCCTGCATCGCATTAAGCGCCGAGTCAGGAAGGATGGCACGGTAAGCTGGAATAATCGACTCTTTGAAGTTCCATTTGAACTGGCTCAACAAGAGGTTTATTTAGTGGTTGATCCGCATAGTGACTCCGCCCGTCACGTCGAATCATTGGAATATCAATACCTTGGTGCAGTGGGAGAGCTGGACAAACATAACAACCTTTCTAGAACCCGAGCTAGACCTCAGATGCCGGAACAACCAGCAAGAAAAACCTCGCTAGTTGAGATTGTTTATAACCAAGTTAAAGAGGATTTGGATATCACTGAGGAGGATGAGTAAGATGTATCTTCAACATTTTGGCTTGAAATTTGATCCATTGGGTAAATCAAACATTATTGAATTGGCGCAGTCAAAGCGACTAGAACAGCAACTTAATGGTTTGCTAGAAACACGCGGCTTAGCAGTGATTACTGGCGACTCAGGGACAGGAAAGACCACGGCGCTAAGATACTGGAGCAATAAACTCAACCCGCTGACCCATCAAGTCATTTATCAATCAGACACTCACTTTCGGTCATTTGATGTGTATTCTCAGCTTGCCGAAAATCTAGGTTTAGAAAACTATTACCGATTCTCTAAACTTTGGAGAGACTTGAAGCAGAGCTTGATCGCGCTCTACCATGATAAAAACGTTCAGCCTATTTGGATCCTAGACGAGGCGCATCAGCTTAGTAATGATTTCATTCTACGATTACCTGACTTCCTTAATTTCAGTTTTGACAGCAAAGACGTCATGACGATTATCTTATGTGGACTCCCATCACTTCTAGCAACATTGCAGAGACCAGCCTATGAACCTATCAACTCTAGAATTCAGTGCTTTATTAGGTGGCATGCAATTGAAGATAACAGGGATTTTGAGAGCATTATTCACGCTGCTTTTGAGAAGGCAGGAATGAGCAGCAGCTTATTCACTGAAACAGGTATTCGTGCAGTACACATGGCCACAAAAGGTAGGCTTCGTTATGTTGATAGGCTCATGCGACATGCGTTGCTAATCGCCGCTAATATGAATTTAAACCATATACCGGATGATGTCATTAATCAGGCAATTCATGAGCTAAAAGGTTAACTATTTGACACCATCTCACGCAAAATAGGTTGAGATGGTTTCTCTAAATTATTGTGGGACGTTACACTTCTGCTATCGTTGGAACATAAGGCGCGCCGAAACTGTCAATATCACTGAGAACTACCCAAAATTGTTATCTCCCTACCTGAACTGAATTCGATAATTCTTTTTGTTCTTCTTGAGAAACACTATTTTCTTTAAAAAATTGCTCTACTAAGTGATACGTTAGAAGTTTTCTAATACCCTTCGCAATAAAGTGTCGTGTCACCTTGCCCTTACCATCTCCTAATTTAGCTAGCATAATTGCGTAATCGTCATAAGCTTTTTCCTTACCTATCTCATACAAATATGAGGCCACATAAAAACATACAGCCAGTAGATTTTGTATCCCTTTAAAATTTTTTATCTGCATATTTTCCCAGCCTAGTCCTTCCTTGAGAAATTTAAAAACATATTCAATTTTCGCACGAGATAGATAGGCTATGTATACCTCATACGCCTCATCAAAAGTCGTTACTTTTTTATTAGTTAATAGCAGCATGTCATTCTTAAAAATTCTCCTACCATCTCTGCCTGTAATTTGGATTTTAATTGCATTGAAGTTCTCAAACTCTCCAAAATAAATAGTTATTTTTCCGTCTTGTACGCAATTCTTTCCAACTGTTAACTTTTGGAATTGCTTTTCGCCTTGAGCATCAAAATCAGCGTTAATCAGCTTAAGCTTTTTACCATCATCACCTCTACCTTCTATTGTTCTTGTTATTTTTGAGCGAATAATAAAGTCTTGATCTAGGTTTGTATCAATTAGTGAGAGATAGTCATTATCATCAAACTCTCTATCTAGAATATGGGTAATGGTTGCATCTTCATTCTTTGATTTTAGGCAGATTCCTATTTTTTCTATTTCACGAATAGACAGCAGCTTTTTATTAAAGTAATCACCAGATTCATAAAGACTCTTGGCCTCTTTATCTCCCTCAAATGGCTTTCCAGCCTCTATTTTCTTAATATGCTCAGCTTTTAAAAACTTAGGGTCTTTATTGCTGTAGCTTACATGCGATAGTAGATGCACAGCCTTATCACCAGGTACTAATGCAACTGCGTTATGCGTGCTGTAACCATTGATAATATCCCCGTCCAGACTCCTTACTTTACCTAGATTTTCAGTTTGCTTGCTATGTGGCTTTCTAATATCAGAAGGATCATGAAGAACATCAATTTTACTGGCGTGTGAAAGTTTTTCACAGCTCTGTTCTAGCAATACATCATTTGTTTTTATTGGATCTAAATCGGTGCTTTTATTTTCACCGGTAAGTGTACGAATCATCTTTTTATACTCATTGTTATCTTTTGATGAACTGAACAACTTACAACTACCTTCAGTTAATAGCTTTCCTACAATCGTCGATAGATTTTTTTAAAACAACTTTCCCAGTTAATTTTGAAAAAAGAGGGGCAGCGTAATCGGCGAAGTTTAACATTTATACTCATCTCGTTAGTCTTGTTAAAAAGACAAAGCATAGTCATTTTTACACAATATTTCAGCATTATTTTGCTGATTTAAATTTTGGGTAGTTTTCAGAATATCACCACGAGCTAATGTGAGTAATTGGTCTTTTGAAGCTGATGCTAAAAAGGACTTTATACGGCTTATTGCTTCCTGGGTTTGTTCATCGGTCAAATACATATAATGGTGGCCTCTTTTGTTAACGTTATGGTTGGCGTGAAAAGCTGTTTTTATCATTTTCCACATTAGAAAAGTTAAATCGTTAAGCTTAAGGTTTTCTTAACAGCGCAGGTAGTTACTACTTATTTGAATGTAAGCTGAATCATACAGGTGGGAGTGTTTTTCATGTGTTGGATGGAGGAGGAGGCATTGCTAGCACGGTCGGTCAGCCCCAAGTATAGCGGGAGTTGCTACATAAATTCTTTTTCACATCTTGTTTTGCTGATTTGCGCATTGCTTTTGCTCCATGGCTCGCTACGCTGCGCTTTACTTACGCAAAAGCAACGCACAAATCAGTTTAAGTTAAACTATTTATTCAGTTTTACTATTTATGTAACAACGCCGTTTCCTGCCAACTGATACTTGACAGGCATGGTAGCCCGGCTTGAGCGTTAGCGATAATTCGGGGTCAGGTTTGACACCAATCCCGAATTATCAAATGCTGCGCATTTTCAGTCTGAGTTGTAGGCTTTTACTTGCTTGCAAGCCCTTGGATTTTATGTAAATCTTACTGAAACCTATCACAAGGAGCCTACCCATGAAAACGAGACGGATTCTTCTTTCTGCAGTTATTAGCTCAGCTTTAGTTACCACTGCATTGGCCAAAGTTACAACACCTACCGAATACCATCACTCTGAGTATGCTTGTCCGGCAGTAAGCGCGGTGCAAAAGCACGTTTGGACTTTAAAGCCAGGTCAGATAAGTACCTGGACTGATCATAAAGGGCTCAAGTGGCGGGTGGTAACACCGAAGAAGGGTATTTCAACACCTATGCACCTGCACGGTTACCGTGGTGCTTTATGGCATGAAGGTAACCAAGAAGTAACGTGTCGTTACGGTAACTGGAATTCGACTGCGTTAACTCGAGTAACGGGGCAATTTAAAGTAGTGCAGCCTCGTAGTGTTCCTTGGGAAGAGCTTAACGAACAGCGCCAAACTATCAAACACCTCAAACAACTGCATAGCAAAGAGCATTGGGCTGAGATGATGAAGCATGACATGCTTTGTGATGGTGCTAGACCTCACTTGTGTGTGTTTGAGCTACCAGCAAATAAGACGTCGTAATTTAAAAGAAGTTGCTTATTTTTATAAGCCAGCCTGACCCTCCTTATTCTAAGGAGGGGTGTGCTACAAAACCTGCCGAATTACCTCTGTGCTTACAGCGTGGGTGTAGTGTTCGTTAATGATGTAAGGTTTACCAAGGTCAGCTAAGAAAGCGAAATGAATCTCATCAGAAATATTTTTCTTGTCGAGTTGTAAGCTGCTTAGTAGTGCTTGTTGGTCAATGGGGAAGTTGATTGCGGTAGGTAAGTGATAGATTTCTAAAATTTGCTTGAGTTTATTTAATAGCTCTTGCTGGCAAAAGCCAAGCTTGACGGCAAGTTGAGTTTCTAGTGCTAAACCAATTGCCACTGCCTGTCCATGGCTTAATTGGTGCTGTGATACAAGCTCTAAACCATGGGCAATCGTGTGACCTAGGTTAAGTAATTTACGCGGGCCTTTGCATTCAGTGGCATCTTGTTCGACGATATGTTGCTTAATAGCAATACTAGTGGTGATTACTTCAACGAGAAGTTCAGGCTCTAGTCGCAGTAAAGTTTGAACTTGTTCCATAAGCTTTTCAAATAACACAGGGTCAGCTAATAAAGCATGTTTAATCACTTCTGCCATGCCGTCATAAAATAATTCACGGGGTAGTGTTGCTAATACTCTAGGGTCAACCAACACTGCTTGTGGCTGGTAGAAACTGCCAATTAAGTTTTTCCCGGCTGGGGTGTTGACTCCGGTTTTGCCGCCAACACTGGCATCAACCATAGCGAGTAAGCTCGTTGGACAGTAAATAACTGGTACGCCACGACAAAAAGTTGCAGCGATAAAGCCAACTAGATCCGTAGTAACTCCACCACCTAAGGCAATCAAGGTGGTGTCACGTGTGCAACCTAGCTCGAATAGCTGATCTTCTAGTGCCGCTTTTTGTTGGCGGGATTTGTTTTGTTCACAGGCATCAAAGCTAAGTAAGTGTACTTTATCGTTATGTTGTTTGAGTAATTGCAATAACGGTTCAGCATAAAGTTGATAGAGGCTGCGATCAGCAATAATAACCCAAGTGCCCGTTAAGGGTTCGAGTAGTTCTGACCACTGCTCAGTGTTTTTTAGTAAACCTGATTCAATCATAACAGGGTAGGTTGGCTCAGTCTTGATGGTTAGGGTTGGCATGGTTGATCCTATAGCTTTACACAACGATTTATTAATAAAGCGTCAGCAAGCACTAGTGCGCACATGGCTTCGACGATAGGTACTGCACGGATGGCGACACAAGGGTCATGACGTGAGCCTTCAGGCAATTGAAAGCCACTTGCTTGACCGTCGAGATTGACAGTTTGTTGAGTTTTGTTGATGCTTGAGGTGGGTTTAAAAGCAGCTCGAAACACTAGGGGGGCGCCGGTGCTGATACCACCTAATGTGCCGCCCGCTTTGTTGCTAGCGGGTTGAGTGCGGCCATGTTCGTGTTTAAAACTATCATTATGGGTTGAGCCAGACATGCTGGCTGCTTGAAGGCCTTCACCAATTTCAAAGCCTTTGGTTGCTGGAATGCTTAGCATGGCTTTAGCTAGGTTAGCCTCAAGTTTTTCATAAACGGGATCGCCAAGCCCTACTGTTAGATTAAGTACTTGGCATTCGATAATGCCACCTAATGAATCCCCGGCTTCTTTTGCGCTTAGGATAGCTTGTGCCATTTGTTCGCTAGCTTTATTGTCAGGACAAAAGACTGGGCTAGTTAATATTTGTTTTTTTAGGTCGATAGGGTCGCTGTTAGGGATAGCTTCTGCTCTTACTGTGCCAATTTGTTGCATGTAGGCTGTGGTGCTAATACCGTAGTAGGCTAATAGTTGCTTAGCAACCGCGCCTGCAGCAACACGACTAGCAGTTTCTCGTGCTGAAGCGCGACCACCACCACGATAATCGAATACGCCGTATTTTTCTAAGTAAGTAAAGTTAGCATGGCCTGGGCGTAGTAGGTGTTTGATTGGTTCGTATTTGCTGGAGTCCGCATCATGGTTGTGGATGATGATTGAAATTGGTGTGCCGGTGGTTTTACCTTCAAAGACACCGGAGTAAATTTCAACGTGGTCTTTCTCCTTGCGTGGTGTGGTGTATTCATTGCGCCCGGTAGCGCGTAAGGCAAGTTCTGCGTTAATATCATTTTCATTGAGAGGTAATCCTGCAGGGCAGCCGTCAATAACGACGCCAATGCCTTTGCCGTGTGACTCCCCCCAGGTGGTGATTCTAAAGAGTTGTCCAAAGTAGTTGCTTGCCATGGGTTCGTTCCTTTTATGTTTACACTATTTTGTGGGGTGCCGCTTTAAATCCCCTGCCTCGCATTCGCTCGGCCGCCCCCTTTTAAAAAAGGAGGCTGTTTTTTTAAAGCCTCATAGTGATTACTCAGCTTTTGTAGTACGTCCCCTCCTTAGAATAAGGAGGGACAGGGTGGATTATAAAAACAAGCAACTCTCTTTAATTAAGATTGCAACCTCAGTTTCTGTCTTGTTATTACAATTAATCACCCTATCAGCATACTGGTGAAAAATCTCATCCCGCTGTACAAATTGTGATTTTTTACAGTTATCAATGCTCAATATACCGTGTTGATCACGTTTTTTATTGCGTTGTTGCAATGTGTCAAAATCAACTTGTAAATAAACTAATTGTCCGAGTTTTTTTAAGTGTTTAGCATTTTCTTTATCAAGTAAGCTGCCACCACCCGTGACGATGATGCTGTTTTTAGTTTGTAAGTTTTGGATAAGCTTACTTTCTAGTTGGCGAAATTTTTTTTCACCAACGTTAATAAATAAATCGGCGCAGGAGTCAACGCTTTGTTGTTGGCAGAGCAGTTGGTCAGTATCTAAGAGAGGGCATTGAAGCATTTTGCTGAGTGCTTGACCAACAGAGCTTTTCCCTGCGCTTTTGTTACCGATTAAGATTAAATTCATCGCTCTTCTTCAGTGATCTGCATTCCAATGGTTTGCATTGCGTTGGCAAAGCCAGGGAAGCTTTTGTTAATACAGTATGTGTCTTTGACACAGGTTTTGCTATTGGCCCTTAAGCTTGCTATAGCCAAAGACATCGCCATACGATGATCATGGTAGCTATGAGTTTCTATTCCAGTCAATGGGGAGTTTGTTGCAATTAAGCCATCTTCAGTTTCTTGAATATCGGCACCCATGCGTTGTAGCTCATGGCAGATGGCTTCGATGCGATTGCACTCCTTTAAACGTGCGATACTCGCGCCAGTGATAGTCGTTGTGCCATTGGCATAACAGCCTATTACAGCGAGAATAGTAATCGCATCGATAAAGTCGTTAATATCAATGGCTTGGCCTGTTAGTTGAGACGGTTTTATTTTTAAGGTTAAAGCTTCTGGGTTATAGTCAAACTGTGCCCCCATTTTTTCTAACGCAGCAAACAGTTTTTTGTCGCCTTGGGAGTCGCTCATGTCGATAGGGTGTAAAGTAATCTCAGATTGAGTAATCAAGGCTGCAGCAGCAGGAAAGGCGGCTGAGCTAAAGTCACCAGGTACAGTATATTCAAAGCCAGGATAATGTGCATGACCAGCAACGGTATAATGCTCAAAGTTATTATGACTGTATTCAATGCCTAACCGATCAAACCAGTCTAGTGTTAGCCCCACCCAGGGTTTTTCTCCGGCATTGGTAACATGAATGTGAGTGGTGCCAGGTAAAAAAGCAGCTGCCATTAATAAGCCTGAAACAGGTTGTGAGTCTTGACCGTCGATGGTGATGTCATTGGGGGCTAGTGGCCCCTGAATAATAATTGGTGCGCAGTCATTGCCTCGACTGCTAATTGCTGTGGAACCAAGTTGCTGCAAGCCATCGAGTAGTGGTGCTGCTGGGCGTCGTGAGCGCACTGATTCGTCACCGGTAATAATAGTATGACCAGTGCAGAGTCCTGCTAAGGCACCGATAAATCGCAACACCTGTCCTGAATTACCAGCATCGATAACATTACTAGGCGTGTTAGGTTGACCGTTAACCCCTGTGATAAAAAGTGATTGGTTTTTAATGCGAGTAGTTGCACCTAATTGCTTGCAGGCTTTAATCATAGCAACGGCATCGGGCGATTCTAGGTAGTTGTGAATAACGCTATTACCATCAGCAAGGCTAGCAAATAGAATTGCTCGTAGCGAGTGGGACTTAGAGGGTGGGATGGTAATTGTGCCACTGAGTTTGTCTGTTGGTGTGATGGTTAGTTGTTTCATGTTCTATTTGCTCGTTTAGGTTTTGTTTTCTGTTAATGCTTTTACGTTCTCTCCTTAGGGTAAGCTTGTAGCCCGGATTGAAGGCGTGTAACGCCTGATAATCCGGGGTTAATACAAACACTTCGCCCTGGATTATCAAATGCTTCGCATTTTTAATCCGGGCTACAAGTTCTAAAGAGAGCTACGTTTAAACTCCTTAGTAATGCTGCGATCGATAGCATGAGCAATTGGGTCAATTGAGTTCATAATCTCTTGTAAAGTTGCCGGACTAATCGTTTGTTGTGCATCAGATAAGGCGTTATCAGGATCGGGGTGAGTTTCAATAATCAAACCATCAGCACCTGCCGCAACTGAAGCGCGAGTCATGGGCGCAACCATATTGCGGATACCAACGCCATGACTCGGGTCGATAATAACCGGCAAATGGCTTAGCTCATGTAAAATAGGTGCGGCAGCAATATCAAGGGTGTTACGCGTGTAAGTTTCGAAGGTGCGAATGCCTCGTTCACAAAGCAATACATCGGGGTTGCCAGCACTTAAGATGTATTCTGCAGCAAGCAAGAATTCACGATAAGTAGCAGCAAAGCCACGTTTGAGCATCACGGGTTTGCCTGCCTTGCCTAGTCGTTTAAGTAAGTTGTAGTTTTGCATATTACGAGCGCCAACTTGGAGGATATCAACATAGCTAGCAACCTGGTCGACGTCAGCGGTATCCATGACTTCTGAAATACATAACATGCCATGAGCGTCAGCTGCTTGACGGAGATACTTTAAGCCAACTTCACCAAGGCCTTGAAAGTCATAAGGTGAAGTGCGAGGCTTGTAAGCGCCGCCGCGTAAGATAGTTGCGCCACAGGCTGAGACCATTTCGGCTGTTTTCATAATTTGTTCTTCCGATTCAACTGAGCAAGAACCAGCAATAATCACAACGCCAGTGCCGCCGATATCTAAGCCCCGGCAGTTAATTACACTAGGTTGTTTTCTAAAGTCGGTACCAACGAGCTTGTAAGCGCTATTCATTGGGTTAACTTCAATAACACCTGGTAGTTCATTGAACGCTTCAGCATTGATGTTTTTGTTGGTATTGCCAACTAAGCCCAATGTATCATGGCCTTTGTTGTCGATGCCTTTAACAACTTGAAAGCCCATCCACTGTAAGCGATTGATGAGTTCATTCATCTTGCTGAGGCTAATTTCTTTTTCTAATGTGAGTAACATGTGTTTTCCTTTGGTTAAGTTTGTTTTAATCCCCCGCCTCGCATCCGCTCGGCTGCCCCCCTTTAAAAAGGGAGCGTTATTTTAAAAACTTTACAGCAACTATTAAGCTCATGGTAACTATCAAGCTTTCATAGTACATCCCCTCCTTAGAATAAGGAGGGACAGGGAGGATTTATTTAATTAAACAATCATCCCTAAAGCCTCTTACCTTGCCGCCTCTTTCTTCTAAAGAGGTTATTTTATGGCCGCAACGAAGCAGCAAGTTCGCGTAATCCATCAAAGCTTATCCCACGGCTAATCGCATCAACAAATTTAGAGCCCACCACAAAGCCATTAGCATGTTTAAGGACTTTGGTGGCGGCTTCGCGATCAGCAATGCCAAAGCCAGCAACTATCGGCAAATTAGTTTGCGATTTTAACTGATTGATACGCAGCTCGAAATCCTCTGGGAGATCTTTTTTTATGCCAGTAGTGCCTTTTCGACAGGCATAGTAAATAAAACCGCTAGCCTTGTCGTTAATTGCAGCAAATCGTTCTTTATCGGTATCTGGTGTGACAACAAAAATAGAGGCTAAGTGTTTGGTTTGGCATTGAGCAATAAAGTCATTAGCCTCATCGATATTTAGATCGACAATAAGTAAGCCATCAAAGCCTGCGCGGTTGAGATTCCTTAAAATATCCTGATCTAGTGCTTTAAAAAGCGGGTTAAAATAACTAAAAAGCACCAAAGGTAAATCTGGGTATTGTTGGCGTAGTTGTCGACCTAGCTCAATGGCATCAGCTAAACGAGTACCATTGGCAAGTGCTTCTTCCATAGCTGCTTCGATAACAGGGCCGTCTGCGGTGGGGTCAGAGAAAGGGACGCCTATTTCAAGGAGGTTAACACCGCCAGCAATGAGAGCTTGAGCCGCTTGTAGGGAGTCTTCAAGTCCCTTATGGCCTGTGGTTAGATAACCGACAAAAGCTTTTTGTTGTGCAAAAAGTTTTTCAAAGCGATTCATTACAAAAGCTCCTTAGCAAAGAGTTGTGGTAGATCTTTGTCACCGCGTCCTGATAGATTGATTAATAAAATATCATCATCTTTATAATTTTTGGCTGTGCGGCAAACGTAGGCTAAAGCATGTGAAGACTCTAGGGCAGGGATGATACCTTCAGTGCGGGTTAATAGTTTAAAGGCAGCAAGGGCTTCATCATCACTAGCGTTAACGTATTGGGCGCGGCCAGAGCAGTAAAGCTCGGCATGTTGTGGGCCAATAGCAGGGTAATCAAGGCCCGCTGAAATCGAGGCGGTTTCAGCAATTTGGCCATTTTCATCCTGTAGAACGTAGGTGTAGTTGCCATGAACAATGCCTGGTGATCCACCACTAAAGCGTGCGGCATGTTCGCCTAGCTTGTTACCGTGGCCACCAGCTTCAACGCCAATAAGCTTGACGTTATCAGCAAGGAAAGCCTGAAATAAACCAATCGCATTCGAGCCGCCGCCAACACAGGCAATAGCTGCGGTTGGGAGTTGATTGGTGCGCTCAAGTAACTGTCGACGAGCTTCTTCACCAATAACGCGGTGAAAGTAAGCCGCAAGCTGTGGGAAAGGATAAGGGCCCAATGCCGAACCTAGACAATAATGAGCGTTGGCATAGTGTGCAGACCAAGTGCGCAGTGCTTCATTAACCGCTGATTTTAGCGTTTTTGAGCCAGAGTATACGGCGTGAACTTCGGCACCTAGCAGGCGCATTTTTTCAACGTTAGGGCGTTGTCGTTCCATATCAATTGCGCCCATATAGATATCACAGCCTAATCCTAAGTAAGCACAGGCAGTGGCAGTTGCAACACCATGTTGTCCAGCACCCGTTTCAGCAATAATGCGAGTTTTACCAAGTTTTTTAGCAAGTAGGCATTGGCCTAAGGCGTTGTTGATTTTATGTGCGCCAGTATGTAGCAGGTCCTCACGTTTTAAAAAAATCCTTGGTCCTCTGATGGCTTGGCTAAAATGTGTAACTTCAGTTAAAGCAGTGGGGCGGCCAACGTAGTTAGTGAGTAGCTCAAGTAGTTCATTTTGAAATTCATCACTTACAACGATATTTTCAAAGCCGTATTCAAGCTCTTTGATTGGGCCAACTAATATTTCTGGGATATGTTGGCCACCAAACTCACCGTAATGGGTTTTGCTATTAGTTGGCATGTTGTGTTACCTCCGCAATAAAGCGTTTTACCAGTTCTATATCTTTGAGGCCTGGTGATGATTCAACACCAGTTGAAACGTCAACACCATTGGGTTGAAAGTGTGTAATAATTTCGCTGATATTGTTAGGGTTAAGCCCACCTGCGATAAAAAATCTAGCATCAGGGCGCGTAAAGTATGCTTTATCAAACCGCTGGCCTGAGCCAGGTATTTTGCCATCAAATAATAAAAAGTCTCTATCAAGATTAAAGTTTTCTTTAGGTGGTTTCTTAGTAATATTTTTGGCGACTGGGACAGCGAGTAGTTTTTGGAGTGAAGAAGGAATTAGGTGAGCCAGTTCTAATGCATTGTCGTCATGGATCTGAATGGTTTGTAGTTTCAGTTCGTTACAAAGTATTAGTGCCTCACTTATTTCAACTCCCTTAAATACAGCAACAACTTGACCTCCTTGCTCGTTAGCAGCCTGAACGATCTCTTTGGCTTGCTGCTTACTCCTAATATTGCGTGGTGAATGGGCAAAAAAAACTAGCCCAATATGGTCAGCGCCAAGCTTGATGATTTGGCTAGCCTGTTCGGGTGTGGTAATGCCGCAGATTTTTATAAGTGGTCTAGCCATGATTGCCTCTGAACTCTTTAATAAGTTTTCCTGGATTATCAGTCGTAACTAGTGCTTCGCCAACTAGAATGGCGTTAAAGCCAGCTAGCTGATAGTTATTGGCTAGCTCTGCAGTAAAGATTCCTGATTCTGCTATAGAAACTTTGTCAGCAGGAATGGCTTGTTTAATCTCTAAAGCGCGCTGTGTGTCGACTTCAAACGTTGTTAAGTCACGATTATTAACACCGATTATTTTGGCGCCAGCAGCAAGTGCTATTTCAAGATCCGCTTCAGTGTGAACTTCAACAAGTGCATCGATATTTTTTTCTTGGCAGTAGTGAAGGAAGTCTTTGGTTTGCCGTTGTAATACGGCAACGATGAGTAAAATCGCATCGGCATTTGCCTTAATAGCTTCATCAATTTGCACGGTGTCGATAACAAAGTCTTTGCGTAGAACACAGCAGTTGGAGTTCTTGAGTGCCTGAGTGACTTGAGTTAAGTCTTCAATGGTGCCAGAGAAGTGCGCGTCTGTGAGCACAGAAACAGCACTAGCGCCTTGTGTGGCATAGTTTTTGGCTAGTTGTACAGGGTCGGCTATGGTTGCTAGATCACCGCGACTTGGTGAGCGCCGTTTAACTTCAGCAATAACATTTAGTCCTGATTGGCTAATAGCTTGTTCGAAAGACTTGTGACTTTGTCGAGTATGAGGTTGTATTGTATTTTGCTGTTTTAATTTAGCAATAAGTTCTTTCTTGTCTTTTAAAATCATTTTTAATTTATTGTGCATGGTGTTTCCTGTTTTGTTTATTAAGTTTCATAACAACTATCAAGCTTTCCTAGCACGTCCCCTCCTTAGCATAAGGAGGGGCAGGGAGGGTTTAAAAATACTTAAGCTTGCTTAAATCCCCCGCCTCGCTTCCGCTTGGCTGCCCCCTTTTTAAAAAGGGGGCTGTTGTTTTAAAAGCTTCACAGCAACCATTAAGCTCATAGTAACTATCAAGCTTTCCTAGCGCGTTCCCTCCTTAGCATAAGGAGGGGCAGGGAGGGTTTAAAAATACTTAAGCTTGCTTAAATCCCCCGCCTCGCTTCCGCTTGGCTGCCCCCTTTTGAAAAAGGGGGCTGTTGTTTTAAAAGCTTCACAGCAACCATTAAGCTCATAGTAACTATCAAGCTTTCCTAGCACGTCCCCTCCTTAGCATAAGGAGGGGCAGGGAGGGCTTAAAAATACTTAAGCTTGCTTAAATCCCCCGCCTCGCTTCCGCTTGGCTGCCCCCTTTTAAAAAAA
This sequence comes from Gammaproteobacteria bacterium, assembly GCA_965196985.1. Taxonomy (GTDB): domain Bacteria; phylum Pseudomonadota; class Gammaproteobacteria; order UBA12402; family UBA12402; genus 2-12-FULL-35-23. The sequence continues at coordinate 114,230 of CBDALO010000163.1, read as the reverse complement.
GGGCTGTTGTTTTAAAAGCTTCACAGCAACCATTAAGCTCATAGTAACTATCAAGCTTTCCTAGCACGTTCCCTCCTTAGAATAAGGAGGGTTAGGGTCGATTTATAAAACAATTAACTTCCCTTAAATCACCCGTTCGCTGTGCGAGCCGCCCTTTTAAAAAAGGGGCTATTCGCTCAGTTTCTTTATTAGCTCCAACACTTTTCCTGATTGTAAAATTTTGCGGGCTTGATCTACGCCTGCTTTTATATTATTCGATTTGCCGTAAAGAAATAAACCGACACCGGCATTTAATATGAGTGTGTTAGCGATAGCATTTTCTGCGCCGCTAAATACTTCAATTAATAACTGTGCATTATGTTGCGCATTTCCTCCGGTTAGTTCGCTTAGTTTACAGCGCGGTAGCCCATAATTTAGCGCATCAATTAATAAAGGTTGAATGCTTTGATTTTTGATAAGTAATGCTTCAGCAGGAGCGGCGCAGCTTAGCTCATCAAGTCCTGCACTATGAAAAACAAGTGCTGCTTTAATTGGTAGTTGTGTGAGCACCTTAGCAAAGAGCTCAATGAGCTCGGCTTTATAAACGCCTATCATTAAGTATTCTGCATTAGCTGGGTTTAGCAAAGGGCCCATTAGATTAAAGATAGTTGGAATGCCCAGGGTTTTACGGGTGGTGCGTAGCTTTAATAAAGCAGGGTGAAAGTAAGGAGCAAAGCAAAAGCCAAATCCATGTTGAGCAATGCTCTCAGAAACCGCTTTTGGTTTTTTGTCTAGTTTAAAACTTAGCGCTTCTAGCACGTCGGCTGAACCACACTGTGAGGAAACAGCTCTGTTGCCATGTTTTGCTACCGAGACGCCGCAAGCAGAAAGTAATAGAGCTGAGCCAGTGGAAATATTAATGGTGTTGGCACCATCACCACCGGTACCAACGATATCTAGCACGGCATTTTGTGTGTTGACGTTAGTCATGTACTCACGCATACAAGTTGCAATTCCAGTCAGCATATCAATATTGGTTTGTTGTAAATTAAGCAATGCCATAGCAGCGGCAATTTGTTCTACTGGTGTTTGCTCAGCAAGCATGGCTTGCGCTAGCTGTTTGGACTCTAATTGGCTGAGTGGTTGTTGTTGGGTAAGTTTTTGTAATGATTCTGTCAACATGGTGGGTTCCTAGGCGGTGGTTAAGCTATGTCTTTGACAAAGATTAAGAAAGTTTCCTAATAACTGTTTGCCGTGTTCGCTAATAATTGATTCGGGGTGAAACTGTATGCCGAAGCAAGGGTAGCTTTGATGTTTTAGCGCCATGATAAGCCAGTTCTTATCTTCGGCGCTAACAATCAATTCAGAAGGTAGCTCATGGCGGCTGATACAAAGGGAGTGATAGCGAGCGGCTTTGAATGGCTCAGGCAGACCATGTAATAGATCTTGATTATTATGAAAAATGTAACTGGCTTTACCGTGAATGATCTCAGGTGCTTGTTCAATAGTGCCACCGAAAGCTTGTCCAATAGCTTGATGTCCCAAGCAGACGCCTAGTAAGGGTATAGTCGAAGCAAATTGTTTGATAAGGCTTAAGCAAATACCTGCTTGTTCGGGCCGGCCAGGGCCCGGTGAAAGTACAATGCCTTGAGGATTTAACGTTGCTATTTCATCTAAAGTAATTTTGTCATTGCGAACTACTTTTGTTTCGGTGCCTGTGCTAGTAAGCAGTTGATAAAGATTGTAAGTAAAGCTATCGTAATTATCAATTAGTAGAATCATGCCAGGCCTCCTTCAGCAATTTCAATGGCGCTGAGTACAGAGCGTGCTTTATGTCGAGTCTCATCAGCCTCAGCTTGGGGATTGGAGTCATAAACAATTCCGCCGCCTGCTCGTATTGTTGCAATGCCATCTTTAATTACGGCTGTGCGGATAGTAATGCAGCTATTGAGGTTGCTATTATTGTCAACAAAGCAAATGACACCACCATAAGCACCTCGTTTTGAGCTTTCTAGTTCATCAATAATCTCCATAGCACGAATTTTTGGGGCGCCGCTAAGGGTACCAGCAGGGAAAGCTGCTTTTAGCACATCAAAAGGATTTGTCCCTTTTCTTACAGTGCCGATAACCTCGGAAGTAATGTGCATAACATGTGAGAAATTTTGGACATGCTTAAAGCTTTTTACTATAACACTGCCTGGTTCGCAGGTTCTACCTAAGTCATTGCGAGCCAGATCAACTAACATGACATGTTCAGCTGTTTCTTTTTCATCGTTCAATAACTCTTCTTCCATTAGTGCATTTTGTTCAGGGTCTTCACTGCGTGGTCTGGTGCCAGCAATGGGAAAAGAGCTAACTTCGCCGTCTTCGATGGCGATAAGTTTTTCAGGGGAGGCACCAGTGATTACAGTGTCGCCACGATCAATATAAAACAAGTAGGGAGCAGGGCTTGCCATACGTAAAGCCCGATAGACTTCAAAGGGTGTGACAGAGAGTTTTTTTTGGAAGCGACGTGATATAACAACTTGAAAGACATCACCGGCTTCAATATAGCGTTTAGCTTTTTCAACCATTTGGCAATAAGTTTCATCATCAATATCGACCTCAACGGGATTCGAAGTTGTTTTTTTTGTGGAAGAGCTATTGTTTGTGGGTGTCTGTAACTGTTTAGCAAGGCTTTCTAGGATATTGATTGCTTTTTCAAAGTCAGCTTCTGGATTATCAGTTAATTTAACTCGGTGAGTGATAATAATTTTGTTGGTATGGTGGTCAAAAGTAATGTTGCTTTTGTAGCTGGTGAATGCAAAGTCAGGTAGGTTAACTTCATCTTGGTGGCGATCAGGAAGTTTTTCGAATGTTCGTACAGCATCATAGCTAATAAAACCAACTACACCACCTAAAAAGCCACTAAGTGAATGTGACAAAGTGCAGTGTTGTTGCTGATGAAAAGCTTTAAGCTTCTCTAATGCATCATGATCATTTTTGCAATCACAGTGAGCGATAGGGTCAATGCCAATAAAAGAAAATCGTGCTTGCTGGCCGCTATTTGGTGAGGACTCTAATAAAGTGGCGCCTTTGCTCAGTTCACCGAGTGTTTGGTAGGCGCTAATGGGTGTAAGGTTGTCGCCGGGTGCCTCTAAGTAGACTGCGACATTTTGGCCTAGTTTGGCAAGTTCGCTAAATTCTTTGAAATTGAGCTTTTTAAACATGTTGCTTCCTCGTTAGGTTTTTAACTCTTTTTTAAAATCTCTTGTAGTTTGCTATCAATTTCCTTTAAAGCATTTGAACCACGGGTAATCTTAGCAATACTGACATTAAGCTGCTGGGCTAATTCCCGTTGTGGCTGCTCTGCTTTAATTAAAGCCTGAATGATTAATAGGCGTTTAGCTAGGTCATGGCGTTCTTCATGGGTAAAGAGTAGTTGAAAAAGCTCTTCTAATCTTTCTTCACCTTTAACTCGGTTGACCAGCTTAATTAAATCCCACCAACCATCTTCAGCTTTGTTTTTCATGGCGTCTCCTCATCTGTTAATGTAATGCTACATGAGTACATGTGGTTTTGCAAGTATCTTTGCTGGTTCTTTGTTGGTGTTTACTTCTTGAGCTGACTTGGATTGTTTACTAGGTTGAGCAGGTGTTATTTTATGATTTTATTTAGGTTTGGTTTTTAGTAGGAAAGCTATTATCAGTCAAAGTGATGTTGGTTTTTTTATCTGGGAAAAGTGGCAGGTTAAAGAATAGTTTTATCATGGGTATGGAGAACAGGGTTTGAAAAGTCTACTACCACATTATCGCATTTTTTCCTTTAAGGTAGTGTTTTCAGTACTAAGGTAAAATAAAAAAACTTAATAAAAAAGGAAAAGTCATGAAAGAAATAGTAGAAGATTTACAAAAGAAACTGTCTTTGCATCGTAAAGAGGAGTTGCCTGTAAAGTTATTAGAGGATTCTTATTTAGAAGCTGTGCTGTCGGAAAGAGTGAAGAAAACAGCTCAGATATTGTCTAGTTTGGCTAAGGCTATACAAGAAAAGTTAAACGGCATGGATAATTATGATGGGAGTTATGATGAACAGTTGAGGGTTGTAAGTGATGAGCTTGGTAAAATGAATAATAGTAAGCAATACTCATCGTTAAAAGAATGTGGTGATAGTTTGTTTGATTTAATGAATAATAAAGCCCAGCACTTCTGAAAGCATTCCTCAGTTCAGTCTGAATCTATGTCTACTTTGGAAGAGGAGGCTAAGAAGTCGATCTCGTTTGTAGAGCAGAGAGCTATAGAAGCTATACAAGAAATTAAAAGATTGATGGCGGCTTATCAAAAACGATTTATTATTTATGAACAAGCTTCTTCTGATCTTACAAGGCTTCAAAGTCTTTTCGATAGCTGTAATAAAAAAATAGAGTTATTAGAAGCTGGAAAGGATGGTTTAAAAGAGCTGCAAGAAATTGTTAAGCAGGTAATAGAAGCCTGTGCTAAGTATAAGGCTGATTTGATACAGCTTCTGAGCTCTGGAGTTTCGGAGAGTGAGCTACAAGGAGAGATAATAAAGCGAAAAGATGGGTTTGAATTGTCTGTTAGGGATTATTGCCAGCCACTTGAGGCATTGCAAGCTAAAGTTAAGTCAACAGCCTTTTCTTTTTTTAAGAATAAGAATTTGTTAACCATGCGGTCGTTATTGGATCAAATCATGTCCTTGATTTTCATTAAGCCAGAAGAGCTATTGTTAACTTTAGGCTCTAAGTATCTTTGGAAGAGAAGGCGGCGCTCTATAGGAAGGTTGAAAAGAAAATTAAAGCCGTTGAAGGCAGAATAAATGCCACTATTAAAGAGCAAGAGATAGTTGAGAAAGGTAAAAAGAGTAATGTGATAGAAAGAGAAAATGAAGTGGGTGAAAGGAAGGATTATTGCTTAGACTTTCTGGAAGTGGAGAAAAAATATAAAGAGAAAAGCTCCGAACAAAATGCAGAAGAGTTTCTGCTTTCCTTGGAAGTGTTAACTGCATTTGTAGGGACAAGGCGTGCTGCAGCTGAGTTAAGTTGTCGAGGTGAAATTTACGTTAGTGATGAAGCGAACGAGTTAGGTTGGTTGGTGGAAGACTTAAAAGGTTTGCGTAAGCTCTTCATTGAACATCGGGCGGTCTGTTTTTATAAGCCTTTGGAAGTTGCATATGACAAGCAATATACTCCAAAGCTAAATTCACTTACAAGAAAAATTGATGTGCTTCTTGCTATGAGAGAGAAGAAAGGGGCTGAACAGCAAGCGAGCATCATTGAAAAGAGTGATGATTATGCTAAGCATTTAAAAGGGTTTGCTGAAGAGGTCATTCTTAGGCTGAGAAGAATGAGTAATGATATGAAAGCTGGATCTGTTTCCATCGTTTGTGAAAAGCTGAATGCAGCCATCGATAATGTAAGTGCGATGTGTGAGGAGTTAAGCTTTTTGTTACTTGAGCGTCATTTATCGTATCCGCGAGAAGAATTGGAGCAGCTAAGTAGGGCTTTTGCTAGCCTATTTATATTAAATCGAAGTCAAGCTGATAAAGTTTTATCAAAGGTGTCTAACCCTATAGGCTTTCAGTCAATACTACCTTCAACAAGGAGTGATGGATTTGGCGCTACTTCGTTAGTAAAAGAAGGTGTTGTTGACGAGTCGTTGGGTCACTCTAGTTATCCACGAGCGTCTCTATCTGAGGTTAAAGGAGTACCATTTTTTGCTTCTCCGGATAAGGAGAAACAAGGAAGGCGAGTCAAATGGCTAGATGATGCTGATGATGGTCAGCTTGTGACTGAATACTTACTAGCAGAAGAAGAGCCTCCAGGTCCTTCGCTGAATTAAAGTTTGTTGCTTTGAGTGACTTTATGTAAATAGCAGTGTTAAGAACTCATTATTGCTAAGCTTGCCGAAATAGCGTGATAAATTAATTTGTTGCAGGGTGCTCGTTAGCATTGCTCGGTCATAAGGAAGGCCTGTAAGCCGCTGCTCAAGCTCGCTGATGTCGTATTCAGCAAAGAAATCGCCATAAATTTTACAGGTGGCGATTTTTCCTTGTTGAACATTTAGACGGATGTCAATAGAGCCAATGGCAAAGCGCTTACTTTGTTGCATATTGAATTCAGGGGATTTGCCGTAGTTCCAGTCCCAGTTTTGATATTTTTCTTTGGCGAGTTTTTCAATGGCTTGCCAGTCACAATCACTAAAACGATGGATTTTGTTAGTGTGTTCACTTTGTAATACCTCGATTAGATGTTGTTTGAAGGCGTGAATGCTGAGTGATTGGGTTAAGAATTCAGAAATATTGGCCACTCGGCTACGTACGGATTTGATTCCTTTTGATTGGATTTTGTCTGTTTTGACGTTGAGGGCGTGACTAACTCTATCGAGTTCGCTGTTAAAGAGTAAAGTGCCATGGCAAAACATACGATCCATGCGGCGATACTGAGCATTACCAGAAATTTTACGATCATTAACAACGATATCATTTCGACCCGTTAACTCGGCAGGTACACCAAGCTGCTGCAGTGCTTGGATAATAGGTTTGGTGAAGGTTTTGTAATCATTAAAAGCACGACCTTTAGCCTGAGTTAAAAAGCTGAAGTTCAAATTACCTTGGTCGTGATAAACAGCACCACCTCCTGAGACTCGGCGGATAACGTGGATGCCATTGGTTTCGATATAGTTGGAGTTAATTTCTTCGTGGGTGTTTTGATGTTTGCCAATGATTACTGCTGGTTCATTTATGTAGAACAGAATATGGTTATTGTTGAGGTCTAAATTAAGCAGTGCATATTCTTCTAAAGCAAGATTAATGCTCGGGTTAGTGTGATTTTCATTGTCGATAAGTATCATAGTCATTACCGTATTTTAAATATTGCTTTTTCTTTAGGTTGGTTTTATCAAAAGTTTCGCATTTTGATGTGCTGTGTTGCAGAACGGGTGGCGCGAATCGAGGGCTCTCAGCAGCGCAGCTTGCGAGCATGTTGGGAAACGATTCGTGACAGGACCCGTTGGGCGGAAGAGTTTCATAAAATGCGAAACTTTTGTCGTCCACCGCTTTTAAAGCTGCTCTTAATAAATCAACAGATGGATTGGAATGATAGCGTAAATAAAGGTACTATGCTCGCTGTTTTTCGTTGTTGTTGCTTAAATAGTAAGGTTGGATAAATAAGTTGATCTAGATTGATTTGCGCATTGCTTTTGCGTAAGTAAAGCGCAGCACAGCGAGCCATGGAGCAAAAGCAATGCGCAAATCAGCGGGCAAGATGTGAATCTAGATAAAGAAACAACGTATCCGTCTTATTTCAGCATGATGCTCATGCTGCGCTCTCTTTAGTTTACTGCGCCTGTGATGAGCGGATGGTAATTAATTCCGCTAGCGAAGGCATAGAATAGTTTTTTGTAATTCTGTCATATATATAATCGAAGACATTAACTGCTAGCTTTTTACATGTCTCAGTAATTGTAACCATTGTATCCTTAGCTTTCGTTCCTTCTTCACTCATAGTATGAAGGTGTACATCGCGCATTCTAGCCTGCTTCCGAGCCATCAACTCTGCTGGATTGTTATGTAGAGGAAGCTCTGGCTTTTCCAGCACTAACAATAGCTGCCTTTTCTTTTTTAAGGTGAGCTCAATTTGTTTATCTAGTTTCTCGTAGCCAGTGATTGTTGAGAATAACTCAGTAAACTCATTGGATAGCTTATCTATCTCATCTTGCCCTGGGTTCTTTTTATATTCAATGAGCTTATGATAATAATCCCAAAACCTATCCAAGAAGCTGTCAACAGAGTCTTGGTGCTTCTTAAAAATTGGCGTCAGCTTTTTATAATGCCTACCCTCATGAACCCAGCACAAGGCGAGTGATTCAGTAATGAGCTTAAACTGTGGCGCATCATCGGTAATGAGTGTTTCTATCGCATAAGGACTCTTTCTATATGTTGAGATAGCTGCCGCATCAGTAATCAGCTTTCTATATTTTGGAAATTTTTTATCACCTAATACCTTATCAAGAATAACTTCCAGCTCCTTACTGTTTAAGATAGTCGATGAGTGAAATACCTTTAAGCTTTCGATTACCTTGTGGGGTAAGTTCATAGTAGCCAGTAAATTAAAAGCGGCCTCATTTAATGTGAACCCAAAGTGGTCTTTGCTTAACATTTCAATGACGCTTAATCGACTTTTACTGGTCAGCGTAAAGTAAGCTGAATAATACTCATTACCCAATACATTAACATAACGGTTTTTCCCATCCTCTCTAGCGTTGGTGTCATCTAGGTGCTGGTAGTTCGTGGATTGTAAACCTGCCTTCACAACTTCTACCTTCTCGGGCTCAAGTATCGTAGGTGTTTTAATTGTGAAGCTATGGATGGTTGATTTACTAATATCTATGTTGGCGGTTTTATAAAATGTCTCAAGGCTTTCTAGCGTCATACCACCTTGAGTATTTAGGAAGCTTGTCCAGCTTTTAATAGTAGGGCCGAACTGGCCCTCATAACCAGTTGGCAGAGGTGCTGTATAGTGTTTGTTTTCAGAAGGGGAGTAATATTGTTGGCGCAAAAAAAGAGTGTTATTAGCAGCAATTTTTATATCCTGGATAAGTGTTTTCTTAGAGCCATTTGGCACAGCATCGCTGGGCAACGAATCTGGATTAATTGTTAGTGTCACTGTATTAGAGACTTCGAGATTTTTTTTACTAGATTTTGGCTTTCTAGTTTTATTGGTTTTATTTCCTTTTCTATCCTTCTCGGAGGAATGATCCTTGTCCTTGTTAGCGCGCGTTTGCTTTCTAACATTAGGCTTTCCTTGCTCACCTTTATATTTATTTAATGCGTTATTTAACGATTGCACCTTGTCTTCTAGCTTTATGATTTTCTCAGCCTGACTTTCACATACATTGCTAAAATCTGTTTCTAGTGCTGTTGGTGTAACAGTATTATTAAATCTCTCAATGAGATCGGCTAAAACTGATTTGTCAGGTTGTTTTTTCATAGGAAGAGTATACCACGGGTTTGAAAAGGTAAATTTTCCCCACACAGATGGCCGTACTGCTGAAATTATTTTTAAGCCATGAACCTGATCGATGAAAAAATAATCCGAGCATACAGCGTTGTTATAGAGCGCACATCATGCTTTTATGACACACGATGATTCCAATATAAAATTTCCAAATTTGCACGAAAAAGCTGTCAAGAACTTTTTGAATTATTTTCAAATCATGCTGATATTGAACGGATACGAAACAACGTATGCCGCAACATCATTTTTATAGGGAATGAACCATGACAACTAACGCATGGGCCAAGCTAGTTGCAAGCGATTTAGCGAACGAGCAAGATTTTGAAAAACATTGGGAAGCTTATCAGAAGTTAGCGGCTAGGTTGGGTGAAGAACCAGCAGTGTGGAGTCCTGGCTTAGCAGTTTTACGGCAGGCTAATTTAACCCAAGCTCTGCAGGCATTTGGTTGCAATGATTTTGATGAGTTATATGAATTATCATTGCGACAGCCTGAACAGCTATTGCAGTATTACCTTAAGCAAGTTGATGTTCAGTTTCTGCAGTTACCTACGCAATATTTACAGAGTAGTGACTCTGAGCAAGCTCAATGGTTTGTTGGCGCAAAGCTTAATATCGTTGATAGCTACTTACAGGCTCCCGCTGAGCAGTTAGCCTTATGTGAAGCGAGTGAATCGGGAAATATTGTTAGCATAACTTATGGTGAGTTAAGCAAAGAAGTTAACCGACTTTGTCATGCATTGCAGCAGCGAGGTATCGTTGCAGGAGATGCAGTGGCGATCATTCGCCCCATGGATTGTTTGGCGGTTATCAGTTATCTAGCAGTGATTAAACTGGGCGCTCAGGTTGTTGCTATTGCTGATAGCTTTTCTAGCCAAGCCATGGCAACAAGGCTAGAGTTAGCTAATGCTAAACTAATTTTAACTCAAGAGAGCATTGTTCGCGCAGGAAAAAGGTTGCCTCTTTACGAGCGTGTTTGCGAAGCTAGTAAAGTAACTTGTGTGGTTAGTCATTGTGAATGGCCGAAGTCACTGCGTCAGCAAGATTTTTCTTGGGAAGACCTTACTGATCAAGTGAGCGATGCAGTATTTCCTAGTATTATGATGAGCCCAAAAGATACAATCGCGGTATTATTCTCTTCTGGTACGATGAGTACACCTAAAGCAATACCCTGGAATACAAACACGGCCCTAAAGGCAGCAATGGATGCATATTTTTATCAAGATATTCATTCAGATGACAAGGTCTGCTGGCCAACTAATCTGGGCTGGATGATGGGGCACTGGCTTATTTTTGCGGGCCTTTTGAATCGTGCTTGTATTATGCTTTATCCCGATTCGCCAACAACTCGAAGCTTTGGAGAGTTTGTTGCTAAACAAGGTGTGACAATACTCGGTGTTGTGCCAAGTTTGGTGAGATCTTGGCAGCAGTCTGCTTGTATAGAAGGACTTGATTGGTCAGCCATTCGTTTATTTAGTAGCAGTGGTGAGGCTTCTAACATTAAGGATATGCTGTATTTAATGTTTCTTGCCAACTATAAACCGGTGATTGAATATTGTGGTGGTACAGAAATAGGCGGTGCTTATTTAACGAGTACTTTGCTTCAGCCTAACTATCCAGCGCGTTTTTCAACACCAGTGCTTGGTGGGAAGTTATATCTCTTGGACGAACATTTTAATCAAAGTGAGCGTGGCGAGGTTTTTTTATGTCCACCAATGCTAGGGCTTTCTACTTGCTTGTTGAATAAAGACCATCACGAGGTTTATTATGCAGGCTTGCCGCTTGGGCCGAAAGGTGAAGTGCTGCGTCGTCATGGTGATTACTTGCAGCAGTTGGCAAACGGTTATTACGGTGCTTTAGGTCGTTGTGATGATTCAATGAACCTAGGTGGTATCAAAGTTAGTTCAGCAGAGATTGAGCAGTGTTTGTTGGGGTTGCCAACTGTGAAAGAAGTGGCTGCAGTAGGTGTTGCTCCAAAAGGAGGAGGTATCGAGCAGCTGGTATTGTTTGTAGTGGCTCAGGGTAAAGTTTTAAAACCTGAAAAAATGAAAGAGCAATTGCAAATGATCATTAAGGAGCAACTTAACCCTTTATTTAAGATAGCGAAGGTGGTTGAATTAGACCAGCTACCAAAAACTGACTCGAATAAGATTATTCGTCGCCAGTTAAAAGAAACTTTTTAGATTGATTGTTAATTGGAGAAAAAATGAAACGACGGCTATTAGGCGCGACATTAATTCTATCAGGAACGTGTATTGGTGCAGGAATGTTGGCCTTGCCTGTCTCAACAGCACCGCTTGGTTTTTTCGTTTCAATGGCATTGCTAGTAGCTACTTGGCTTTATATGGCATACACAGGTTATCTGGTTGTTGAAGCAAACCTTTGGTTGCCTGATCGTACTAACTACATTTCTATGGCGCGCGTGACGTTGGGTAAGGTCGGCGCTGTGTTGAGCTGGTTTAGCTTTTTATTACTGCTTTATTCGTTGATGGCTGCTTATATTACTGGTGGGGGTGCCTTGGTTGTTAGTGCAATGAAGTTGCGTGGTATAACTTTGGCAGCTTGTGAGAGCTACCTGCCGTGGGTGGTTGTGTTTGCCATTATTATTTACTTGGGAACGCGTTTTACAGATTGGATTAATCGTTTGCTGATGCTGGGTTTAATTGTTGCTTATGCACTATTGGCAACTAAAGTAACTTCACACGTTAAGTGGAATTTGTTGGCAGTGCGGCCACATTTTAGTTACTGGTTGGCTGCTTTGCCTATTCTAATGGCTTCGTTTGGTTACCATATCGTATTGCCAAGTATGCGCCATTATTTGCAAGGTGATAAGCGCAAGTTGTGCTGGATGGTGCTATTAGGTAGCTTGTTGCCGCTGTTGGTGTATGCGCTTTGGGAGTTGTTGATTTTTGGTGTGGTGCCTATGCAAGGTAAGCACGGCTTATTGGCTATTTTACAGTCTGGCCAGCCAACCAATCTGCTAACTGATGCATTGGTACGTATTTCACAGAATCCTTGGTTAAGTCGCGCCGCACGCTTTTTTGCTTTTTTTGCAATTGCGAGTTCTTTTGTCGGGGTATCACTGGGGTTGTTTGATATCTTGGCGGATGGGTTAAAAGTAAAGCGTAATCATTTGGGCAAGGGCTTGATTTCGGTGTTAACTTTTGTGCCGCCGTTGATTTTTGCCTTGGTTTATCCGCATGGGTTTATTGTTGCCTTGGGATATGCGGGTGTGTTTGTTGCGGTGCTGCATGGCATCTTGCCAGCAGCTATGGTGTGGTCAGGGCGTTATCAGCTAAAAATAGCCAAAGGCTTTAGGGTGCCGGGTGGAAAGTTACTGCTGTTGCTTGTGGTTTTAGTCGCTTGTGTGGTTATTTATGCGGAGCTGGTGGGTGGTATGTGATTGTTAAGGCAAATTGGGTTCCTTGTTGATTTAGTATGGCATTTACCCCATGGTTCGTTACACTGCGCATTTACTTACGCAAATGCCATGCTGAATCAATAAAAAGTAGGTTGTAGCCCGGATTGAAAATGCGAAGCATTTGAAAATCCGGGGTTAAGTCACACTCAGCCCCGGATTTTCGCTATCGCTCAATTCGGGCTACGGGCTGGGAAACGATTCGTGACAGGATCCGTTAGGCGCAAATAGTTTGTAAAGTACGAAGCACAAGTGATTCATACATTCTGAAAAAAAAGTCAAAAACGTTAAGGAAACAAAATGTTTAAAGTAGCAAGTTGGAACGTTAACTCCTTAAAGGTGCGATTGCCGCACGTGTTGGGGTGGTTGGAGCAGGTTAAGCCTGATGTATTGGGTCTGCAAGAAACCAAATTAATTGACGAGAACTTCCCATTGGCTGCAATTGAAGAGGCTGGTTATCAGGTTAGCTTTGCAGGACAGAAAACCTATAACGGTGTGGCACTGCTAGCTAAGCAGCCTATTGCAGAGGTAGTTACTGACTTGCCTGATTTTAATGATCCGCAACGACGGGTGTTAGCGGCAACTGTTGATGGGGTACGAATTTTAAACTTGTATGCTCCCAATGGTTCTAGTGTTGGCTCAGAGAAATACCAGTACAAACTCGCTTGGTTGCAAGCGCTGCAAGCTTACACCAAGCAGCAGCTTGCTCAATACGAGCAAGTGGTGTTGATGGGGGATTTTAATATTGCACCAGAAGATCGTGATGTGCATGATCCGGCAGAGTGGGTGGGTTCGGTACTGGTGAGTGAGCCAGAACGTCAAGCGTTACAAAACCTACTAGCATTAGGGTTATCAGATACTTTTCGATTACAGCACGAAGAAGCTGGGGAGTTTAGTTGGTGGGATTACCGTCAGGCCGCCTTTCGGCGCAATAGAGGGTTGCGCATAGATTTAATCTTGGCAAATCAAGCTATGGCATCGCGCTGCCAGCTAGCTGATATTGATGTAACACCGCGTCGCTTGGAGCGGCCATCCGATCATGCGCCAGTTTTAGCTGGTTTTGGCCGAGCAGTATATTCCAATCGTAAGATGAGCCTGAAGCAGCATCTGAACAGATGTCACCATGATGGTCCATCGGTTAGTCTTCAGTGCTGATAGTATCAGCTATTTGCTCTTTTGTTATTTTCTCAAATAACGTCTTCTTTGCTTCCTGCATCTTTTGTGCAGATTCATGATCAGTCAGAGAATACGCTAATTTATCTAGTCGTTCAAAGGTTTCATTTTCCTTTAAATACTGCTCAGCATTTTCAATTGATTTGAACTTTTCGTAAGGAGTCATAATGGCCTCGTAAGGGTAAAGTTTAGTTTGCTTACCCTTGCTATTAATGCTGGTTACAGGGAAGTAACAAGGTCTGTGAAAATTAATATAGTCGTTAAAATGCTGGTTATAGAATTCATTAATTTGCGGGGCAAAACGTTGTTGAATATGTATGTAGCCAAAATGCTTTCTAACAACCGAGCCATTTTTACTTTCCACCAAACCGTTGTCATTACTATGCCTTGGCCTCGATTTAGTGAGTTCAATAAATAACTTTTGCAATAGTTTAGCTACATGCTGATTAATGTACTCTGAGCCATTATCAGCATGTAGGCCTAACACTTTAAATGGAAAGGTATCGATTATTTGCTCTAAGACAGGGATTAAGTAAGCCTCACTAATTTTTTCAACAGCGCAGACTACTTCCATCTGTGTCACCTCGTCAACAGCATTAATATGATAAACACCCTTGATTTTATCTATATCTCCTTGGTGCACTGTATCAATACGTATAAAGCCAGGCCTACCCTCTGGAGTTGGTTTTCGCCTTTCACCAATAGAAACCTGCGTTGCTTTAGTTTTATTAAAGTGTCGCCGTTTGCGCTGGTAGATTTCAGTTTGTCGAAGATTGTAAAGATGAGAGACTGAGATAAAAGCAAGACGCGCATAACGCTTATCTCCAAACAAATGAAAGGCTCTCTCGCAAAGTTTTTTTGTGGTAGGCCCGCTAAGCGTTTGATGAACCTGATCCGTTTCAGCTAACAACCAAGTATCCTCATGCGTATAGATTAAGCTAAACTTATTTCTAGGTGATCGTTGCTTAACAACAACTTTTCCTGACTTTTGATACTGAGCAATTAGCCTAGTAATTTGTGAACGTGAGTAACCAGTCATTCGTTGCAGGTAATCACGAATCAATCCTTTGTCCTTTTTGCACATACCGCAATAAGCAAATTTTTTTAATGTGTTCGTAACCCATAGGTAAGATTCTGCTCGTGATGTAGCTTCAAAGGTAAGCTGGGTTGATGAGGATAGAAATTGCTCAATCTGTGTAAGGGTGTTTAATTCTATGTCGTTCATATTGATATTCATCCATATAGGATGAACGATCACGCAACAACTTCAGGCCCACTTTGCATTGGAAAGTGGGGGCTATTTCAGGCTCATCTTGCATTGGAAGAGACTCGAGCTTGACTTTAGGAAGTTGTTTGTGCATAATTGCCGACTAATTTTTTCGATTAAAACGATAGAGGTTTCCGGTGCAAGCACAGATTCACCCTAATTATTCTGAAGTTTCAGTTACTTGTAGCTGTGGTCATAAGTTTAAAACACGCTCTACTTTAGGCAAGGAAGACTTACATATTGAGATTTGTTCAGAGTGTCATCCTTTCTATACAGGTCAACAGAAGATCATTGATACTGCTGGTCGTGTTGATCGCTTTAAGCAAAAATACAGCAAAAAAATCAAAACTGATTCTTAAGTTCTACTAGGCGGTAAGCTACCGCCTATCATTTTTTCGCATCCTAGGTTGTCGAGTTAAACAGGGGTTGCAACTCCTGTTTAAATTTAGGACAAGGATAAGTCCGTAGTTAGTTGCCCATTACACCAGTTATGGCGTTGTTTTTCTTATACGTTAGTTTGGTGTGGCGTTGGGGGACTTAATAACGAAGAAGGGCTTATTATCGAATGATCAATAAAGTTAAATCTGTGGCGCGTTCCTCTGTTTATGCCTGGGTAATTTGCACAGCAGGGGCGCTTTTCTACTGCTATGAATATTACCTTCGTATTACGCCTAGTGTGATGGAGTCGGACTTAATAAAGTTCTATCATATTGACGCGGGCGGTTTTGGTAACTTGTCGGCTTTCTATTATTACGCTTACACTCCGATGCAATTTTTTGTGGGGATCCTATTTGACCGTTTTGGGGTACGCAACTTAGTTGCGGTAGCCTGCGCTTTTTGTGCACTTGGTATTTATTTATTTGCTTCTTCTCATTATTTGGCTTTGGCTGGTTTAGGTCGTTTCATGATTGGTTTTGGTTCAGCTTTTGCTTTTGTAGGCGCTTTAAAGTTAGCTTCAATTTGGCTGCCTCCACAACGTTTTGGTTTTGTTGCTGGTTTGGTAACAAGCCTTGGTATGGTGGGTGCAATCATTGGTGATGTAAGCTTAACAGAGTTTGTAAAGTATGAAGGTTGGCGTGTATCGAGTTATCTGATGGCTGGCTTTGGTATTGTTTTGGCAGTGCTATTATTTTTTATTGTGCGTGATAGAAAAAACAAACGTGTTGAGGTGTGCTTGCAAGTTAAGTTGAATAAACGTGCTAAAAAAGAAGAAGCGATTACCTTTCCCGAGTTGCTGCGCAGCTTGCTGCAGACTATGCGTACTCCAGCTATTTGGTTAAATGGCATTATTGGCTGTTGTTTATTTTTATCATTAACTGCTTTTGCTGAGTTATGGGCAGTGCCTTACTTTAAAGCTGTTTATCACTTGCGTCCTGAGGTGGCTGCTTTAGTGAATTCAGTCATATTTCTTGGTTGGGCTTTTGGTGGGCCTGTAATGGGTTTTGTTTCCGACTGGTTGCAGCAACGACGGAAAGTATTGTTATTAGCAACGGTAGTTGCCTTCTTGGTATCCGTCTTATTTCAGCATGATGCTCATGCTGCGCTCTCTTTAGTTTACTGCGCCTGTGATGAGCGGATGGTAATTAATTCCGCTAGCGAAGGCATAGAATAGTTTTTTGTAATTCTGTCATATATATAATCGAAGACATTAACTGCTAGCTTTTTACATGTCTCAGTAATTGTAACCATTGTATCCTTAGCTTTCGTTCCTTCTTCACTCATAGTATGAAGGTGTACATCGCGCATTCTAGCCTGCTTCCGAGCCATCAACTCTGCTGGATTGTTATGTAGAGGAAGCTCTGGCTTTTCCAGCACTAACAATAGCTGCCTTTTCTTTTTTAAGGTGAGCTCAATTTGTTTATCTAGTTTCTCGTAGCCAGTGATTGTTGAGAATAACTCAGTAAACTCATTGGATAGCTTATCTATCTCATCTTGCCCTGGGTTCTTTTTATATTCAATGAGCTTATGATAATAATCCCAAAACCTATCCAAGAAGCTGTCAACTGTCAACGGGTGCTGCCTCTATATAATGTAGGCTATATTACTGCTGGCACGCCAAAATCATTAACCTTCTCCCAAAACTGATCCCATCTTCCTTTAGTCTTTACTAGTGTTCTCAAGCATAAAACAATTTTCATTCCCTTGTCTTTCCAGCGCATTCCTGATCCGCCTAATCTTTGTTTAACAATTGTTTTACATGCTGCTTCAGTGACGCCAGAGCCAATTGGTGCATTCTGCTTAATCAAATTATGATACGACATTCGCTTTTCTTTAATATTATTTTCAAAATACGTAATTGTTCCTTCTAGCTTTTCTCTAAGCGATTTATTCAGTTTTTTATTTACATGCTCTTTAAGCTCAGCAAGTATTCTACCTGCCGCACCTTTCTTGTGCTTTAAGTCATGACATCGCTCTTGGAGCCAAACATCACGCTCATCTCTTTCAGATTTTTTGGTAAATATTGCCTTTGATGCTTCACCGAGATATTCAGTTGCATGCCAAAAATCTAAAATTTGCGTATCAGTATGTTTTTTTAGAAATGGCCAATTATTTTTTGCTCCATCAGCAACGCCAATTGTTTTAGCATCAGGGTAATATTTCTTTTTCAGCTTTATTTCCTTTTCAAGCCTATTAAAGAATTCATCTTTTCCATATTCTGGTGATGCTGCAACGTAGGTTGTGTGCAGGCGTGCACCATGCTTATCATACATGGAAATAGTTCCAACCATGCTCTCTCTATAACCATCATCAACGGTGAGGACATATGCACCATCTAAGCTAATGCTTAGCATCTCAACGCCTGCATCAAGCTTTGGCTCTTCATATTCCCACTCAGCCTCTTTGGCTTGTGCAATACCGCCAACAAAATCAGTTGCCCGTTGCAAGTATGAATGTGAGATTTTACGGTTATGATTGACCTTGAGATCATCAATAACACTAGGAGCAGGTAAGTTTGAGTATTTATGTGAGATTATTTTTGCAAATCGCGGTGTTGATCCTTGGATAATTCTAGCCTTATCTTCTAAAGGACAAAAGATCTTCCCGCCTTTAGAGGTTTGATAAACATAACGCTTAACTCGAGCAACTCCATAAGGCGTTTGGTAATTTGCTTCATCTCTACTTCGTGCTGTTAGCTTTATTTTTCCAACATGGATAGGAGAGCCATCTGCATCAAACTTACTTAATGCTTTTTCAGTGGCTAATGTTCCAACCTCATTAAGCCCATCAAGAATTGCGTCCTCACATTCAAGCATAGATCCTTTTAGTGGAAGCTTGAGTTCAATAGTTAATTCATTATTTTCATCAGAGATAATTCTAGCTGACATCCAAACACCATCCTTCATCATGTTAAAGTGTATATTATGCTATATATTCTACATTATATAAAGGCAGCACCCCTGTCAACAGAGTCTTGGTGCTTCTTAAAAATTGGCGTCAGCTTTTTATAATGCCTACCCTCATGAACCCAGCACAAGGCGAGTGATTCAGTAATGAGCTTAAACTGTGGCGCATCATCGGTAATGAGTGTTTCTATCGCATAAGGACTCTTTCTATATGTTGAGATAGCTGCCGCATCAGTAATCAGCTTTCTATATTTTGGAAATTTTTTATCACCTAATACCTTATCAAGAATAACTTCCAGCTCCTTACTGTTTAAGATAGTCGATGAGTGAAATACCTTTAAGCTTTCGATTACCTTGTGGGGTAAGTTCATAGTAGCCAGTAAATTAAAAGCGGCCTCATTTAATGTGAACCCAAAGTGGTCTTTGCTTACTGAGAACTACCCAAAATTGTTATCTCCCTACCTGAACTGAATTCGATAATTCTTTTTGTTCTTCTTGAGAAACACTATTTTCTTTAAAAAATTGCTCTACTAAGTGATACGTTAGAAGTTTTCTAATACCCTTCGCAATAAAGTGTCGTGTCACCTTGCCCTTACCATCTCCTAATTTAGCTAGCATAATTGCGTAATCGTCATAAGCTTTTTCCTTACCTATCTCATACAAATATGAGGCCACATAAAAACATACAGCCAGTAGATTTTGTATCCCTTTAAAATTTTTTATCTGCATATTTTCCCAGCCTAGTCCTTCCTTGAGAAATTTAAAAACATATTCAATTTTCGCACGAGATAGATAGGCTATGTATACCTCATACGCCTCATCAAAAGTCGTTACTTTTTTATTAGTTAATAGCAGCATGTCATTCTTAAAAATTCTCCTACCATCTCTGCCTGTAATTTGGATTTTAATTGCATTGATGTTCTCAAACTCTCCAAAATAAATAGTTATTTTTCCGTCTTGTACGCAATTCTTTCCAACTGTTAACTTTTGGAATTGCTTTTCGCCTTGAGCATCAAAATCAGCGTTAATCAGCTTAAGCTTTTTACCATCATCACCTCTACCTTCTATTGTTCTTGTTATTTTTGAGCGAATAATAAAGTCTTGATCTAGGTTTGTATCAATTAGTGAGAGATAGTCATTATCATCAAACTCTCTATCTAGAATATGGGTAATGGTTGCATCTTCATTCTTTGATTTTAGGCAGATTCCTATTTTTTCTATTTCACGAATAGACAGCAGCTTTTTATTAAAGTAATCACCAGATTCATAAAGACTCTTGGCCTCTTTATCTCCCTCAAATGGCTTTCCAGCCTCTATTTTCTTAATATGCTCAGCTTTTAAAAACTTAGGGTCCTTATTGCTGTAGCTTACATGCGATAGTAGATGCACAGCCTTATCACCAGGTACTAATGCAACTGCGTTATGCGTGCTGTAACCATTGATAATATCCCCGTCCAGACTCCTTACTTTACCTAGATTTTCAGTTTGCTTGCTATGTGGCTTTCTAATATCAGAAGGATCATGAAGAACATCAATTTTACTGGCGTGTGAAAGTTTTTCACAGCTCTGTTCTAGCAATACATCATTTGTTTTTATTGGATCTAAATCGGTGCTTTTATTTTCACCGGTAAGTGTACGAATCATCTTTTTATACTCATTGTTATCTTTTGATGAACTGAACAACTTACAACTACCTTCAGTTAATAGCTTTCCTACAATCGTCGATAGATTTTTTTAAAACAACTTTCCCAGTTAATTTTGAAAAAAGAGGGGCAGCGTAATCGGCGAAGTTTAACATTTATACTCATCTCGTTAGTCTTGTTAAAAAGACAAAGCATAGTCATTTTTACACAATATTTCAGCATTATTTTGCTGATTTAAATTTTGGGTAGTTTTCAGTTGCTTAACATTTCAATGACGCTTAATCGACTTTTACTGGTCAGCGTAAAGTAAGCTGAATAATACTCATTACCCAATACATTAACATAACGGTTTTTCCCATCCTCTCTAGCGTTGGTGTCATCTAGGTGCTGGTAGTTCGTGGATTGTAAACCTGCCTTCACAACTTCTACCTTCTCGGGCTCAAGTATCGTAGGTGTTTTAATTGTGAAGCTATGGATGGTTGATTTACTAATATCTATGTTGGCGGTTTTATAAAATGTCTCAAGGCTTTCTAGCGTCATACCACCTTGAGTATTTAGGAAGCTTGTCCAGCTTTTAATAGTAGGGCCGAACTGGCCCTCATAACCAGTTGGCAGAGGTGCTGTATAGTGTTTGTTTTCAGAAGGGGAGTAATATTGTTGGCGCAAAAAAAGAGTGTTATTAGCAGCAATTTTTATATCCTGGATAAGTGTTTTCTTAGAGCCATTTGGCACAGCATCGCTGGGCAACGAATCTGGATTAATTGTTAGTGTCACTGTATTAGAGACTTCGAGATTTTTTTTACTAGATTTTGGCTTTCTAGTTTTATTGGTTTTATTTCCTTTTCTATCCTTCTCGGAGGAATGATCCTTGTCCTTGTTAGCGCGCGTTTGCTTTCTAACATTAGGCTTTCCTTGCTCACCTTTATATTTATTTAATGCGTTATTTAACGATTGCACCTTGTCTTCTAGCTTTATGATTTTCTCAGCCTGACTTTCACATACATTGCTAAAATCTGTTTCTAGTGCTGTTGGTGTAACAGTATTATTAAATCTCTCAATGAGATCGGCTAAAACTGATTTGTCAGGTTGTTTTTTCATAGGAAGAGTATACCACGGGTTTGAAAAGGTAAATTTTCCCCACACAGATGGCCGTACTGCTGAAATTATTTTTAAGCCATGAACCTGATCGATGAAAAAATAATCCGAGCATACAGCGTTGTTATAGAGCGCACATCATGCTTTTATGACACACGATGATTCCAATATAAAATTTCCAAATTTGCACGAAAAAGCTGTCAAGAACTTTTTGAATTATTTTCAAATCATGCTGATATTGAACGGATACCCTTCTTGTTTGTATTGCCAGTAATTTATACTCCCAAGATGGGTTTGTTATGGTTGGTAGTTTGTTTGTTTGGATTTGGGTTTGCTTGTGGTGCTCAGGTGCTAACGTTTGCTGTGGCGCGAGAGGTGAGCAGTCGTCGTATAGCTGGTACGGCGGTGGCCTTTAATAATATGCTAGTGATGCTAGGTGGTGTGGTATTTCAGCCGATTATTGGCTGGTTATTGGGTTTTTTCTGGTCTGGTAACATTCTTAAAGGGGTGGCGCAGTATAGTTACTTTAATTATGCTTTTGCTCTATCACTACTGCCTTTAGGGTTGATTTTGGCTTTTATTCTGACTCTATTTATGAAAGAAACTCATGCTCAAATGAAAAATTATTGATTCCTCTCTGTTTGCTCTAGTATCACCAGGCTTGATACGGTAACATCCGGTTTGCATAGCTGGGATGCGTAGTGCTCCTGGTGAGAAAAACTAAAACAATGGAGGGTATAATAAAATGAAGAAGGGCGCCGCACTGCAAGATCCTTTTTTGAATGCGTTGAGAAAGGAAAAAGTTCCCGTATCTATCTTTTTAACCAATGGGATTAAGCTTCAAGGGCAAGTGACTGCTTTTGATCAATATGTTGTTTTCCTTAAAAACCACATGACACAGATGGTTTTTAAGCATGCAATTTCTACTATTGTGCCAGGACGAGAATTAGCAACAATGGATGAGCTTATTGCCGCAGCAATGGATTAATAATTCGAGTGTTTGAAGTTCAACAGGCCGACTTAGGTGAAACAACCCTGTTAGTCCATGTCGGCTTGCCTCATTTAGACCCTAAAGATATTGAAGAGTTTCAGATTCTAGCCACTTCGGCTGGTGCTGAAGTGATGGCTGAAGTTTCGACTCAGCGCCAAGCGCCAGATGCAAAGTATTTTATTGGTAGTGGTAAAGCAAATGAGCTAGCTGAGTTAGCGCAAGCACAGCAAATCAAGTTGGTTTTAATTGATCACGATTTAACGCCTGCCCAAGAGCGTAATTTAGAGCGCCTGTTAAAATGTCGCGTACTTGATCGTACTGGTTTGATCTTAGATATTTTTGCTCAACGCGCACGTACCTTTGAAGGTAAGTTGCAAGTTGAGTTGGCTCAATTACAACATCTTTCAACTCGCTTAGTGCGTGGCTGGACGCATTTAGAGCGCCAGAAAGGCGGAATAGGTTTACGTGGGCCTGGAGAAACTCAATTAGAAACTGACCGACGTTTATTACGTGAGCGGATTAAACAAATCAATCGCCGTCTGGCAAAGGTACAAAAACAACGCCAGCAAAGCCGGCAAGGGCGCCAGCGTGCTAATGTATTAACCTTGTCACTTGTTGGTTACACTAACGCTGGTAAATCTACTTTATTTAACCAGTTAACTCAGGCTGAGGTTTATGCTGCTGATCAGCTTTTTGCGACGTTAGACCCAACATTGAGGCGAGTAGAGCTATCACACGGCAGCGAAGTTGTGTTGGCGGATACAGTGGGTTTTATTCGCCACTTGCCGCATGACTTGGTTGAAGCATTTCAAGCAACCCTAGAAGAGACTAAGCTGGCTAATTTGTTAATCCACGTTATTGATGCAAGTGATGAACATCGCCTTGAAAATATTCATGCTGTTGTTGATGTATTACGTGATGTAGGGGCTGATAGTGTATCGCAGTTACAAGTTTACAATAAGGTCGACTTGTTGAGTCAGCCAGCACGGATTGATTATGATGAGCTAGGTCGGCCAATCCGGGTGTGGTTGTCTGCAGCCACGGGGGAAGGTATTGAGCTTTTGAAACAGGCGTTAACGTTGCTGCTAGCGCAAGACAATGTGCAGTGTTGTTTGCGTTTGCTGCCAGGTGAGGCAAGTTTGCGTGCAGCCCTTTATCGACACCATGCAATAGTCAGTGAAGTGTTTGATGCGGAAGGTAATGCTTTGTTAGAAATTAACTTACCAGCCGCGCTTTATCAGCAATTATTCAATTAGTTCGTCATTCCACAATGCTTTTAAAAAGTCTTCCCAGTACCATGCTTCAATGCCTTTACTGTGCTTGGTGAGTTTGTCTTGGCTAACGACAAGATAGCGATTAAATAGTTTTTCTTCTTTGAGAGCGTGAAGTCCCTTAAGGTGTTTGTCTTTAGTTTGTGTGGTTGTTTTAATTTCAATGGCGAGTTGGTCATCTATTAGAAAATCAACTTCATATCCAGTAGTACTGCGCCAATAACAAAAGGGTAGAGGCGTGCTAGTGCGCCATCCTTTCTGTAAATTCCATTGACTTGCTGAAAATAAGCAGGCGACTCAGTCAGATTAGAAATTCCTTTTAAGGTAAACTTAACCAAAAAAGAGGAATGACAATGAGCTGCTATAAAAATGAGAACTTAATCGAAGAAGCCGTACATGTTTTAGCGATGGAGGGGTTTGAAGCTTTACCTAAGCTTGTCTCCAGGTTGATGAATGAGGCTATGTTAATAGAAAGGGAGCGCCATTTAAATGCCAGTCCTTATGAGCGAACTGGCGATAGAAACGGATATGCGAACGGCTTTAAACCAAGGTTAATTAACACAGGTCAAGGTCAGCTTGAGCTACAGATACCGCAGGTTAGAGACTCCAATGAAGCCTTCTATCCATCAGTCTTAGAGCGAGGTGTACGCTCTGATAGAGCACTTAAGCTGGCTGTCGCTGAAATGTATGTGCATGGGGTTTCCACGCGCAAAGTTGAAAAGGTGCTAAAGCAACTCTGTGGAACAGATATTTCAAGCACAGAGGTAAGCCGTTGCGCTAAATTGTTGGATGAAGATTTAAAGAAATGGCGAAATAAGCCGTTAGGAAAGATAAAATATCTTTGGCTAGATGCACGTTATGAGAAGGTGCGCACTAGCGGCACAGTACAAGACTGTGCGGTATTGATAGCCTATGGCTTTGATGAATCAACCGGCAAGAGAACAGTGCTAGGTGTTTCTGTTGCGTTATCAGAGGCTGAGGTACATTGGCGTGATTTTCTTCAGCAGTTGGTTGAGCGAGGTATACATGGTATTGAGTTGATTACTAGCGACGCTCATACTGGCCTAAAAGCCGCTAGAAGAGCTGTGTTCCCCAGTGTTCCTTGGCAACGCTGCCAATTTCATTTGCAGCAAAATGCTCAGGCTCACATACCAAAGCGCTCAATGAAGGAACCAGTAGCTGAGGAGATTACAGCTATATTTAATGCCTCAAACATTCATGAGTCGGAAAGACTATTGGCTATGGCGGTAGATAAATATCAGCAAACAGCACCAGAGCTTTCTTCTTGGTTGGAAGTGAATATACCGGAGGGCTTAGTAGTGATGAACTTTGACAGGCCGCATCAAAAAAGATTAAGAACCAGTAACATAGCTGAGCGCGTAAACAGAGAGGTAAAAAGAAGGACGCATACAGTTGGAATTTTCCCTAATACTGAATCGTGCCTAAGGCTCGTATCAGCTGTTTTAGTGGAAATTGATGACCAGTGGAGCGGATCACCTAGATACTTAAGTTGAAGTGAATAATAAGGCTTCATAGGGTTTTAGGATAGATCATTCTTGTTCTTATTAACGAGATATAATTGCTATTACCTAAAAGTTAATAATTTATTTTGAGAGGAGAAAAATTTGAGGTATAAATAATTTTTTAGATTGATTAGCATAATTAATTTAAGATATTATGCGATGAGACAGGTACAATAGAGTGCCATTTAGAATTTTAAAGGTTTTTCTAAGTACTGAAGTTGGTTTTTACAGACAAAATAACGCTCTATCGTAGGCGTAGGCGGCGATAGCTTAAGTAAGCGCGCAGTTCCAAAGCAGTAAAATGTTCAAAGGACTCGCCAAAAGTAGTTGTATTAGCTGGGATGGCATTAATGCCGGCCAGCTTGTGTTGTACACCTAGGTCAAAATAATAAAACTTTGCTGTGCTAGTTGGTTTGCGCCTTTGTGTTGCGGTGAAAGCTGGAAGCATAAAACCGACGAAAGTATCCTCGAGTAGTTGGTAGTATTCTCTTACTGTACTAGTAGGTACGCCAGCATCGCTGCCTAGTTGAGTGAAGTTAAGAGTTTGCCCGCTAGTGAGTGCAGAGAATTGCAAGAACCGAGTGAAGGCGGCAATTTTTCTGATAAGTGCTTCTGCTTGAATTTCTTCTTTTAAATAAGTATCTACATAGGCGTTGAGTTCTTCATTTGGATATTCGCTTAGATAAATTGCTGGTAAGCCACCGTAAAGCAAATAACGGTTTAGGTCAAAGTTAGGGATTTCCTGGTAGTAAAGAGGAAATAATCGTGCTTCCCAGGCTCGCCCCGCAAGCAAATTAACACCACGTTGTTTAAGTTTGCGTGCGCTGCTGCCAGTTAGTAGAAATCGTCGTTGTTGATCTTCAATAAGTCGATGTACTTCATTAAGCAGTTCAGGAATACGTTGTACTTCGTCAATAACAATAATGTCTTGTTGCGATGTATTGGTAATCATTTGCTCTAACTTATGAGGTGCGGTGCTTAAGCTGAGGTAGGGCTCAGAATGTAGTAGGTTGATTAGCTGTGACCTTCCTGTAAGTTGTTGCTTTATAAGAGAAGTTTTTCCGGTTGCACGAGGTCCGAATAGAAAAAAGACTTTTTTTCAAGCAGAGAAGGTAAGTTTAACAGACGTTGAAGTTGCATAATTCACACCGCTATTGCTGATTTTTTAGGAAAATCAGTAATGGCGGTGTGGATTCTTAAGCACTTTGCAACTGTTTATCAGCAAAAATCTCAGTAAGTACAATCGTTTCGGCTCGATCAGGGCCAGTGGAAATGATGGTAATCGGGGCGCCGGTCAGTTCTGCCAAGCGGTCTAGGTAGGCTTTGGCATTTTTAGGTAGCGCATCGTAGTCAGTTACGCCATAGGTTGACTCGGACCAACCAGGTAATTCTTCATAAATTGGTTGGCAGAGTGCAAAGTCGTCAGCGTGACTAGGTGGGTGTGAAATAGTCTTGCCATCAAGTTCATAGGCGGTGCAGATTTTTAAAGTGTCCAAACCGTCTAAGACGTCAAGTTTGGTAATGCATAAACCCGTTAAGCTATTAAGTGCAACAGCGCGGCGTACAGTGACAGCATCAAACCAACCGCAGCGGCGTTTGCGACCAGTGGTGGTGCCAAGCTCGCGACCTTTAGTGCCTAGATGTTCACCGACTTTATCGTCAAGCTCGGTAGGAAAAGGGCCTCCGCCTACTCGAGTGGTATAGGCTTTGGTGATGCCAAGTATGTAGTCGATGTCTCGTGGACCAACTCCACTTCCAGTGCAGATGCCGCCAGCGGTAGTATTAGATGAAGTAACGTAAGGGTAGGTGCCATGATCGATATCAAGCAGTGTGCCTTGTGCTCCTTCAAAGAGAATTTGCTTTCCTTGTGCCTTAAGGTCATAGAGCATAGCAGGAATATCAGTAATTAGGTTAGCAACTTGTTTTGCTTGCGCAAGCGTTTCTTCAAGTAGGCTATCAAAATCTAGTGGTTCGGCCTGGTGATAGTTTTCTAGAATAAAATTGTAATAGGCAAGATTGGCTTGTAGTTTCTCAGCAAGGCGTTCGGGGTGTAGCAGATCGCCAGCTTTAATTGCGCGTCGTGCGACTTTATCCTCATAAGCGGGGCCTATACCTCGTCCTGTGGTGCCAATAGCTTTTTTCCCTTTAGCAATTTCGCGTTGTTGGTCAAGGGCTATATGATAAGGCATGATTAACACACAAGCATCGCTAATACGTAAGCCTTCACGAACAGGGATGCCTCGCTCAGTTAGTGTCTGCATTTCTTTCATTAAGGCTGGGAGAGAAAGCACAACACCATTACCAATTAAACAAAGTCCTTCTTCACGTAAAATACTGGAAGGAATAAGGTGAAGCTTGGTTGTTTCACCGTTAACAACTAGCGTGTGCCCCGCATTATGACCACCTTGAAAGCGCACGACAGCAGCAACACTTTCTGCTAACCAGTCAACTATTTTACCTTTACCTTCGTCACCCCACTGACTACCCAAGACTGCAACCATTTTATTCATGAATAAATCCTACTGTTAATGCAAGCTAAATTGATGAGCGAAATAAATTAAACCAACGCCAATTACCAGGCAAATAAACCCAGTAATATGTAAAGCACGATCGCTTTGTTTTGCCATGCTTTGTACTAATCGTCGCCAAAGCTTAGGTGCGGCAAAAGGTAATAAGCCTTCAAATAAAAACAGTAGCCCAACTGCAGCTAAGATGACGTAGGTCATAAAAATTCCTTGTTAATTAACTTGGCGCCAAGAAGCGACGTTACATAAATCATTTTTGTACTTAAATTTATATTTTGCTCATTGATTTTCGTATTGCTTTTGCTTCATGGCTCGCTACGCTGCGCTTTACTTACGCAAAAGCAATGCGAAAATCAGCTTAATCTACCTCGTTTATCGAGTCTTTCCTATTTAGACAATAACGACGTGCCGAGAAGAGGGCTCGAACCTCCACAGGATTGCTCCTACAGATACCTGAAACCTGCGCGTCTACCAATTCCGCCATCTCGGCGTTACGCCTTGCAGACGATAGTTTTAAGAGGCCTTGCTGTCAACCTGTTATTTAGTTAATCAGTGATTTTGCTCAATTAATGGGAGGTGCTTTATACCTGATTTTATCCTTTTAATGGGGCGGTGGTGGTATTTCTTTATTTCCTTAAGCTGTTGTTAAGCTTTTTGTTGTAGGTTCTGTCTTACTTGGCGGCTAATATAAGAATTAATAAGGATATAAGAATATGGCGGTTCATTATACGTTGAGGCTTCCTACTGGTGAGGAGATTTTGTTAAAGAAAAGTCTCTTTTTGCCGAGTGGCCAGCCTGTGCCAACCAAAGAAGTTAATTTGACGTTGTACTTTGATACACCCTTAGGTGAAGGAGCTTATGGCAAGGTAGTTGCTGTTCATGTTGTTAAACCAAAAAATATAAGTTTTATTTTGCCTAAGCTGGTTATTAAATATGGAATTCTTGAAAGTGACAGAGCTAGTGCGCCATCCTTTCTGTAAATTCCATTGACTTGCTGAAAATAAGCAGGCGACTCAGTCAGATTAGAAATTCCTTTTAAGGCAAACTTAACCAAAAAAGAGGAATGACAATGAGCTGCTATAAAAATGAGAACTTAATCGAAGAAGCCATACATGTTTTAGCGATGGAGGGGTTTGAAGCTTTACCTAAGCTTGTCTCCAGGTTGATGAATGAGGCTATGTTAATAGAAAGGGAGCGCCATTTAAATGCCAGTCCTTATGAGCGAACTGGCGATAGAAACGGATATGCGAACGGCTTTAAACCAAGGTTAATTAACACAGGTCAAGGTCAGCTTGAGCTACAGATACCGCAGGTTAGAGACTCCAATGAAGCCTTCTATCCATCAGTCTTAGAGCGAGGTGTACGCTCTGATAGAGCACTTAAGCTGGCTGTCGCTGAAATGTATGTGCATGGGGTTTCCACGCGCAAAGTTGAAAAGGTGCTAAAGCAACTCTGTGGAACAGATATTTCAAGCACAGAGGTAAGCCGTTGCGCTAAATTGTTGGATGAAGATTTAAAGAAATGGCGAAATAAGCCGTTAGGAAAGATAAAATATCTTTGGCTAGATGCACGTTATGAGAAGGTGCGCACTAGCGGCACAGTACAAGACTGTGCGGTATTGATAGCCTATGGCTTTGATGAATCAACCGGCAAGAGAACAGTGCTAGGTGTTTCTGTTGCGTTATCAGAGGCTGAGGTACATTGGCGTGATTTTCTTCAGCAGTTGGTTGAGCGAGGTATACATGGTATTGAGTTGATTACTAGCGACGCTCATACTGGCCTAAAAGCCGCTAGAAGAGCTGTGTTCCCCAGTGTTCCTTGGCAACGCTGCCAATTTCATTTGCAGCAAAATGCTCAGGCTCACATACCAAAGCGCTCAATGAAGGAACCAGTAGCTGAGGAGATTACAGCTATATTTAATGCCTCAAACATTCATGAGTCGGAAAGACTATTGGCTATGGCGGTAGATAAATATCAGCAAACAGCACCAGAGCTTTCTTCTTGGTTGGAAGTGAATATACCGGAGGGCTTAGTAGTGATGAACTTTGACAGGCCGCATCAAAAAAGATTAAGAACCAGTAACATAGCTGAGCGCGTAAACAGAGAGGTAAAAAGAAGGACGCATACAGTTGGAATTTTCCCTAATACTGAATCGTGCCTAAGGCTCGTATCAGCTGTTTTAGTGGAAATTGATGACCAGTGGAGCGGATCACCTAGATACTTAAGTTGAAGTGAATAATAAGGCTTCATAGGGTTTTAGGATAGATCATTCTTGTTCTTATTAACGAGATATAATTGCTATTACCTAAAAGTTAATAATTTATTTTGAGAGGAGAAAAATTTGAGGTATAAATAATTTTTTAGATTGATTAGCATAATTAATTTAAGATATTATGCGATGAGACAGGTACAATAGAGTGCCATTTAGAATTTTAAAGGTTTTTCTAAGTACTAAAGTTGGTTTTTACAGACAAAATAACGCTCTATCGTGACAGACTAAAGGCACTGGAAAATGAAGTCATGCTTTTTCGTCAAGAGCATGGTAGTCCAGCTTATTTACGCAAAGTTAAAATTGATAATGGTGATCGGTACTTTATGTTGCTTAAACGGCTACCTGGTATACCTTTAGATTACTATTTGAAAGGAAATACCTTGATTAGGTTAGAAAAGTTAGAGGTTTTGTCAGAAGTATTAATTAAGCTTGAGCAGTTACACCAAAAAAAATATTTCACGGAGATTTTAAACCACCGAACATATTGGTTGATAGTACTCAGGGGCGGCGAATTATTAATATCGTTGATTTTGGTAATTCATATTTTCTAGGTGAGCAGCTAGAACAATTAGAGATTGATGCCCCAGATAGTCACTATTTTCACCCGGACTTGGCAGCAAAAGAGGAACTTGAGGTGGTTTTTAGCCAGCCTTATTACGATGTATATGCTTTTGCTAGGTGGATTGCCTTGTATCAAGAGAATTTTGAATTTGTCTGTTTAAACTATTTTTTTACTGAGTTGAATGAAAAGGATGCGCTTAAGCTTATGCAGGGCTTTTTGCAAGAAGAAAAGCGGCTTGAGCGATCCTGTTTGGTTATTAAGGAATTCTGTTTGGCTAGAGAGGAAGAGTTGCCTTTTTTGCGTCATTTTGTTGTGGATAGTGAGATTGAATTAGCGCAGTGGTTATTAGAGCAGACAGGGGTAGATGAAATTGATTACTCTTGGTTGCAAAGATTACAGCATCATTATGAGGCTATTTATTTAGAGTTTCTTTCGGATTGGTGTCTTGATAAAAGGAATTGCTTTACAGTTGCTGTTTCTACACCTGCTAAATTAAATACTTTATTGCCGGTTGGTTTTCGTGATTTGCATAAGGCATTGATTGCGGAAGTAATAGCAGAAGTTAGAGTGCACTGCATTACTAGCTTAAAAGAAACA
The DNA here is from genome assembly GCA_965196985.1 of Gammaproteobacteria bacterium. Classification (GTDB taxonomy): domain Bacteria; phylum Pseudomonadota; class Gammaproteobacteria; order UBA12402; family UBA12402; genus 2-12-FULL-35-23. Next base: position 83,563 of record CBDALO010000163.1, on the reverse strand, counting down.
TTGTTTGATGAGTGGGAACCTTGCCAGCTATTGGTGGAATTGGGTAAAGAACGTGCTAAAGCCTTGTTGGCTAGAGCACCTAAATTTGGTGATTTTGTTGCTTCCATGTGTTTGGAGGAGTTTAACCAGTTGTGGTCGGTTTGTTGCGAGCGCATTGAAGGAGTTAGTGATATTGTGGATGGCTTAGATGAGGCTAATAATATGACGTGTGTAGAGAGCCTTGTTGCTGGAGTCCAGCATGATAGGGCATTACTGCCAGCTTGGTATTGGCTTGATAAAAGCGATGTCCAAGCTGCGCTATCGGTTAAAGTGGTAAAAAGAGGTGTATCTGCCACTAGATTCTTTAGTCATCGTGCTGCTGCTTATCAGGAGAATAATGAAAGTAGTATAGTTTGTATTATTAGTTAGCCCTTTGCTGAGAAATTTTCTTCTGAATAATTATCTGATTTATTTTATCTATCAAATGGCTGGGTAGCTTTTTAGGGCTAACTAGCTAGCTTTTTTAGGTAGCTAATGCTCAATTTCTTATTGGGAAAATTTTTTACTTGCTTTAACTTCGATATTTTCAGTAAATTTATTTTGCCATTGGTTTTAGATTTTTAATAATAAGGAAAAGTTGTGCCCGTTTTTTATTACTTAAACCCCAGTTCGGAGTTAATAGTGATCAAGTAATTAAATTCTAATTGCTTGGCAACCTTTTCACTGCAGTAATTGTTAATGGCTCAATAATATAAGCAGCCAACCCAGCAACAAGATGTGTAATAGCATTTGCAACCGAGCGATGTCTGGTGTGCCAAATATGAAACTTATGTTTCAAGCAGCCAAAAACAGTCTCAATGATCCCTCGCTGATTTAATAACTGTTGCTCGTGATCGCTAAGTGGCTGCGCATTTTTCATATTTTTTCTTTTGCGTGTAATTAACTTCAAACCGCTATCAAGTAGTTTTTCAAAAACAGCCTTCCCAATATAGCCTTTATCTCCGAAGGCCAAACCCTCCAGCCCTTCAAACAATGAGACACCTGCAACTAAATCATGATGATTGCCGGGCGTGACTTTAAAGGCGATTAACTCACCTATGTCATTGATTACTAAATGAAGTTTCAGACCAAAAAACCAACCAACAGATGTTTTTCCAAGTTTTGCAACCGCTTTAAATGTGCGGTGGCGTTTAGTGCGTTTAATGTGACAGTTTGGTAGGCAACTTGAGTCAATGTAGTAAATGCCACTACGCCTGCCACCGTTAAGAGTAATAAAAATTGTCAGTGGCATTAGCGCTCTAGGCATCAATTCAATAAAACGTGAGTAACTGGGTAAATTAGGGAAGTAATGTCCCCAGTATGTTTTTAGAAAGCCAGTATAAAAATATTTAAAGTTTCTATAGCCGATCATTTGGAACAAAATCATGATTGTCATAATCTCGCTATAAGCTAAACAACAAGGTGGACCTGACTTTTTTTCTGCAGATGAAGGGAGTAGATCTTTGCGCTCAAGTGCTGCAAATTCCTCAGCAAAATCATCTATGCGACAAAATAACTCTATAACCTCGCGCTCATGTATCATAACCACATCCATTATTAGTAATAATTTCAAAAGGTTATATAAGTTTTTCACTAAATCCAAGGCTGCCATAACTCCGAACTGGGGTTACTTAACTACCCTCGAAAATAAAAGAATTTTAATCAGCAAACGAAGTGCGTTGCCAACTGGTCGGGCATCTCCAGATCGACTGCAAGTAGATTGGAGTATGGCAGACGAAATAGGGAAAGGTAGTCATGGAAAGGTCTGCGATTTAGAGCTAAAGCCGTCTAAGACTAAAATTAACTTTCCTCAAATGGTTGTTAAGTATGGTGAATGTAGTAAGAGTGAACAGTCATTTTTAAAAAAAAAGCTGATTTTTTTCGTCAAGTTCATGGTGGCCCGGTTTTTTTAAAATTTTCTAAAGGCCGTTATTATTTTTTAGCCAAACGAATATTTGGTCTTTCCTTAGCAGAGTGCTTGCTAAAGGTTGGGTTTACTTTAGAACAAAAATTTAAGCTTGTTTTGGCAGTGATTGATGCAGTGGAGAAGCTGCATCAACAACGCATAATACACGGCGACTTAAATGTATATAATATTTTAGTTTCTTTGACTTCAGAGAGTAGCTTTGAAGTTCGATTGATTGATTTTGGTTTTGCTAGTTGTCTAGGAGGGGAAGCAAGGACGGCTAACATTGATCCTAGCGAGTCTAGATATACACACCCAGAGCTTTGCTCACCCAAAGAGGAGGTGGTTAGCGATTATTATCATGATGCGTATGCATTGGCAGCCTCTTTGGCTCATTGGCCGCCACTATTTGCCTTAAATTCCCGTTGTGGTGACCCGCAGGGAAACCCTGGTTGTCCTAGCTTGAAGCAATTGCGCGATCGGGTACGGATGATTGCATTTAGAGAGTTTTTTTTAGCTAATAAGGGTGCTCATGTTTTTTTGGTAGCAATGGGTTCACAGGTGGCTAAAGCACTGTTAAAACGGTCACCTACCTTTAGTGGTCTTGTTGACAGTATACCATCAGAGCGCTTTGAGCCATTTTGGCAAGTAGTTTGTGGGGAGCTATTGTACGATCCACAAGTCAAAGAATTATCCAAGCAATTAAAAAGTGGGTTGCCTATTTTTAAAGCGCTTGAGTTAGTTCAACAGCTCTTGAGTGGTTTGCCTGCTGAATACGATTGGTTTTTGGGGGCTGCTAAAGAAGTTTTAGTTTATTCAAGACGAGTGCCTACGCCGCCTTTGCCTGCTTTTTTTCAGCCGGCATCTCAAAGTCTTCCTTGTTCAGAAAGTGGCAGTGGTTCATCTATGCAGCCTGCTGAGTTTCGCTAGCCTAGTTGCTCTTAAGCTAATGTTAAGCTTTCTGGTGTAGACTGCTCTTAATTTATTGACAGTAAGTTGAATCTAAAAAAGGTCAGGTTTAACTAAGCAAGGGGTGCTATGCCGTCAGGTATTAGTTATTTTTTTAACGGAAAAGGGATTCTTCCTGAGCTTGTTTCTGGGCTTATATCTTTTGGTGAGCTGCCAGCAGGTCAAGTTGATTTTAATCATACTGATCCTTTGGGTAAAGGATGTTACGGTGGTGTTTATCCTGCTTATTTTACACCTGAAGTGCCGGGTCAGTCGTGGGTAATTAAGAAAGGAAGCCTGGAAGATTGGCAGAAAGCTTCGCTGGAAAGAGAGGCGCATTTTTTTCAACAGGTTCATGATAGTCCCGTGCAGCTTGTTTTTGTTAGGGTGTCAGTTGGGAGCGCTTCCAGTTACTATATGATGCTAAGTAAGCGCATCTTGGGGCAGAATTTTTTTCAGTATTTACTTAAAAGTAAAGCTTCCCCGTTAGAAATACTAAAGGTGTTAGACGCGGTCTTTGTCGCACTAAAAGAACAACTGCATGATAAAGGTTTTTTTCATGGTGATCTAAAACCTGCCAACATTATGATTGGTCCAACAGGGGAGGTTAGCTTTGTTGATTTTGGTTGGTCTTATCGTGAAGATGAATCTGCAACAAGAATGAACTGTGAAGAAGGGTATGGAAAGTATTGGCATCCTAGTCGGCGTGAAGGTGAGGGTGAGCATTTAGATCCATCTCCTTATCAGGATATTTATTCTTTGGCTTATGCTTTAGGGGTTGTGTTCAGTAAAATGGAGAAACGCTTTTCGGGGTTGTTTGCTTTTTTGAAATCATTTTGTAGTCAGACAGATTCTTTTACTGTTGCTCAGGTCCGGGATGCTATTCAAGTTGAACAAGGAAAAGTGGCTTTAAAGGAGTGCTTCTCTCACTATCCAAGTTTTTCTGCGGTATTAATTGCTTGTGGTGAAGGGAGTGCAAGAGAGCTATTGCGTACATTAAGTGAGTCAATTTCTCCTGGTGTGGTGTTGCCTGATGAGTTTATTGATGAAGTATGGCAAGTCTATTGTATTAATAAGTTAGCTGTAGAGAAAAGACGAGCGACAGCAAGAGAGCTGGCTCAGTTGGTGGGTGATGGTTTTACTGAGTTGTTGGAGGCGGGTTTGCCTGAAATAGGCGATTGGAAGCCTGACAGAGAGTTACTTAAAGAAGCGGCAATTGCTTTGCAGCAGGAGGTGGTTTTTATTGCTTATAGTCACTTGCTTGCCCTTGGTGATGTAGATCCACGTATTGCTCCAGTTTGTACGTTTTACGAGGAGAAGCTAGAACACACACACGAGCTTGCTGATTGGCAGAGGCTAGAGGAACAACTTGCTTTTTTGCGGTTGTTGGTTACGGCATTTAAAGCTTATGAGGCGGCATCAAAAACAGTAAACCCTGATTGTCAAAACTATGTTTTTAATCTTGTTGAGCTGCATGGTTTGGAACACCTTTGTAAGCTTGTTGCCTGCTGTGATCGACTAGAGAAACACTCCTTTTTTACTAAAGTGCTTGAAAGTGCTAAGACATTAAAGTTACGCTTTTTGCTTGAGTCATTTTTAGTAAAGAATGGACTGGAAGAGTGTTTTGAACAATCACTTTATAAAGAGACAGCTGGCAAGGTTTCTTATGGTGTTTTTACTCTTACGGCGCAGAGAGTTAGAGATAAAATTCTAGCTGTTGTTCAAGCGACAGTTAGTAGGGAGTTGGATACGGTGCGCTGTGAAAGTGTAGGTCGGCCGTGAAGTGGCGTTTAGGTTTACCTAGGGTATGTGATGGACACTTTAGCTTTTGCGGGTCTTCGCAGTGTTAAGCCTAATACAGCAGCTATCAAATAAAGGATTGGTAGTACTGCAAGGGCTTCTTGATAGGTAGTAATAGGGAAGTTTGCATGGCCGTGAGGAAATGGGTGAGCGATTAGCCAGCTCAGTATCAGGCTAATCAATAGTTGCGAAATGGGTGCTACTACCATGCCCAACATGTTGGTAAAGCCAATGCCAGTGCTGGCAGCAGCGTTGGGTACAATGCGCTGGATTAAAACGTAATTCCACAAATAAGTACTAGAGCAAAAGCCAATCATAAAAAAGGTAAGGATTAAAAAGAAATAGTTCATGGGCAGAAAAATTGCCGCGCTCATTAATAAGGCGGTCGCGATGGCGCTGCCAGAGAAATACCAACGATGGTGATTGATTCGAGTATAGATTGCACCAATAATTGGGCCACTGACGGCAACGCCAAAAAAGACGATAGAGCAGGCAACGGTAGCTCGGATAATTGAGTAATGGTGTACGTGAACTAAAAAAGGAATTCCCCATAGGGCAACGAATACCGTTTGTGGTGACATCATAATGCCACAGTACAAACCGTTAAAGATAGCGCGACGATTAGTAAATAGAGTTTTGACATCGTGTTTGAAGTTAGTGGTGGGACGCTTCTTAGTAAGTGGGCGTAGTTTGCCGATGCGCTCACGAGTATTGCGAATCACGACAAAATGCAATACCGCAAAGCCCAGGGCAATAATTACTGTATAAGCAACGAATTGTTGCCAGCCGGCAAAGTGGATGAGTTGAGCAATGGTGATATTGCCGATCACCGTAAAAACAAGTACCAGTGACTCAAGTAAACTCACCAAAAAAGCAAAAATTCGGGTGCTAAACCAATTGCGATAGAGGAATAGAGCAGAGACAAAAGCACAAGACATACCGGCTCCCATCAAGACTCGGCCGAGAATGGCTAGAGCCAGGTGTGAGGCAAGCATAAAGCATAACCCACCTGCCGCACAAATCACCGCTCCTAAGGATAGTAATAACCTAGGGCCAAATCGTTCTACTAGTACTCCAGCCGGTGTTTGCATCAGTACATAAATATAATAGTAGGAGCTGGCTAGCAAGCTTGCGCCAATAGCATTGAGTGACAAGCTATGCATCACATCAGTAATGATAACACCTGAGCTAAATTGAATAATAAATTGGAATAAGACAAAGCTTGCCGGCAATAGGAAGATTGCCACTAGGTAGAGCTTTTTCTTGGTAGGGATTTGTTGTTTCTTTAGGCTTTTCATTGTGCTGTTGTCTTTAGCTAGCTTGTGTTTAAAAATATTACGCTTAAAAAGCGATTGTAAATAAAAGGCTCACAGTGACAAGAATTATTTGCTAAATTTTTTATGGGTTGCGTCTGGGAAATGCCGGCTTGGATTCAGGTCTCAGTTGGCAGAGGGGGCAGGGTGCAGGTTTTTATAAAAAGCACAAAAAATGCAGGTCGGACCTGAGCTGGCATTGGTTAGTTCTTTATGTTCTTCTAAATATTGTGCCAGTGAAGGCCGACACGAAGTGTGGATCTGGTTCAGTGTCAGCCCACGCTACGCTTGGGGCCGACCTATAGTACTAAGCTGATTAGTAAGTTAGCCCCCTTTTTTAAGGCGTTGTTGCAAAATCGGAGGCTCGTCGCAACGCTCCGCGTTGTGACGCAACACTCCTTTTGAAGGTAAAACTTTTTCAATATTTTAATCATACCTTAAGTTTCTTAGAGTAAAATATGCTTCTTTAACAAGCTAATGTTTATGGCTATGTGAACCACTGCAAGTGAATACGAGCAGACTCTAACTTAATAATAAGCTAAAAGGATTATGCTATGCCTACTGATAGCCCTGCCAGGGGAGCCACTTATACTCTTGTTGATCAAGAGGGGCGTAGGTGGGAACTGGGTCCCAATGTGCTTGATTCTGTGCCTGCTACTACCTCTATGCCACGGGAGCTTTTTATAGGTAGGAAGCTTGGTAAAGGTACTTTTGGGGGTGTTTATAGTCTACTAGATGGAACTAACCCTTCTGGTCTTGCTCTTAAAAAGGGTAGGGCTAGCACTGTGTATACGAAGAGAATGCTAACAAGAGGAGCTAGGTTTTTTAGAGAACTTTATGGCGAGCCTGTGCACCTTTCTTTTTCTGAACAGCGAGCTAGCTATACGCTAATTTTTAAGCACCTACCAGGAAGAACACTGAGAACTTTACTGAGCTCTTTTAGGCTATCAAGGCTTGAGAAGCTAAGAATAATTCAAGCTGTTTTTATGGCATTACAAACTCAATTACATGCGAAAGGCATTTTTCATGGTGATCTTAATGCTGAGAATATTTTAGTAGCTAGGCGTGGTAAAGCTTACCAAGTTTACTTTGTTGATTTTGACTACTCCTATCGAAAGGGCGAAACGGCGACGGGAGTTTATATTTCGCCCAGTGAGGTTTGTTATTTTTTTCCTGGTAGGGATAGGTTTGACTGTCAATTGCCAGCCAATGCTTATCAAGATATTTACTCATTAGCCTATTGTCTGTACCGTTACGCTTTACAAGCAGAGCAAAGTCAGTATGAATTCTTATGTGATTTTTTTCGTGGTAGCCCCTGTGCTGCTAGTGATGTGGTGGCTGCGATTAAAGCTGAACTATTTATCGAAGAGAACTACCCTAGTATTAAAGCTTATAGGAAAGACGTTAGATTGCTTAGGTTTTTAATATTCACTCTTGATTATGAAGAATTTAAAGTAGGTTGTGAGACAGATTATCCTAACCTTAAAGAAATGTCACAACAGATGTGGCTGCGGTTTAAGCGAACAGGTTTTTTAAAATATTATAAGCTCTTTTTGCTGGACTATTGCTGTAAGAAAGCGGTAAGAGAGATACTTTCAAAAAAAGGTTGGACTGTAGCAACTCTCCAGTGGATGTTAAAGGCTAATTCTATTTCTAATTTTTACCCTGAGGAAGAGTCTGTGTTCGCAGAAGTTGTGGCGACTGCGGAGCGAGTGGAGCGGCTTCGTAATATTTATAAGAGTGAGGATGGGTTAGAGCTTGTGCAGTTGATTAGCGTTGCTAGCGAAGAGGAGTTGTTTGCTTGGTTAGGTAGCATAGATGCTGCTTTGAGAGGAAGGGTTAAGGCGTTAGATATTGATTTGTTGGGTCGGGGAGCAGTTTGCAAAGAGTATGAAAGCTCTCTGCTAGGCTACTGCTTGTCTGATAGGCAGCGAAAAATAATTATGGAGGATTGTTGTGGAGGGGTGATTGGAAGGCTCAGAGCAGCGCTGACAAAGTACTTAAAGCGTGTCAGTGATGCGATGTTACGGCAGATGATTAAGGATGTGAAGTTGCATTCAAGCACTTTTCAGAGGTATATAGCTAACGAATACCATGTCATAGCTAAGTTTTCTATTTATTTATTGCGCCAGGAGTTACCAGAAGAGTGTAGGCAAGCTAGTAATTGTTTATTGTCTAGAGTAATTAATTGGGCAAAAGCGAGTGTTCAGTTGGATGACTTCCTTAGGAAGGATTATAAACTCCTCTGTTTACTTTCTGTGGGTGGTGCTGATTATGCGCAAGGCTTGTTAAAAAGCTTTAATTTTACAGGCTTTACTCAGCCGTTGAATGAGTTAGAGTTGGATGCTGTCTGCTTTCAGGCTAAAAAAATCTTACTAGAAAAAGGGGTTACGGTTGAGGGTTTGTTGGTAGATTATAGAAACTTGCTAGAAGGTAGAAGGCTTGAGTATGGTGAGCTTTCTAGGGTGGAGTTTTTGGTAAGTTGGAGAGGTCGGCATTTTGATCGTTGGGGTATGGCAACGGAGATATTTGATAGTGCTATGGAGCGCTATAGCCTTGCTCTTGCGGGTTTGTTCTCAGACTTCTCTGGTAATGACGGAGCTAGGGTAAGTAAGTTTTTTGTTGATCCTGAGGAGTATTATAAGCCTGCTCCTGTAAGTTTTTTTCAAAGAAATCGTAGAGTTGAAGAGGTAAGAGGCTTAAGTACGGTAAGTCGTCCAAGGCGGAATTCCTTTTAGGCAGCTTTCTTTAAAAGACTTCCTTTGTTTATTTAACTCTTTCACTTTGTTATTGTTTTTAGCTGGTTGCATGGCAGGGAACAGGATGCAGGTTTTTTGATAATGTGAGTATCTGCTTACTTATCGACTTAGTAAAAACAGCCCTTTTTTTTTAAAGGCTTTGTTGCATAAATAGCAGAACAGGATAGGTAGTTGGACTTAAGCTGATTTGCGTGTTGCTTTTGCGTAAGTAAAGCGCAGCGTAGCGAGCCATGGAGCAAAAGTAACACACAAATCAGCAAGGCAAAGTATGGGAAAGGATTTATGCAACAACGTCTTTTTTAAAAGGGGTAGCCGAGCGGAAGCGAGGTGGGGGATTTGTAGCCTGGATTGAAAATGCGAAGCATTTGATAATCCAGGGTTGAGATTAAGTTTTCCCCCGGCTTATTTCCCGTGATCAAGTCACGGGGTCAAGCCGGGCTACGGCTCTGGTAAGCCGAGGCGAGAATGGGGGCGGCTCGCAAAGCGAGCGGGAGATTTAAAAGTATATGAAGTTTAACTAGGGAGTGATTATTTATGCCAATTGAATTACGAAATCCTTATGATCAGAGTGTCATAGCTGAGGTTAATTCCCATAGCAATAAAGAAGTTGACATGAAGCTTAACGCAGCGCAAGTTGCTTTTGAGCAGTGGTCAAAACTACCGTTAGCAGAGCGTATTGCTGAGGTAAGCAAAGGTGTTGAAAAGCTACTTGCCAATCAAGACGAAATCGCTCGCCAAATCAGCCTACAAATGGGCAAGCCAATTAATGAAGCTTATGGTGAGTTAACTACGTTTAAGCAGCGCGCTGAATATTGCTTGGCTGTAGCTGAAGAAGCATTAGCGCCTGATGAGTTAACTGATCAAGCAGGCTTTATCCGTCGTATCGAACATGTGCCGCATGGGGTGGTGTTAGATATTGCTGCTTGGAATTACCCACTGATTATTCCTGCTAATGTAATTATCCCTGGCTTGCTTGCTGGCAATGTCATTTTGTTAAAACACAGCGAGCAGACTTTGCTGTGTGGGCAGCAATTAGCACAAGCTTTCTCAGGATTAGCGGTTGAGAATCTCGTTACCAACTTGGTTATCGATCATCAACAGTGTGAACGGTTGCTGCAAGATAGACGTATTGCGCACGTAGTGTTTACAGGTTCAGTGCGTGGTGGACAAGCAGTTTATCAAGCGACAGCCAGAGAACATTTTCGTGATATTACTCTGGAGCTAGGTGGTAAAGACCCTGCTTATGTAGCTAGTGATGCTGATTTGGCTTTTGCTGCTGAAAATATCGTTAGTGGTGCGCTTTATAATGCTGGACAATCTTGTTGCGCAGTAGAGCGAGTCGTATCCGTCTTATTTCAGCATGATGCTCATGCTGCGCTCTCTTTAGTTTACTGCGCCTGTGATGAGCGGATGGTAATTAATTCCGCTAGCGAAGGCATAGAATAGTTTTTTGTAATTCTGTCATATATATAATCGAAGACATTAACTGCTAGCTTTTTACATGTCTCAGTAATTGTAACCATTGTATCCTTAGCTTTCGTTCCTTCTTCACTCATAGTATGAAGGTGTACATCGCGCATTCTAGCCTGCTTCCGAGCCATCAACTCTGCTGGATTGTTATGTAGAGGAAGCTCTGGCTTTTCCAGCACTAACAATAGCTGCCTTTTCTTTTTTAAGGTGAGCTCAATTTGTTTATCTAGTTTCTCGTAGCCAGTGATTGTTGAGAATAACTCAGTAAACTCATTGGATAGCTTATCTATCTCATCTTGCCCTGGGTTCTTTTTATATTCAATGAGCTTATGATAATAATCCCAAAACCTATCCAAGAAGCTGTCAACAGAGTCTTGGTGCTTCTTAAAAATTGGCGTCAGCTTTTTATAATCCCTACCCTCATGAACCCAGCACAAGGCGAGTGATTCAGTAATGAGCTTAAACTGTGGCGCATCATCGGTAATGAGTGTTTCTATCGCATAAGGACTCTTTCTATATGTTGAGATAGCTGCCGCATCAGTAATCAGCTTTCTATATTTTGGAAATTTTTTATCACCTAATACCTTATCAAGAATAACTTCCAGCTCCTTACTGTTTAAGATAGTCGATGAGTGAAATACCTTTAAGCTTTCGATTACCTTGTGGGGTAAGTTCATAGTAGCCAGTAAATTAAAAGCGGCCTCATTTAATGTGAACCCAAAGTGGTCTTTGCTTAACATTTCAATGACGCTTAATCGACTTTTACTGGTCAGCGTAAAGTAAGCTGAATAATACTCATTACCCAATACATTAACATAACGGTTTTTCCCATCCTCTCTAGCGTTGGTGTCATCTAGGTGCTGGTAGTTCGTGGATTGTAAACCTGCCTTCACAACTTCTACCTTCTCGGGCTCAAGTATCGTAGGTGTTTTAATTGTGATGCTATGGATGGTTGATTTACTAATATCTATGTTGGCGGTTTTATAAAATGTCTCAAGGCTTTCTAGCGTCATACCACCTTGAGTATTTAGGAAGCTTGTCCAGCTTTTAATAGTAGGGCCGAACTGGCCCTCATAACCAGTTGGCAGAGGTGCTGTATAGTGTTTGTTTTCAGAAGGGGAGTAATATTGTTGGCGCAAAAAAAGAGTGTTATTAGCAGCAATTTTTATATCCTGGATAAGTGTTTTCTTAGAGCCATTTGGCACAGCATCGCTGGGCAACGAATCTGGATTAATTGTTAGTGTCACTGTATTACTGAAAACTACCCAAAATTTAAATCAGCAAAATAATGCTGAAATATTGTGTAAAAATGACTATGCTTTGTCTTTTTAACAAGACTAACGAGATGAGTATAAATGTTAAACTTCGCCGATTACGCTGCCCCTCTTTTTTCAAAATTAACTGGGAAAGTTGTTTTAAAAAAATCTATCGACGATTGTAGGAAAGCTATTAACTGAAGGTAGTTGTAAGTTGTTCAGTTCATCAAAAGATAACAATGAGTATAAAAAGATGATTCGTACACTTACCGGTGAAAATAAAAGCACCGATTTAGATCCAATAAAAACAAATGATGTATTGCTAGAACAGAGCTGTGAAAAACTTTCACACGCCAGTAAAATTGATGTTCTTCATGATCCTTCTGATATTAGAAAGCCACATAGCAAGCAAACTGAAAATCTAGGTAAAGTAAGGAGTCTGGACGGGGATATTATCAATGGTTACAGCACGCATAACGCAGTTGCATTAGTACCTGGTGATAAGGCTGTGCATCTACTATCGCATGTAAGCTACAGCAATAAAGACCCTAAGTTTTTAAAAGCTGAGCATATTAAGAAAATAGAGGCTGGAAAGCCATTTGAGGGAGATAAAGAGGCCAAGAGTCTTTATGAATCTGGTGATTACTTTAATAAAAAGCTGCTGTCTATTCGTGAAATAGAAAAAATAGGAATCTGCCTAAAATCAAAGAATGAAGATGCAACCATTACCCATATTCTAGATAGAGAGTTTGATGATAATGACTATCTCTCACTAATTGATACAAACCTAGATCAAGACTTTATTATTCGCTCAAAAATAACAAGAACAATAGAAGGTAGAGGTGATGATGGTAAAAAGCTTAAGCTGATTAACGCTGATTTTGATGCTCAAGGCGAAAAGTAATTCCAAAAGTTAACAGTTGGAAAGAATTGCGTACAAGACGGAAAAATAACTATTTATTTTGGAGAGTTTGAGAACATCAATGCAATTAAAATCCAAATTACAGGCAGAGATGGTAGGAGAATTTTTAAGAATGACATGCTGCTATTAACTAATAAAAAAGTAACGACTTTTGATGAGGCGTATGAGGTATACATAGCCTATCTATCTCGTGCGAAAATTGAATATGTTTTTAAATTTCTCAAGGAAGGACTAGGCTGGGAAAATATGCAGATAAAAAATTTTAAAGGGATACAAAATCTACTGGCTGTATGTTTTTATGTGGCCTCATATTTGTATGAGATAGGTAAGGAAAAAGCTTATGACGATTACGCAATTATGCTAGCTAAATTAGGAGATGGTAAGGGCAAGGTGACACGACACTTTATTGCGAAGGGTATTAGAAAACTTCTAACGTATCACTTATTAGAGCAATTTTTTAAAGAAAATAGTGTTTCTCAAGAAGAACAAAAAGAATTATCGAATTCAGTTCAGGTAGGGAGATAACAATTTTGGGTAGTTCTCAGTGTATTAGAGACTTCGAGATTTTTTTTACTAGATTTTGGCTTTCTAGTTTTATTGGTTTTATTTCCTTTTCTATCCTTCTCGGAGGAATGATCCTTGTCCTTGTTAGCGCGCGTTTGCTTTCTAACATTAGGCTTTCCTTGCTCACCTTTATATTTATTTAATGCGTTATTTAACGATTGCACCTTGTCTTCTAGCTTTATGATTTTCTCAGCCTGACTTTCACATACATTGCTAAAATCTGTTTCTAGTGCTGTTGGTGTAACAGTATTATTAAATCTCTCAATGAGATCGGCTAAAACTGATTTGTCAGGTTGTTTTTTCATAGGAAGAGTATACCACGGGTTTGAAAAGGTAAATTTTCCCCACACAGATGGCCGTACTGCTGAAATTATTTTTAAGCCATGAACCTGATCGATGAAAAAATAATCCGAGCATACAGCGTTGTTATAGAGCGCACATCATGCTTTTATGACACACGATGATTCCAATATAAAATTTCCAAATTTGCACGAAAAAGCTGTCAAGAACTTTTTGAATTATTTTCAAATCATGCTGATATTGAACGGATACAGCGAGTCTATGTCCATGAAGCTGTAGCAGCAGAGTTTATCGATCGGGTACGCTCCTGCTTTGCTGACTATCGTATGGGCGACCCTTTGCAAGCTGAAACCAGTTTGGGGCCAATGGCACAAGCAAAAGCTTTGGGCTTTTTACAAGCCCAAGTGGATGAAGCTATGAGCCTAGGTGCGGAGTGCTTATTAGGTGGTAAACAGGAAGCACCTTTTTTTCAACCCTCTCTATTAGTTAAAGTGCCGAATCATGCCCAAGTGATGCAAGAGGAAAGCTTTGGCCCTTTATTGCCTGTTGCTGTAGTAAAAGACGATGCACAAGCATTAGCACTCATGCAAGATACACGCTTTGGCCTGACAGCATCCGTATGGAGCAAGGATCAACAGCGTGCAGCATGGTTTGCTAAAGATTTGCGAGCTGGGGTGATCTTTCAAAATCGTTGTGATTATATCGATCCGGCTTTGCCTTGGTCAGGTTATGGTGATAGCGGCAAGGGCTGTAGCTTGTCAAAATACGGTTTTTATAACCTAACTCGCACTCGCGGGATTCATTTTCGTTTATAGTCTTCTGCACAGGAAAGAGACTTATCGCAATAGCCAGTTAACCAGCGCCCTAACGCAGAGCATTAGGGCGAGACAAGGGAAGGGGCTTCGTTGCATCCCCCCCCTCAAGCCTCGTCACAACGCTTTGCGTTGTGACGCAATGAATATCTTGGTTATTTCTTAAGCTTTCGTTAAGCTTTGCCGGGTATAATTTACCTCTTAAATAGCAATAATAATAAAGAGGTGTCGTGTGTCATTAACTTATACATTTACACTGAAAACTACCCAAAATTTAAATCAGCAAAATAATGCTGAAATATTGTGTAAAAATGACTATGCTTTGTCTTTTTAACAAGACTAACGAGATGAGTATAAATGTTAAACTTCGCCGATTACGCTGCCCCTCTTTTTTCAAAATTAACTGGGAAAGTTGTTTTAAAAAAATCTATCGACGATTGTAGGAAAGCTATTAACTGAAGGTAGTTGTAAGTTGTTCAGTTCATCAAAAGATAACAATGAGTATAAAAAGATGATTCGTACACTTACCGGTGAAAATAAAAGCACCGATTTAGATCCAATAAAAACAAATGATGTATTGCTAGAACAGAGCTGTGAAAAACTTTCACACGCCAGTAAAATTGATGTTCTTCATGATCCTTCTGATATTAGAAAGCCACATAGCAAGCAAACTGAAAATCTAGGTAAAGTAAGGAGTCTGGACGGGGATATTATCAATGGTTACAGCACGCATAACGCAGTTGCATTAGTACCTGGTGATAAGGCTGTGCATCTACTATCGCATGTAAGCTACAGCAATAAAGACCCTAAGTTTTTAAAAGCTGAGCATATTAAGAAAATAGAGGCTGGAAAGCCATTTGAGGGAGATAAAGAGGCCAAGAGTCTTTATGAATCTGGTGATTACTTTAATAAAAAGCTGCTGTCTATTCGTGAAATAGAAAAAATAGGAATCTGCCTAAAATCAAAGAATGAAGATGCAACCATTACCCATATTCTAGATAGAGAGTTTGATGATAATGACTATCTCTCACTAATTGATACAAACCTAGATCAAGACTTTATTATTCGCTCAAAAATAACAAGAACAATAGAAGGTAGAGGTGATGATGGTAAAAAGCTTAAGCTGATTAACGCTGATTTTGATGCTCAAGGCGAAAAGCAATTCCAAAAGTTAACAGTTGGAAAGAATTGCGTACAAGACGGAAAAATAACTATTTATTTTGGAGAGTTTGAGAACATCAATGCAATTAAAATCCAAATTACAGGCAGAGATGGTAGGAGAATTTTTAAGAATGACATGCTGCTATTAACTAATAAAAAAGTAACGACTTTTGATGAGGCGTATGAGGTATACATAGCCTATCTATCTCGTGCGAAAATTGAATATGTTTTTAAATTTCTCAAGGAAGGACTAGGCTGGGAAAATATGCAGATAAAAAATTTTAAAGGGATACAAAATCTACTGGCTGTATGTTTTTATGTGGCCTCATATTTGTATGAGATAGGTAAGGAAAAAGCTTATGACGATTACGCAATTATGCTAGCTAAATTAGGAGATGGTAAGGGCAAGGTGACACGACACTTTATTGCGAAGGGTATTAGAAAACTTCTAACGTATCACTTAGTAGAGCAATTTTTTAAAGAAAATAGTGTTTCTCAAGAAGAACAAAAAGAATTATCGAATTCAGTTCAGGTAGGGAGATAACAATTTTGGGTAGTTCTCAGTTTACAAGCCCTGATGGTCACAAATGTTTTGTGCCTGTTAATACGGTTGGTGTTGCTGCAGCTGCAGCGGCTGCTGAAGTGTCTAACGTACAGCTTCGACTTGGTGCTAAATTAGGTAAAGGGGTTTATGGTACTGTTTATGAAGCTGAAGTTATTGAGCTTTCCTCAGTAAGCTATTCATCACCTAGGCATGGTTTAGTTGTTAAGCACGGGAGGGCTTACAGTAGGGAAGAATTAAATTACTGCAGGCGAGGAGTCGAGTTTCTAGAGAAGGTATATCCAGAATTAAAAGCTAAAGGGCATGTTGCCTTTCAAACTCTTCCCTTTGGAATTGATGAACGTGGTCAAAAATATATGTCTTATGCAACAGTGATGCCGCGCTTTCCTGGTTATACATTGAAACGGTGGTTAGAGGCTAGTAATCAGTCAATGTTAGTAAAACTAAAAATCCTCCAGGCCGTTTTCCTCGAGCTAAAAGAGCTTCACGCTAAGGGCATTTTTCATGGTGATCTGAAGTCTGATAATATTCTGGTAAACCAGGAAGCTGATGGTAGTTACCAAGTTTACTTTATTGATTTTGATTTTTCTTATTCTGTGGAAGGGCCGGTAACGGCTGAAGATATAGCGCCTGAGAAAAAGCACTATTTTCATCCTAGTCGGCAGAGTAGGGCTAAGGCTAAATCGTTAAAGCCTCATCCCTCTCAAGATATTTATTCGCTTACTTGCTGCTTGGATTGCTATACAAGAGGTTTTGATGCGAGATTTCTTTATGATTTTTATCATGGTGGAAAAATCCATACAGCAACCGTTGATGAGATTGTTGAGGTAATTGTGAAGGAGTTTGTAGTTGAGGAGATTCATGAAGCTATCAATGCAAGCGAGGAGTATGCTTCTATAGCCAAAGAGGGGGTAGGCTCAGTTTTATTGTGGCTTAGAGATAGGGTTGCAGGCCTGAGAAGTATGAGTGAGGAAGATGCTTTAGGGGTTGTAGAAGCTGTAATAGACTCTTTGCCTATATCTCTAGTTCCTGCTGCGGATCATTTTGGTGCTGTTGGTTCAATGCAGTGGCTCGAGTCTTGGTGTTCGGTTGCTCCATACCCTGACGGAAGTGAGCCTACTGCCGGAGGGGATGTATTTCGATCTAGAGCGGCTGCTGTTGTTAAGCATTTGCGAGCTTTTACAAGTTTAAGTGCGCAAAGGCAAGCTGCCGCTGTGCCTGCTAGAGCAGCCGCTGCCAGAGGGGGTACGCCTCGGCCTGCTGGAATGGTTGCTCTTAAAGCTGGACAAGCAGGTTCTTTTCCTTACAGTCCTGAAGTAGTCTATGGTCATGACGGAGTGCCAGTTTTTCAATCTGGAACTCCTGAGGTTAAGCCTTCACTTGATATTAAGGAATTTCAATGTGTCAATTGGTAAAAATACCACCAATTAAAATGAGTAATTTTAGCACAGGTATTTTTTATAAAATCGATTTAGTGGTGGGGCAGGGTTAGTTATGACAAACAATAGCCAAAACTAGCTGTTATTTGTTGTTTTGGACGGACTACCCCCCCTAGGAAGTTATTAGATTTTTTTCAGTAAGGCGAGTTCACGATGCTTTGATAGCAATTTGTAACGGTTAGGTTGTCTATACCAGCAGTTAGCTAAAAACATTTGGCTACCGCATAGAACACATTCATAGGGGTCAATGTTAAAATTATTTTGCATTAAGGTGCGGTAATTGACCTGGGGTGTGTTTGGATCAGTTTCACCTAATAGGAGTCTGACTTTGGGTAGCATCTCACCTCGCACCCGGTTAGCAAGAAACCCATAATAACGCACCATACGAAAGCCAACATCAGGAATGTGTTGAATAAATCGAGCAATAAAATCTTCCGCGGTTAATTTAAATTGCTTGTAGGTTTTAGAGACGTGATCAAGATAATTAAAACTGAGGCTGCTCCCATCAAAGTTTTTAATTTTTGACTCAGCAATAGGAGGACGTTTGGTGTATCGACCTAAGTATTTAACGTTTTGTTTGTGATTCTTTGAGGGCTTTGCGCAATGTACTACCCATCGTTTTTGGTAAAGCTGATCAAGCAGTTGATTAAAGTTGAAAGTGTGGTTCAGTGTAGAGGCTAACTGATTTGGCAGAATAAGCCCTTTGTCCTGGTGGCGGTTTCTAAAAAGGTTAATGACCTCATAACGCCACATGGACATTAGTGTAGGTTGATGGAAGTAGAGGCTTTTCCATTGTGTTAACTCTTTGTTGATACCACCCAGAGTGATTGACGCATGAAGATGCACATTGCGCTTTAGATCTCTGCCAAAGGTGTGAAGCGCGATAAATACACCGGGTTTAACCCTCTTGTTTTTAGCAAGCTTGAGTAACACCTTTGCTGCTAATGGTGGGAGTAAATTAAGAAGCTCTCTGTTTGTCCAAAAGCAGTCCCAAAGAGTAGAGGGCATGGTGAATGTGATGTGTTGCCATGTAGTGTTGGGTAAGATTGCCATTTGTTGTTGTATCCATACTTCTGTGGCTTTTTTACCACACGATGAACAGCTTTTAGCTTTGCAGGTATGGCGGATGTATTTGACGTGTGAACAGTTTGGATTACTGCAATGATACTCTTTATGGCCACGCATAGGATGTTTGCAGCTAAGCAGCTTAACAATACCAATGACAATAGCTTCTCTGATTTTATCTTTGTACTTGGTGTGAAAGTTCCGCCAGTTCTGATTGGTTACCAAGATTTGTTTGATACTAAAGCGTTTCATTATTCTTAGAGTAAAATGAGAAGCGCGTATAGTAGGTGAGTTATTGCTCAACTACCTGAAGCAATTTCTATAGCAGGTGTGTTATTTTTATTCGTTATTATTCCATGGGCAGGTTTGACTAGTTTGAGACTTAATAATACTCGTGGCTTTGTAAAGACTAAACTCTTAGAGGCTTAGAAAGTTGCCGGCGAAGCCGGCCTGACTTGAAGCTGCTGCTGCCGCAAGGGTAAAAAAAGTACGCCGAGTTGTGGCAAGAGGTGTGCCCCCCCGGCATGAAGCTAGAGCTAGAGCAGTTAGAGCATCAAGTGTTGGCTTTTTCGGCAAGCCTGAAAGAAATGCAGCAAAAAAACAAAAAGTTTATCAAGCGTTTTAACTAAATTGATGAAATGCATTTAGTAAGGTATGACAGCTATTATTTTATCCGTCACATAAGCCGCCGTTAAACCACCCTCGGCATTCACCCTAACGCAGAGCGTTAGGGCGAGGCAGGGGAAGGGGCCTTGTTGCATCTCCCTCCCTCAAGCCTCGTCACAACGCTCTGCGTTGTGACGCAACTTTGAGCTTGCCCTAATCTGTTTATTTAGTGACTGACAGAAAACCTACTAATTCTTAGTCTTTGTTGTTTTATTACACTTTCATTTTTTTATATCCGCGCGAGATCATAATAAAAATAGCATGTTAAGCCCTGGCCGCGTACAAAAAAATGAAATCTCGCTGTTTTGATACGAAAAAAAGCATCCTGCTTTCTGGAATACAATGGGATATTCTGAGGCTGACTAGGCAGCTAACGGTGGGCTGCGACCTCGAATGCGTTTTTTTAGTCGCGCTGCTTTCCTTTGCTCAGCTCTTTGTATAAGACTTCCGATACGATCTATGTTTTTTCCAACAATCGCTAAGCCAACATAACTCTTAAAGCCATCAATGCCGTGATCTAGGCATTGATCCAACCCATGAACTTCAAGAGCATTAATACTGGATTCTACCGCAGAATGCTTTTGTTTCGCTTTCACAAACGAGTCTGACTTTTCAATTTCCTGTGCTTCCTTTGAGAGTCGACCTTTTCTCGGCAATGCAACAACTTCCAAAATATCTGCTAACGCAGATTGATTTTCTTTTGAATGAAAGCCCTTATCAAAACTACATGTGTTTAACTCTGGGAACTTTTGTTGGGTCTCTTGAACCATAGATACGGCGACCTTGTCATCAGTCTCATTCTCCATCACACGATGATGCAATATAAATTGGTGTTGATCCTCCAAGACACAGACTTTCATTCCTAATTCGACTGGTACACCAGCCTTTCCTTTTACAATCCATTCAGTATGTGGCTGAAAGACAGAAAAGACTTTTTCTTCATGCGGGATCTTTTCATCCAATAATATTCGGCGTTTAATTTGATCAACTTGGCGATCTGCATGAACCGTGAACATTTCTATACTTTCAACCAGTGGCGCATCTTGCGGCTTCAGTAGATCGGCTTTCTGGATAGCGTTTATTGAGGCATGTGCTTTATCTAAATATTTTTGCGCAATATTGAGATACTCCTGATGAGCATCCTTGATTGCCTTGTCCTTTTTGTTTTGTTGATCTGCTTGCTTGCTCTTACTGCGCTTTTTTAGTTGAGCTATTCGCATGAGCCGTTTCAGATGCTTGATGTTATATCGATATTGACGCCAGTCACTCAATCCGCTGTGTTCACACAGCTTGGCCACCTGCTGAATTATTTTGCGCATTGCGTCAAACAGTAAGCTTATGTCTGTTGGAAAATGTACGTCTGTTTCAACCACAAAGGAATCGCAACGGCCTCGCAGAGGCTCACTTTTTTTTAACAATGAATGACCAGCTTTCACAACAACTTGATTAATCTCATCTAACAACTCGGGAGTGAGTAGCGAGACATTGTCTTTAATTGTTTGCAGCTGATACTCTATTTTATCGAAAAAATCAGCATGCCCTAGCATTTCACGAATGGTTTTATGTTGATTCACAAGTTCATGCAGTCGATCATAATCACAATTTAGACTCAGGCGGAGTACTCCCATGACCAATATTTTCCATAATTCCATACCAGGGCGTCCATTATTCTTGTCAACCTCAGGTGCAATCTGAGCCTCTAGTAGTTCGAAAATCTCCTTCCGTACAGAGGGTGTACTATAAATAAACTGTAGCCCTTTTAATAATTTTGGAATGTCATCCCGTGATTTAGAGCTGATTTGAATTTTAGAAATATCTACTTGGCCAATTTGCATTTGTGGATTTTGGGCTAGTCTTGTCATTCTTGCTTTCCAGTGAAGAGTTACCATGCTGTGGCGAAAAATCATCGAAGATTAAGGCATTATATCGAAAATAAGCTGTAAATAGCTGGAAAACGAGTATTTAGTGCTGTTTTTTGAAAATCTTCATGTGACCAGTTCGCCCCGAAACATTGAAAATAAAAGGCTTTGCGGGTTTTCTGTCAGTCACTATTTAGGCTCCTTTCTTAATAGAGTCTTAAGGATGTCGTTTGGTAGGCGATAGGGTTTAGTGAGTTTTTTCTTTTAAATCAATAGGTTAGAGGTTTCTTTGTGGCAGAGCGTAAGGCACTTTTCTACAGGCGCGTTAAGCTACTCTTAAGTTTTCTCAGGTAAGATTTAGTTCTAGGGAGGAGCTAATAGCAAAGGAATAATAATGCCAACAGTCGTTTACCGATTTACAGATCCACATGGTAAAAGAAGAGAGGTAGCTAGTGCCCAGCTTGGGGCTGGTGCAGCAGCGGCGGCGGAAAGTTCAATAGTGAACCTTAGGGTAGGAGAGCGGTTGGGGAAAGGTAGCTACGGATCAGTTTATCATGCAACGATAGTTCCTCCTGTTTCAATAAGTTATAGTCGAGCTGAGCTTGGTCTGGTTGTTAAGCTCGGCTCTATTAGAGGCTTTCATACTTGGTTGGCTTGCAAAAGAGGAGCTAGTTTTTTTAAAGTTCTTTACCCAGAGGCTGCAGCGAGGGGACACGTTGTTTGTAAGTCGCTTCCTGATAGCTCTTATGTGACTATTATGCCGAAGCTACCAGGATATACACTGAACCGCTGGCTAACTGCTAAAAACGTTCCCAGAGAAGCAAAATTAAGCATGCTTTTTAAGGTTCTTCGAGCATTGAAGGAGCAGCTTCATGATAAAGGTATTTACCACGGTGATTTAAATCCTTTAAATATTTTAGTTACTAAAAGCTCTCCTGATAGAGGCCATACCATTTCTTTCATTGATTTTGATTATGCCTATCGTGCTGAGGGAGAGGTGACGGGTGATTACGTCAGGCCAGAGGAGCGCCATTATTTTCATCCCGGTCGACAAGATGGTGATAAAGCTAAATTGCTAACCCCTCATCCTAGTCAAGATATTTATTCGCTTGTTTGCTATTTGGATCGTTATATGAGTGAGTTTGACGCTGGATTTTTATATGACCTTTATCATGGTGAGAAAATGAATACGGTTACCGTGGCTGAAGTGCTTGCAGCAATTGAAGGAGAATATTTTATTGAAAAGATTTGTCCAGTCATTCAAAACAATGCAGGTTTTATTGATGTGGCTAAAATGGGATTTGGTGCTGTTTTGTTGTGGCTTAAAGAAAATGTTACAGAGCTAAGGAGTCAATCTGAAGAAGCTATTGAGAAACTTACAAAGATTGCAGCGAAACGATTGTTGCTTGCTTGGTTTGTGGAGAGTGTGGGAAGTCAAAGTGTCGAGGGTCTTAGAAGCTTTTTGCCCGAGCATCTAAGCTGGGTGACTGATGAAAGTTTGCTTGCAGTTATTCGTTATGGTCAACAAAGGCAGCTCGTTTCGGAAATTTATGCGCGTAATGCAGAAATATTTATTCAGGAGTTTTATTTTGGTAGTGATGATACTTTTTGTTCCTGGTTGGAACAGCAACACCCTGATCTAGCCGATGTTAGGGTGATTGACGTAAAAGGTTGTTGGCGGTCTGCTAATCGTCAGAGGGTAGCTGACTTTAGACGAAAGGTTTTAAAGACTTGTCTAGATAGTGGTTTTCTGTGCGCCTTCGCTGATAAAGAAGAAGTTCAATCATTAGCTGCTAGAGGTATGCTTGTTACTAGTGATGAAGGTGTGCGTTTGTTAAGGCGGGCATTAGCTGGTCGGTTTGAGGTAGTGTCTGATAGTTTACTAAGGGTAGTCCTTAATGAAATGGTGGATAAAATAGCCGCTGTTAGTAAGGTAGAGGCCGCTTCTCAAGGTACTGTTGGCTCTAAAAGAAAAAGAGAGTGCGTTCCTGTCGCTAGTTTGTTTGGAAGCGCCGGTATGTCAAGCTTAGTAAGTGGTGAGCCTAAACGAGATGGTGGAGCTGCTGCTCGTCGAGCTACTTTACCGTAATCCAACTATTTATTCAGCCTTGGGTTACCGAGCACTGCGTGTTCTCAATCCAGGACACATACTTTTCCTCCATATCAATTTCCATCGGCAGTTGGTTATAGAGATTGCTTTAAGCTAACCTTAAGCTTTTTCGGGTAGGATCTACTTTGTCGAGAGAGGCTTAATAGCAAGGGGATAATAATGCTAGAAATCGTTTACAGTTTTAAGAGTCCAGATAAATGTTTAAGAAAGGTGGAGAGCTTTGAAGTTGACTCTGGCGGGACGCCTGCAGCAGCTGAGCATTTAGTGGTGCAACTTAAGTTGGGGAAAGAGCTACAGAAACATAGCTATGAAACGGTTTATCAAGCAACGGTTGTTCCTTCTGAGTCGGGAAGTCGTAGTCCAGAAGAAGGTGATGTGATTATTAGGCTCGGCACTATTCAGGATATCCCTCACTTTTTGGTCCGAAAAAGAGACATTAGCTTTTTTAAGTTTATTTATCCAGAGGTGGCAGCTAGAAGTCAGCCCGCATTGAAGGTTTTTCCTGGTGGTACTTATGCGGCAATCCTGCCGCGTTTACCGGGATATACATTGGAAACTTGGTTAAACGCTGGCAATATCACAAGGTTTGAAAAATTACAAATCCTTTCGCAAGTTGTTACGGCATTGAAGCGCCAGCTCCACGCTAGAGGTGTTTATCATGGTAGCTTGAGTCTTAAGCATATTTTCGTGACTAAAGGTGAGCCGCGCTCTGTTTTTTTTGCTAACTTTGGTTTTGCTTATTTTGCTGGAGGAGAAGTTTCACATGATTATATAGCACCAGAGGAGCGTCATTACTTTCATCCTGACCGGCGAGATCCAAGTAAAGCAAAGCTATTAAAACCTCATCCTAGTCAAGATATTTGTTCACTTCTTTATTGTTTGCAGAATCATGTTGGTGGGTTTGATGCTGAATTTTTAGATGAGTTTTATCATGGTGAAAAAGTTAATTCTGTTACGGTGAATGAGGTGCTTAATGCAATTGAAAAAGAAATTGCTGTTGAAGGGATTAGCTTCCTGCTCAAAGAAAATAAAGAATTCGCTGGTGAAGTTAAAGCTGGATTTGACAAGGGTTCAAGTTGGTTGAGGCAGCATAAAGCAGAGTGGGCAAGCTCTCGTTCTGAGGAAAATATCGTGAATTTTATAAAGCTTGCAGGGAAACGTTTGTTGTTTGCTTGGTCTAAGGTCAAAGAACCTGGTGGTAGTAAAATTGAAGGAGAGCTTAGGCCTGCTTTGCCAGATTACCTTAGCTGGGTATCTGATGAGAGCTTGGCTGAGATTGTTCGTTATGATCAGCGCAAACAATTAATTTTGGGGGTTTATCAGAGTGATTATGAATTGTTTAACCAAGAGTTTTATTTTGGTGGTGACGATAACTTTTGTGCTTGGTTAGAGAAACAAAATCCTGGGTTGAGAGGGGTAAAAATAGTTGATTTGCAAGGTTGTTCATTTCCAAGCCGAGATAATTATGATTTAACCTCGCTTAGGGAGAGAGTTATAAGTTTCTTCTTGGAGGCTCACATCTTTTGTAGTTTTATTGATAGGCAGGAAGTTCAGTTATTAGTTGCCAGAGGAGAGCTTGTTTCTGGTGAGGAGGGGGTGCGTTTGTTAAGAGAAAGGGTGCTGCCTTTATATAATGTAGAAAATATAGCATAATATACACTTTAACTTGATTACGGATGGTGTTTGGATGTTAGCTAGAATTCTCTCTGATGAAAATAATGAATTAACTATTGAGCTCAAGCTTCCACTAAAAGGATCCATGCTTGAATGTGAGGACGCAATTCTTGACGGCCTTAATGAGGTTGGAACATTAGCCACTGAAAAAGCTTTAAGTAAGTTTGATGCAGATGGCTCTCCTATCCATGTTGGAAAAATAAAGCTAACAGCACGAAGTAGAGATGAAGCAAATTACCAAACGCCTTATGGAGTTGCTCGAGTTAAGCGTTATGTTTATCAAACCTCTAAAGGCGGGAAGATCTTTTGTCCTTTAGAAGATAAGGCTAGAATTATCCAAGGATCAACACCGCGATTTGCAAAAATAATCTCACATAAATACTCAAACTTACCTGCTCCTAGTGTTATTGATGATCTCAAGGTCAATCATAACCGTAAAATCTCACATTCATACTTGCAACGGGCAACTGATTTTGTTGGCGGTATTGCACAAGCCAAAGAGGCTGAGTGGGAATATGAAGAGCCAAAGCTTGATGCAGGCATTGAGATGCTAAGTATTAGCTTAGATGGTGCATATGTTCTCACCGTTGATGATGGTTATAGAGAGAGCATGGTTGGAACTATTTCCATGTATGATAAGCATGGTGCACGCCTGCACACAACCTACGTTGCAGCATCACCAGAATATGGAAAAGATGAATTCTTTAATAGGCTTGAAAAGGAAATAAAGCTGAAAAAGAAATATTACCCTGATGCTAAAACAATTGGCGTTGCTGATGGAGCAAAAAATAATTGGCCATTTCTAAAAAAACATACTGATACGCAAATTTTAGATTTTTGGCATGCAACTGAATATCTCGGCGAAGCATCAAAGGCAGTATTTACCAAAAAATCTGAAAGAGATGAGCGTGATGTTTGGCTCGAAGAGAGATGTCATGACTTAAAGCACAAGAAAGGTGCGGCAGGTAGAATACTTGCTGAGCTTAAAGAGCATCTAAATAAAAACCTGAATAAATCGCTTAGAGAAAAGCTAGAAGGAACAATTACGTATTTTGAAAATAATATTAAAGAAAAGCGAATGTCGTATCATAATTTGATTAAGCAGAATGCACCAATTGGCTCTGGCGTCACTGAAGCAGCATGTAAAACAATTGTTAAACAAAGATTAGGCGGATCAGGAATGCGCTGGAAAGACAAGGGAATGAAAATCGTTTTATGCTTGAGAACACTAGTAAAGACTAAAGGCAGATGGGATCAGTTTTGGGAGAAGGTCAATGATTTTGGCGTGCCAGCAGCAATATAGACTACATTATATAGAGGCAGCACCCAAGAGAAAGCTTGACTCGTTCTCGTCGTCAAATTTTGGGAGGAGTAGTATCTGATAGTTTGTTAAGGCTTGTTCTTGCTGAGATGATAGATAAGATGGCTGCCATTGTGAAAGTGGACGAAGAGCTAGCCGCTCGAAGTCGTGCTGGCCGTAAAAGAAGAAGGGGTGTTGATGTTGGTATATTTAAAGTAGCTAAAAGAGCACGCGCAGGAGGTGGCGAGTCTGCCGCTCGTCGACCTCCTCGGGCCCCTGGGTCATCTCGCCCCCCTCGGCCTCCTTCAGTAAAATCTTAATATTTACTCCGCCGTCACATAAGCTGCAGTTAAGCCGCCATCAACGTTAAAGGTTGTGGCGGTAACGTAAGAGGACTCCGGTGATGCTAAGAATAATGCTCCTTGGGCCATTTCGCTGGCTTCACCAAAGCGTCCCGTGGGTAGATGAACTAAGCGGCGTTGTTTTTTCTCTTCGGTGTCTAAGAAGTCCATTAGTAGTTTGGTTTTCAGCGGACCAGGGCACAGCGCATTAACACGAATATTTTCTTTAGCATGTAACACGGCAAGCTCACGTGTCATGGCGAGTACTGCACCTTTGCTGGCGGTATAGGCAAGTTGTGGGGTGGCGGCACCAACTTGAGCAACAAAGGAGGCTGTATTAATAATCGAGCCACCGCCAGCACGACGTAGTGCTGGGATACCATATTTACAACCCCAGAGGATGCCTTTGACATTGATATTCATAGTTAGGTCCCAGATGCGTTCTTCAGCACTCACCGCATCGCCGTCATCTTGGTGCATAATGCCGGCGTTGTTAAACAAGACAGTCAATTGACCAAATTCAGTTTCAGCGGCATCGATCATTTGTTTACAGTCGTGCTCTTTTGATACGTCTGTACCCAGGGCGATGGCTTGACCACCGTTGCTGTTGATTTCATCAGCCGTGCGCTTAGCAGCATCGAGGTTAATATCTGCAGCAACAACTTGTGCGCCTTCGGCAGCAAAAAGTTTTGCAGATTCATAGCCAATGCCGTTACCGGCGCCGGTGATTAAGGCAGTTTGGTTTGCTAGTCTCATGTTAGTTCCTTTTATTGCTTGCCATCCTTGGCATCGTACTGGATCCCGGATAATTTTGCACATCCTAGTCTCTTCCAATGCAAGATGAGCCTGAAATAGCCCCCACTTTCCAATGCAAAGTGGGCCTGAAGTTGTTGCGTGATCGTTCATCCTATATGGATGAATATCAATATGAACGACATAGAATTAAACACACTTGCCCAGATTGAGCAATTTCTATCCTCATCAACCCAGCTTACCTTTGAAGCTACATCACGAGCAGAATCTTACCTATGGGTTACGAACACATTAAAAAAATTTGCTTATTGCGGCATGTGCAAAAAGGACAAAGGATTGATTCGTGATTACCTGCAACGAATGACTGGTTACTCACGTTCACAAATTACTAGGCTAATTGCTCAGTATCAAAAGTCAGGAAAAGTTGTTGTTAAGCAACGATCACCTAGAAATAAGTTTAGCTTAATCTATACGCATGAGGATACTTGGTTGTTAGCTGAAACGGATCAGGTTCATCAAACGCTTAGCGGGCCTACCACAAAAAAACTTTGCGAGAGAGCCTTTCATTTGTTTGGAGATAAGCGTTATGCGCGTCTTGCTTTTATCTCAGTCTCTCATCTTTGCAATCTTCGACAAACTGAAACCTACCAGCGCAAACGGCGACACTTTAATAAAACTAAAGCAACGCAGGTTTCTATTGGTGAAAGGCGAAAACCAACTCCAGAGGGTAGGCCTGGCTTTATACGTATTGATACAGTGCACCAAGGAGATATGGATAAAATCAAGGGTGTTTATCATATTAATGCTGTTGACGAGGTGACACAGATGGAAGTAGTCTGCGCTGTTGAAAAAATTAGTGAGGCTTACTTAATCCCTGTCTTAGAGCAAATAATCGATACCTTTCCATTTAAAGTGTTAGGCCTACATGCTGATAATGGCTCAGAGTACATTAATCAGCATGTAGCTAAACTATTGCAAAAGTTATTTATTGAACTCACTAAATCGAGGCCAAGGCATAGTAATGACAACGGTTTGGTGGAAAGTAAAAATGGCTCGGTTGTTAGAAAGCATTTTGGCTACATACATATTCAACAACGTTTTGCCCCGCAAATTAATGAATTCTATAACCAGCATTTTAACGACTATATTAATTTTCACAGACCTTGTTACTTCCCTGTAACCAGCATTAATAGCAAGGGTAAGCAAACTAAACTTTACCCTTACGAGGCCATTATGACTCCTTACGAAAAGTTCAAATCAATTGAAAATGCTGAGCAGTATTTAAAGGAAAATGAAACCTTTGAACGACTAGATAAATTAGCGTATTCTCTGACTGATCATGAATCTGCACAAAAGATGCAGGAAGCAAAGAAGACGTTATTTGAGAAAATAACAAAAGAGCAAATAGCTGATACTATCAGCACTGAAGACTAACCGATGGACCATCATGGTGACATCTGTTCAGATGCTGCTTCAGGCTCATCTTACGATTGGAATATACTATCCTTGTGCAAAATTTCCGGGATGACGTGCTAACGGATTTAAATGTTATTCCTTATTTATCTTTAACGTGTAAGCCCGGATTGACCCCGCGACTTGTTGGCGGGGGAAAATCCGGGGTTGAATGTGGCTTACCCCTGATTATCAAATGCTTCGCATTCTCAATCCGGGCTACAGTTCGATTCGCGCCACCCGTTTTGCAGCATTAGCTAATAAAAAACGAAGCTTACTAACAAATGCTGCGCAAATCAGTTTAGGCCAGTTTGTTATTCAATCATTTTTACTTATTTAACAATGTTTTTATTCGCAGCAATCAAAGCAGCAAATAAACGTTGTTGAGTTAAATCTGTAGCCGCTGTCATTTCAGGGTGCCATTGTACCGCGATTAAAAAATTATGCGTAGGAGATTCAATGGCCTCGATAATGCCATCAGGTGCATAAGCGCTCACTGTAAACAAAGGCGCAATATCCAATATGGCTTGATGGTGCTTAGAGGCAACCTCGCAACGTTGGCATTGTAAGTACTCAGCGAGTGAAGAGTTTGGTTCGATTTGTACTTCATGAGTAATAAGATCCCCGTCATCAGTGCGATGGTCAATGCCATTAGCTTGATAATCAGCAATATGTTCGATTAAGCTGCCTCCAGCGACGAGATTTAAAATTTGCATGCCACGGCAAATACCTAAGGTAGGAATATTATGATCAATAACATAACGTGCTAGTGAAAACTCCATGCTATCACGTTGCTCGTTGACATTATAAATAGACCTTCTGCGTAACTAAGGGCAGTTCTAGAAACTAGCTAAAATTTGCTTATAATTGCCTGATTAATAATCATTCATGGAAAGGCATATGCTATTAAGCTATCAGCAACTCAGTAACCGCCCGCGTATTTTTAAAAAGTTAACTGGTTTGACCCTTGATGATTTTGAAACGATACACCAACAAGTGAAGTCATCACTTGATGATGAGTTTAGTAAGCTGGGAAGGCGCCCGAAACTCACCACGCACCATGATCGCCTTTTGCTTCTCATGATGTACTATCGCACTTATGTAACACATGAATTCTTAGGTTACTTTGTTGGTTTGGATGACAGTAATGTCTGCCGCTTATTTAAACGCTTAGAACCCTTAGTGGCCAAGCATATTCATATTAAAAAAGACAGAACCCTAACAGAAGATGCGGTTTGCGCTATATTAATGGATGTAACGGAGCAGCCTATTCAGCGCCCCAAAAAGAAGAAGCCACGTAAAGATTATTATTCTGGTAAAAAGAAAAGACATACTCAAAAGGTGGAGATAGCAATGAGTACATCCGGAAAAATAATCAACGTCTCTCAAACAATGCCTGGGAGGGTTCATGATATTAAGATCCGACAACGTGGCAGCCCACTGCCACCAGCAGAAAAATATGCTGATCTAGGATACCAAGGAATTCAACATACTGACCCCTTGGTTAACTTACCTCATAAAAAGCCCAAAGGCGGCAAATTAACTACTCAACAAAAAGAGGATAACCGTAATCACAGCAAGATCCGTATTAGGGTTGAACATCAATTCTCAAAATTTAAAAAATTCCGCATTCTTGGGGAGGTGTATAGGAATTTTCGCAGAAAACACAATATGAGATTTAATATTATTGCTGGGATTCTCAATCTTCAAGCCGGATTCTAAAACTACAAACGAGCATAAGCTCGCCCAGTATTTAGTTTCGCAGAAGGTCTAATGCTTTGATGCCAATGATCAGAGTAGTGTTGAGGATGGATGTCACCACCACCAGCTAAAATAATACCGTCAAAAGGTAGCGGTAAGTCTAAGGGGAGAGGTGGAATTAAAAATGGCGAGCCACCAGCTTGCAAAACGGCTTCAGCATATTCACTAGGGAGATGATGCTGGTTATTCTCTAAGTTGCCGTAAGTAGTAATGCCAATGCGTGGTTTAGCCATTAGATTCTCTCAAAATAACGAATTAACTCCCAGTCACTGACGTATTCCTCGTAGGCACGCCATTCATTGCGAAAGAAAGCGAGCAAATCTGTTGTGACTTCATCACCAAAAGCAGTTCTAGCAAGCTTGCTGATGCTGAGCTGTTCAGTAGCAAGTTGTAAATTGGTAGCAAGGCTTACTTGCTCGCTATCGTAGGCATTGCCAGTGAATTCAGCTGGCAAAGTTAATTGCTCATTAATACCAGCTAAGCCTGCTGCTAGCGCTGCTGTATAAGCGAGATAAGGGTTAATGTCAGCACCGGGTAAGCGACATTCGATACGTAGTGCTTGATCGTGACCAACAATGCGAAAACCAGCGGTGCGGTTATCATGACTCCAGTGAGTATTGGTAGGAGCCCAAGAGCCGTATTCAAAGCGTTTGTAAGAGTTAACTGTTGGTGCGAGAAAGGGTAGAAGCTCTGGTGTGTAATGTATCCAGCCTGCTAAAAATTGCTTAAAAGTAGTAGAACAGGTGAAGTTGCTTAAAGACTCAGTGCCAGCAAAGGCGCTTTGCTCATTTTGCCATAGGCTTAAATGTAGGTGGCAGCTTGAGCCGGCTTGTTGTTTGTTGGGTTTGGCCATAAAAGTTATACTCAAACCTTGCTGATCAGCGAACTCTTTTAAGCATTGCTTCATCAAGCAGTGTCTATCTGCCATTTCAAGTAGCTCACTGTAATAAATATTTAATTCATGCTGACCAATACCAAACTCCCCCTTGGTGTTTTCAACTGGGATGCCAGATTCTTCTAGATGGTAACGTGCTAAGGCATTAAGGTTTTCTTCGCGACTAGTTTGTAAAATATGATAATCTTCGCTATACCAGCTGCTGGGTGTTAAGCCTTGATAACTACACTCACGGGCTGTTCGATAGTCTTCGTCAAATAAGTAGTACTCTAATTCAGAGGCTGCTTTGGCTTGATAGCCAGCTTTTTGAAGGCAGACAAGTTGCTTTTTTAATAGGCTGCGTGGGGCAATAGGAATGAGTTCCTTAGTTTTTTCATCAATAACATCACAGATTACAATAGCTGTTTTCTCCATCCAGCTAGCAATGCGTAAAGTATTTAAGTCGGGGAGTAGTAGAAAATCACCAAAGCCTTTAGCCCAGTTGGCAGACTGGATAGCATCGACAGGTTGCATCTCCATATCCACAGCAAGTAAGTAGTTACAAGCCGCAATACCAGTTTTTATTTTGTCAAAAAAGTAGTTTGGAGTTAGACGTTTGCCTAATAAACGGCCGTATAGGTCTGTGAAAACAGTAACGATGGTATCGACTTTGCCGGTTTCAACAGCATTTTCAAGTTGGGCTAGGGTGAGTATTCCTTTGGGCACAGTGGGTTTCCTTAAACCCCAGTTCGGAGTTAATAGTGATCAAGTAATTAAATTCTAATTGCTTGGCAACCTTTTCACTGCAGTAATTGTTAATGGCTCAATAATATAAGCAGCCAACCCAGCAACAAGATGTGTAATAGCATTTGCAACCGAGCGATGTCTGGTGTGCCAAATATGAAACTTATGTTTCAAGCAGCCAAAAACAGTCTCAATGATCCCTCGCTGATTTAATAACTGTTGCTCGTGATCGCTAAGTGGCTGCGCATTTTTCATATTTTTTCTTTTGCGTGTAATTAACTTCAAACCGCTATCAAGTAGTTTTTCAAAAACAGCCTTCCCAATATAGCCTTTATCTCCGAAGGCCAAAGCCTCCAGCCCTTCAAACAATGAGACACCTGCAGCTAAATCATGATGATTGCCGGGCGTGACTTTAAAGGCGATTAACTCACCTATGTCATTGATTACTAAATGAAGTTTCAGACCAAAAAACCAACCAACAGATGTTTTTCCAAGTTTTGCAACCGCTTTAAATGTGCGGTGGCGTTTAGTGCGTTTAATGTGACAGTTTGGTAGGCAACTTGAGTCAATGTAGTAAATGCCACTACGCCTGCCACCGTTAAGAGTAATAAAAATTGTCAGTGGCATTAGCGCTCTAGGCATCAATTCAATAAAACGTGAGTAACTGGGTAAATTAGGGAAGTAATGTCCCCAGTATGTTTTTAGAAAGCCAGTATAAAAATATTTAAAGTTTCTATAGCCGATCATTTGGAACAAAATCATGATTGTCATAATCTCGCTATAAGCTAAACAACAAGGTGGACCTGACTTTTTTTCTGCAGATGAAGGGAGTAGATCTTTGCGCTCAAGTGCTGCAAATTCCTCAGCAAAATCATCTATGCGACAAAATAACTCTATAACCTCGCGCTCATGTATCATAACCACATCCATTATTAGTAATAATTTCAAAAGGTTATATAAGTTTTTCACTAAATCCAAGGCTGCCATAACTCCGAACTGGGGTTACTTAATATTGCTGGCCTGGGCTGTTATGTTAGCAAGTTTGCTCAATTTCGTCAGTAGTTTTTCAGTCTACTATTTGTCGTTAACAGGGTGTAAGAAAACACTTTTACTTAGATCTAAAGAGTAAAAACTTCGGTTTAATCACAATGAAGGCTTTGCTAGAGTTTTTTCTGATGAAAAATAAGTACAAAAAAACCACTTTTCAAAATTATTACACGATACAAAGCTGCTCGGCTATGAAGCTTGTTGCTTGCTAAAAAGTAAGACACTGTTAGTAGCGCTAGAGAGCCTTTAATAGACTTTTAAAACTATGAGTAGCTAGTTGGTAAAGAGTCTATTGGCTCGCTTGGTCTAGTGAAGTTGCTTTGGTTCGAGTGTTTTTTGAGGTTCAAGGCAATAGGTTTAACTAATTAAGACTACACAATATGGAGGTGTCAATAATGACTAATTTGAATTCTTCTCGTAGGAGAGGTCGAGAGCGCTTAGCATATGATGCTTTATTGGAGCGTTTTAAGGGGTGGTCGGAGCATTTGTTCTTCTTTATCTTGCTAAAAGCATTAAGTGCTGAGCGTGCTGTGCTTATCCTTCGAGCTTGCCTGCCAGCTGAGCAACGTGGCGATTTGACTAGTCCTCTGATTAAACATGCCTTGGGGAGGGTGGCGTGTTTTCTGCAGATACACCCTTTGGAGAGGATAGAAAGGGTGCTGCCTCTATATAATGTAGGCTATATTGCTGCTGGCACGCCAAAATCATTGACCTTCTCCCAAAACTGATCCCATCTGCCTTTAGTCTTTACTAGTGTTCTCAAGCATAAAACGATTTTCATTCCCTTGTCTTTCCAGCGCATTCCTGATCCGCCTAATCTTTGTTTAACAATTGTTTTACATGCTGCTTCAGTGACGCCAGAGCCAATTGGTGCATTCTGCTTAATCAAATTATGATACGACATTCGCTTTTCTTTAATATTATTTTCAAAATACGTAATTGTTCCTTCTAGCTTTTCTCTAAGCGATTTATTCAGTTTTTTATTTAGATGCTCTTTAAGCTCAGCAAGTATTCTACCTGCCGCACCTTTCTTGTGCTTTAAGTCATGACATCTCTCTTCGAGCCAAACATCACGCTCATCTCTTTCAGATTTTTTGGTAAATACTGCCTTTGATGCTTCGCCGAGATATTCAGTTGCATGCCAAAAATCTAAAATTTGCGTATCAGTATGTTTTTTTAGAAATGGCCAATTATTTTTTGCTCCATCAGCAACGCCAATTGTTTTAGCATCAGGGTAATATTTCTTTTTCAGCTTTATTTCCTTTTCAAGCCTATTAAAGAATTCATCTTTTCCATATTCTGGTGATGCTGCAACGTAGGTTGTGTGCAGGCGTGCACCATGCTTATCATACATGGAAATAGTTCCAACCATGCTCTCTCTATAACCATCATCAACGGTGAGAACATATGCACCATCTAAGCTAATACTTAGCATCTCAATGCCTGCATCAAGCTTTGGCTCTTCATATTCCCACTCAGCCTCTTTGGCTTGTGCAATACCGCCAACAAAATCAGTTGCCCGTTGCAAGTATGAATGTGAGATTTTACGGTTATGATTGACCTTGAGATCATCAATAACACTAGGAGCAGGTAAGTTTGAGTATTTATGTGAGATTATTTTTGCAAATCGCGGTGTTGATCCTTGGATAATTCTAGCCTTATCTTCTAAAGGACAAAAGATCTTCCCGCCTTTAGAGGTTTGATAAACATAACGCTTAACTCGAGCAACTCCATAAGGCGTTTGGTAATTTGCTTCATCTCTACTTCGTGCTGTTAGCTTTATTTTTCCAACATGGATAGGAGAGCCATCTGCATCAAACTTACTTAAAGCTTTTTCAGTGGCTAATGTTCCAACCTCATTAAGGCCGTCAAGAATTGCATCCTCACATTCAAGCATGGATCCTTTTAGTGGAAGCTTGAGCTCAATAGTTAATTCATTATTTTCATCAGAGAGAATTCTAGCTAACATCCAAACACCATCCGTAATCAAGTTAAAGTGTATATTATGCTATATTTTCTACATTATATAAAGGCAGCACCCCCTCCGGTATATTCACTTCCAACCAAGAAGAAAGCTCTGGTGCTGTTTGCTGATATTTATCTACCGCCATAGCCAATAGTCATTCCGACTCATGAATGTTTGAGGCATTAAATATAGCTGTAATCTCCTCAGCTACTGGTTCCTTCATTGAGCGCTTTGGTATGTGAGCCTGAGCATTTTGCTGCAAATGAAATTGGCAGCGTTGCCAAGGAACACTGGGGAACACAGCTCTTCTAGCGGCTTTTAGGCCAGTATGAGCGTCGCTAGTAATCAACTCAATACCATGTATACCTCGCTCAACCAACTGCTGAAGAAAATCACGCCAATGTACCTCAGCCTCTGATAACGCAACAGAAACACCTAGCACTGTTCTCTTGCCGGTTGATTCATCAAAGCCATAGGCTATCAATACCGCACAGTCTTGTACTGTGCCGCTAGTGCGCACCTTCTCATAACGTGCATCTAGCCAAAGATATTTTATCTTTCCTAACGGCTTATTTCGCCATTTCTTTAAATCTTCATCCAACAATTTAGCGCAACGGCTTACCTCTGTGCTTGAAATATCTGTTCCACAGAGTTGCTTTAGCACCTTTTCAACTTTGCGCGTGGAAACCCCATGCACATACATTTCAGCGACAGCCAGCTTAAGTGCTCTATCAGAGCGTACACCTCGCTCTAAGACTGATGGATAGAAGGCTTCATTGGAGTCTCTAACCTGCGGTATCTGTAGCTCAAGCTGACCTTGACCTGTGTTAATTAACCTTGGTTTAAAGCCGTTCGCATATCCGTTTCTATCGCCAGTTCGCTCATAAGGACTGGCATTTAAATGGCGCTCCCTTTCTATTAACATAGCCTCATTCATCAACCTGGAGACAAGCTTAGGTAAAGCTTCAAACCCCTCCATCGCTAAAACATGTATGGCTTCTTCGATTAAGTTCTCATTTTTATAGCAGCTCATTGTCATTCCTCTTTTTTGGTTAAGTTTACCTTAAAAGGAATTTCTAATCTGACTGAGTCGCCTGCTTATTTTCAGCAAGTCAATGGAATTTACAGAAAGGATGGCGCACTAGCACCTGCCCATGGAATAATAACGAATAAAAATAACACACCTGCTATAGAAATTGCTTCAGGTAGTTGAGCAATAACTCACCTACTATACGCGCTTCTCATTTTACTCTAAGAATAATGAAACGCTTTAGTATCAAACAAATCTTGGTAACCAATCAGAACTGGTGGAACTTTCACACCAAGTACAAAGATAAAATCAGAGAAGCTATTGTCATTGGCATTGTTAAGCTGCTTAGGTATCCGTTCAATATCAGCATGATTTGAAAATAATTCAAAAAGTTCTTGACAGCTTTTTCGTGCAAATTTGGAAATTTTATATTGGAATCATCGTGTGTCATAAAAGCATGATGTGCGCTCTATAACAACGCTGTATGCTCGGATTATTTTTTCATCGATCAGGTTCATGGCTTAAAAATAATTTCAGCAGTACGGCCATCTGTGTGGGGAAAATTTACCTTTTCAAACCCGTGGTATACTCTTCCTATGAAAAAACAACCTGACAAATCAGTTTTAGCCGATCTCATTGAGAGATTTAATAATACTGTTACACCAACAGCACTAGAAACAGATTTTAGCAATGTATGTGAAAGTCAGGCTGAGAAAATCATAAAGCTAGAAGACAAGGTGCAATCGTTAAATAACGCATTAAATAAATATAAAGGTGAGCAAGGAAAGCCTAATGTTAGAAAGCAAACGCGCGCTAACAAGGACAAGGATCATTCCTCCGAGAAGGATAGAAAAGGAAATAAAACCAATAAAACTAGAAAGCCAAAATCTAGTAAAAAAAATCTCGAAGTCTCTAATACAGTGACACTAACAATTAATCCAGATTCGTTGCCCAGCGATGCTGTGCCAAATGGCTCTAAGAAAACACTTATCCAGGATATAAAAATTGCTGCTAATAACACTCTTTTTTTGCGCCAACAATATTACTCCCCTTCTGAAAACAAACACTATACAGCACCTCTGCCAACTGGTTATGAGGGCCAGTTCGGCCCTACTATTAAAAGCTGGACAAGCTTCCTAAATACTCAAGGTGGTATGACGCTAGAAAGCCTTGAGACATTTTATAAAACCGCCAACATAGATATTAGTAAATCAACCATCCATAGCTTCACAATTAAAACACCTACGATACTTGAGCCCGAGAAGGTAGAAGTTGTGAAGGCAGGTTTACAATCCACGAACTACCAGCACCTAGATGACACCAACGCTAGAGAGGATGGGAAAAACCGTTATGTTAATGTATTGGGTAATGAGTATTATTCAGCTTACTTTACGCTGACCAGTAAAAGTCGATTAAGCGTCATTGAAATGTTAAGCAAAGACCACTTTGGGTTCACATTAAATGAGGCCGCTTTTAATTTACTGGCTACTATGAACTTACCCCACAAGGTAATCGAAAGCTTAAAGGTATTTCACTCATCGACTATCTTAAACAGTAAGGAGCTGGAAGTTATTCTTGATAAGGTATTAGGTGATAAAAAATTTCCAAAATATAGAAAGCTGATTACTGATGCGGCAGCTATCTCAACATATAGAAAGAGTCCTTATGCGATAGAAACACTCATTACCGATGATGCGCCACAGTTTAAGCTCATTACTGAATCACTCGCCTTGTGCTGGGTTCATGAGGGTAGGCATTATAAAAAGCTGACGCCAATTTTTAAGAAGCACCAAGACTCTGTTGACAGCTTCTTGGATAGGTTTTGGGATTATTATCATAAGCTCATTGAATATAAAAAGAACCCAGGGCAAGATGAGATAGATAAGCTATCCAATGAGTTTACTGAGTTATTCTCAACAATCACTGGCTACGAGAAACTAGATAAACAAATTGAGCTCACCTTAAAAAAGAAAAGGCAGCTATTGTTAGTGCTGGAAAAGCCAGAGCTTCCTCTACATAACAATCCAGCAGAGTTGATGGCTCGGAAGCAGGCTAGAATGCGCGATGTACACCTTCATACTATGAGTGAAGAAGGAACGAAAGCTAAGGATACAATGGTTACAATTACTGAGACATGTAAAAAGCTAGCAGTTAATGTCTTCGATTATATATATGACAGAATTACAAAAAACTATTCTATGCCTTCGCTAGCGGAATTAATTACCATCCGCTCATCACAGGCGCAGTAAACTAAAGAGAGCGCAGCATGAGCATCATGCTGAAATAAGACGGATACCTGCTTAGCTGCAAACATCCTATGCGTGGCCATAAAGAGTATCATTGCAGTAATCCAAACTGTTCACACGTCAAATACATCCGCCATACCTGCAAAGCTAAAAGCTGTTCATCGTGTGGTAAAAAAGCCACAGAAGTATGGATACAACAACAAATGGCAATCTTACCCAACACTGCATGGCAACACATCACATTCACCATGCCCTCTACTCTTTGGGACTGCTTTTGGACAAACAGAGAGCTTCTTAATTTACTCCCACCATTAGCAGCAAAGGTGTTACTCAAGCTTGCTAAAAACAAGAGGGTTAAACCCGGTGTATTTATCGCGCTTCACACCTTTGGCAGAGATCTAAAGCGCAATGTGCATCTTCATGCGTCAATCACTCTGGGTGGTATCAACAAAGAGTTAACACAATGGAAAAGCCTCTACTTCCATCAACCTACACTAATGTCCATGTGGCGTTATGAGGTCATTAACCTTTTTAGAAACCACCACCAGGACAAAGGGCTTATTCTGCCAAATCAGTTAGCCTCTACACTGAACCACACTTTCAACTTTAATCAACTGCTTGATCAGCTTTACCAAAAACGATGGGTAGTACATTGCGCAAAGCCCTCAAAGAATCACAAACAAAACGTTAAATACTTAGGTCGATACACCAAACGTCGGCTTGGTTCAATTACGGTGTATTTTAGGTATCAGGGCGCATAGAAATACCTACCCAATTAAAGCATAATAACTACTGCTCTTTAAAAATTAGATTGCGTTATGCTGCTCGTTGAAAACGTTTGAAGCCCAGCATTTCTACCCAGTGTGGATGCTCCTGACCAGTTAAAATATGTGCTGGAGTTTTCTGATGACGAAAGCTTTTTTCGCTACGCTCGATTTTCTCATGATTTAAAAAGAAGCGTAGTAAATTAAGAAATCCATTCCCTACTTGCTTACGTACAAATAAGTAGGGAGATATACGACTATGCAGGTTTTCTGCCATAGAGCTTGTGCGTTCCGTGCCCTCTAGCACTCGAGTCACAAGTTCTTCTATGTCATAGAAATCATCACCCAATTCATCTTGTAAGGGTAACGCACGAACAGCATATTTCATTGACCCTTCCTTACACCTTTGTAATTCAGCTATTTTCCACAAAGTATTTACAGAGATATTATTAGATTCAGCAATTACCTGAAATTTATTATCAATTGTCATCATAAATGATAAAGCTAAGTGTTTGGCATTCTCCAACATAACTCGAATTGATTTAATACGATGAGGATGAATTAGCTCAAGGGTTTTTAGTTCATTAACAATGAAGTCATATAACTCACTACGTTGCTCTGGTGCTGGGCCTGCTTTTACTAAAACATCATGACACAACCAGTCTACTAACGTGTCAATAGAGCTTGATAAGTGCCCAGCTTGTCCTGCCTCTTTTACCGCCATGAATAACTGCTCTTCATGTAGCGCTTCATTACCTTTAGTAATTGCCTTGTAATACTTATTCTCTCGTTGGTTTAGATATGTGATAGAACCTTTTTTCCTATTTCTAAAGTAACGACGAACCTCAAGTAACTCATGGATGATGTGAAAATGATCTCTGTGGTAAGGAACATCTGGCATTACAAGTTTATGTCCAGCATACAAACCACTGCCATCGTCACCATAAACAGCCTCTGGTAAAAAATGTTTTTTCTTCAGCTCTAGTAAATTTCTTGCCCACGTATCTCCATCACGTGTGTCTTCTAGGCGAAGCAAATAACAATATAAAGAACGAATATCGGTTCCAGAAAGAATTGGTTTATTAAGGTGAAACTTTTCATCATTAGCTACTAGTTTGGCTTGGCTTAAGTCTTCCTGAGAATTAATCTTCTCCGCTCTTTGAATCGCAACAGCTGCAATGTTATGAATTCCACCTTGAGAGATCTCATAGTCTAAACAAACACTTAAAAATCTACGTATACCCCTAAATGAGCAGCGAGAAAAAAGCAGTAAGCAAACAACCATAAGAGAAATATACTGCTTGGTTACTGGTATATAGTACAAAACCTTATGTGCATCATTAGTCGGCTAGTGCGCCATCCTTTCTGTAAATTCCATTGACTTGCTGAAAATAAGCAGGCGACTCAGTCAGATTAGAAATTCCTTTTAAGGTAAACTTAACCAAAAAAGAGGAATGACAATGAGCTGCTATAAAAATGAGAACTTAATCGAAGAAGCCATACATGTTTTAGCGATGGAGGGGTTTGAAGCTTTACCTAAGCTTGTCTCCAGGTTGATGAATGAGGCTATGTTAATAGAAAGGGAGCGCCATTTAAATGCCAGTCCTTATGAGCGAACTGGCGATAGAAACGGATATGCGAACGGCTTTAAACCAAGGTTAATTACTGAGAACTACCCAAAATTGTTATCTCCCTACCTGAACTGAATTCGATAATTCTTTTTGTTCTTCTTGAGAAACACTATTTTCTTTAAAAAATTGCTCTACTAAGTGATACGTTAGAAGTTTTCTAATACCCTTCGCAATAAAGTGTCGTGTCACCTTGCCCTTACCATCTCCTAATTTAGCTAGCATAATTGCGTAATCGTCATAAGCTTTTTCCTTACCTATCTCATACAAATATGAGGCCACATAAAAACATACAGCCAGTAGATTTTGTATCCCTTTAAAATTTTTTATCTGCATATTTTCCCAGCCTAGTCCTTCCTTGAGAAATTTAAAAACATATTCAATTTTCGCACGAGATAGATAGGCTATGTATACCTCATACGCCTCATCAAAAGTCGTTACTTTTTTATTAGTTAATAGCAGCATGTCATTCTTAAAAATTCTCCTACCATCTCTGCCTGTAATTTGGATTTTAATTGCATTGATGTTCTCAAACTCTCCAAAATAAATAGTTATTTTTCCGTCTTGTACGCAATTCTTTCCAACTGTTAACTTTTGGAATTGCTTTTCGCCTTGAGCATCAAAATCAGCGTTAATCAGCTTAAGCTTTTTACCATCATCACCTCTACCTTCTATTGTTCTTGTTATTTTTGAGCGAATAATAAAGTCTTGATCTAGGTTTGTATCAATTAGTGAGAGATAGTCATTATCATCAAACTCTCTATCTAGAATATGGGTAATGGTTGCATCTTCATTCTTTGATTTTAGGCAGATTCCTATTTTTTCTATTTCACGAATAGACAGCAGCTTTTTATTAAAGTAATCACCAGATTCATAAAGACTCTTGGCCTCTTTATCTCCCTCAAATGGCTTTCCAGCCTCTATTTTCTTAATATGCTCAGCTTTTAAAAACTTAGGGTCTTTATTGCTGTAGCTTACATGCGATAGTAGATGCACAGCCTTATCACCAGGTACTAATGCAACTGCGTTATGCGTGCTGTAACCATTGATAATATCCCCGTCCAGACTCCTTACTTTACCTAGATTTTCAGTTTGCTTGCTATGTGGCTTTCTAATATCAGAAGGATCATGAAGAACATCAATTTTACTGGCGTGTGAAAGTTTTTCACAGCTCTGTTCTAGCAATACATCATTTGTTTTTATTGGATCTAAATCGGTGCTTTTATTTTCACCGGTAAGTGTACGAATCATCTTTTTATACTCATTGTTATCTTTTGATGAACTGAACAACTTACAACTACCTTCAGTTAATAGCTTTCCTACAATCGTCGATAGATTTTTTTAAAACAACTTTCCCAGTTAATTTTGAAAAAAGAGGGGCAGCGTAATCGGCGAAGTTTAACATTTATACTCATCTCGTTAGTCTTGTTAAAAAGACAAAGCATAGTCATTTTTACACAATATTTCAGCATTATTTTGCTGATTTAAATTTTGGGTAGTTTTCAGTTAATTAACACAGGTCAAGGTCAGCTTGAGCTACAGATACCGCAGGTTAGAGACTCCAATGGGGTGCTGCCTTTATATAATGTAGAAAATATAGCATAATATACACTTTAACTTGATTACGGATGGTGTTTGGATGTTAGCTAGAATTCTCTCTGATGAAAATAATGAATTAACTATTGAGCTCAAGCTTCCACTAAAAGGATCCATGCTTGAATGTGAGGATGCAATTCTTGACGGCCTTAATGAGGTTGGAACATTAGCCACTGAAAAAGCTTTAAGTAAGTTTGATGCAGATGGCTCTCCTATCCATGTTGGAAAAATAAAGCTAACAGCACGAAGTAGAGATGAAGCAAATTACCAAACGCCTTATGGAGTTGCTCGAGTTAAGCGTTATGTTTATCAAACCTCTAAAGGCGGGAAGATCTTTTGTCCTTTAGAAGATAAGGCTAGAATTATCCAAGGATCAACACCGCGATTTGCAAAAATAATCTCACATAAATACTCAAACTTACCTGCTCCTAGTGTTATTGATGATCTCAAGGTCAATCATAACCGTAAAATCTCACATTCATACTTGCAACGGGCAACTGATTTTGTTGGCGGTATTGCACAAGCCAAAGAGGCTGAGTGGGAATATGAAGAGCCAAAGCTTGATGCAGGCATTGAGATGCTAAGTATTAGCTTAGATGGTGCATATGTTCTCACCGTTGATGATGGTTATAGAGAGAGCATGGTTGGAACTATTTCCATGTATGATAAGCATGGTGCACGCCTGCACACAACCTACGTTGCAGCATCACCAGAATATGGAAAAGATGAATTCTTTAATAGGCTTGAAAAGGAAATAAAGCTGAAAAAGAAATATTACCCTGATGCTAAAACAATTGGCGTTGCTGATGGAGCAAAAAATAATTGGCCATTTCT
Source organism: Gammaproteobacteria bacterium (assembly GCA_965196985.1). Taxonomy (GTDB): domain Bacteria; phylum Pseudomonadota; class Gammaproteobacteria; order UBA12402; family UBA12402; genus 2-12-FULL-35-23. Next base: position 40,623 of record CBDALO010000163.1, on the reverse strand, counting down.
AAAAAAACATACTGATACGCAAATTTTAGATTTTTGGCATGCAACTGAATATCTCGGCGAAGCATCAAAGGCAGTATTTACCAAAAAATCTGAAAGAGATGAGCGTGATGTTTGGCTCGAAGAGAGATGTCATGACTTAAAGCACAAGAAAGGTGCGGCAGGTAGAATACTTGCTGAGCTTAAAGAGCATCTAAATAAAAAACTGAATAAATCGCTTAGAGAAAAGCTAGAAGGAACAATTACGTATTTTGAAAATAATATTAAAGAAAAGCGAATGTCGTATCATAATTTGATTAAGCAGAATGCACCAATTGGCTCTGGCGTCACTGAAGCAGCATGTAAAACAATTGTTAAACAAAGATTAGGCGGATCAGGAATGCGCTGGAAAGACAAGGGAATGAAAATCGTTTTATGCTTGAGAACACTAGTAAAGACTAAAGGCAGATGGGATCAGTTTTGGGAGAAGGTCAATGATTTTGGCGTGCCAGCAGCAATATAGCCTACATTATATAGAGGCAGCACCCGATAGAAATAGAAAGTAAGGCCTTGCTCGATTTAGGTAAGTATAAAGTTCGACAGTCTTTTGCGACGGCTACTGGTTTGCCACCTTTATTGCTTAGTAATGCTGATTTTCAAAGTTTACCAGAAGGCGTTGAGAAATTGCGCAGGAGTTATTTGGCTCAAAAAATAGATCAAACTTTGCAAGTATTGCTTAGGAGAGGCCAGAAGGTAGAGCCATTGTGTCAATATTACTATTTAAAATGGCAGGATATGAGGTATGCACCCTATGAAGAATTTCGGGAATTATATCAGAAGTTGAGTTTCTCTCATTTACTTGTAAAGTCTTATGAACGGTATGCGATGGAACGAGGTTGTTTCCCAGTCGATACAAATTATTGGCGGTTTGTATTCTGTCGTTATGAAGAACATAGTGTCTATAAGTTGTGTCGCTTGGTTGCAGAAAGGAACGGTGGCCGCTTTAGTTCATTAGGATCTAAGGACTTTTTTGTTATTATGCTCAGTTCTAGTGAGGAGCTTGATTATAAACATGTGCTTGTTAAACTTGCTGCGGCAATGCCTGATGTTGCTGACTTGCTAAGGCAGCCTGGCCAGCTTAAGCAGAATACTTGCTTTTTAGGTGGTTCAGTAGGAGCAAGAATGCGTGTTAGGCTGTTAGAAGCTGTACGAGAATATGCGGGTCAGCTTGAATTCTCTTCAAACCAAGTAGTGCCAAGCTCTCTCTTAATAGACTAGGGCCTGTTATCATCAGCTGTTTGTTGTTACAATTTTTACCTTGTCAGGGTTACTAGGAACTAGCAAGGATGGCCATATCATTAGCTATGCAACGCAAAGGCTTAGCTGAGATCGAGTGCCGTTATTTAAAGGGCGTCGGTCCAAAGATGGCTGAAAAGCTGGCCAAGCTCGGTATCCATACAGCTCAAGATGTCTTATTTCATTTACCTCTGCGCTACGAAGATCGTTCTCGTGTGGTACCAATTGCCCAGTTGCGCCCGGGTCAATCAGCCATGGTTGAAGGGCGTATTCTTGATTCGGCTGTGATTAAAAGGCGACAATTGAATCTGCTTTGTCGTATCACTGATGGTGCAGCTGATTTAACTTTACGCTTTTTTCACTTCTCCAATGCCCAGCGACAATATTTACAGGTGGGACATGCTATTCGTTGTTACGGTGAAGTGCGGCAAGGTCAGCATGGATTAGAAATAATTCATCCTGAGTACAGTGTGTTGAAAGAGGGGGAATTCCCACCTCTAGAAAAGACACTGACGCCTATCTATCCAACTACAGAGGGTGTGGGGCAACACTTGTGGCGCCAGTTAACAGAGCAGGTGCTGGCCTTATTAAAACGTGAAGATCAACTGCAAGAGTTGCTTCCTAAGTCAGTGTTAGCAGAGTTAGATTTTCCTGAGCTTAAGCAGGCAATTCACTTTATTCATCGACCCCCTGTTACCTTAAATGTAGACAAGCTGGCAGACTCAAGGCATCCATTCCAGCAGCGTTTAGCTTTTGAGGAGTTATTAGCACACCACTTGAGTTTGCAAGAGCTTAGAGAGAAACAGCGTCAGCAGACAGCGAAACCACTAAAGAAGCCTAAGAAACTCGCTGCCAAACTACTAAAGGTATTGCCATTTTCACTTACTGTTGCGCAGCAGCGAGTGGTGGAGGAAATTAGTCAAGATTTACAGCGTGCTCATCCAATGATGCGCTTAGTGCAAGGAGATGTTGGCTCAGGAAAAACAATAGTAGCCGCTTTAGCAGCAATACAAGCTGTAGAAGCAGGTTTTCAGGTTGCTGTGATGGCGCCAACAGAGCTGTTAGCTGAACAGCACTTTAAGTCTTTTTCTGCTTGGTTGGAGCCACTTGGCTTGCAGTTGGCCTGGTTAACTGCACAAGTAAAAGGTAAAGCGCGTAGTCAGGTGCTTGCTGAAATTAAGTCGGGTGAAGCACAGCTGGTTATTGGTACTCACGCTTTGTTTCAAAAACAGGTGGTTTTTAATAATCTAGCGTTGATCATTATTGATGAGCAACACCGATTTGGTGTTCACCAACGTTTAGCACTTAAAGAAAAGGGTAAGCAAGCTGGATTTATGCCGCATCAACTTATTATGACGGCAACGCCTATCCCGAGAACATTGGCCATGTCTGTTTATGCAGATTTAGATCAGTCTATTATTGATGAACTGCCGCCAGGTCGTAAGCCGGTGCACACAGTCGTTATTGATACTGGTCGTCGAGAAGAGATTATTCATCGTATTGCAGAAGTTTGTGCCCAAGGGCGACAGGTTTATTGGGTGTGTACTTTGATTGAGGAGTCGGAGGTGTTGCAGTGCCAGGCTGCTGAGAAAAGCTACCAGGACTTAGTTGCTGTTTTAGGTGGGTTAAAAGTAGCCTTGGTTCATGGTCGTATGAAGTCAGCAGAAAAAGAAGCGGTCATGGCAGCGTTTAAAGCAGGTGAGGTTGATGTTTTAGTGGCAACAACAGTTATTGAGGTGGGTGTGGATGTGCCCAATGCAAGCTTGATGGTTATTGAAAATGCAGAGCGATTAGGTTTGGCTCAATTGCACCAATTGCGTGGTCGAGTTGGGCGTGGCGATCTAGCGAGCCACTGTGTGTTACTTTATCAAAAACCTTTATCTCGCTTAGGTGGTGAACGTTTAAGTATTTTACGACAGACAAATGATGGTTTTTTGATTGCACAGCGTGATTTGGAATTACGTGGTCCCGGTGAGGTATTGGGTACTAAGCAAACTGGGGAGGTGGATTTTAGAGTTGCAGATCTACTGCGTGATAAAGCATTGTTATCTAAAGTGCAACAAGTAGCGAAACAGGTTTTGCAATATCATCCTGACTTAGTTTTGCCGTTAACGCAGCGTTGGCTAGGTTCGGTTAAGCAATATGCGCGGGTTTAATTATGATTAGTACGGCGGTACTTATTTTAGTATTTGGCTTTGTGTTATTGGCGTGGTCGGCTGATCGTTTAGTGGTTGGTGCAAGTCGGTTAGCTCAACAACTGCGTATTTCTCCTTTGACTATTGGTATTACTATTGTAGCTTTAGGGACTTCATTACCTGAAATTATGGTGTCAGTCTATGCTGCGTTATACGGCAATCCCGATTTAGCAATTGGTAATGTGATTGGCTCTAACATTGCAAATATTGGTTTGGTGTTAGGTGTTACTGTATTAGTAGTGCCGCTAACAATTAAGCCTAAGTTGTTATTAGTTGAACTACCGTTACTGTTTTTGGTCATGGTGTTGTTTTTATTGTTAATTGTTGACGGAGTGCTGGGGCGCTACGATGGTTTTGTGCTGCTAATTATTTTTATATTTTTAATCTATTGGTTGCTGAAACGAGCTAAGCCTTATGACGCTGAGTTGCACTTTGAGTTTGATAGCAAGCTGTCATTAACGAAGGGGTGGCTTTGGTTTGTTGTTGGAATTGTTTTTTTGCCTTTGAGTTCTCACTTAATTGTTAGTAATGCTTCTTTACTTGCTAGGCACTTTGGTGTGAGTGAGCTGGTTGTTGGTTTAACTATCATGGCACTGGGAACTAGCTTGCCTGAGTTGGCAACGGCTGTAATGGGTGCTGTTCGTAAGCAGTATGATTTAGTGGTGGGGAATGTCATTGGTTCAAATATTTTTAATTTAGTTGCTGTGCTGTGTTTGCCGGCACTTATTCGCCCGATAGGTGTTTCTAACCTGGTATTGCTGCGGGACTTGCCAATAATGTTTGTTATAACCGTTATGTTGTATTTGCTAATCTTATTTGGTACTGGGAGGCGGTTGAGCCGTTGGCACGGTTTTCTGCTGGTATTTTTCTATGTGGCCTATTTAGGCTTTCTAGTGGTTGAGGCAATTTGAAAGCTTTATTAAAAGGGGCTTTTTTTCAGAAGGTGTTGGTAAATAGCCAAGGAGGTTGTAGTCTTGATGCAGCTCGGCAATGCCGAACGTAATCAAGGGCAAGGCTCTACAAGCGCGTAGCCCGGATTAAACGAAGTGAAAATCCGGGACTGAGTGTGGCTTAACCCCGGATTATCAAATGCTTCGCATTTTCAATCCGGGTTATAGCTCGGTTCGTGATAGGACCTGTTAGTCGTAAAAGCTTTGAAAAATGCAAAACTCATTGGTCGCTTACTTACCGACGCATCCTGAAAGAGAACCTATTAAAAGATAACTACATGCTAACTTCGGCATCAAGAAGTAAAGTGTGCTCTGTATCTTCCTGTGAAGTATTGCAGCATGAGAATAAGCCAAAGTGACTAATTGTTTGTGTAGGCGGGCTATTGGTAAGCTGGACCTTGTGTTCGATTTTATTTGTTGAGTTTAATTTGTTTAAAAGCTTGGTAATAGCTGGAACTAAAGCGCTTGTGTTTATCATACCTGTTGCTGCTTGCTGAAATCTTGCTAGTGCTTCTACCCATAGCGATGATAATTCTAGTGAATTAGTTAACCAGCAAAGTTCTCCCGGATTTGGTGTGCACTGGAATGCAGTTAAAACTGCAATATAAAATCCCGTCATGGAATAGTAACCCAAGTAACCGAGTGAGGCAGTTGCTATTAGTGCAAGGAAACCTGCAAAAGCTTTACTGCTATTAATGCCTAAATTGGTTTTGTCTTTAATTAGATTAAAGCATGCTTTATAGAGTAAATTAATTTTTTTGGGAAGGCTTTTTATAGCCTGGCAGTAAAATAGCACAGTAATAAATGAGCCGATTGAGCCGAGTGCGGCTGTTGCGCCTCCCTCTATATAAGTAGTTTCTCTAAAACTGTTAGTTAGCATTTTGGGTATTGAGGGAGTGGAAAAAAAGGCTTGCTGCATCACCAAGCCAAACACAAACTAATGGAGAAAAGGTAGCTAATCCTAGGAGGCCAAGTCCCGCATTGCTTGTGAATGATCTGTCGTTATCAATTAAGCCTGTTAATCTGGTTGCTGCATAATTTAAAAAAGCTGATGTGCCGATTGTAGTAGCCCAAGTAATAGGCTGTTGATGAACTAACTGTGCTGTTAATGCGCTAGAAGAAATCAAGGCGGCAAGTACCACTATGGCTGATTTAGGATTTTTGTGCAGTTTTGACAAAATAGCTGCTGCTAAAAAAGGGGATTTTAAACAAAACTCATAGGATACGAAGATATTGCAAGATAGTGAAACCAAACTGGAAAGAACCGCATCTGATAAGCTACCTTCCATTATTTCTTTACGATAATTGTATAGAGCCATTCCCGAAGAAACACTTAAAGCCCAAGCAAGTTTTGCGGTTTTGCTGCTGTTTAATTTTTCAAAGTAGTGATTGATTCCTGGGTGGTTTGCTAGGTGGTTTTTTTGATTGGATGAACAGTGAGGCCTTTCGTTTTGATCGTTCGCAATAAGAAGGATTTGGTTGAGTTCATTGTTTGGCATGTTGCCTTGTTTAGGAGTTGGCATGAGTAAAGTCCATTTTTATATTAATTAAAATAGGCAGCTTCTCCCATGTTATTCGGGAAACCATTGTGGTGATTTAGAGAATTCTCTCTACGCTAAAAAAGAAAAAATGAACGTCTTGATAACCTGTATTATTTTAATTTTTAACTACCCAAACTGCTGGAGCCCAAAACAAGGTACTGGCTCTAGCAAGTAAAGTCTAAAGTATTATTTACCTGTTTAGGTTCGATTAAGATTTGTTTGTGACAAATTCTTTGTGTTTAGTTAACCAGCGCCAATAAATTACGCTAGCACCAAAGATCATTGCAATCACACCACCAGCGGTAAAACCAATTAAGCCGTAGCCTAGGTCGATACCAAAGAAATAGCCTAGTGGTACATTGAGAATCCAGGTGGAGGTAAGGCCAACTAGCATGGCAAACTTGGTGTCATAAAGCCCACGTAAACTGCCGGTTTTAATTTCCATTACCGCATCAAAGAGTAACCGTAGACCCGTCATAATTAGAACGATTTCGCCAACGTGAAGCATATGTGGACTAAGGCTTTCATGCTGTCCCAGATAAAGGTTAATTAGTGTTTGAGGAAAAAATACAAAAGCAATCGTAACCAATGAGCAAAAGCTTAGCCCAATAAATAGGGTGACATGACTATAGCGATTGAGTTCGCTATATTGTTTGGCGCCGCGTGCTTGCCCAACTAAGATGCCACTTGCTTGTGATAAGGCAAAGACAGGTACAACTAGTAATATGAAGTATTGCGTAATGATTTGCTGCGTTGCCAAAGCGCTAGCTCCTAACCAGCCAATCATAATCGTGACGGCAGAAAATGATAGCAAGTCACCGGCAACTTGTAGGCTAATGGGCCAACCGATCGCAAAAAGCTTTTTGAGTAGGTAGAAGCTTTTTACTAGCCGCCAGCGGAATAATTCAAATTGTTTGAATGTTGGGTGCCAGGCACAGTAAGCTAGATAAATAAAAAAGCTGACCCAGCCCTGCAAAGCATAAGCCCAGGCAAGACCATTAACGCCTAAGCGTGGTGCGCCAAAGCGACCATAGATAAAGGCATAAGCTAGAGCAGTGGTATAGAGTAGGCTTAAGCAGCTAACGAAAATAACGAAGCGCTGTTTATTTACTGCTAATACAAACTGTTGGCAAACGATCATCCATAAGAAAGCGGGCATAGCAAAGGTATAAATTTTAAAATAGTCAGAAATAACATGAACAAGCTTGGGGCTTTGACCACAAGCAAGCAGGATGGGCCCGACATTCCACTGTAAAATCATAATGGGAATAACAACAATAGTGGCTAATAGCCAGCCTTGCTGTAAGGTGCTGCCTACTTCTTCATTGTTTTTAGCGCCAAAAGCATGCCCTACCACAACACCGATAGAGAATAGAAATGAAATGGCAATAAGAAATAGTGTTGCTTGGGTTGAAGTGATCAAGGCGCTAGCTGCTAATTCTGTTTTACCTACGCGTGCTAACATGATGATACCAAAGAAGCTGGTTAACACATTAAAGAGTCGCGACAAGCTTAATGAAAAAGAAAGTTGCCAGGTTTTTTTGATAATGGTTAAGGTCGATGTAGTCATTACATTTGTCTCATTGTTGTTAGTTAATTAGTTAGTATTCTTCATTAACTCGCTAGACAACCGTACGGGGGTTGGTGAGTTAATGCAAGCTGGGATTACCTGATGGTGTAATCATTGTTGCTCTCTCATTTTTTTTGGGGAAGCGATTATGCGCTTGTCGGGACATTGAGTCAATGACAGAAGCTTGTTTTATTTGCTTTTTGCGATAAGAGGTCTGTTTCGTTTTTCAAGGCTAAAAGTAGGTTGATGTGATTCTAGTATAGAAAGTCTGCGGTTATCCTATGCGTTAGGTTGGAGAAAGACGTGAACATTAATTTTCCTCTGATTTTGTCAGGCTTTTTAAAGTACCATTCTACGTAAGTTTATATTAATTTTATTTCAAGTGTTTTATTGGTATAGTGCCCTTAATCAAACGTTAAGCAAAGCTTATTTATTCGATTTTTTTATATCTAACTTAATAAGGAAATAAAAAATGGTTAAAAAAATGCACTGGGCTCTTTAGCTTTACCTTTGGTCCCCTTTCAATAAGTTACCGAGATAAATCTGATAATTTTACGACAAATCGTAAAATTATTATGACTAACTTACGATTTGTTAACAAGAATTGTTTTAGCGTCGATCGACAGCTCATTGTTTCAGCCAGGACTTTTTTTCTCAGCTTATGTAGAGGTTGTTTGCATTTGACTAGGTGTTGAGTAGACACTGGTTATCTACCTCAAATTTAATCCATTGAGGCCTAAGCCCCTGTATTTTTCGTTTTTAGCCAGTAAAAAATATACGAGGTGCTAATTTTCTTAGAATGAACAGTTAAATTGCCACATCATAATAATAATAGCCTTTATGTTTCCTTAACCTCCTTGTGAGATTCTTCTATAAAGCTAAAACTAGTAGATGAGGAGTACAGTATGCCTTTGTTTGATCGTGTTCGTAAGCTCATAGATAGGCGGAGTGAAAGTGCTCCTATGAGGAGAGAGGAGTGCTTAGAGTTGCTTGATATCAAACCTAGTGTTCCTCTTTCGAAAGAGCTTGTTGATACAGCTTTTATTGATTTGGCAGTTGAGATTCACCAAGAGTCGAGTCAGGCAGTTCGTGCTTCATCCAGTTCAAGGCATACTGAAGCAAGTAATCAATCTAAAGTAGAAGCTATTGAGATGGTCAATATGGCTGTAAAAGTATTGCATAATGAATTGAATAATCCTGTCGAAGCCGGTGTTGTAGCTGCTAGGCAACCTGAAGAGCAACAAAAAGGCTTAAGTAAATTGGCTCAAGAGGGCGCTGTAGCTAATGAGCTAGTACAGGTTTGTGAAGCTATCGAAAAAGAAATAAAAGAATTAATAAAAAATTTAAGCTTGATTCACCTGAAGAAACGTTTAGAAAAGGTGGTCCTGTAGAGCCATTCCTTCAAGTGTTTGCTGGGTATGGTTGCTTGAAGATAATTAAAGAAAATTTAAGCCTTGGGTCGCGTGCAGAGTTGATTCATCGTTTGTATACAGTAATGGAATGGACTCGCTCCACTTTGAACCATTCTAAAAAAATGGTTCTCGGCATCTAAGTGCTAAATAGCTAAGCTATTAAATTTAACGAAAGCGAAGGAGTCCACTATGGATATTAACGTGTTAGCCATTGATATTGCAAAAAATGTTTTCCAGCTCTGTGGCGTTAATCAGCAGGGGGCAATTTTAACTGAGAAAAAAGTAACGCGTGCAAAATTATTAGAAGTGATTAATCAGCTTGCTCCCAAAGTGATAGCAATGGAAGCTTGTGGAAGTGCAAATTATTGGGCGCGTGAATTAATTAAACGAAACTATGAGGTTAAACTCATTTCACACCAATACGTGAAACCTTATCTAAAAGGGAATAAGAATGATCAACAAGATGCTCGCGCAATAGCTGAAGCAGCTCAACGGCCAACCATGAATTTTGTCACCCCGAAAACAGTTGAGCAGCAAGACATGCAAAGCTTGTTACGTATACGTGAAGGTCAAGTAGAAGCTCGAACTAAGCTATGTAATCAGTTGAGAGGTCTTCTAGCAGAGAACGGTATTGTCATTGCAAAAAGTATTTATAAATTAAGGGCCGAGTTGCCTTCAATTTTCGATCGTACAAATGACAATGGTTTGACAGATCGTATGAAGGTCTACATTCAGAGGCAATATGAAACCTTGTTAGTTCTGGATGAGAACATCGATGTTTACGAACTTGAAATTAATAGCATTTCCAAGAACAATGAAAGTTGCCAGCGTATTCAGGCGATAGAGGGTGTGGGACCAATAACAGCGGTGGCAGTGGTTGCTCAGGTGGGTAATGGGAGTGAATTTAAAAATGGCAGACATCTTTCCGCTTACCTAGGCCTAGTGCCTAGGCAACACTCAAGTGGTAATAGGGAGTATTTGGGAGGAATAAGTAAGCGAGGAGATAAATACCTACGAACCCTGCTTATCCATGGCGGTAGGTCTGTAGTTACCAGGTGCGGAAAAAAGGATGATCCAAGAAGTGTATGGGTTAAGCGTATTAAAATGGAGCGTGGAAGCAATAAGGCTAGTGTTGCTGTCGCCAATAAAAATGCTCGGATAATTCTAGCTATGTTAAAAAGTGGCGAAGAGTATCGACGTGCTGCTTAGTAGTTAGTTGAGTTTAACAGTCAGGAGAATTGCAAAGAGTATTGAATGATGACAAGTGGGTAAGACCAATGTTTGAGAGCCTGAAAAACCCAAGGCTAACCAGCCTGTAATAGGTAGTTGAGTCTAAACAGTGATGAGGCACAAACATGCGTAGTTCCATCAGGGCACGAAGAGGTGATGCATCAATCAGTCATCTGCTTCAGATGTCGGATATATGAGCGCATCTCTTCTACCATTGTCGTCAGAAAATAATCTTTACAATACGGGGCGAGTCCATATAAGGGTTTTTGTCCTGGATGTGCCCCTGGTTCCGCGTTAATTGTAAAAGGTGCTGATTATTTGCGTGAGCTAGGTAGAGGTGAAGAGTTGAATGGCTATATAAGTAGGGTAGGTAGAATTAAGAGGTATGAAAATATAAGGACGGAGATTTTTTCTCTGTTACCCGAAGCCAAGGTGGCGCTATTTGGTGATAAAAACAGGGCTATTCTTTCGTTTAATCCCCATTATTTATTAGATTTGATTGAATCAAATCTGGCAAATGGAGGTGATTTTGGTGATCGGAACCTGGATCATCACTGCAGATCGGGATATCGTTGGTTAACGTGTTACTCTGAACAGAGTCAGCATTTAGAAAATAAGGCAATACTTAAGGTAGTTTACGAAGATTATGTTAGTAGACATAAAGGTGAGTTAGAAAAAAGTAGTGCTGTTCGAGAAAAACTAAAAAGCTTTGAAGATTATTTAAGTTCACCTTCTGGGTGGGATAGGCGTTATTATATTACAAGTAAAACTGTAGATCGCTTGGCTGGGCAGCATACGATTTTTGCTAAAGGGCTTTTTGGGAAAGGTAAAACAAAGTCACAGCAGTTACTTGAAGAGCTTAGGGCAAGTAAGGCGCGAGGAGGTGAGGAGATGGTTAGCTTTAGGTTAAGCCCATAATAGGTAATTTTAGCATTAGTTAGATTTGAAATTGGAAGTGAACTTTATTGTTTAGATTCTGCTATTATTGGTGCTTTTACAAAGTGCATTAAGCTGATAAAAAAGGTGCAAAGCTATTTTTCCTTCTTAATAAGTCCTAGTGCTCTTGGTGGTGCTTTGGCAACGATTTCATTCCAGTTTGAGATTTTGCCTTTGTTAAATGTAAAAACAGCAATAACGTGTAGTTGTTGTTTGGTCTGTTGAGCCTGTATGACAATGTTGTATTGTACGGCTACTCGGTTGCCCTCAGCAGTCATGCTGTGTTTGGGAAAAACAAATTGAAAGTTTTTGGTTTTAGCTAGCATCATTTTAAAGTGTTGGTAAAATTCTTGATAGCCTTGCGCTACTTTTTGGCCGTTGATAATCATTGTAACTTTTGGATTATAAAACTTTTCCAGGTCAGTTGGCGCCAAAGTATTATGCTTGAGTGTGCCAAAGTATTGATACATTTCTCTTAGAAGCTTTTTGTGGGTAGAGAGTTGTTGATTGTTACTTGGTTGGCAAGCTGCAACTAATAAAATTAATATCAGCCAAAGGATAGAAAACTTTATAAGTTGTTTAAGCATGAGAGTGCTCTTTCTGCTCAGCTTTACACTCTTTAATATAGGCAGGTAATTCAGCAATAGGGTCAGTTGCCAATAATATTCTCCAGCCTTGAACGTTTAAGGGGCCTTTGAATTTGATAAATAGGTCTCTGGCAAGTAATTTGAAAAAAGAGTTGCTGTTTGCCAGTGACTTCATAGGTGTGTCTGATGAAGTAACAATCCAGGTTACGCGTTGTTTGCGGTAGGATTCATAGTGTTTAAATGCTTCTTTTACAGAAAAGTGTGTTAATAATTCAGAGAGTATAATGACGTCTTCAAAGGCACAGGCAGCACCTTGTTGTAACATGGGCGAACACGCATTAGAGGCATCACCAACTAAAGCAACGCATCCTTTAGAAAAAAATGGATGCGGAACAGACCGTAATCTACCTGGAATGATTTCACTAGTATCAGGCAGTTGTTTAAGTAGGGTGGCTGCAATACCGGTATAATGGCTAAATCGCTTTCCTATGGTGTCACTGTGGTTGCCATTAGTGAGTGCTTGTTCTGGGTCAAAGACTTGTGCATAACAGTAGACTTCATCTTTCCCTATTGGGTAGGCCATAAAAATATCTTTAGCACCTAGCATGTAGGTTGGTTGTAAATTTTCAGTTGGATAGTTAGTTGTCCAGCGCCAATTAGTTACTGCCAAGTCAATTAGGTCAATATTGCCAAAAGTTAGTTCTCTCACGCTAGAATGGAGGCCATCAGCGCCAATAACAGCAGCGTATTCTTCTTCAATTTCTGAGTTGTTAAGTCTGACAGTAACTCCATCATTGTTTTGTCTGAGTGCGGTTATTGTAGTATTGAAGTTAATGTGCTGCTCAAGTCCTTCTACTAATAGTTTATGAAGTTGGCTGCGGTGTAGTGCTACGAAGTTATCAGTACTCAGTGGTGGTTCGCACAAAGAGGCGCGATTGAGTATTCGGCCAGAGGGTTTGGTGTAAATGATTTCAGTGACTTGGTGCGCTGCATTTTTTACAGAGGAGTAGAGGTTTAAGTGGTGAAGTGCTTTCATGGCATTGGCTGGTAATGCAATGCCCGCACCATCTGTTACAATCTGTGCTCGTTTTTCAATGAGTTTAAAAGGTATATCGAGCTGTTGGCAGCGCCTTGCTAAGCTAAGTCCCGCAATCCCTGCACCAGAAATTAAAATCCTTTTTGTTTGCATAAGCTAAGCCATCCTGCTCTGATTAAAATCAGAATGCTAGCAGGAAGCGAGTGTTGGGTGCAAGTAAAGCTTTATTTTTTCCAGGGTGGCTTCAACTAACTTGCTGCTGCACCGGAGCTAGTATGAGCGTGTGTCTCTTCAGGCAACCTTTCATCTGTAGGACTTGGCGCTTCGAAAAGAGTAGCAGTGCTTGTAGAAACGCTTCTTTCATCGCAAGCTATTTTTTCCTCGTGTTCTGCTTGGCCCGTAGCAGCGCTAATTGGAGAGTATCTGAAAGAGCGTAATTGCAGTGGGCTGTCAGCTAATTCTTTAAACCTTCTGAATTTTGATGGCGGCTCTCTTGATTCTATAAAACAACGTTCAGCATTCTCCCTATCGCCTTTTAAGTAGTAAGCTTCCCCTTGGCGACGATAAGAGTTATTTTCTCTTTTTATTGCTTCATCATAGCTCGCAATCGCCTCCTCATATCTGTTTTCCATAGTATATATCTGACCTTGATTGTGGTAACCAAGGTGGCTATCTGGCATATAATCTATTGCCTGCTGACAGTAGTAATGTGCCAATGCAAATTTACCATGCAAGCCATAGTGATTAGCAATGCGGCATAACTGGTATAGTCGTTCTTTTCCTGAGGCACCTTCTAGCAGCTTATCAGCGGTTAGGCGCCAAACGCGTTCAAACACTTTTGGCAAAATATTACGGAGTTGCGTGTAGACGATTTCTTGGTCTTCATCACTGACAATAGCTGAACGTGCTGCTAGTTCATCATAAGATTTACAATGGAATGAAGAAATGCTCGAATCTCGAGACAGATCAGTTGACAAAGGCTTTGGCGGCAGCTTCCAATAGGAACCTAAGAATTGCACCTCGACTTTTCCTTCATCACGCGTAACGACAAACACTGCTCGCATTGTGGCATCGTAGTTTTTATCTGTTTTTATTACTGGTTTAGATTGTTCATATGACTCTATAGTGACATATTTGCTATCATCTGCTTGAAAGGGTGAAGGGGCGAATGCAACCCCTTCCTTTATAAGCCACATTAAACCTGCCTGACCAATTGAACGCAATGTTTCTAGCTTTCTTCTTGCAGTTACCTCAACTTCTTCAAATAGAATTTTAAATTTTATTTCCACTTGGTAGGGTATAAACCTTCGCCTTTAGGCGGAAATGTCTTTAGCAAACCTATCACCAGCCAGAATGTGATGTATTAGAATCGCTTTTTATTTTTAATAAGGGAGCGATCTAAATGACTGGAGCAAACAACTATAGGAAAGGCGCGCATACGGTACTGGATTTAAAATATCATTTTGTATGGAAGACAAAATATGGATATCCAGTGTTATGTGGGGATATAGGTTTAGGAGCAAGAAGCATTTTGCGAGAGATCTGTGCTGAGAAGGGGATGAGGATATTGAGGGGGAATGTGAGGTCGAATCACATTCACCTTCTAATTGAGGCGCCGAGCCACTTATCGGTATCAAAGATGGCTCAATATTTGAAAGGTAAAAGTGCCTATCGGCTATTGAGAGAATTTAGGAGTACGCTTGGCAAGAAATACTGGGGCAATCATCTCTGGTCGAGAGGGTATTTTTGCGCAACGGTTGGTTCTGTAACAGAAGAGCAGGTCAAACGCTACATAGAGAATCAAGATGATACGCCGGAGGGTTTTCAGGTATGGGATGAGGAAGAGCTTAAGTCGGATTAATCCGAACCGTTTAAACGGCTTTAGCCGTAATGAGGCTTCAGCCTCTGTACCAAACCCCCACCTTTAGGTGGGGGTCAAGTTGATTGGAAGTTCCTCAACGGTGAGGATATCAACTCCTTTACCACCATTGCTACATGCCAACTTAATAACGCACCGTTCATACCCTGCTTCTCGCAATTGAGCTTGTATTCTCATCAACTCCATTTCACTGGCTTTCTTTTTAATAATAAAACTCATTGGGCGAGCCTCTGGTGCAACTTCTTTTAAAGCTCTTGTAAAATGTGTTTTATCATCTAAAGCTAAATCAGTAACTCCTTGCGAATTAAGAGCCATTACGTCTAGTGGTAATGTTGGTACTTGGTGGCCTGCATAAATACCTCGGTAACTACTGAGCTGTGATGGATCAAAACTTGGTTTTTCAGTCCAGTCACCTAAAACACCAGTATCTTCGAAGAGCTTACTATGTGGTGGATTAATGCCAGGTGCATGGGCAATATAAAAAGGTAGTTGGAACCTTGTTAATAGATTGATCAGTTTGTCCCTAATTGGGTTGCTACGGTGATGAATATCATAGCCATCAAGTTCAGATGCAAAGCCAGGACGTATCCGTTCAATATCAGCATGATTTGAAAATAATTCAAAAAGTTCTTGACAGCTTTTTCGTGCAAATTTGGAAATTTTATATTGGAATCATCGTGTGTCATAAAAGCATGATGTGCGCTCTATAACAACGCTGTATGCTCGGATTATTTTTTCATCGATCAGGTTCATGGCTTAAAAATAATTTCAGCAGTACGGCCATCTGTGTGGGGAAAATTTACCTTTTCAAACCCGTGGTATACTCTTCCTATGAAAAAACAACCTGACAAATCAGTAGACCTTCTGCGTAACTAAGGGCAGTTCTAGAAACTAGCTAAAATTTGCTTATAATTGCCTGATTAATAATCATTCATGGAAAGGCATATGCTATTAAGCTATCAGCAACTCAGTAACCGCCCGCGTATTTTTAAAAAGTTAACTGGTTTGACCCTTGATGATTTTGAAACGATACACCAACAAGTGAAGTCATCACTTGATGATGAGTTTAGTAAGCTGGGAAGGCGCCCGAAACTCACCACGCACCATGATCGCCTTTTGCTTCTCATGATGTACTATCGCACTTATGTAACACATGAATTCTTAGGTTACTTTGTTGGTTTGGATGACAGTAATGTCTGCCGCTTATTTAAACGCTTAGAACCCTTAGTGGCCAAGCATATTCATATTAAAAAAGACAGAACCCTAACAGAAGATGCGGTTTGCGCTATATTAATGGATGTAACGGAGCAGCCTATTCAGCGCCCCAAAAAGAAGAAGCCACGTAAAGATTATTATTCTGGTAAAAAGAAAAGACATACTCAAAAGGTGGAGATAGCAATGAGTACATCCGGAAAAATAATCAACGTCTCTCAAACAATGCCTGGGAGGGTTCATGATATTAAGATCCGACAACGTGGCAGCCCACTGCCACCAGCAGAAAAATATGCTGATCTAGGATACCAAGGAATTCAACATACTGACCCCTTGGTTAACTTACCTCATAAAAAGCCCAAAGGCGGCAAATTAACTACTCAACAAAAAGAGGATAACCGTAATCACAGCAAGATCCGTATTAGGGTTGAACATCAATTCTCAAAATTTAAAAAATTCCGCATTCTTGGGGAGGTGTATAGGAATTTTCGCAGAAAACACAATATGAGATTTAATATTATTGCTGGGATTCTCAATCTTCAAGCCGGATTCTAAAACTACAAACGAGCATAAGCTCGCCCAGTATTTAGTTTCGCAGAAGGTCTAGTTTTAGCCGATCTCATTGAGAGATTTAATAATACTGTTACACCAACAGCACTAGAAACAGATTTTAGCAATGTATGTGAAAGTCAGGCTGAGAAAATCATAAAGCTAGAAGACAAGGTGCAATCGTTAAATAACGCATTAAATAAATATAAAGGTGAGCAAGGAAAGCCTAATGTTAGAAAGCAAACGCGCGCTAACAAGGACAAGGATCATTCCTCCGAGAAGGATAGAAAAGGAAATAAAACCAATAAAACTAGAAAGCCAAAATCTAGTAAAAAAAATCTCGAAGTCTCTAATACAGTGACACTAACAATTAATCCAGATTCGTTGCCCAGCGATGCTGTGCCAAATGGCTCTAAGAAAACACTTATCCAGGATATAAAAATTGCTGCTAATAACACTCTTTTTTTGCGCCAACAATATTACTCCCCTTCTGAAAACAAACACTATACAGCACCTCTGCCAACTGGTTATGAGGGCCAGTTCGGCCCTACTATTAAAAGCTGGACAAGCTTCCTAAATACTCAAGGTGGTATGACGCTAGAAAGCCTTGAGACATTTTATAAAACCGCCAACATAGATATTAGTAAATCAACCATCCATAGCTTCACAATTAAAACACCTACGATACTTGAGCCCGAGAAGGTAGAAGTTGTGAAGGCAGGTTTACAATCCACGAACTACCAGCACCTAGATGACACCAACGCTAGAGAGGATGGGAAAAACCGTTATGTTAATGTATTGGGTAATGAGTATTATTCAGCTTACTTTACGCTGACCAGTAAAAGTCGATTAAGCGTCATTGAAATGTTAAGCAAAGACCACTTTGGGTTCACATTAAATGAGGCCGCTTTTAATTTACTGGCTACTATGAACTTACCCCACAAGGTAATCGAAAGCTTAAAGGTATTTCACTCATCGACTATCTTAAACAGTAAGGAGCTGGAAGTTATTCTTGATAAGGTATTAGGTGATAAAAAATTTCCAAAATATAGAAAGCTGATTACTGATGCGGCAGCTATCTCAACATATAGAAAGAGTCCTTATGCGATAGAAACACTCATTACCGATGATGCGCCACAGTTTAAGCTCATTACTGAATCACTCGCCTTGTGCTGGGTTCATGAGGGTAGGCATTATAAAAAGCTGATGCCAATTTTTAAGAAGCACCAAGACTCTGTTGACAGCTTCTTGGATAGGTTTTGGGATTATTATCATAAGCTCATTGAATATAAAAAGAACCCAGGGCAAGATGAGATAGATAAGCTATCCAATGAGTTTACTGAGTTATTCTCAACAATCACTGGCTACGAGAAACTAGATAAACAAATTGAGCTCACCTTAAAAAAGAAAAGGCAGCTATTGTTAGTGCTGGAAAAGCCAGAGCTTCCTCTACATAACAATCCAGCAGAGTTGATGGCTCGGAAGCAGGCTAGAATGCGCGATGTACACCTTCATACTATGAGTGAAGAAGGAACGAAAGCTAAGGATACAATGGTTACAATTACTGAGACATGTAAAAAGCTAGCAGTTAATGTCTTCGATTATATATATGACAGAATTACAAAAAACTATTCTATGCCTTCGCTAGCGGAATTAATTACCATCCGCTCATCACAGGCGCAGTAAACTAAAGAGAGCGCAGCATGAGCATCATGCTGAAATAAGACGGATACGCCAGGACCGTATTCAAGGATCTTAACTTGACCGTCTGTTGTTAATTTTAAATCAACAACGCCAAACTCAAGCTGTGCTCCGATATGGCCCATACAACTTTCAAACATCCCTTGTATGGACTCTAGAGTGCGGCCCTTCAGTTCTTTAGACTCAATAAGAAGATGGATGCTTGTTAATGCTGCACGATACTCACTACGTTCAAACAGTATTCGAGCTCGTTTCAAGTGTGCTTTGAGATAGCTTGGGTCAATAGCGATGGCTGCATCGAAAGCTAACAAAGCTTCATCTTGTTTGCCAAGTGTGGATAAGCATACTCCTTTATTGTGATAAGCTTCCTTAAAATCAGCTTGAAGTGCTATTGCTGCATCGTACTCTCTTATAGCTTCATCGTAGCGTTTAGCTTTAAAGTGTTTATTCCCAATCTGTTTGTGTTCAATAGCTGTTGTCATTATTAATTCTCCCTGAAGGTAAAAGTATTCTTATTACTCCCTAGTAAGCTTCACTTATTAAAATACTTTTAAAGTGAACAGCTTGTTGCTTCATAGGTAAAACAAGGGTTATGGAGGGTGCTGCCTTTATATAATGTAGAAAATATAGCATAATATACACTTTAACTTGATTACGGATGGTGTTTGGATGTTAGCTAGAATTCTCTCTGATGAAAATAATGAATTAACTATTGAGCTCAAGCTTCCACTAAAAGGATCCATGCTTGAATGTGAGGATGCAATTCTTGACGGCCTTAATGAGGTTGGAACATTAGCCACTGAAAAAGGATTAAGTAAGTTTGATGCAGATGGCTCTCCTATCCATGTTGGAAAAATAAAGCTAACAGCACGAAGTAGAGATGAAGCAAATTACCAAACGCCTTATGGAGTTGCTCGAGTTAAGCGTTATGTTTATCAAACCTCTAAAGGCGGGAAGATCTTTTGTCCTTTAGAAGATAAGGCTAGAATTATCCAAGGATCAACACCGCGATTTGCAAAAATAATCTCACATAAATACTCAAACTTACCTGCTCCTAGTGTTATTGATGATCTCAAGGTCAATCATAACCGTAAAATCTCACATTCATACTTGCAACGGGCAACTGATTTTGTTGGCGGTATTGCACAAGCCAAAGAGGCTGAGTGGGAATATGAAGAGCCAAAGCTTGATGCAGGCATTGAGATGCTAAGTATTAGCTTAGATGGTGCATATGTTCTCACCGTTGATGATGGTTATAGAGAGAGCATGGTTGGAACTATTTCCATGTATGATAAGCATGATGCACGCCTGCACACAACCTACGTTGCAGCATCACCAGAATATGGAAAAGATGAATTCTTTAATAGGCTTGAAAAGGAAATAAAGCTGAAGAAGAAATATTACCCTGATGCTAAAACAATTGGCGTTGCTGATGGAGAAAAAAATAATTGGCCATTTCTAAAAAAACATACTGATACGCAAATTTTAGATTTTTGGCATGCAACTGAATATCTCGGCGAAGCATCAAAGGCAGTATTTACCAAAAAATCTGAAAGAGATGAGCGTGATGTTTGGCTCGAAGAGAGATGTCATGACTTAAAGCACAAGAAAGGTGCGGCAGGTAGAATACTTGCTGAGCTTAAAGAGCATCTAAATAAAAACCTGAATAAATCGCTTAGAGAAAAGCTAGAAGGAACAATTACGTATTTTGAAAATAATATTAAAGAAAAGCGAATGTCGTATCATAATTTGATTAAGCAGAATGCACCAATTGGCTCTGGCGTCACTGAAGCAGCATGTAAAACAATTGTTAAACAAAGATTAGGCGGATCAGGAATGCGCTGGAAAGACAAGGGAATGAAAATCGTTTTATGCTTGAGAACACTAGTAAAGACTAAAGGCAGATGGGATCAGTTTTGGGAGAAGGTCAATGATTTTGGCGTGCCAGCAGCAATATAGCCTACATTATATAGAGGCAGCACCCGTTATGGAATTCTACTCTTATATGTTCGGAAACACCAATGGTAGTCTCTTCCAATGCAAGATGAGCCTGAAATAGCCCCCACTTTCCAATGCAAAGTGGGCCTGAAGTTGTTGCGTGATCGTTCATCCTATATGGATGAATATCAATATGCACGACATAGAATTAAACACACTTGCCCAGATTGAGCAATTTCTATCCTCATCAACCCAGCTTACCTTTGAAGCTACATCACGAGCAGAATCTTACCTATGGGTTACGAACACATTAAAAAAATTTGCTTATTGCGGTATGTGCAAAAAGAACAAAGGATTGATTCGTGATTACCTGCAACGAATGACTGGTTACTCACGTTCACAAATTACTAGGCTAATTGCTCAGTATCAAAAGTCAGGAAAAGTTGTTGTTAAGCAACGATCACCTAGAAATAAGGGGTGCTGCCTTTATATAATGTAGAATATATAGCATAATATACACTTTAACATGATGAAGGATGGTGTTTGGATGTCAGCTAGAATTATCTCTGATGAAAATAATGAATTAACTATTGAACTCAAGCTTCCACTAAAAGGATCTATGCTTGAATGTGAGGACGCAATTCTTGATGGGCTTAATGAGGTTGGAACATTAGCCACTGAAAAAGCATTAAGTAAGTTTGATGCAGATGGCTCTCCTATCCATGTTGGAAAAATAAAGCTAACAGCACGAAGTAGAGATGAAGCAAATTACCAAACGCCTTATGGAGTTGCTCGAGTTAAGCGTTATGTTTATCAAACCTCTAAAGGCGGGAAGATCTTTTGTCCTTTAGAAGATAAGGCTAGAATTATCCAAGGATCAACACCGCGATTTGCAAAAATAATCTCACATAAATACTCAAACTTACCTGCTCCTAGTGTTATTGATGATCTCAAGGTCAATCATAACCGTAAAATCTCACATTCATACTTGCAACGGGCAACTGATTTTGTTGGCGGTATTGCACAAGCCAAAGAGGCTGAGTGGGAATATGAAGAGCCAAAGCTTGATGCAGGCGTTGAGATGCTAAGCATTAGCTTAGATGGTGCATATGTTCTCACCGTTGATGATGGTTATAGAGAGAGCATGGTTGGAACTATTTCCATGTATGATAAGCATGGTGCACGCCTGCACACAACCTACGTTGCAGCATCACCAGAATATGGAAAAGATGAATTCTTTAATAGGCTTGAAAAGGAAATAAAGCTGAAAAAGAAATATTACCCTGATGCTAAAACAATTGGCGTTGCTGATGGAGCAAAAAATAATTGGCCATTTCTAAAAAAACATACTGATACGCAAATTTTAGATTTTTGGCATGCAACTGAATATCTCGGTGAAGCATCAAAGGCAATATTTACCAAAAAATCTGAAAGAGATGAGCGTGATGTTTGGCTCCAAGAGCGATGTCATGACTTAAAGCACAAGAAAGGTGCGGCAGGTAGAATACTTGCTGAGCTTAAAGAGCATGTAAATAAAAAACTGAATAAATCGCTTAGAGAAAAGCTAGAAGGAATAATTACGTATTTTGAAAATAATATTAAAGAAAAGCGAATGTCGTATCATAATTTGATTAAGCAGAATGCACCAATTGGCTCTGGCGTCACTGAAGCAGCATGTAAAACAATTGTTAAACAAAGATTAGGGGGATCAGGAATGCGCTGGAAAGACAAGGGAATGAAAATCGTTTTATGCTTGAGAACACTAATAAAGACTAAAGGCAGATGGGATCAGTTTTGGGAGAAGGTCAATGATTTTGGCGTGCCAGCAGTAATATAGTCTACATTATATAGAGGCAGCACCCGAAATAAGTTTAGCTTAATCTATACGCATGAGGATACTTGGTTGTTAGCTGAAACGGATCAGGTTCATCAAACGCTTAGCGGGCCTACCACAAAAAAACTTTGCGAGAGAGCCTTTCATTTGTTTGGAGATAAGCGTTATGCGCGTCTTGCTTTTATCTCAGTCTCTCATCTTTGCAATCTTCGACAAACTGAAACCTACCAGCGCAAACGGCGACACTTTAATAAAACTAAAGCAACGCAGGTTTCTATTGGTGAAAGGCGAAAACCAACTCCAGAGGGTAGGCCTGGCTTTATACGTATTGATACAGTGCACCAAGGAGATATGGATAAAATCAAGGGTGTTTATCATATTAATGCTGTTGACGAGGTGACACAGATGGAAGTAGTCTGCGCTGTTGAAAAAATTAGTGAGGCTTACTTAATCCCTGTCTTAGAGCAAATAATCGATACCTTTCCATTTAAAGTGTTAGGCCTACATGCTGATAATGGCTCAGAGTACATTAATCAGCATGTAGCTAAACTATTGCAAAAGTTATTTATTGAACTCACTAAATCGAGGCCAAGGCATAGTAATGACAACGGTTTGGTGGAAAGTAAAAATGGCTCGGTTGTTAGAAAGCATTTTGGCTACATACATATTCAACAACGTTTTGCCCCGCAAATTAATGAATTCTATAACCAGCATTTTAACGACTATATTAATTTTCACAGACCTTGTTACTTCCCTGTAACCAGCATTAATAGCAAGGGTAAGCAAACTAAACTTTACCCTTACGAGGCCATTATGACTCCTTACGAAAAGTTCAAATCAATTGAAAATGCTGAGCAGTATTTAAAGGAAAATGAAACCTTTGAACGACTAGATAAATTAGCGTATTCTCTGACTGATCATGAATCTGCACAAAAGATGCAGGAAGCAAAGAAGACGTTATTTGAGAAAATAACAAAAGAGCAAATAGCTGATACTATCAGCACTGAAGACTAACCGATGGACCATCATGGTGACATCTGTTCAGATGCTGCTTCAGGCTCATCTTACGATTGGAATATACTATGGTATATAGTTAGTACTGAAAAACCACCCAACCATTTGGTGGATAAAATAAATTAGAACGGAGAAACTTGTACACATTTACTGTGTTAATCAATCCTGAATATGAGGTATTGTCTGGCTAACTGGCGTTTGTATGGGAAGGTTGCTTTAGTGTACCGAGGATGAGAGGTTTAGTGCCTAGATGCAAATGTATTAAGTATCGTGGTTATGATGAATATGACAATCCAATTGAGCGGATTACAGAAGGTTTTTATGCTAGGATTATTCAGCATGAAGTTGATCGTTTAGGTGGTGTTTTGTCTCCGTTTAGAATAGAGGACTTAAAGGATTTTGGTTTTGAAGTTGTTTTGCTTAATAAAATATACAAGCAAGCTGAAATAATCCCAGATTTTTTGTTATAGTTAGCCTCTTGCTGGGGAACTTTACCTTTAGATAATTTCCTTTAACCCTTTGCCTTGTTTGGTTTAGCCTTGTTGCGTAAATAAAAAAGCTGAGCAAATCATCGGGTAAAGTGTAAGTCTAGGCGCGACAGTGATTTATGCAACAACGTCGTTTGGCTTAAGGATATTTTTCAAAGTTAACTAGCTATCCAGGAGTTAATGAATGCAAAAAAACAAAAGATCCTTAATTGCCGGTTCGATTGGTACGATTATAGAAATGTATGACTTATCAGTTTACGGCTATATGGCGGTTTTTATTTCTGCTAACTTTTTTTCAAATTTATCAACTTCACTTGCTTTGGTGAACACCTTTGCTGTTTTTTTTATTGGTTTTATTACTAGGCCGTTAGGCGCGATTGCTTTTGGTTGGGTTGGTGATTATTTAGGGCGGAAGCGCGCCTTGCTTATTTCGATATTTCTAATGGCTATTGCAACAGCAGTGGTCGGCTTTTTGCCAACCTACTACTTAGCAGGAGTCCTTGCTGTTGTTTTGTTAATTGTTGCCCGCTTGTTTCAAGGTATCTCTGTTGGTGGTGAATATATTGGCTCTGTTATTTACCTTTATGAGATAGCGCCGCTAGGAAAGAAAACCTTTTTTAGTAGTTTTGTTATGATGGGTAGTAATTTAGGTATGTTGCTTGCTTCAGGTATTTGCTTGCTCTTTACGAAAATGTTAACTCATCAGCAAATGCTGAGTTTCGGTTGGCGCTTTCCTTTTATACTTGCTTTATTAGGCGGTATAGCAGGTTTATTAATTCGCTCTAGTATTTCTGAAACGGAAGAATTTATCGGTACTAAAGTACCAATTGCTAATGAAGTCCCAGAAAAGTCAAAAATAACATTACGCTTTTCTTTGTCATTCTTGCTCACCTGTGTAGGTGTTATGGTGACTTATATAGTTTATGTCTATATGCCAACTTATTTGCATGTTTATCAAGGAATCGCTTTAAAGAAAGTGCTTTCAGTTAATACGCTTTCAGTGGTATTGCTTGTTTTACTCATTCCTGTTTGTGGTTATATGGCTGAAAAGTTAAAAAGGAATCGTATTTTTTATATTGGTTTAACTGGGGTGGCTGTTTTGATTGTTACCTATATTGCCATATTAAAATGTCATGAACTTTTTCTAGCAGCATTGCTGCAATGTTTAATTACTATTTTTTGCGCTTGCTATTTCAGCACAGCGCCTGCACTTATCGTTGCTTTGTTTAAGGCTAAGGTAAGATATAGCTTAGCTTCGTTTTCTTATAATTTAAGCGCTGCAGTCTTTGGTGGCACAATACCCTTGGCTTGTTCATGGCTGATTAAAGAAACAGGTGGTTTTTTATTAATGGGTTTGCTGCTTATTTGTTTGGTCATAGTAACTAGGATTTTGTTTATTTTTCAGCAAAAGAACTTAGCATCACACTCAGATACTTTGCTTGAAGCATAAAAACAAAAGAGAAGTGTAAGGTTTGTTATGGAAGGGGAATAGCAGTTTCGTACAGCTTCTTTGAATTTACTTTTCTCTACTTTCTGTGCTTAATATTCTTCTACTTACCTTTCCTCTATTAGCAACTCTAGCTAATTCCCTTGTAATTGATGGTTTCATAGGAGCGCTCTCTTCTATTGAATTTTAATAAATTCAAAGATCATTAGCTGGATCAGTTAATTCTTAGCCCAAGTTTGGCCATTTCACCCTGAAAATCAAAAATTTCAGCATTATTTTTAACTCAACCCATTGATTTTACTCGCCTAGTAACATGAATTCTCGGATGTAGTGACACATAATGTTAATAAGGGGTTGCATGGGCTGGTAAAGTGATGAGAGTATTGAGTTATGTATATTCGAACCTCTACACAAAAGAGTCCTCGGACAGGTAAGCCTTACGCAACCTACCGACTTGTTGATACTCATCGCACTGCTGACGGCAAAGTACGTCAAAGACTGATTTTAAATCTTGGTGCAAATTTTTCAGTAAAGAAGGACAGTTGGAAATTGCTAGCTGACCGTATTGAGGAAATTTTAACGGGCCAAGGCTCGTTAATTTCAATACCAGCGCATCTAGAAAAACAGGCTCAAATGTATGTAAAACGCATTCGTGCAAAGCGTGCAGAAGAGAATGAGACAAGCATTACTCTCAATTCAGTAAGCGCGGTAGAACCTGACTTTAAAACAGTGGATGTTAACTCCATTGAGAGCGCGGACATACGACACGTTGGAGCTGAGGCGTTGGGCTTACATGCTGCCAGGCAATTACAACTTGAGGAATTGTTCAGGGCTTTGGGCTTTAATCAAAAACAATGTCACCTGATGCTTGCTACCATCATTGGGCGGCTAGTTGCTCCAGGAAGTGATTTGAGTACGCACTATTATTTAAGCAATCAAAGTGCGCTAGATGAATTACTGGGTACTGATTTCTCAGAACTATCACTCAAGAAATTCTATAAGACTGCTGATGAGTTACTTAAACATAAACAAGTGATTGAAGATCAATTATTTGAACGTGAGAAAAATCTGTTTAGTTTAAATCAGGTGATCACTCTCTACGATATAACCAATACCTACTTTGAAGGTCGCGCATTACAAAATGATCATGCACAGCATGGGCGATCAAAGGAGAAGCGGTCTGATTGTCCGCTTGTTTCTTTAGGTCTTGTGCTGGATGGATCAGGGTTCCCGCAACGGAGTGAATTCTTCAAAGGAAATGTTAGCGAGCCTAAAACATTACCCGAAATACTAACTGAGCTTCGTGCACAGCCAGAGGCAACAATTGTCCTAGATGCTGGTTTTGCAACTGAAGAAAATATTTCATGGCTTACTGAAAAAGGTTTCCATTATATCGTAGTCAGCCGTAGAGCATTGCCTGATGTCGATGAAACCATTGATAAAGTGCTAGTAAAAGAATCAGTAAATAATACGGTTACAGCGCAATTAGTTAAAGATACTGAAGCAAATGAAGTCTTACTGTACTGCCATTCTCAGGCTAAGGAAGAAAAAAGCTTAAATATGATTAGTAAGGCCGAGGCTCGTTTCGAAGAGGAATTAATTAAGTTAGCTAATGGACTCACTAAAAAAACCGGCATGAAAGCAATTGAGAAAGTAACATTGCGTTTAGGTCGAATAAAAGAGCGGCATAAACGTGTTTCAGCTCGCTACACTATCACGCTTGATTCAGAGGGTGATAAGGTTACGCAAATCAGTTGGAGTAAAGTTAACTCTGAGAATCTGGGTGCATATTGTTTGCGTAGTAACAGAATGGATTTAGATGAAAAAACAATTTGGAGAATTTATACAACTCTAACTGACGTTGAATCGGCATTCAGATCATTAAAATCAGAGTTAGGCCTGCGTCCTATCTACCATCAAAAGCAAGAGCGAGTTGATGCCCATCTGTTTATTAGTATTCTTGCTTATCACTTACTACACACTATTCGCCATCAACTTAAATTGCAGAACATTGATAGTAGCTGGCAAACTATACGGCAGATTTTTAGCACTCAGGTTCGTATCACTACTACAATGCAGCTTGAAAATAATAAATTGCTTTCTATTAGAAGAACCTCTAAGGCAACTCCAGAGCAAGTTGTGATCTATAAATCGTTAGGCATGAATTCAGAACCTGGGGACACTGAAAAAACAATTTGTTAAGTTGTAGTGACCCTAAACGTTTTTTTAAAACGTAAGTCATTGATTTGGATAGGTTTAATTGTAGAACGGACAAAGTTGGGTTAGGCTATTAATGCGTATTTTATTATAATTTCAAGCCAAAGCAGTATACCTTATCAACGTGATTGATTGGTCAATTGCCACCCTATCAAGTCGCTAAGCCTTCAGTTTTCTTTCAGCTTTACTAATTAAATTTAGCGCTTTTTTGATAACACGGAGGTAAAGGTAAAATATGGTTTCACTACTAATCACTGATGAACAAAGATACGACGATAATTTCTGGACTGAACAATTCGTTGCTGATGTTTCTAAGCTGCAATCATTGAGTGGAAAAGTTACTACTGATGTCGATAGAGAGAAAACTAAAGAAGCTTTTTTAGAGTTTCTCGATCAATATAAGCATAAGGCTCGCTCATATCATAATCAACGTCACGCCTATGAAATGGGTAGTGCTAAGGACTCATTCTTTAAGCATATAGAAAAACTGGTTAAACAAAAAAACCGAGCTTCTTGGTTCTGAAGAAGAGCATGAAATTTATGAGTTGCTATATAGGATTGCAGGTATATGTCATGATATCTATCAGTTTCCTGATGGGAGTGGTAGCTTATCTGCCCGAGTGAAAACCTGTTTTGAAGAAAGAACTTCCACTTTTCAATTGTTAGCTTCGGGTCATAGTGAAATAGTAAAACTTTGTTTACATTTATTTGACTTCAAGCCGGGGCAAGAATTTAACCCTAATGATAAGCAGAGCTTTAAAGGGTTTAATGAGTTTGTTAGTGCACTAGACATTGCCTTACTTTTGGATAGCTTAGGTGTTAGCAAATCCTATATTGCTACGATTGTAATGGCTATTGCAGCAACCATACCTTTTGTGAAAAAAACTGTAGTAAAAGGATCTGAGAGCCTTGAAGCGCTAAAATCTGATGATTCCGAAGCGAAAGAGGATGAGGGTTCTGATGTAAGAAGTGATGAAAATCCTGTAGAAAAAGAATCTGTAAATTATTTAGAGGTGCTTTATGGGCGATTAAAGTCAGCGAATCTAGCGTTGACGACACAAGAAGCTTCTGTAGCAAAATTGCTAACTTTAGAGCTTGCCATGCAAGACGTTTGGAACTTTGCTGGGAAAGAAGGAGCTACGGAAGCGGAAAAACTTCGTATATTAATTTCTAATTCCTTTGGTATTCTCTATGAGATGGTGCGCGCTCTGCGTAGTGATGTTTACACTGTTAAAGCTTATGCTCAGGCTATGTTGGGGCTAAAAAGGTTTTATGGTGCTTTCTTGGAGCAAGTATTTTTAAATTATGAAGACATTTATCATCAGGTGAGAATAGCAAGGAGAAATGATGATCTATTGCTAGTTCCTGATGATGAGACCTTTGGAAGAATGTTAGAGTCTGCTAAAGACAATTTAAGTAACGGTTCGCACTATTATCAGGCCAAGCTGATTTCTTCGGTGACTTTATACGCTATTTTGTTAGTTTCAGGTGTACCCGAGGTGCCGCTAAAAGAGCTGCTTTGCGGGAAGGAAGCAGGAGATGAGGTATATCTTAAGTTGTCAGAAGGGGAGCTGGATACAAAAGCCTTTGTGGCTAAGGATAGTCAGTCAATTGAGGCTGTGTTACAGGTGCTTTCTGACGTTGATAGTCAAGCAGGTCAAGGTTATGAGGTTGATTCATCGCCAGTTAGTAAGTTTATGGTTCCTTTATTATTAGATGTGCCAGAAGAAGACAAAAAGAAGACTCCTTGGAAACAGATAGAGGAGTTAGCTAGCAAAAGTGAAACGTTGCTTGAGTTTGTTAGTGATAAGAGTCTTAGTGAGGAGGTAAAAGAAAAGGCCGGTAAGTATTTGGGTGATGTCAGCAAAGCAATAGGTTCTGATAAACTTGCTAGTTTAATTCAAAAAATAAGAAGCGTAACTACGCAAGGATTAGGGAACTCAATTCAAGGCTCTCAAACCCTTCAGAAGCAGGGGCTCATTAAAAGCACAAGTGCCGGTAGCGCTTGTGTTTCGAGTATGCCTACTGGTTTTTTCTCTTCTTCTGAGAAAGAAAATCCTGTGAGTGGGCCAGTGCAAGAGCAGTCATCCTTAGTGCCACAGGGGTAGTATTCAATTTGATGAAATGGTGGCTATGCCTAGACTTGAACTAGGGACCCCAGCATTATGAATGCTGTGCTCTAACCAGCTGAGCTACATAGCCACAAGAAGAGGAGGCGATTTTGGCGTCGTGCAGCAAGTTTGTCAAGCTGTAGTCTCTTCCAATGCAAGATGAGCCTGAAATAGCCCCCACTTTCCAATAGACCTTCTGCGTAACTAAGGGCAGTTCTAGAAACTAGCTAAAATTTGCTTATAATTGCCTGATTAATAATCATTCATGGAAAGGCATATGCTATTAAGCTATCAGCAACTCAGTAACCGCCCGCGTATTTTTAAAAAGTTAACTGGTTTGACCCTTGATGATTTTGAAACGATACACCAACAAGTGAAGTCATCACTTGATGATGAGTTTAGTAAGCTGGGAAGGCGCCCGAAACTCACCACGCACCATGATCGCCTTTTGCTTCTCATGATGTACTATCGCACTTATGTAACACATGAATTCTTAGGTTACTTTGTTGGTTTGGATGACAGTAATGTCTGCCGCTTATTTAAACGCTTAGAACCCTTAGTGGCCAAGCATATTCATATTAAAAAAGACAGAACCCTAACAGAAGATGCGGTTTGCGCTATATTAATGGATGTAACGGAGCAGCCTATTCAGCGCCCCAAAAAGAAGAAGCCACGTAAAGATTATTATTCTGGTAAAAAGAAAAGACATACTCAAAAGGTGGAGATAGCAATGAGTACATCCGGAAAAATAATCAACGTCTCTCAAACAATGCCTGGGAGGGTTCATGATATTAAGATCCGACAACGTGGCAGCCCACTGCCACCAGCAGAAAAATATGCTGATCTAGGATACCAAGGAATTCAACATACTGACCCCTTGGTTAACTTACCTCATAAAAAGCCCAAAGGCGGCAAATTAACTACTCAACAAAAAGAGGATAACCGTAATCACAGCAAGATCCGTATTAGGGTTGAACATCAATTCTCAAAATTTAAAAAATTCCGCATTCTTGGGGAGGTGTATAGGAATTTTCGCAGAAAACACAATATGAGATTTAATATTATTGCTGGGATTCTCAATCTTCAAGCCGGATTCTAAAACTACAAACGAGCATAAGCTCGCCCAGTATTTAGTTTCGCAGAAGGTCTAATGCAAAGTGGGCCTGAAGTTGTTGCGTGATCGTTCATCCTATATGGATGAATATCAATATGAACGACATAGAATTAAACACACTTGCCCAGATTGAGCAATTTCTATCCTCATCAACCCAGCTTACCTTTGAAGCTACATCACGAGCAGAATCTTACCTATGGGTTACGAACACATTAAAAAAATTTGCTTATTGCGGTATGTGCAAAAAGGACAAAGGATTGATTCGTGATTACCTGCAACGAATGACTGGTTACTCACGTTCACAAATTACTAGGCTAATTGCTCAGTATCAAAAGTCAGGAAAAGTTGTTGTTAAGCAACGATCACCTAGAAATAAGTTTAGCTTAATCTATACGCATGAGGATACTTGGTTGTTAGCTGAAACGGATCAGGTTCATCAAACGCTTAGCGGGCCTACCACAAAAAAACTTTGCGAGAGAGCCTTTCATTTGTTTGGAGATAAGCGTTATGCGCGTCTTGCTTTTATCTCAGTCTCTCATCTTTACAATCTTCGACAAACTGAAACCTACCAGCGCAAACGGCGACACTTTAATAAAACTAAAGCAACGCAGGTTTCTATTGGTGAAAGGCGAAAACCAACTCCAGAGGGTAGGCCTGGCTTTATACGTATTGATACAATGCACCAAGGAGATATGGATAAAATCAAGGGTGTTTATCATATTAATGCTGTTGACGAGGTGACACAGATGGAAGTAGTCTGCGCTGTTGAAAAAATTAGTGAGGCTTACTTAATCCCTGTCTTAGAGCAAATAATCGATACCTTTCCATTTAAAGTGTTAGGCCTACATGCTGATAATGGCTCAGAGTACATTAATCAGCATGTAGCTAAACTATTGCAAAAGTTATTTATTGAACTCACTAAATCGAGGCCAAGGCATAGTAATGACAACGGTTTGGTGGAAAGTAAAAATGGCTCGGTTGTTAGAAAGCATTTTGGCTACATACATATTCAACAACGTTTTGCCCCGCAAATTAATGAATTCTATAACCAGCATTTTAACGACTATATTAATTTTCACAGACCTTGTTACTTCCCTGTAACCAGCATTAATAGCAAGGGTAAGCAAACTAAACTTTACCCTTACGAGGCCATTATGACTCCTTACGAAAAGTTCAAATCAATTGAAAATGCTGAGCAGTATTTAAAGGAAAATGAAACCTTTGAACGACTAGATAAATTAGCGTATTCTCTGACTGATCATGAATCTGCACAAAAGATGCAGGAAGCAAAGAAGACGTTATTTGAGAAAATAACAAAAGAGCAAATAGCTGATACTATCAGCACTGAAGACTAACCGATGGACCATCATGGTGACATCTGTTCAGATGCTGCTTCAGGCTCATCTTACGATTGGAATATACTGCTGTTTGCCGTATTTGTTGCACAATTTGCATCCTGTCTTGGTTGTCGCTAATCTAGGCGTTAGTTGAATAAGGAGGCAGGATGCTCGGACGTTTTCACTATAAAGATTACAGCTTGATCGTATTATTATTCTCTTTGTTAGCAGTACTCTTAATTTATCCTTTCTTTGGTAAATTAGATTATTCAAACGTTATCTTAAATTCATTTTTAAGTGTCATTATGATTGCAGCTGTAAGGGCTACAACGGGCAAGCGTATTTTTATGTTAATTGGGCTGTTTTTAGCTTTACTAACTTTGGCAACAAGCTGGGGCGAGCTGGTTGATGACACCAAATTATGGGTCACGCTTAGCTTAGCGTTTAATATTATTTTTCTTAGTTATGTTATTTTTATTCATTTGCATGCCATTATGCTTTCACGCGTAGTGACCAAGAATCTGCTATTTGGTGCAGTGTGCGTCTATATCTTAATCGGCTTAATGATGAGCTTTGTTTATATGCTAATTGATATCTACTACCCTTACTCATTCAGTAGTCATTTGCCAATTTTTGGCCAGCCTGATTTTTCAATTTCACAGCATTTTTTAAGGTATGTATATTTTAGTTTCGTTACTTTAACTACCTTAGGGTATGGTGATATGACGCCAGTTTCTCTACCTGCTCAAGCCTTTGCCTATATGGAGGCAATCGCAGGGCAGTTCTATTTGACTATCTTAGTAGCACGCTTGATTGCTGTTTATGTGGTCAATAGAGGCAAAATTAATAGTTAGATTTAGTAGCTTGAAAGAATAATAAGGTAGGTAGTATTAGCCCAGTCAGGGCGCTAGAAAAAACACCACGCCAGGCTTGTGAGATCTCCTGCAACACGTTAGAATGACCAACTTTTTGCGCATGGGCGACTTTAAGTTTTTGTAGGAGAAGTAAATGTTAACTAATGATGAAAAACAAGCCATTATCAGTGAATACCAATTGCATGATAAAGATACAGCTTCAGTTGAAGTGCAGGTAGCTTTGTTAACGGCTGATATTAAAAAGCTAACCGAGCATTTTAAGGTCAACAAGCACGATTTCCATTCTCGCATGGGGTTAACTCGTAAAGTTAATAAACGTCGTAGCTTATTGAAATATCTAAAGAATCTTAACCTTGAGCATTACCGAGCACTGATTAAGCGCCTTGGTTTGCGTAGCTAAGCAAATTCATTACAAGAGTAGCTTAGCTGTTTAAAACAACTTTATATAAGGTAACTAAAGAGTGACGAAACTAACTAAAACATTCCAATACGGTGAGCACCGTGTAACGATCGAAACAGGTGAGATTGCTCGCCAAGCGACGGCTGCCGTAATGGTTGACATGGAAGGCACCGTTGTTTTAGTAACGGTTGTAGGTAAGCAACAAGCTGATGAAGGCCGCGATTTCTTTCCATTAACAGTTAATTATCAGGAGAAAGCTTACGCAGCAGGTAAGATTCCTGGTGGTTACTTTAAGCGTGAGGGGCGTCCTAGTGAAGATGAAACGCTAATTGCTCGATTGATTGATCGTCCTATTCGTCCTTTATTCCCGAAAGGTTTCCAAAACGAAGTGCAAGTTGTTGTGACAGTAATGTCACTTAACCCTGAAATCTCAGCAGATATTCCAGCAATGATTGGTGCTTCTGCTACATTAACTTTATCGGGAATTCCTTTTGATGGTCCCATAGCTGCTGCGCGAGTAGGTTACATTGATGATGCATTTGTACTTAATCCAACTGCAACTCAGCTAAAAGACTCTAGCTTAGATTTAGTAGTTGCTGGTACTGAACAAGCAGTATTAATGGTTGAGTCTGAGGCTAATTTATTGCCTGAAGAAACTATGTTAAACGCGGTATGGTTTGGTCATGAGCAAATGCAGGTTGTGATAGATGCAATTCATGAGCTAGCAGATGAGAAGGGTGTTATTGAATGGGACTGGCAGGCTCCAATTGCTGATGAAGCATTAGCTGCTGCTGTTAAAGAAACTTCTGCTGCGGACCTTGAGAAAGCCTATCAGATTGCTGATAAACAGGCCCGTCAGATTGAGCTTGCTGAACTAAAAGCAAAGGTTATGGCAGAGCTGGTAAAAGAAGAGGGTCCTAGTGAGTCAGATGTACAGAAAGCTTTTGAGTCACTAGAGAAATCAATCGTGCGTCAGCGTGTACTAGATGGTCATCCACGTATTGATGGCCGTGATACACGTACAGTACGTCCAATTACTGTTAAAACAGGCATTCTGCCAAAAGCACATGGTTCTGCTTTGTTTACCCGTGGTGAAACGCAAGCTATTGTGGTTGCAACGCTAGGTACTGCAAAAGATGCACAAATTATTGATGCGTTGACAGGTGAGTACCGTCAGCCATTTATGCTGCACTATAACTTCCCTCCTTACTGTGTTGGTGAAACAGGCATGATGGGTAGCCCTAAGCGTCGTGAGATTGGACATGGTCGTTTAGCTAAGCGTGGTGTTGCAGCTATTGTGCCAGGCCAAGAAGAATTTCCTTACACGCTACGTGTAGTTTCTGAAATCACCGAATCTAATGGCTCAAGCTCTATGGCCTCGGTTTGTGGTACAAGCCTTGCTTTAATGGATGCAGGTGTTCCTGTTAAAGCTGCTGTTGCTGGTGTTGCAATGGGGTTGGTGAAAGAAGGGGGGAGCTATGCTGTGCTAACTGATATCCTAGGTGATGAAGATCAATTAGGTGATATGGACTTTAAGGTGGCAGGTAGCAAAGATGGAATTACTGCCTTGCAAATGGATATCAAAATCCAAGGTATTAACAAAGTCATTATGAAAGCAGCGCTTGAGCAAGCCAAAGAAGCGCGGTTACATATTTTAGGTATTATGAATGAGCTGCTTACTGAGCCTCGTAAAGATATTTCTCAGAATGCGCCTCGTATTGTTACTATGCATATCAAACCTGAAAAAGTACGTGAGGTAATCGGAAAGGGTGGCTCAACTATCCGCTCTATTACTGAAGAAACAGGTGTAAGTATTGACCTGGATGATCAAGGAAAAGTGAATATTTTTGCAGTTGATGGCGCTGCTGCAGCGGCCGCACAAGAGCGTATTGAGGCAATTGTTGCAGAAGTTGAAGTTGGACAGATTTATCAGGGTAAGGTAACTAAGATCCTCGATTTTGGTGCAGTGGTGACTGTGTTGCCAAGCAAAGATGGGTTGGTGCATATTTCTCAAATCGCGGAAGAGCGAGTTGAAAGTGTTTCTGATCACTTAGAGGAAGGTCAAGAGGTTCGAGTTAAAGTGCTTGAAATTGATCGTCAAGGACGTATTCGTTTAAGTATGAAACCTTCGGTTTTTGGTGATGCAGCGACGGAAGAAGCGTCTTCAGCCGAAGAGTAAATTCAACTTTATTTTTATTTAGTGGCTCACTTTGGTGGGCCATTTTTTATGTAACGACCTTGTCGTTAGATGTGGTATTTATCGAAGCACTTCATTGACTTTCATTTAAGCTTTATTATATGCTGTTGCCAGCTATGACATCTCTAAATTTTTCTCGCAATTAATAACACTGCACACATTAAAAAATACCAACGTTGTGTATGTGATCCTTTTGGAGGCGCTATGGAATGCGGTATCGATCAAGAAGTAAGTCTCAATAAAAAATCACTGGCAGGAGCTCAGCTATTTCGTTTGCTTAATTTAACGATTTGTTCTTTTGGTATTCAGTTTGGTAGTGCTCTACAAATGGCAAATATGAGTAGCGTCTATAAATTTTTAG
This sequence comes from Gammaproteobacteria bacterium, assembly GCA_965196985.1. Taxonomy (GTDB): domain Bacteria; phylum Pseudomonadota; class Gammaproteobacteria; order UBA12402; family UBA12402; genus 2-12-FULL-35-23. The sequence goes on along the minus strand of CBDALO010000163.1, from coordinate 5,220 downwards.
GCGCGCCTGCTAGTAGTTTAACTTTCTTGTGGCTGGCAGGGCCGGTAACGGGATTGTTGGTGCAACCATTGATTGGACAATTAAGCGATCGAAGTCACTCTCGTTGGGGACGTAGGCGGCCTTATATGGTGTTGATGGCAGTATTAGCCTTCATCAGCTTAGTATTAATGCCAAATTCGAGCGCGCTTTGGATGGCAGCAGCTTTGCTGTGGGTTTTAGATACTAGTAATAATGGGGTTGTTGTACCTTTTCGTGCTTTAATTGCAGAACATTCAAGCGGGGCTAACCGAACACTAGGTTATTCTTTGCAAACATTTTTCAGTGGCGCCGGAGCAACTATTGCGGCTTTATTACCTTGGCTTATGTTGCACCTCTTTCATGTCAATCCGCAAGTAACGCCAGGGCATGCTATTCCTGCTTCTATTAAGTGGGCTTTTTATATTGGTGGTGCGGCTTTTCTGCTAGCAACTATGTGGACTGTGTTTACTACGACTGAGCATAAACTCGAAGCTGTACCCGCCGAGCGTGAAATGCCATTGAAAGAAGCACTATGGGTTGGCCTTAAGGACTTGCTAGTTAGTGACTGACAGAAAACCCGCAAAGCCTTTTATTTTCAATGTTTCGGGGCGAACTGGTCACATGAAGATTTTCAAAAAACAGCACTAAATACTCGTTTTCCAGCTATTTACAGCTTATTTTCGATATAATGCCTTAATCTTCGATGATTTTTCGCCACAGCATGGTAACTCTTCACTGGAAAGCAAGAATGACAAGACTAGCCCAAAATCCACAAATGCAAATTGGCCAAGTAGATATTTCTAAAATTCAAATCAGCTCTAAATCACGGGATGACATTCCAAAATTATTAAAAGGGCTACAGTTTATTTATAGTACACCCTCTGTACGGAAGGAGATTTTCGAACTACTAGAGGCTCAGATTGCACCTGAGGTTGACAAGAATAATGGACGCCCTGGTATGGAATTATGGAAAATATTGGTCATGGGAGTACTCCGCCTGAGTCTAAATTGTGATTATGATCGACTGCATGAACTTGTGAATCAACATAAAACCATTCGTGAAATGCTAGGGCATGCTGATTTTTTCGATAAAATAGAGTATCAGCTGCAAACAATTAAAGACAATGTCTCGCTACTCACTCCCGAGTTGTTAGATGAGATTAATCAAGTTGTTGTGAAAGCTGGTCATTCATTGTTAAAAAAAAGTGAGCCTCTGCGAGGCCGTTGCGATTCCTTTGTGGTTGAAACAGACGTACATTTTCCAACAGACATAAGCTTACTGTTTGACGCAATGCGCAAAATAATTCAGCAGGTGGCCAAGCTGTGTGAACACAGCGGATTGAGTGACTGGCGTCAATATCGATATAACATCAAGCATCTGAAACGGCTCATGCGAATAGCTCAACTAAAAAAGCGCAGTAAGAGCAAGCAAGCAGATCAACAAAACAAAAAGGACAAGGCAATCAAGGATGCTCATCAGGAGTATCTCAATATTGCGCAAAAATATTTAGATAAAGCACATGCCTCAATAAACGCTATCCAGAAAGCCGATCTACTGAAGCCGCAAGATGCGCCACTGGTTGAAAGTATAGAAATGTTCACGGTTCATGCAGATCGCCAAGTTGATCAAATTAAACGCCGAATATTATTGGATGAAAAGATCCCGCATGAAGAAAAAGTCTTTTCTGTCTTTCAGCCACATACTGAATGGATTGTAAAAGGAAAGGCTGGTGTACCAGTCGAATTAGGAATGAAAGTCTGTGTCTTGGAGGATCAACACCAATTTATATTGCATCATCGTGTGATGGAGAATGAGACTGATGACAAGGTCGCCGTATCTATGGTTCAAGAGACCCAACAAAAGTTCCCAGAGTTAAACACATGTAGTTTTGATAAGGGCTTTCATTCAAAAGAAAATCAATCTGCGTTAGCAGATATTTTGGAAGTTGTTGCATTGCCGAGAAAAGGTCGACTCTCAAAGGAAGCACAGGAAATTGAAAAGTCAGACTCGTTTGTGAAAGCGAAACAAAAGCATTCTGCGGTAGAATCCAGTATTAATGCTCTTGAAGTTCATGGGTTGGATCAATGCCTAGATCACGGCATTGATGGCTTTAAGAGTTATGTTGGCTTAGCGATTGTTGGAAAAAACATAGATCGTATCGGAAGTCTTATACAAAGAGCTGAGCAAAGGAAAGCAGCGCGACTAGGGATAGTCCAGGAATTTTTCGACGTCCCTGTTAATTTTAATCAAAGTTTTCGCATAATTTTTGTCCATATAACAATTTTTTGTTGTACACTCTTTTGAAAATTCAAGTGATGATTTTACCTTCAAAATAACAATCGCATGCGTATTCATCAGTTCCAAGGAGTGAATTGCATTTGCATTTGTTCCCGCATGGCTTTGCAATACAGGCATTCTTGGCCTAAATGGGATCGAAAGTGCTACGATGTCATAAGTGAATACAAGAGATGTTTATAATCAAAGGCGGAAATTCAAAAATGTCTCAAACGGATCTAGAAACCCCCCTCCTGCAAGTTTCTAGATCCGACGAAAGAAATCGGAAAGCTTACTTGCTGCAATAGCAATGTTTTCCAATACACGATCTCCAGGAAGTGCAGCAGTTAATAAATTTCATGCTGTGGTAGTACTCAATTCTTAAATTTAATTGTAACACGCTTACGTATTTTAATATTTTAATTTATACTAAATGCATAAAGCTGATAGAGATTTTGTGGGTAAATATCAAAGAAATGAGATGAAAAAAATTCCACCAAGCAATCTGCACTTCATTAGGTTATTGAATAATGTAAATGGATATTCCTTACCGTAACTTTTTTGCTTGTCATTGCATCTTTTCTGACATTGGCTGGCGACACCGATTTGTAAAGCTTGCATTTGGAGGATGTGGGATAAAATGACTTGTATGCACATTGATCATCTGCAAAGCATTTTTGAGAACATGACAGCTCGCTTGGCACACTAAGTGTCTTCAGTAAAACTGATTTGATGGAATCTTCCTTGACATCATCAGCATCAAGGCTAGTGAAAAACCCTTTTCGGGATTCGATGCCAAAAGCAAGACCAAGTATTTGAGAGAGCAGAATAATGAGTGCATACTTTTGAACTGACTTTTTTGAAAGTGTACCCATGTCTATATCTTACGACACTGAATCTTGAAACCAGTCTCGCGATTTTTGATTAAGTTTTATTTTGCACAGATATTGCTTTGCATTTGCTATTTGAATAAAAAAGAGAGTTTCTTAATTAATGTTATGCTAATAATATGGTATGGTTTTAATGATCTCTTTTACGTAATACGGGCCTTTTTATTGCAGTTACCATGCTAATGATCCAAGCCTTTCTCACAGAAAAATCGCGTTTGTTTGTAAACAGAAAATTAAAGGCGATAAATTGATTTCTCCCATGCTGCCTTGCGAGCTACTGTTCAGCTTTTTTATATCAAGAATGGTACAATCAAGATCAACAACAGCAAATATAGCACATTATAGCTACTGATTGTGAGTGCAAACTGTAGGTACTCTCGAGTCTGGAGCGGAAGGGGAGACCAGTCTTGTTCAATCGTTGTGAAACACCTAATTTTATTTATTGTGCTTTCAGCGTTGTGAAGAAGATCGGCATATTAAAGATTTTAATGGGGAGCGCTATTCAAGTTTCGCATTTATTCAAGATTTATAAGTTGACAAGCTCCCATTTCACTCCAAACTACCCGTCTATTCTGGACTGAAGAGCTGGAACTTTGTAATTAGATTGGCTTTGGATGCTGCTGGATTATTTATTGCACCAAACAAACGTTTGAAGATTTCTTTTGAGAAGCTGAATTCGTTAAATTTCTTTTGAATTTTTTGCCCTTGCTTTTGTTGTGTTGCCCCAAAAAAGTCTGCATTAAAGAAACAAACGTTTCAATATATCTTTATTATTTCTGATCACATATTGTCTTGTTTTTTGGCGCTTTGTGATTTTTTGAGTTTGACTATTTATCTACTCTCATCACAAAACCCTTCCTTTAATCATCACAGGCTACCTTGCCCTGGGTTGCAGAAAGTGATATTGGCTTTCAATGCACTTAAAACAATTTTCTGGCCTGGCATTCAAACAGGTTCCGTCATTGCAGAAATGGTTTACAAAATCATAACATTGAATTTCGTCCATTGGAACATCCAGGTATGTCCTTTATGCCACGCCCTTTTCCCTACTATGCCCTAAAGACACCCCCTACTATCCGTAAATCTCAATTCTAAAATTTGTGTGGCTCAAACCCTTGCCAGAACGTTTTCAAATGCGTTAAAAAGGCATGGCGTGGAGTGAGAGGTTTGGGGCCAGGGCTTCTTTCCCATTTTTTCGACTTGCTGCAAATTGCTGAATGAAGCACTAATTGAATTTCAAATTGAAATGTGATGCGAAGAGTGGCTGAATCCAAAGTGGAATCTGAAAAAAAAAACGGAAAGCATTATAGAAGAATACAAGTGAAAATCCCACGTTTTTGTTGAAGTTCACATGTAATATCACAGTTATTTTAGTTATTAATAAAAACGATTAGAGAAAAGACGAGTTTAAGACCCAACAATAGTTCGTTTTACTGTTCCTATTATTTTTTATTTACTGTTGAAATCAAAGCTTAAAATAGAAATTCCATTTAATATTTGCCGTTTGTCAAATAGCGAGTTTATAAAATAGGGAAACAGCTGTACTTAATTACATAGTTTATTTGAAAACGTCCCAGACAATTAGATAAAAGTCGAGTTTTGCCGCTAGCAATGAGTCTGTCGAAAATTTTGGTAGTTTTTCTACTTTGTCGGAATTTTTTTTCGAAACTGTATAACTTGCTTTGTCGAATTGTCGAAAAGATCTTCCCGCCCTCTAAGTCTCCTACAAACTATCTGTCTTCTAATATCAAAATTATCCATCAAATTTGCAAACAAAGTCAAGTCGAGAATTATCTAGTTTCCTGTTAATTTTACAGTAATTTGAAAGTTTCATATTTACCTTGAACGATATCAAAAATCATCAAGATGCTCTTAAAGCAGCTGCAGTTGCAAATTTTCAATTTTGAAAGAAATTCTGCCACTTAAATTTTGTCTTTACCCCTCAAAAATCTAGCCCCCATTGCGCCCCTGGGGGACAATAGATTTGCCAACAAAAGGTTGAACTTAGACATTTTGTTTGACAGTTAGGTAGCACGC